>JACPRH010000005.1 GCA_016190055.1 Nitrososphaerota archaeon | reverse complement strand
TCATTTCACAAATTAAGCGAGGCGTAACGCCTGCGATGATGGAAGATTGCTCGACACACGTGTGGACATGGCATGAGTTTTACTACTGGAAATTAAACCATCTAAATTAGGACAGTGCCCAATACTAATTAATAAGGTGAATCGATTAATGACACATCGACTTTCACACGAGCGGCGTAAAGGGGTTATCTGAGAAGCAGTTCAAAGACGCGGCCAAAAGGATCGAGCCGGAGTTCCGTGCGCGCGACATCAAACCTTCTGAAGTCTTCTACAACCTCAGTGCGGGAAGATACTTCTGCATCACCGAAGCATCAAGCCCCGTCCTCATCAAAGGGGCCCATATGCGTGCAGGCCTCCCGATTGACGATGTTCTACCTGTCGATAAAATCAGTGGAGCATTCTAAGAATCTCAGCTAACTCCTCTTTTTTCCTATCAGCGAGAAGATTCCTCTCCTCTGATCAGGTTAAATCGCTAGAGGGCTGGGAATAACTTGGTTCTCACTCATTTGTCAAGATGAATCGATTCTTGATGGTATGACCCATCCTTCATTCAGGCTGTTATTGGTGATAATAGCCGGTGAAGGATGGGGGAGTTCATGCGAGCTCCATTCAGGTTCTCTGCTGTAATAGTGTTAAGGCTGAGAAGGACAAGAAGCCTAAACCGATAAGGGAAGAATCGTTCTCCTCGAAGGAGTTCTTCGAGAGGAATGACTACTTCTCCTACGTGGATGTGATAGTTGATCCTGATAGGAAGAGGAGGGATGGGCCGAAGGGATATCCTCCCAGCTCCGTCTTCATGGCTCTTCTCCTTATGTATCTGAAGAGTATGAGCAGCATCCTCGACCTGATACGCTTCTTGAAGAGTAATCCGGAGTGGCTGGTCATACTCAACTTGAAGAGACGTGTCGGTGGAGAGATGCGGTACAGGATTCCGGACAGGACAACCTTCGGCAAGTTCGCAGAAAGACTGGGTCCGGAGAAGATAATCCAGGTCTTCTCAGTGATGGTTGTGCAGCTCATCAGGATGGGTGTGATCAAGGGGGAGAAGGTCAGTCTCGATTGCTCAATCATCTGGGCGTGGTTCAAGGACTGTAAATCGGCGAATAAGCCTAATCACAATAACAGGAGGTGTAGGAAGCATAGGCGGAGGGACAGGGATGCATCGTGGACCTGGGATCATCATCGAGAAAGATTCGTCTTCGGGTACAAGGTTCACATTGCGATTGACTCCCTGTCAGGGCTCCCAATCATGCTCACCGTGACCAAGGCTGGATACGGTGAGAATAGGACGGTGCAATGGTTCGTCAAAATGATTATCGGGCTCGGGCTCCGTGTCAAGGAGTTTCTGGCCGATGGAGGATACGATGGGTACAAGACGAGGCTGATGATTATCAGGAGGCTTAAGGCCATTCCTTTCATAACCTTCAACCCTAGGAACTGTAAGGGAAACAATAAGGAGGAGAAGATGAAGAGATGCAGGAAGCTTCGTTACAGGTGGTATGTTAAGAACTTCCTGAAGACGTGGTGGGTGGGTGGACCCTGACTCCGAATTATACAATAAGGAGTTCGATCTGAGAACCTTCTCAGAACAGGGATTCTCCGTTGGAGAGGGCTCGCTCAACCTTGACTCGCTCAAACACAGGGGAAAGACGTGGGCAACGCTCCACACAGCCTGCATCTGCACAGTAATGCTGGGTGTAGCGAAGACCGCCATCGACATCGGAAGACCAGACCTAGCCAGATGCATCAAATGCTTCCAAGGATAGAAAATGAGTTATTCCCAGCCCTCTCGCTAGATAATCCTTATATATGAACTGGGAACGGTCAAACTGCTTAACGAGGGGGCTAACGAATCGATTCGACAATTGAGGTCTTGGATACAACTCTGCGCGACGGCGCACAAGCATTAGGCGTAACTTTCTCACTTCAAGATAAAATCAGCATAGCCGAAAGGCTTGACCGCCTCTGCTTCGACTACATCGAGGGAGGTTACCCTGGCTCAAACCCGAAGGATCACGAATTCTTTAACGTGGCAGCAAAACTCCGGATAACAAACTCGCAGGTAGTTCCTTTCGGAAGCACTAGAAGAAAAGATTTGTCGGCTGAAAACGATCGTGTCCTAAACGTGTTGCTGGACACAGGCGCCAAGACAATAGTGCTCTTCGGCAAATCATGGTTACTGCACGTAAAAAACGTTCTAGGCACCACCTCTGAAGAAAATCTGAGAATGATCTATGATTCGGTGCATTATCTGCGCGAAGCTGGGCGAGAAGTGATATTTGATGCCGAACATTACTTCGACGGCTTCAAAGCCGATCCGAAGTATGCGCTCAAGACCGTTAAAGCCGCTGAGGACGCGGGTGCCCGTGTCATTGTGCTTTGCGATACGAACGGAGGCACCTTAACATCAAACGTTGAAGACATAGTGTCCAAGACAGTATCTAATCTCAGCGTAAAGGTAGGTGTTCACTGCCACAACGACTCGGGTCTAGCCGTCGCTAACACCCTAATGGCTGTGAAGGGCGGTGCAACACATGTTCACGGCACCATAAACGGCTTCGGAGAGCGTTGTGGAAACGCTGATCTCTGCCAAGTCATCCCCGCCCTCAAGTTCAAGATGGGTCTAGATGTGCTTGGCACTGGAGACACCTCTAAGAGGCGGGTAAAGGAGCTTACTTCTCTTTCACGCTACGTCTATGCGCTTATGAACATGCCTCCGAGTCCGCATCAACCCTACGTTGGACCCGGCGCCTTCTCGCACAAGGCCGGTATGCATGTGGATGCGATTTTAAAGAGTCCAGGCGCTTACGAGCATCTAGATCCGGCGCTGGTTGGGAACGAGCGACATCTACTGATCTCGGAGCTCTCAGGCAGATCAGGCATCGTGCAGATCGCCTCTAAACTAGGGCTTCAGATAGACGAATCCAAGGACAAGGTTGAACGAGTTCTGCAGCGGGTGAAGCAGCTCGAGTCGGAAGGTTATCATCTGGAGAACGCTGATGCTACGCTCTACCTGCTATTCTTGAAGGCACTCGGAAGAATGGTTGAGCCCTTCAAGGTAAAGCGGTGGCAGATCTTAACAGTAAAAGACACTGAGGCTAAAGTGAACGCTAAAGTCACGGTCGAGGTGAACGGGAAGGAGTACGAAGAGGCCGGCGAAGGAGTGGGGCCTGTTCACTCAATAGATGTGGCGCTTCGAAAATCTCTGCTTAGAAGCTTCCCGCAGCTTGAGCGAGTTAGGTTAATCAACTACAAGGTCAGCGTCGTGGACAGCGTCACAGGAACCGCCTCATCAGTTCGCGTCCTAATTGAGTTCCGAGACAACGGGCACTCTTGGGCAACAACCTCAGTCTCCCAGAACATCACCGTGGCAAGCGAGACTGCTTTAACTGAAGGATACATATATTGGCTACTTACCCAGCCCGTCTCAGAGCAAGCTGCTAACAAGAAGTGATGTGAGATACCGATGCCGTCGAAGAAGACAAGTCGAAAACTAGGATCCCAAGAGCCTATGCGTTTCACTAGGCAAATCGAGGTCAAAGGTCATTTAATCGACTCGATGATCCTCACAAGAATCTTCGATGGAATAATGGACCTCAAAGGTGAGTTCGAGGTTGAAGAGTTCCGCATCGGTCGAAGAAAGAAGGATTACAGCTACGCTCGCCTACTGGTGAAAGGTGAAAGTCAAGCTCACCTTGAACGGATGCTTGAAGAGGTTTACCGCGACGGCGCTATCCCTGTTGAACTTGAGACCGTCGAATACACGCCTTCTCCGAAGGATAAGGTTCTGCCGGATAACTTCTACAGCACAACTAACCACCAGACCTTTGTCTATCTTACCGGAAACTGGGTCGAAGTGGAGAATCAGATGATGGACAAGGCGATTGTGCTGAACCTTAAGGAGAACCGCGCAGCCTGCAGGCTAATTCGAGATATCAAGAAGGGTGATCCAGTAGTTGTAGGTGAAGCCGGCATCAGAGTTGTCCCACCTGAACGACCCCGAGAAGGGGTAGGAGTATTCCAGTTCATGAGTAGCCAGAGCTCCATCGAGAAGCCTACGCAGACCATCACTCGCAGAATCGCTGAGGACATCTTCAGAACTAAGAAGCAAGGCGGAAAGGTCGCTATCGTAGCAGGCCCCGCAGTAGTGCACACAGGCGCAGCGACATCACTGGCAAAGATGATACGTGACGGCTACGTCGATGCTCTACTAGCCGGAAACGCCTTAGCAGTTCACGACGTCGAGTACTCAATATTCAAAACCTCCCTCGGCATGTATCTGGACGAAGGTACCGCGGCTTTCCACGGTCACCGGCACCACATGGCGGCGATAAATGAGGTATTCAAAGCAGGCTCACTCGAAGCCGCTGTGAAGAAAGGGGTGTTGAAGAGCGGAATAATCTATGAGTGCGTAAAGAAGGGTGTGCCGTTTGTCTTGGCGGGCAGTATCCGTGACGATGGTCCTCTACCGGATGTTGTGACCGATAGCGTGGAGGCGCAGCGTAGATACCGCGAGGTTTTGAAAGACGTCAATGTAGTTCTAATGATATCCACCGTGCTTCACTCTGTTGCGGTAGGGAACATGCTGCCCTCAAGCGTGAAAGTTGTGGCAGTCGACATCAACCCCTCTTCAGTCACCAAGCTTCTCGACCGCGGCTCAGGTCAAGCAGTTGGGCTAGTGTCTGACATCGGCACATTTCTCCCTGTACTAGTAGGATATCTTGAGGAAATGAAGAACTCCTAAGCAGCGCAGCCGCATCATCTCGGTCAACTAATTACATGAAAGATTTTTAAGTAATATAATCCTTAAATATACTACGGCTAGGTAGCTTGCGGAGTGTTATACTTGCACAGTTTAGTTAGACTATCTACTCTAAATATAGGTGACGATATTGCCAAAGAAGACTGAAAAGAAATCTACTTTCAATCCAACTGAACACGTGTATGTTCCTAAACATGAAATTGTTAGTGATAAAGAGAAGGAAGAGGTCGTTCGGAAGTACAACGCATCCCCTGACCAATTTCCCCAAATACTTGTCTCAGATCCAGTTGTTAGAGAGATCGGAGCCAAGCCGGGAGACCTAATCAAGGTGACTCGCACAAGCCAGACCGCAGGCGAGTCGATATTTTACAGGTTTGTGGTGGTAGATTAGAAAATGGAAACAACAGTGGCAAAATACGATCCGTGGCCAGTCCTCAAGAGTGTCCTTGAAAGTGAAGGAGTGGCACGACAGCACCTTAACTCGTACAACGAGTTCATCGAAACCGGCCTACAAAGCATCATTGATGAGGTCGGTGGAATGGAGATTGAGGCGCTTGGAAACCCGTACCGCGTAAAGTTCGGTCAACTCACTCTAGGCCAACCAAGGGTCGTAGAAATAGACGGCTCAATCAGCAACATCCTCCCTGTGGAGGCTAGGTTGAGAAACCTCACATACGGTGCCCCTATCTATCTGGACATGGTGATTGAGGAGCGAGGTGTCCCACGTGAATCGCAGAGGCAACATATCGGCGATTTACCGGTAATGATCAAGTCAAACAAATGCACCTTAAGCCGTCTCTCACCAGAACAGCTGATCGAGGTTGGCGAAGACGCTAATGAATCGGGAGGCTACTTCATTATCAACGGCTCCGAGAGAGTCGTTGTCGGACTTGAAGATCTATCTCCCAATAAGGTTCTCGTCGATAAAGAGACAACCGGCGTCAACCTAGTCTACAAAGCTAAAATTTACTCTTCGATCGTCGGCTACCGTGCGAAGCTCGAAATCTCCTTGAAGGTCGATGGCGGAATAAACGTTAAGCTCCCAAGCTCCCCGGTGGATCTACCATTCGTCACAGTGCTGCGGGCTCTCGGCTTAGAAACAGACAAGGAAATCGCTGATGCTGTTTCACTCCTACCTGAGATACAGGATGAGCTTGAAGTCTCGTTTGAAAAAGCGAGTGAAGCACCAACTCCTCAGGATGCTTTAACCTATATTGGAAACCGTGTCGCCCACGGTATGCCTGACGAGTTCAGAATCCGAAAAGCAGAGTCAGTTCTCGACTGGGGTCTACTACCTCACATCGGCAAGCACGCCGAAGACCGGTTCGACAAAGCTATGTTCATCGGAGATGCAATAAACAAGCTCATCGAGCTGAAACTAGGCTGGGTCAAGCCTGATGACAAGGACCACTATGGCAACAAGATGATCAAGTTCGCCGGTCAAATGATCGCAGATCTGTTCCGAACCGCCTTCAGAAACATGGTACGAGACATGAAGTACCAGCTTGAAAGAACAGGTCAACGCCGAGGCGTAAACGTAGTTGGTGCAGCAATCAGACCCGGCATCATTACCGACAAGCTGAACAACGCTATTGCAACCGGTAACTGGGGACGCGGTAAAGTAGGTGTCACCCAGCTCCTCGACAGAACTAACTTCCTGTCAACCACAAGCCATCTACGAAGAATCCAGTCACCTCTCAGCAGAAGCCAACCTAACTTTGAGGCACGAGACCTTCACGCTACTCACTTCGGACGAATATGCCCTACAGAGACCCCTGAAGGATCTAACTGTGGACTGGTGAAGAACCTCGCCCTTTCAGCACTAATCTCCGTAAGCGTCCCGAAGGAAGAGGTCATTGGGCAGATCACAGAGCTAGGCGTAGTCAGCACCAGAGAGCACCGTGAAGACCAAACAGCTGAGGAGTGCAAAGTCTTCGTCGACGGCTGGTTCATAGGCTACCATAAGGACGGAGCCAAGTTAGCCGCAGACTTCAGGGAGCGCAGAAGAAGCGCCAGAATCCACCCTCACGTAGGTATCTCATACGTGGCTCCTGAGGTGACAAGCGCCTCAAGCCGAGCATACGTATACACCAGCTCAGGCAGAGTTCTCAGACCGCTCATCATTGTAAGCGAAGGCAAGCCATTACTTACCCAAGAGATGATACGAAAGGTCATCTCAGGTGAGAAACGGTGGCACGAACTGCTCCTCGAAGGAGCAATCGAGCTTATCGATGCGAATGAGGAGGAGAACGCATACGTCGCGATCTCTCTCGACTCACTATCAGCAGATCACACCCACTTAGAAATCTTCACACCAGCAATTCTCGGAGTCGCAGGCTCAGTGATACCCTACCCTGAGCACAACCAGTCACCAAGAAACACATACGAATCAGCTATGGCGAAGCAGTCACTCGGCTTCTCATCACCCACATTCCCGCTAGCCACATTCGTCCGAGAACATCTACTGGTATACCCACAGGCCCCGCTAGTAACTACAAGAATGACAAACCTGCTAAAGCTGGATGAACGTCCGACTGGCCAGAACTGCGTAATAGCAGTCATGTCCTTTGAAGGATACAACATCGAGGACGCAATTGTAATGAGCAGATCCTCGATCGAACGAGGTCTGTCTCGCTCATTCTTCTACAGGATCTATGAAAGCACAGCGAAGCAGTACCTCGGCGGCATGAAGGATACCTTCGAAATCCCGGCGGCAGAGGACAACGTCAGAGGATACCGCGGTGAAAAGTACTACAGGCTGCTTGAGCCGGATGGAGTCATCATGCACGAGGCTGTAGTAGGCGGCGGTGACGTCATCATCGGAAAGACCAGCCCTCCACGTTTCATGGAGGAGTACCGTGAGTTTGAGGTTAAAGGACCTTATAGACGAGACACCTCCAGCACAGTTAGACCATCAGAAGCAGGTGTTGTTGACTCTGTCTTCGTAACCGAGAGCGTTGAAGGCGGACGAATGTACAAGGTTCGTGTCCGCGATATGCGTATCCCGGAGATCGGCGACAAATTCGCTTCACGACACGGACAGAAAGGAGTCATCGGCCTAGTAGTAAACCAAGAGGATATGCCTTACACCGAAGCAGGCATCGTCCCAGATCTAATCATTAACCCACACGCATTCCCATCAAGAATGACTGCTGGACAGTTCATCGAATCGTTAGCCGGCAAAGCAGCCGCGCTGCGAGGCAGTCAAGTTGACGGAACAGTCTTCAAAGGTGAAACACCGGATGAACTGAGAAATGTGCTCGTTAAACACGGCTTCAGCCCAACCGGTCGCGAAGTAATGTATGACGGTATGACTGGGCGGAAATACGCCGTCGACGTCTACATCGGAGTAGTCTACTACCAGAAGCTACACCACATGGTTGTTGACAAGATGCATGCCCGTGCACGCGGTCAAGTCCAGATGCTCACAAAGCAGCCTACAGAAGGTCGAGCCAGAGGCGGAGGTCTCAGGTTCGGTGAAATGGAGCGTGACTGCCTCATCGCATACGGCGCTTCAATGGTGTTGAAGGACCGTCTACTCGACGAGGCCGACCGCACAGAGCTACACATCTGCGAAAACTGCGGGCTAATAGCATACTACGATTCTAAGCAGCACCGATACATCTGCAGAATCTGCGGAGACCCCTCCAAAGTCTCCACAGTAGTAGTCGCATACGCCTTCAAGCTGCTTCTACAGGAAATGACTAGCCTCAACATAGCACCTAGAGTGCTGGTGAAGGCGAAGGTATAGTCGGTATAGGAGAAGGTGAATAGATAGATGGCGTTCGAAGAATCAGTTAAAGCCGTCGGCGGCATCAAATTCGCGGTCTTCTCACCCAGCGAAGTGCGAAAGTACTCCGTAGTCGAGGTAACCGCTCCAGAGACTTATGACGAAGACGGCATGCCCGTTCAAGGAGGCTTGATGGACAACCGCCTAGGAACACTTGAACCCGGCCAGAAGTGCGGCACCTGCGGCAACACCGCTGCTAGATGCCCAGGCCACTTTGGGCACGTAGAACTAGCTGAATCGGTGCTGCACATCGCCTTCGTCAACAACGTCAACAAGCTTCTCCTCGCAACCTGCCGCGCCTGCGGTCGGCTTACCCTGTCCGAAGAGGAGCTAGACAAGTACCGAGCAAAGCTAAAGGAGCAGAATGTCTTTACTCCAAACTTGGCTGAAGATATTGCGAAGGAGATTATTGCCAAGGCGAAGAAGGTCAAGACCTGCCCTCACTGCGACAAAGTTCAGTATACAATCGAGCTGACAAAACCCACAATATTCCACGAAATCACCGAGGACGGCGGTGCTACTCGTCTACTCCCAGTCGCTATCCGAGAGCGGCTTGAGAGAATCTCAGATGAAGACCTCAATCTTCTAC
This sequence comes from Nitrososphaerota archaeon, assembly GCA_016190055.1. Lineage (GTDB taxonomy): Archaea > Thermoproteota > Nitrososphaeria > Nitrososphaerales > JACPRH01 > JACPRH01. Next base: position 117,877 of record JACPRH010000005.1, on the reverse strand, counting down.
GCTATGACCCAGAGTCCGCTCGACCTGAATGGTTCGTGCTACAGGTGCTTCCAGTTCCACCTGTCGCTGTAAGACCCTCGATCACACTGGAGTCAGGTATCCGCTCAGAGGACGATTTGACTCACAAGATCGTGGACATCCTCAGGGTCAACCAGCGTGTAAGAGAGAGCAAGGAGTCAGGAACCCCACCGCTGATTGTCCAAGACCTTGTAGATCTACTACAGTACCACGCCACAACCTACTTTGACAACGAGGTCTCCGGTATTCCTCAGGCTCACCACAGGTCTGGAAGGCCGTTGAAGACACTCAGCCAGCGTCTCAAGGGCAAGGAAGGCAGGTTCCGAGGAAGCCTCTCAGGCAAACGTGTCGACTTTTCAAGCCGAACCGTTATCTCGCCGGATCCTAGCTTAGACATCGCTGAGGTAGGTATCCCCTTCGAAGTAGCTAAAAAACTAACTGTCTCAGAAAAGGTCTCATCTTGGAATATGGACAAGCTAAAACAGATGATAATTAACGGACCAAGTGAGCACCCCGGCGCCAACTACATCGTCAGACCTGACGGCGTCAAAATCAGACTTGACTATGTAAGCGACCGTAAAACTGTAGCTGACTCACTAACACCCGGCTTCATCGTAGAGCGACACTTAATCGACGGAGACATTGCGATCTTCAACAGACAGCCCTCACTTCACAGAATGTCAGTCATGGCTCACTACATCAGAGTGTTGCCGTATAGAACATTCAGGCTTCACCCAGCTGTCTGCCCTCCGTACAACGCAGACTTTGATGGAGACGAAATGAACCTCCACATCCCGCAGAGCGAGGAAGCAAGAGCCGAAGCATTAACGCTGATGAGGGTGCAGGATCAGATACTCTCCCCAAGATACGGTGGACCAATCATCGGCGCTATACGAGATTTCCTAACCTCAGCCTACCTCTTGACTAAGGAAGATACTCTCCTGACAAAATCAATGTTCACCGACCTAGCCTTATCAGCTAAATACAAGGGTCCGCTTCCGGAACCGGTGGTCAAGGAGCCTGAAGAGCTTTACAGCGGACGCCAACTCTTCTCACTATGCATGCCGAAGGACTTCAACTACATCATGACCTCAAAATGGATCCAGAGCCAGAGACGCAGCGAGAAAGACGTCGTTATCAAGAACGGCGAGCTAATCAGCGGTGTCATCGACAGAGCCGCTATCGGCGCAGAGGAGGCTGACAGCATCCTTCACCGCATCGCCAAGGACTATGGTCACGAACAGGCCCGACACTTCCTGAACTCAACCCTATCTATGCTGAAGGCCTACATCACGCGCAAAGGCTTCTCATACGGCTTCGATGAACTTGAGCTAAGTGACAAGGCACGAGCCTCAATAACTGAGGAGCTGGACAAAGCTTACGCGCAGGTTAAGGATCTAATCGCTCAATACGAGGCTGGTACGCTTCCTCTAACTAGAGGTCTTTCACCTGAAGACATCTTGGAGTCCCTAATCGTCACAGAGCTCTCAAGAGCTCGTGATAGAGCAGGCCGCATTGCAGACAGGAACTTCCCTCTAAACAACGCGGGTGTCATCATGGCCAGAACCGGTGCAAGAGGCTCAAGCCTAAACATCGGTCAGATGACTGCCGCCCTAGGCCAACAGTCTGTCAGAGGTGAAAGAATCCACAAGGGATACCATAACCGCGCCCTCTCACACTACAAGCCAGATGACAAGAGCCCAGCTTCAAAGGGCTTTGTCAGATCAAACTACCGCGACGGACTCTCACCTACAGAGTTCTTCTTCCACGCAATGGGTGGTCGTGAAGGACTGGTAGACACCGCAGTTAGGACTCAGCAAAGCGGATACATGCAGCGACGTCTCGTCAACGCGCTGGAGCACATCAAAGTAGAATACGATCTCACAGTCAGAGACCCCGACGGAAACATCATCCAGTTCCTATACGGTGAGGATGGAGTTGACCCAGCTAAGAGCGACCACGGTAAAGCAGTGAACGTGCAAAGACTCGTAGATACAGCCGCTATATTCGGAACCGAAACAAAGGAGAAGGTCGACGTTGAAGCAGTACTTAAAAAGTACAAGGGAGATCTCCCACCCAAGCTATACGAGACCCTGAAGGAGTCGTTCGACGCCAGCTCCCTACCTAAAGCATCAGTCGCTAAAGTAGTAGAGAACACCCTTGACCTTCTAGTAAAAGCAACCGTTGAGCCTGGAGAGGCCAGCGGCATCGTGGCTGCGCAATCAATAGGTGAACCAGGTACTCAGATGACGCTCAGAACCTTCCACTTCGCTGGTGTCAAGGAGCAGGACGTTACACTGGGTCTACCACGTCTAATAGAGCTTGTAGACGCAAGGAAGCAACCCGCAACTCCGACAATGAATGTCTACCTCGACAAGGAGCACCGTGCTTCAAAGGAAAGCGCGCTTGAAGTAGCCCGCGAAATCCTCTTCACAAAGGTCGGTAACGTCGTCGACTACACAGCCGTCGAATACGGCACCGGCATCAATCTCGTTCTAAGCAAGGCTAGAATTGATGAGCGGAAGACCACTACCGAAGATATCGCTGCGATAGTAAAAACCGGTAAACGCACCGTTGAAGTCACAGGAGAAAACACGATAACTGTGAACCTAGAGGGCGCGGATCTCTCAGCGCTCTTCGCCTTGAGAAACAAGCTGTTAAACATGCGGGTTAAAGGTATTCCAGGCATCACAAGAATCACTGTAACAAAGGAGGATGAGGAGTGGTTCATCCAAACCTCAGGCTCCAACCTAGCTAAGATCATCCAGATCCCTGGAGTCGACACAGCACGCATAACCACCAACAACCTCTTCGAAATCGCCACCACCTTAGGTATCGAGGCGGCTCGACAGGCGCTAGTAAACGAAATCATGGGCACACTGGAGGAGCAGGGTCTCGAAGTCGATGTTCGCCACATCTTTCTGGTCGCAGATCTGATGACCTCAAGAGGCTACATACAGCAGATTGGACGCCACGGTATCGCCGGAAGCAAAGCCAGCGTACTAGCTAGAGCTGCGTTCGAAATCACTGTGCCGACGCTTGCAGATGCTGCTATACGTGGAGAGATAGAGGCGTTGAAAGGTGTCACAGAGAATGTAATCGTCGGTCTACCGATCCCACTAGGCACCGGAATGATCGATGTCTTTATGGAGGGATAGACATATGGCTCCTGTGGATGAGAAGATGATTGAGAAGACGCTGAAGAACATTCTGAAGACCGGGAAATACACATTCGGACTGAAAGAGTCCGCCAAGTCACTGAAGAGCGTCAAACTGATGATCTACGCCGACGCACTCGACGCAAAAATCATCTCAACCCTAGAGAGCTCCTGCGCAGCGGCTTCAGTGCCCACTCTAGCATTCTCAGGTTCATCAATGGCTTTAGGAAAGATATGCAACAGACCATTCAAGATTTCAGCGATGGCGGTTAAATCGGCTGGAGAGGCCGATTTAACACCCCTCCTGAAGAAGTAGGCAGACTTAAATTCGAGCGCACGGATACACTAGATGCGTTATAATTCAGATGTGGAGAATACAGTTATGCCTGAACGGATCAAACTAACTTCAGACGAGCTCGGTCTCATCTCACTGTTCCAGAATGTCAGTGGAGCAACACCGCGTGACTGCGTCATCGACGAAAAGATGGATAGAGTAATCTTTGTCGTAAACAAGGGCGAAATGGGCCTAGCCATCGGGAAAGGTGGTGCAGCCATCAAGAATGTGCAGACCCGCATAGGAAAGCAGGTGGAGCTAGTCGAGTACTCAACTACCCCAAAGGATCTCATTATGAACGCCCTCAACTCAAAGTATGTCTCAGACATACGGTTAACTGAGAAGGTTGACGGAAGCAAGATCGCAGTAGTAGTCGTAGATCAGAAGAGAAAAGGCGCGGTAGTAGGCCGCAACGGAAAGAACGCTGAGAAGGCGCGGCTACTGGCGAGACGCTACTTCGAGATCACGAACATCCACATAGTGGCTCCAACGTAGAGCGAGAAAGTAAGATACCATGAACCTTTTAAAGCCTGATTCTGCGTGAGGTGTTGGACAAGTTGGCACGATCAAAATCACCGGTTGGCGAGTTCGCCGCTAGACAAATCAAGCGCAAACGATTGACTAGACGATGGTCTGACAAGTACTTCAAACGTAGGCTTCTTATGCTCGACAAGAAGGCTGATCCTCTAGAGGGCTGTCCGCAAGCTAAAGGTATTGTTCTTGAGAAGGTAGGTATCGAGGCGAAGCAGCCTAACTCCGCGGTTCGAAAATGTGTTAGGATTCAGCTTGTCAAAAACGGCAAGCAGGTTACGTCATTCTTGCCTCTGGACGGTGCTCTAAACTTTGTAGATGAGCACGATGAAGTTGTCGTTGAAGGTATAGGTGGCTCAATGGGCCGTGCGATGGGTGACATCCCCGGTATTAGGTGGAAGGTCTCCAAGGTCAACGGCGTATCTTTGAAAGAGCTTGTTTACGGAAGGAAGGAGAAGCCGAGACGATGACACCCGCTCTTGAGCAGCCTGAAATGCTCCTCTTCCGGAAATGGAATCTGGCAGAGGTTGAAGTTGCCGATCAAGGCCTGAAGAACGTAATTTCGCTAAAGCCGATGGTGATGCCGATCTCAATGGGGCGGCATGAGCATCAACGCTTCCAGAAGGCTCAGGTAAACATTGTTGAGCGGCTCACCAACAACATGATGCACTTCGGCAAAAAAGGCGCTAAGAACACTGGACGAATGGGTGGAAAAAAGGCTAGAGTAATCAACATCGTGGAGACATCCCTTGAGATTATGCACCTAAAGACCGGTGAGAACCCAGTCAAAATCTTGGTAAAAGCTATTGAGAACGCTTCACCCAATGAAGATACAACAAGAATCGCTTACGGTGGAGTCGTCTACCACGTATCGGTCGACATCGCTCCTCTACGCAGAGTAGATCTAGCGCTACGTTTCATCTCAGAAGGCGTCCGAGAAGCATCTTTCTCAAGCCCACGCAGCATCGAAGAGGTACTTGCTGAGGAGCTAATACTAGCAGCCAGCAACGACACAAACAGTTACTCCGTGAAGAAGAAGAACGAGCAAGAACGCATCGCAATGGCCTCACGTTAAACGAAGCCAAGCAAGCAAACAAGCAAGCAAACAAGCAAGCCACCCAGCAGAACAAGCAAAAGATGAGCAAGTTAGCCACGTCGACTAGCATATTTGCTAGTTGCCTAACTAACCTAACTAGCTGATCAACTATAATAAGCCGCGTATTGACATAATGACTGGAGGATAACTTGATTGGAAAATGACGAAAAGCCTGAGGCTCAGTTTGTCTGTCCATATTGCGGCTCCGCTTTTAAGAGCAAAGCTCTTCTGTCGAAGCATATCGATAGAATTCATACTGGTAGCGGGTTGTTAGAAGGAGATACTCGGCAGTGGTAATTGAAATACTCTGTAAGGAAACGAATTACTTAAATAAGGAACTCTCCGCTTTTCGATGCGCAAAAGGTGAATATTGATGGCTGATAAGCCTCATTTGAACGTAATAGTAATTGGACATGTAGACCACGGGAAATCAACCAGCATGGGGCATTTCCTATACGATCTCGGCGTTGTAGACATGCGAGCTATCGATGAGTTCGCTAAAGAGTCTGAGAAGACCGGTAAGGGTGATTCATTCAAGTACGCTTGGGTTCTAGACAACCTAAAGGATGAGCGTGAACGAGGTGTCACCATCGATCTCGCTTTCCAGAGATTCGAGACTGACAAATACTTCTACACACTCATTGACGCTCCCGGTCACCGTGACTTCGTCAAGAACATGATTACCGGTGCATCTGAAGCGGACTGCGCAGTCCTAGTAGTATCCGGTAAGAAGGGTGAAGCGGAAGTAGCGCTCGGAGCCGGAGGTCAAGCACGAGAACACGCGTTTTTGGCAAAGACCCTCGGTGTCAACCAACTAGCTGTTCTAGTCAACAAGATGGATGACAACACGGTCAACTGGAGCAAGGATAGATACGACATCGTAAAGGCGATGATTGAGAACCTGCTCAAAACCGTGGGATACAACACCAGCAAAATCAACTTCATCCCAGGATCAGGATGGCTGGGTGACAACCTGGTCAAAAAATCTGAGCACATGCCCTGGTACACTGGACCAACTCTCTATGAGGCAATGGATCAGTTCACTGAACCAGCATTACCTCTAGACAAGCCGCTGAGACTTCCAATCCAAGACGTCTTCACCATTACAGGTGTAGGCACCGTTCCAGTCGGAAGAGTCGAGACCGGTAGAATGAAGGCTAACGACACTGTTATCGTTATGCCCAGCGGTGTTACTGCTGAAGTCAAGTCAATCGAGACCCACCACACTCCAATGCCTGAGGCAAAGGCTGGTGACAACATCGGCTTCAACCTAAGAGGCATCTCAAAGACGGATATTAGACGCGGAGACGTTATCGGCAAGCCTGATAACCCACCTACAATCGCTAAAGAGTTCATCGCCCAAATCATCGTAGTCTACCACCCAACCGCATTAGCCGCAGGATACACCCCTGTCCTCCACGCACACACAGCACAGGTAGCGGGAACAATCACAGAAATCGTCGCAAAAATCGATCCAAGAACAGGCCAACCGACCGAAGATAAACCCAAATCAATCAAAACCGGTGACGCAGCGCTCGTCCGCATCCAGCCGCTGAGACCCCTCTGCCTTGAAACCTTCAAGGACTTCCCGGAGCTCGGCCGCTTCGCAATGCGCGATATGGGCACAACCGTCGCCGCAGGCGTAGTCAGAGAAATCACCCAGAAAGGCACACCAGGCCGCACCTAGACTGCCAAGATAGCCGTCTACTGCGTCCTGCAACCGTTAGTTTATTCAAAGGTCAATCAGCGAGGCTAAAGGGCTAGGTAACTGATCGTTATCTAGCCCAACAATACTAAACTAAGCCCCGCCAACAATTTCCAAACCAATTTACTCATCCTAACCTAAGGATCTGAATGAGCATATTTTCTATCAACGAGCCTTTCCTGCGTTTTAGGTTATGGCAAATAGCGTAGCAGAACCCTTGATGAGAAAGGTTTTTGTAACGCCTGAAAGGAATGTGATTATCCTATGGTAACTAAGGAACCGAATAGAATTATTCGGGTCGGGTTAATAATTTCGGGAACCTTCTTTTTAGGACTCGGACTTCTCGGGTTAGTTCTGCCTATTTTGCCAACCACGCCTTTTCTCCTGCTGGCCGCCTTTTGCTACTCAAGGAGTTCAAAGAGGTTTTACGATTGGCTCATGTCTAATCGATTGTTCGGGAGTTACCTGAAAAATTACAAGGAAGGCAGAGGGATGCCAGTAAAAGCAAAGCTGTTTACCATTTCGTTCCTATGGGTAACAATAACCTTCTCAGCTTTCACAGTAGTAACCATCTTTGCAGTCCAGATAATCCTAATCTTAGTAGCCGTTGGGGTTACAGTCCACCTCCTAAAAATCAAGAACCTGAAACAGTAAGCCCGCTATCATCAACAGACGCCTACAAAAAGAATGATGGTCCGTTATTTCGGCCAAATAGGGAAGACGAGCAGCTATACGGTAGAGCAAGTGTTAGACTGTACTGAGCTATGGCGATGCAATCTTGTAAGACTTGTACTGAATCGGTTTAGTTACGTTGTCTTTAGTTAGTTAGCCCTCTATTTCTTCTCCGCCTCTCAGTATTCTTGCGAGGGTTGCGGAGAGCTCTATGATTCCTTCTTGTGTGACTGATGAGAACGGTATTAGTTCGTAGTTGAAGCCGGATCTGGATAGGTCTCGAATGATGCTGCTGCTTAGGATGTAGTCGATGCCGCTGGTTCCGCTCTTCTCTTTAGCTAATGCGTCTTCTAGTGCCGCGCGGTTTGATGACCATTTCATCGCTTTTTTCCAGGCGTCGCCGCTTAGATCTTTCTTTGATAGTATCGGTATTTGCGGTGCTTTAAGCCGCAGTTGCATTGATGCGGCTAACAGTGCGATTGAGACGTAGTTAGTGGGTGTAGCGACGAGCGAGGCGTCGAAGAGAAAGATGACGCACCGGTTGTCGCAGGTGAAGTTTTCGACGAAGTAGGGGCCGCTCTGCCTGTAGGCGAAGAGCTCCACTTGACCTGGTGTATCAAAGATCACGTAGTCGGGGTTGAGATCATCCACCTGCTCCTGTATCTGGGGCAGACGTGTTGCAATCATATCTGAAGCGAAAATGAGCGCTCCGTTCGGGCCGAGCTGGTAAGACTCCATCACCGACTCAATATCAATATGGTCTCGAACATCCACATCAGGCGCGTAGGGGAGGCTGAAGGCTCCCGGGTCAAGATTAACCACTACTGTTGTAGCTCCCTTATCGGCATACCACGGCTTCAGAATAGATGTAAGCCGAGACTTACCTGAGCCTGCTGTTCCAGTAACAAAAATCGCGTGCATCCTCTGTGTTTACCGTGGTAGCCAATTAAAGATATAGCGGTGGTGGTAGCAGTAGTGGTGATGCCGAAGCCTTCTAGGGGTTCTTTAGGCTTCGCTGTGGTTTGTTGACTTCTTAATTTACTTCTTGGCTAGCCATTCGCTGAGCGTTACGTCCGGCGGATGCTCTCTTACTGAGGTGAACCCGCAGTTCCTACATACGATTGTAGATTGGACGGCGTTGCGGATAGGGTTTCTTTTAGATACGGCTGTGGCTTCGGAGCCACATTTCGGACACGCTATCTTCTCGCTCATAGCATATACATAACCCACTCAGGTTAATGAGTCTAACGTAAACAAGCGCCGAATCCAGTTTTCCTAGATGCTTATGGACGCTTAGAACCAAGTATAATACCGTCGATGCGGATTACAGATTGTCAACTCGATACCTAATCGTCTGGACGGTCGGCTGGTTGACGTCAAGTAACAAACCGGAATGGAGGTGAAGTGAGAATTATGGCTATGGCACGTACTATAAGGCCGGAGAAGGTGGAGAAGTGCATAACTGAATGCATGGATTGTCACACTGTCTGCTTAGACTTGGCGTACTACTCTCTAAACCAAGGTGGTGAGTTATCGGAGCCGGATCACATCAAATCTCTAATGGACTGCGCTGATCTTTGCCGTACAAGCGTGGATTTCATGCTGCGCGGATCCGACTTCAGTGCACAGGTCTGCGAACTCAACGCAGAGGTATGTGATCAGTGCGCCGAAAGCTGCTACCAGTTCAAAGAGGACGCTAAGATGAAGGCTGGTGGAGACATCTGCCGCCGCACCGCCTCATCCTGTCGAGAGATGGCGCAGTAACCTCAGTAAGATAGAGCGAGGTCACAGGAGCAGTAATTCGACTGCTATTACTCTCCCCGAACTTTTTTAGAGCTCTCACCACCGCTTAGCAAGCCTATCCAACTCCTCGCAGCGACGATGCTGCTGTTACTATCTGTGCTTGCGATAGGTGGGTTCTCCGCGGTTCCTTTCTCTCTTTGCTTTGCTGGCTTGCTGGCTAGTTAGTGTTCTCCAGCTTCGCTTATGATTTTTTCAGCGTACTTTAACGCCTTGCTTCTTACACGTTCATTTATTTCTAAGTGTTCTAGCTGTTCTTTGATTAGCTTCTGGACGCTGCGGGTGTCTCTTCGGAATGCGATTTCAGGCTCCATCTCCCAATCGGTCTGGATTACATGGTAGAGTATGCCTTTCTTCTGCAGGTCGTTTTCCAAGTCTCCGATCCTGAGGACTGCTCTACGCGGTATCTTGACGAGCATTCTGAGTAATGTGCCTCTTGGAATATCTGTTGTCTCAATTATTTCCTTTAAGCCTGCTGTAGGATCTGCAGTCGGAAGGTTCGTCACCTTTATCGTCATCATGGGTCTGCATGGTAGAGGCTGGTAGCTCGGCTTCAACTCGCCCTTCTCCTCTTCCAGCGCGATGTACGCCTTCTCATGTCCTTCCTCACCGAAGCTCATCCGCTCGATGGAGCCGGGGTAGTAGATGGGGCCGCCGAGGATTGTTTGAGGCATATGGATGTGCCCCATCGCCACGTAATCCACATCACCTTGAAGTAGAGTCTCAGCCCACATCGGGATCTCGAATGATACGAAGCTTCTCTCAGAACCGTAGGTGGATCCAGAAACTGTTCCGTGCGCCATAACAACAAGATGCTCAACCTCCTTGAGCCGTTGATCCTCAAGCAACTTGCTGATCAATTCTCTTAGAAAGAGGTTGTATCGTTCCTTTAGTTCCTTATTGCTCTCAATCTCTTCAAGATGAACTGCGGATTGAGGCGCCAAGTACGGAATAGGGATGAACCCCACTTTTCTGCCGTCTCTCGCTTGAAGCACCAATGGTTTCTCCGGCATCTCCGACTGCAGGTAGAAGCGGGGTGCACGCGCCTCAGCTAGGCCTCGCGTCATGCTGAGCGATGGAGCCGCCTTCGGGGCATCGTGGTTACCGGGGATCGCGATTACTTGAACCCCTGCGTCTGAAAGCCTCCCGATACGTGTTGAGAAGTCTACGAAGGTTCGGCCGCCGGGGTTGGTGCTGTGAAAAATATCTCCGCACATAAGGAAAAAGTCGTACTCCTCGCGGATAGCGCGGTCAACCATTAGATCGAAGTTCGATAGGAGATCTAGCCGCCGCTCCTCCGAGGCCCTGTGCCCCATCACCGCATCAATGAATGTAAGGCCTAGATGCATATCCGCGGTGTGAAGAATCTTCAAAGCACTCGCCTCCGCCACCTACCTATCTATCTCCATCTTAACGTGGTCTCCGCCAGGGTTAACGCCTTAACTTTTCGAAGCGTCTCCTCCCTTATCTGCTCAACTCTTTTGAAGCCGCGGACAATATCTCCGTCAACAATCAAGTCGGTCAGCAACGGCTTGAATCCGTCTGGCGCAGGCTCATCCGCCTCGGTGACGATGTCTTCGAAGCCGGTTAGACTTCGATACACCTGTTTTCTTCCAGCGAGATCGCCTCTCTTCGCTAATGGAACAAAGGAGTCGCCGCGCTTCACCTCCACGATTTTAGCGTTGAAATCAACGGGCTGTGCACTGCTCACAGAAGTTCCTACTCCGAAGCCGTCAGCTAGGTCTGCGAGCTCAGCCACCGTGTCCTCGTCAAGCCCGCCTGAGAGAAATATCTTCACCTTCTCTCCGCCTCGAATGTTAAGCTCCCAGCGGACCTCTTCAATGATTTTTCTCCAATTTCCTCTTCGAGAACTCGGTGTATCAAGTCTGACTGCGCTCAACCGTTCACCTAATGCTTCAAAGGCGGCAATAGCCTCGGTCTTCTCATCCGCAAAGGTGTCTATCAACGCCACTCTAGGGACATCCGGAGGCATCACCTCGTCAAAAGCCTTCCACGCCGCAACCGGATCTCCGAAGCACAGAATCAATGCGTGAGGCATTGTTCCCTGCGCCTTCACTCCCAAAAGCTCTCCGGCGAGTATGTTCGAAACCCCGTCCATCCCACCTATGAACGCTGCTCTATCTATCATCGGAGCCAAGACCGGATGAGCCCTCCTTGTTCCGAAGCTAAGCAGAATCTTTTCACCCGCAGCTATCCTGATCCTAGCTGACTTCGTGGAGATGCCGCTTGAGCTGCACAGGAAGCCGAGCAGCGGAGTCTCGTATTTGGCGAACTCGCTGTACCTTCCCTGTATCTGTATAACCGGTTCAACTATTGCTGAACCGGGTCTTGACAGGAAGACTTCGCCCTCCTGCATCGCCTTAACGTTCACCCGACATCCCTCCAAGAGCTTAGCCGCCTCATAGATCCCTGTGACCACCCCCCACTCCGCATCCTCAGGGAGACGACGCGTGTAAACCTCCATTACAACCTCAGGATCAACATGCTTCTTCAGAAGAACCTCAACCGCATGCTCAAAATAGACATCAGTAGTCTCAGCGCTCTTAACCTCCTCTTCAAGAGCCAGCCAGAAAAGCCGATCAGCCAAATCCCTACTACCGCTCAAGATAAACGTCCTGAAATAATAATGGTCTAGATCAAATAATAAATCTAATTATTCTGTAGACGCTACCGTTTACTTACCGTTAGGGCAACCTGATTCGATCTGCTCCTGAATAGATGTCGAACCTGTTAGCGGTTGCGTAGCAGATTAGGGTTATGCCTGTTCTTTGAGCGGCTAGGACTCCGGAGTATATCGGTCCCCGCATTGAGGCGGAGATGGGGATGTTCATTCTTGCTGCCTTCAGAACCATGCTGGCCGGCTGGCGTCCTGAGGTCATGATGATGCTTTGGGCGAAGTCAATGTGGTCACAGGCGCCTGCTCCGAGAACCTTGTCGACGGCGCTGTGCCTGCTGACGTCGAGAACATAGTGTTTCAAGACGCCTTTTTCAAAAAGGGCCGCTGAGTGTATTCCACCGGGACGCTTGTCACTCTTGCCCTGAATGTTGAACTCCAGCACAAGCCTGCTAAGCTCCTCAGCGTCAACATGGTATGCTGCCTGTACTTTGGGTAGATGCTCAGTCGCAGTTGCCTGCAGATAATGTTCAAGCGAGAGGCATTCGCTCGTGATTAGCTGAATCTTCTCAGCCTCTTTAACTCTGTTCGACACATCCTTCTCCGTCTCAACCTCCACCTTGTTTCCTCGAACCTTCACTCCCAGAATCTGCTTCATCTCGTCTACAATTCCTTCGTCGAGCAGATAACCCACCGCTAAATCATCCAGACGATTCGGGGTCGCCATTATGATCACCACCTTCCGCCCGTTCACCTTCACATACACAGGGATCTCAAGCGTAACATCACTTTCGACACTCTTCAATCCCCCATCTCTGAGCTGCAGCCTGTAGTGCTTCACCCGCTTACTGGACATCTCCACATCCTCCTCCTGCTCAGAAACAGCTTTAGCCACGCCCTTCCGGACATAGAACACCAGTCGCCCACCAGCCTCCTCCTCAACTCGGAGAACTTCGTTACCCATACGGTTGGCCCAAACCGGTATGTCGGTCTTTGTGGCAGGGTCCCGCGTGATAATCTTCAATACCTGTCCTGCCTTCAGACCCTTCAGCGCCTCCCGGGTCAACAGAACTGGCAGTGGGCAAACAGCGTCTTCAGTATCTAAAACCTCGCTGGGTCTGGGTGTCTCCGACATCTAGCTGTATCCGCACGCATCGAGTTATAATAGTTACGTCTAACTGATGTTCTACAGTTCATTCTGGCTAGTATAGGTCTCAGTAATTCTAGGCTGCGGCTGTGCAGTGCTCAGAGAGTGCGTGGTGTATTGCTGCTGCGTCGCTTGCAGTTGTTAACGGATTGGTGAGCGGGCACCGCAGGCTTCGCAGACGAGGAACTGTAGGCGTTTCTCCTTCTCTGTGTGAGTGTCTGGTCTTCCGCAGATGGGGCAAACAACTCTCTCCTTCATGTATCGGTTGAGCAGAGCGCTGAATGACCCTTTATCTTTTCGACCGATGAATATGGCTCTTTCACCATCTAAAGAGGCCGCTGTTGCCAGCTCCTTAGCTAAGTACATCAGCACCTTGTCTGGATCGCGCCGCAAAATTCTAGGGTACTCCATGAAGTTCCTGAAGATGGTCTTACGTCCCAGCCAGTAAATCTGCGGCTCAGGCAGCTCAATTCTCTCAACTGGCCCCTTCACATCGGATGCTCCCAGCCCTTCTCTAAGTCGCTTCAAAAGCTGCTCATAACTTGAATCCATCTTAGATCACTGTACTCCTTCTTCTTCACTCAGCTTCACCAAGATTCGAGCCTAAAAGCATTATGCTAACCAACCATTCGAAAGACTGACCGTTTCTTCGCTGCACAACATTCGCCCGCTTAACTGATTGATTGGCTGTAGGGAAAACTTGTAATAGCTACTCAACAAATCCCTCTCTATCTATGTCGTCTGAAGGCTGCGTCTTCTGCCGAATAGTCAGAGGTGAGATACCTAGCCGCAAGGTCTTTGAGGATGACTCTACGTTAGCAATGCTGGATGTCTCTCCTCTCGCTCCCGGGCATATTCTCGTTGTTCCAAAGATTCATTTCGAGAGAGTTGAAGACCTGAGTCCTGAGATCAGCAACGCCTTATTCTCCACCGTTCAGCGGCTTACAGGCCCTGTTCGTCGCTCTGTCAACGCGCATGCTCTCACGATCGGGATTAATGATGGACGAGAAGCTGGACAGGTAGTTCCGCACGTTCACATTCACATTATCCCTCGCGACCGAAACGATGGTGGCGGAACAATCCACTCCATTATGAGCCGAAGACCCAGGTTAAGCGAGGACGACATGGCAAGAATCGCCGAAAAGATACTGAAAGAAGATTCGTCAAGCTGAGATGTCACATAAATACTTCTTCATCTAATTATCAGTAGGTATGCTCAAGACCGTCAGCCTTCCATTCTTCAATTACAACAACAACTACAGCAATGACAGCGGCAACAATTTATCGTTTGACATTCTCAGCCGGGATGCTGAGCTCGCAGTCATCGCCAGTTTTTCGGAGGCAGGTCGTCGGCGAAAAAGCCTCATTCTAGGCGCGGAGGAGCGGCTGAACTATATCGCGCCCTTCTCCTACTTAATTTACGCCTATCCTTGGCGCGGGATGGCGCTTCTGATGAAACCTTTCAAATCGTCAGGAGTAGGTTTGAAGCTTGGTGCAGTTACTGATTTCCACGACTTTAGCTTTAGACTGAAGTGGGCTTCAGGTAACCGTCGAAGATACGCCCGATTCTTAGTTGATAATGAGCGTCTCTTGACGACTCCTAAGAGCGAGGTTGTTGATCTCGGAGGGTTCATACCGGATTGTGAAACAGCATCTCTAATAGTCGCTGAGGCAAGACCGGTTGTGGGATTCCATGGAGGAATGCTCCCGTATTCTCTGGACAGTGAGGCGGCGAAGCGGCGAGCCACTAGATTTGATGAAGTATGGTGCTCTGTACGACTTGACCTAGATAACCTCTCGAACGCCTCATCCATGTTGAAGCAACAGTTAGACCTGCAACGCGATAGCATCAAGGTTGAGATGAGCCTGATCGAGGAGAAGGCGAAGCGCGAGGCGGATAAGGCTACCCCGTCGATTCATAGGGCTTCGAAGAAACTTGAGAGGAAGCTAGGCTCAGAGACCCGGCTGTTGGAGCGAGGTTACCGGAAGGATCTCACCGCTTTTTCTAAGACAACTCGGAAGCTAGAGATTGATATTAAGCACCATAGACAGCAGGAGACTAAGTTCAAACTTGAGAAGGAGAAGCGGGAGAAGCAAGGCGATAAGTTCGGCAAAGATTTCTGGGCGAGAGAGCTAAGAGCTTGTAGACGTAAAATCGCTGTGATTGAGAAGCGGCTGAGCCGAGACGGCGAGAACGCAAACCACTTGAGGTCTCAGCTTGTGAAGAACCTTGAGGATCTTAAAGCCGGCTACGCTGAGAAAATCAGATTCGAACGGCAAGCAGTTGACAGAATCGAGAAGCAACGGGATCAAAGCATCAATGCGTTGAAAGAGGAGATGTTGCAGCTAGAGAAGTGCACCACCAAAATTACGGATGATGCCCGTAAACTGATCGACATGAAGCAGCAGGAAATGCGGCGGCTGGGCGATTTTGTCGTTCCTTGGAAGATCAGGGAACCTGTCGCGATCTCTGTTCCGTTTTACCTAGCCAGATACTCTTCGCGGGCTGAGACTCGTTACAGCATCATTCCGCCTGTCAAGGTCGAAACCGACTCGTCGCGGCTAAATCGGGCTGCGTTTAGGCTGGTTGGACTTGAAGGCAGAATGACAGATATATTCAAACCGCTAGATACAACGCTTTCAGACATGATAGTTAACGACGTATCTACAAACCTAACCGCCGATGTCCTCTTTGCACTTAAGGCTGATGAAGAGGCTACTCGACTCAGCCTGCTCTCCTCAGCACGTTTCCAACAGACAGTTAAGAAAGGACTCGAAGAGATAGTGGAGATGAGGTTGCTCAGCCAAAGTGAAGCGTCAAAAATCGAGGAGCGAAAGACGCACTGGCGAATGTAGAATAGAACTGCTCCTGTATCGTCCGCAACACATTATAAAGAAGAAAGAAGGTACACCTACTTGTCTACCTGTGCGCCGGCACAGAGACAGTCTGTTCGTCTATGATTGAGAGTTTACTGTTTCGGGGTAGTAATGATGCGTGATCTGCGTTCCGCCAGCAGTGGACATAGCTCGCAGCCCTTCAGGGTAGTCGATATGTTGTTGGTTAAATGTCCTATTGGGCACTTCACATCGGGTAGCCAAACACATTTCTGAAGAACGCCGCTTTGATTAATCTGGTTTTCATCTAGGAATCTGTCGAAGGCCTCTGGTTGACTTAGTCCCTGATCCATCAGGGGTTTGACCTTTTCATAGAACGAGTCGGACACCCTAACAACAGGGGTCATAAAGTACAGATACTCCCTTTATAGAAGAATTTAAGCATTTTTACATAAAATTATTGCATCGTCAAGAGTCGTAATTACGGCGATTCTTGAGGCGTCTCAACTGAAGATATGTGTTCTGTAGATATGTAAGATACCCTGTTCTAGCATGTGCTGTGTGGCCTGCTGACCTCTTACGAAACGTGACCATGAAGGTCTTGGTTCTGAATGAGGCTTGCTTGGGCTGCTATCCAAATGAGCTTCGAGCTCTGATAGATGATTGCGGCTCTCCAGCAGGGCTACGAACAAACAAGCAGAGAAAGGAGGTGAGAAGAAAGAGAGATGACCATGTTTATTGGTATTGATATTGCGAAGAAGAACTGCGTCGTCTGCGTAAGCGACCAGAACAACACAGTCAGAGAAAAGGCATCCTACCGGAATACGTCTCGAGATGCTGTTGAGTTTGCGAAGCATGTTGTGGAAACCTATGGTGAGTGCAAAGCTGTAGTCGAGTCTACAGGTAACATGTGGTTGAAGACCTATGAAGCATTCGAGTCGGAAGGGATTGAAATCAAGCTTGCCAACCCGTTAAAGACGAGGGTAATCGCTGAATCCAAGGTGAAGACTGATAAGATTGACGCCAGAGTCTTATCCACCCTTCTGAGGGGAGACCTAATAGCGGAGTGCTACGTTCCTTCAAAGAAGGTAAGGTTGTCCAGGGCTCTTCTGGGTCACAGAGTCAACATCACAAGAGAGCAGACCAGAATAAGGAACAGAATCCATGCTCTCCTATCGAAGTATGATCTTGAATGCGGCTACGACAACATCGCATGTGCACACGGGATTGCATGGCTAAAGAGCATAACACTAGATGGACATGACCAGGAGATACTCAATTCACTTGTGAGGCAGCTTGAGTTCCTCAAGGAAGAGGAGACGAAGGCCAGCAAGATCATAGCGAAAGATGCAGTCAAGAATGAGTACGTCCCGATAATTATGAGCATGCCGGGCTTCGACTACTACAGCGCATCATTCCTTGCAGCTTACATCTCAGATATCAAGAGGTTCCCATCACCATCCCGTCTCGTCTCATGGGTTGGGTTATGTCCCTCAGTTCACCAGACCGGAGAAACCCTCTACATGGGTAAGATGAAGGGTGGAAGCAAGAAGGCCTGCTGGATCATGGTGCAGGCTGCTAACGCAGCCGTCAGAGCAGATCCAAGACTACGATGCTACTACGAGAAGAAGGTGAAAAGGCTTCATCACAACGTCGCAATAACCCATGTGGGAAACAAGATGCTCCACATCCTTTGGCACATGCTCATGGAGAACAGGCTCTACGACCAGAGAAACGAAGAACGCTACCAATCAAAACTTAAGAAGCTTCGAAACATTACCACAGACTAGTCCTGTTGAAGAGCAGCAGCGAAAAGCGAACAGGCTCATCAGCCAGAATCTTACATAGATGTTACGTTATACTGTGCTTGCTTCAACGTCTTCAAACATATTTCTCCCCTCTGATTTAGAGCGACGCGGCACACCACGTTACTGATCTTTCACAGAGGCCAGTGTCTGTATTTTCAGCTTGACATTGAAAGTTTTTTCAATCACGTTTTCAATTTTCGCTGCAAGATCATCCATCCTTCTGCCGGTCTCATCGATCTCGACACGCTTCTTCTCTATGAGCATTTTCTGCTCCTCTTTAGAGTGCTGCTTCTCCTCAAGTGCGCTCTGCAGATTCTCCGCCTCCCGTAACGGTGAATCTTTGAGAGACTCCCGCAGCTTAGCCAGCTCCTCCTTCATCCTCACCATTGTCTCTCTACGTTTCTTTAGCTCAGGCAGCAGCTCATCTACTCTCTGCAGAATCTTGTCTGGGCTCTTAACCGCCACCTTCCCACCACTGACGAAGGTCTTCATCTCAGTGAGGAAACTCTCCAAAACAAGATCGCTATCCTCAACAAGCGCAGCTGAAGGTGCCTCAACATAGAGCGTAAGCAACCGATATCTACCCCTGTCCAGGTTAACAGTGTATCCATACTTCTCCAATGGTTTCCTCAGCTTAGAGAAGGCTGTGTCAAAATCGGCCTCCGTCTTCTTCAGATCTAGGCCAAGCCGCTTCTCATCCTCGGCAGCCCGCCGCGAATCTTCATAGCCTTTAGAACGCACAATCTCTTCAAGACTGCTCTTCACTCTCCTCGCGCTCTCATCGGCCTTCATCTCACCTTTCTCCGCATCCTCAACTACGCTGCGCGAAATAGCAATCTCCAAACCCATCTTAGAGAGCTGAGCGGCATCCTCAACAATCTTTCTGCCCTGCGCGGCCTTCTCACTATGCTGCTCAACTAATTTGGAGAGGCTGGCCACCTCACGCTGCATCTGCTTCAACTGAGACAGTAGAGGACGGATTTCCTTGTCCAGAATCGAGTAAACGACTCGCCCATGAGTTCTAAGCGTCTGATCCATTTGAGCCAACGCCTGCACGGAGCTTCGACTAGCCTCGACCAGACTTTCGAATCCTTGTACACGCGGAATCTCAATTTTGCCAACAGTGTTCAACGCCTTACCCGCAATACTTTCCTTTGAACTCCGAATCAGCGGGATAAGCGGTTGATTCAACTCCCCAGTTCTTATCTCGGACTTTGAAAAGTCCTCCGCCGCCTCCTTCACAGCTGAGCGCGCCGCCTCCACGCGCCGGAGAATCTCTTCACCCTCTCGGCAAACCTCCTTGAACTCCGCGTCAATGCGTCTCCTCAGCCACTCCTCAAGATCAGCAAGATCCACTTTTTCCCCCTGTGCCTTTTTGCTCCGGCCGAGAAGATCGAAGAACCGCGGCATATGCGTAGTCTTTGCGAAACTTGCCTAATAATGCTTCTCATTACGTCGAAACTAACATTATAACTCGCCTAATCCTTCCAGCCGACAGGTGCCGGCTAGGGATGCACCTGCCCTTTCTTTTAATTTGGTCGTATCGCTTTAAGTAATCTTTTTAACCGGTTGACCTTGCAAGCAGATACATGGTTTCAATCAGAGTCCGAGACGATGGGACGTTACCTATTGTAGAGAAGGGCCGCGAAACCCCGTTCAAGCAGGGTGAATATTATGTGTTCGAAGTTAAAGACGAGGTAGCGAAATACTGGAACAAGCTACCCCCTGGGAGAAAAGAAGAAATTTGGAAGCAGTCAAGAAAGGAAGGCAAGGACGTTCGACAGATTATCGAAGGATTCGTGTTTAAGCCGAGCCATAAGAAATAGCATAATAGCATAATTCCTACACGGTGCTAGCAATCGAAGACTTCCTTTTCTGAGCTATTAATGCTTCTGATTAGGTCAAAATTAACGCAATAACCAACGTAGTCGTTCCAGCCTGCGGGTGCCGGCTTGGGAAACACCTATAATTTATCTATGAGTAGCGTTCTTCTCAGTTTGGATCTTTTTATGACTCTTTTTGAAACTATTACCCGTCTCCGAGCAGTTCGTTATTTTACTAAGCGGCGATTGTCTGATGAAACTTTGACTCGGATTCTGCAGGCTGGGCGCTGGACGGGCAGTGCAAAGAATGTTGAGCCGTGGCATTTCATCGTTATACGTGATAAAGATACGTTGAACAAATTATCCAAATGCGGACGATACGCAAGCCACATCAGCGGCGCAGACACAGCGATTGTCATAGTAAATGAGCGCAGCCATTTTGCGTCATTTGACATAGGAAGAGCTTCGCAGAACATGATGCTGGCTGCTTGGGGTGAAGGAGTCGGCTCCTGCATTGCTTCACTCCACTACGAAAGTCAAGCACGTACCCTTCTAGATGTTCCTGAAAACAAAGATATTCCGATAGAAATCTCCTTCGGCTATCCTCTTCCTAACCAACCGTTAACAATTGAAGGCAGACCGCGTGAAGAGGTTTTGGCAAATATCAGCCGCAGGCCTCTGAAAGATCTGGTACACTGGGAAAAATGGTAGTGGCTAGCTAGCTTCTTGAGCTAGTTAGTAGTGCTTCTGATCCGCAAGATGTTGCTGGTCTCTCATAGGTTGCCAACGTTTGTAGAGATTATGCTCTATGTTGAACTGATCCAGAACCTTACCTACAACATGATCGACGAGGTCGCCCATTGATTTGGGTCGGTGGTAGAAGCCGGGCATCGCCGGTAGCACCGTCACTCCCATTTGGGCTAACTGAAGCATATTCTTCAGATGCACTTGGTTTACCGGTGTTTCCCGGGGAACAACAATCAGCTTCCGCCCCTCCTTCATCGTGACATCTGCTGCGCGAACGAGGAGAGTCGAGGCGTATCCGTTAGCAATCGCGGAGATAGTCTTCATGCTGCAGGGGATAACTACCATTCCATCGAACTTGAACGAGCCGCTTGAGACGCGAGCCGCCATATCTTTATCATCATATACCTGTGTTGCGAGGTTCTTCACATCGTCAGGCGACATATCTGTCTCAACCCTGATCATCTCTTCACCCCACGGAGTGATTATGAGATGCGTCTCAACACCCTTACTCTTCAACACTTCAAGCAGCCTTACCCCGTAGATGGCGCCTGAAGCACCTGAAATACCAACAACCAACCGAGTAGTAACGTTAGGCAACGACTACTGCACCACACCTGTTTCCTTCCTCATAGATGCCACAGCCTCAACTTCACCGCAGAACACCTTGACCCCACTACGATACTCTCCGCTTCTAACTTGGCTCCGTCGAGCCAGCAAGGTTGCACGCACATCCAAGCCTTTAGCCTCCATCTTCTTAACCAACCCGTTGAGATATCTGTCTTCCCCGAAGCCACCGTACGTGATAAAGATCGCCCCATTTTTACCTTCACAACCACTAAGCCTGCTGAGATAGCTGTTCACAGGAGGACAGCTGAAGGTCCACTTCGGGCCGCCTAGAACAATCGCATCGTATTTTGAGACGTCTTCAACTGCGGGTTGAATCTTGACCTTTGAAGACGGGATAAATGACAATAGCAGCCATCTGAGGTAGCCTCTCTGCTTCTGCGGCTCAATCCTGCAGACCTCAACCTTATGATGCGGTGAAAGCTGCCGTACCAATTCGTCAGCAACTGCTCGGGTGTTTCCCGTCCAAGAGAAGTAGACGACTAGGACGCGCATCCCACTTCATCATGCTTGTTCGAAGAATTATCTTCCTTAAGAGGCTATTCTCACAGAGCTATCTCTGAAGGATAGACCTCTATGCCGCCGTCCCCGATCTTATATGGGTGAGGCTGCGTATCATGGTCAACCCCGCGCATCTTCTCTACGCTGAATATCCTCAGCATTCCACCGGGCCTCAGTATCTTTCTCAGGATAAGGACACCTTGAGCTAAGAACTCTTCAAACTGATACTTCCGGTACAGCGAGCTTGTCGTTAACTCAGATATCAGAAGAGTCGTGCAGCCTGTTGAAGCTATTGCCTGCATAAGATCCAGAACCGCTGTTCGACGCTCCGCCGCATCAGGGTACTGAAGTATAAGGGTCGCGAGCGGGTCAACTACCAGTCTTTTTGCACCAAGCCTCTCCACATTCTTCTTAATAGCGTCAATCAGAGAGATGAGCGCAAACTCTCGTTTCCCAACCGAGATATCGCCCAGCTTTACTTCTCCGGGAAGGAATCTGATAGGCGATGCATCAATAATTGCTAACTTATCATCCTTAATCATCTTGGAGAGATCGAGACCAACCGCCTTGGCGTTTTTCACCAACGCGTCAGGTTCCTCGTCAAGCGAAACATAGACGCCATTCTCACCGTACTCTTTGACGCCGTTGTAGAGGAACTGTAGCGCCAACGTAGTCTTTCCACTGCCGGGGCTTCCAATTACAAATACGACGTAGCTTCGCGGTATCCCTTTGTTCGCTAAAATCTCATCTACACCCTTAATTCCGGTGCGTGCGAACTCTTCCCTCTCGCTCATTGGCATCTACTTACTCTCCATACGTGCAGAGCCGGCTAAATATTAAGCATATGGTAACTTTAGAACAATCTTTCACCTAAATCGGCTCCAGAGCACCACTGCACCCATTCCGCTAAACGCGAATCAACCGGTAACTCTCTCTACAGGACTGAATAATCTTTCTTCCGGCTTCGCTATCCGAAACAAGAAACCTCGCCTAAAATCATTCAGCAGTAGTCACTCTAACGCAAAGCGATGATGAATTTCTCTGAAGACGGTTTTCGCGCTTACTGATCTAGATTCGCTTCCGGCTCAGTCTTCTTCATTTTCTCTTCTCCTTCTTCACCTTCGAATCGTCTTCTAGATATTCCAAGCGTCTTGAGCCATCCTGACGGATCCCGTACTTCAAAGGTTGGGCTTTCAGGATGCCCATCACCTTCGATAGCGACGAGAAGGATGTTGTAAACCTCTTTGCCGTCGAGAAGGGTTGGAGGCAGGTTTGCGGCGAACTGCTGCCCAATTATTTCACGGTAAACTCTGAAGTCGTCCCAACGTGGTCTTGAGGAGCTTCTCCGCAGCCTCTTCTCAAATTTGGCGGCTATCACCTTCTCAAGCGGTATTTCAAAGGCTAAACCAATAGTCTCAAGGGTCTTCGAGCCTGTCGGTCTCTTCTCATAGAAGATGAGCCGCTCGGTTGTTGCTAACAGCTGCCCTACCATCATTCGAGTGAAGGCGCTGTGACCCCCTAGATACCAGACCCTATCCTCCTCCTTCGAAATCTGCTCGCCCGGGATGAAGGTGTAGCTCATCGCTTGACGGATTAAATGCGCACAGGATTTAAACAATATGCACGGGCAGAGAAAGTTACTTCGGCGTACTCTCCTTAGCAATACTAACACGATGGTGGGGATGTTAGCTGAGCAGAGGTTTACCTGTCGAAAGGTATTGCTTTTCTAGAGTATTCTATGTTGAACATCTTCTTGACCTGTATCCACTTAACATCTGAGCCTTCCTTGTCGTAGAGGCTGATCTCTCCGTCGAAGACATCGACCACCGCCTGTGTCTCCTCTGAGCTATGCATGTACAGGTTGAATGTGGCGAGGACTGTGTATCCTTTGTATCGAAGCCTAGGAAGAATATCCATGAGCCACCGTCGCGTGTTTAGAATCTTATGCTGCAGCAGAATCTCGGAGAGAACATCGATGCAAATTACTCCGCCCTTTCCATTGTCTCCACCGACAACTCTGTCTATGATATCCATAAGCCCAATGTTGAGATCGCTGAGGTTCTCCAACCCCTTTATGCTTCTCACATTGAGCGCCCCCTGCGGTAACACCTCTGTCCGTGAGCTGCAAGCTAACACATGGAGATTCTTAGGATGAGCTTCACTAGTGGACTGCACCTTCAACGGGTCGACGCAGACATAGATAGCAATCTTTCCGTCATCAACCGCCTTACCGAGGAACTGTTGAAGCATATCATCTTTCTCATCACAGGACGGTGAAGCGAGCACAACGCTGTATCCTTCAGGTATGCCCCCGTTCAACATCTCATCTAGCATAGCGATGCCGATCTTAACCCTGCCCTCCACCGCCTCTACAGCGACACTCTCTTCCTTAGGCGCCTCCTCAGGAGCAGTAAGCGGTTCCTCCTCCCCCTCCGCCTCTTTCCTCAGCACACGCATCCATTCAACTGGACTCTCTACTTCAAAGACTAGGCTATCGACTCCACCACCTTCGTTGTTAACAGATATTATGAGCACCTGATACTCATTTTTCCGCCCCAGAAACCCAGCTGGCTGGTTGACTTGCTGCTGTCCAAGCATGATTTTCCTGTACAGTTCAGCGTCACGCCAATTGGGTCGACCGCCCTTACCTCTGATGCGCAACTCAACCTGCGCGCTCCTCAACTTATCCAGAAGCAGCGTGAATGCTAAGCTAAAGGTTTCAATCGAGGTGTCTGAAAAAAACTGGCTGAGCGCCACGGGCTTCTGCTCAAAGAAGAGCAGCCTCCTTTCAGTCACAATCAAGTGACCCAGAGCAACCCGGTTAAACGGGGCATATCCCCCGTAGTACCATGTGGCCTCCTGCTGTATCAGTATTCGATCGTTCGGGACGACGGCCAAGCTTCCCGACTCTTTATCAGGCACCGTCATCAGCCTGCTTACTCTAGACTTGCGCATTTAACCTTTCAACCACAGATTTCTTACTGCGCTATTGTTCAGCCAACAAGAGGCATGTTTCAACTTAACTCAACTTAACTTATATCTCGGCTAATCGCCCTGAGCAGATAGAGATGAGTGATGAGTGACGCTAGTAGAATCGACGCTTGTCTTTGCCTTTATCTCCTTCAAGGAAGCTCTGATCCTATTTCTGCTCATTACCGCGATCTCCTTCCTAACCGTATGGTGGATTGGAAAGAGATCGAAAGCCGTAAAGCAAAGCAAGAAATTTTGAAAAATGTTTATTAGCCGACTATCTGGCGGTAGCTAATGGTGAATCAATAAGGTTGGCAACAGCTATACCTGCAGTTACATCATCCGGTCAACCGGTTCTAATACTAAAGGAAGGATCCTCTCAAACAAGAGGACGAGATGCTCAGAAGAATAACATCATGGCGGCGAAGCTAATCGCTGAAATCGTCCGCTCCTCCCTCGGCCCACGTGGAATGGATAAGATGCTCGTCGACAGCCTCGGCGATGTCACTATTACCAACGATGGCGCAACCATTCTGAAGGAGATTGATGTTCAGCATCCGGCCGCTAAGATGATGGTCGAGATTTCAAAGGCTACAGACCAGGAAGTAGGTGATGGAACTACCTCTGCAGTCATCTTTGCAGGATCGCTTTTGGAAAAGGCTGAGGAGCTCATCTCAAAGGATGTGCACCCCACTATTATTGTAGACGGATACAGGAAGGCCGCCGCAAAGGCCCTAGAGATCCTGAACACCTCTGCAATCAAGATTTCTCCTGACGACCGTGAATGGCTGATTAAAATCGCGAAGACAAGCGTATCAACCAAACTTGTCAGCAAAGAATCCGATGTGCTCTCAGCAATAGTTGTAGACGCACTATTACAGGTAGCTGAGAAGACCAAAGGTGGACTTAAGGTCGATATCGACGATGTGAAGGTTGAGAAGAAGCCTGGAGGATCAATCAGAGACACATCGCTTGTCAAAGGCATCATACTTGACAAAGAGGTCGTCCACAGCGGAATGCCGAAGAGCGTCAAGAGCGCCAGTATCGCGCTGCTCAACTCAGCCCTCGAAATTGAGAAGACAGAGTTCGACGCCAAGATCAACATCAGCAACCCTGAGCAGATGAAGCTCTTCCTTGACGAAGAGAACCGTATGCTCAAAGGCATGGTTGACAAAATCGTAGAATCCGGTGCAAACGTAGTTATCTGCCAGAAAGGCATCGACGACATTGCTCAGCACTACCTAGCAAAGCAAGGCATCATAGCGGTTAGACGAGTAAAGCAGAGCGACATAGAGAAGCTCGCCAAGGCAACAGGAGGCCGCGTGGTCACCAACCTCGAGGAGCTCTCAAAGAGCGATCTCGGCAAGGCCGGGCTCGTTGAAGAGCGGAACGTCGAGGAGGACAAATGGGTCTTCGTTGAAGGCGCAGCAAACCCTAAGGCTGTCAGCCTCCTGATACGCGGAGGAACTCAACGCATCGTCGACGAAGCTGAAAGATCAATCCACGACGCTCTCTGCGTAGTGCGAGACGTGATCCAGAAGCCTGCAGTGGTCGCCGGCGGAGGAGCACCTGAAGCCCACATCGCCAGTAAGCTACGCGCATGGTCTAACACTCTAGGCGGAAGAGAGCAGCTCGCCGTCCAACTGTTCAGCGACGCCCTCGAATCAATACCACTGACCTTAGCGGAGAACGCGGGACTGGATCCAATCGATACTCAAGTAGAGCTTCGGGCTGCGCAGAGTCAAGGAAAGACATGGTACGGCGTCAGCGCCCTAGACGGAGGCGTCAAGGATATGGAGAAGCTAAATGTCTTCGAGCCTGTCGCGGTCAAAGAGCAGATAATCAAGTCAGCAACCGAATGTAGCTGCATGATCCTCAGGATAGACGACGTCATCGCCTCATCCAAAATGAGGGCACCGGCCGGACCACCCGGCGGAATGGGTGGCATGGGCGGCATGGGCGAAGACTAAACAAGTCTTCCTCACCCCCATTTCTTCCTTTTCCCTTTCTTTTCTTTCCCTTTAAAGTTCCTTTTTCTTTTTCCTCTCTTACATTTATATTTCGTAACATTGCTTATGATTAGTTATGTGGCGGCAGATTCAGACTCGGTTCACGCGGCAGAAGGCACGGCTTAGTGTCGTACGTAAGATGATTGAACTTGGAATCGGTGTTGCGCCGCCTTTTCAGCTGCGCGTAGGCGATGTGGCTGTAAGCGACTCCGCTTTGGCTGAAGCAACTGGAGTGGATAGACGGGTTGTTCGAAGCACTGTGAAGCAGATTATGCAGGACCCGGATCTGCGCTCAATCTTTACACAGGTAAAGCCGATCGGGATGAGTTTAGTGGATGTCGCGGAAAAACTAGGTTACAGCGTTTTGGTTGTCTACGCCGATCCGCATAAGCCTGGTGTGATCTCCGGCATCTCCTCTGTTCTCTCTGACTACAATGTTGTTATCAGGCAGGCGCTCGCAGATGACCCTGACTTTATCCCTGACCCGAAGCTGACGCTTGTTCTAGATGGGCGTGTCCCGTCTGACGCCATCGGAAAGATACAGTCACTCGCACAGGTGGACAGCCTGACCCTGAAGCGATAGATAGGTAGGTGTGTGTTACTCGATGATAACCGGTTTGAATCTCACATCCGAGGAGCGGCTGATTGAGAAGCTGTCACAGTTTCGAACTGTGATTATGCCAGACTTTTTCATCGACAGAATCGTGAAGCTGCCCTCATTCAGCGATTTTCTGACGAACATAGAAGTTAAGCGAGAGGCCGGAGGCGGAAGCATACACTCCATCGAACAGGTGGAGATGCGTGGTGGAAACGCCGCGAACGTTGCCTACGGTTTAGGTCGACTCGGCGTCGGAGTCAACCTCATTGCGGTGGCGAACAAGTCAGCTGAGGCTCTTCTCAGACACGTCTTTTCACCTCTCCCGAACGTGTCAATCGACACCGTAGATGGACGGCCAGGCTACACCGTTGCGCTCGAATTTCCCCACCAAGATAGGCTTGTCAACGTGATGCTGAGCGATGTAGGCGAGGTCGGAGACTTCACCCCTGATAAAATGCCTGTGGACTGCTGGGAGAAAATACGAAACGCAGATCTCGTAGGTGTCTTCAACTGGGCTGCTAACCGGAAGGGCTCTGAGCTGGCTGAACATGTCTTTCAAGAGGCCTCTGAGAACGGGGTAATGACCTACTTTGCACCTGCGGATGTTTCAGGGCGACGCAGCGAGATCCCTAAGCTGCTCTCAGCGCTTCAAGGCACACTAGACGTCTTGAGCATTAACGAGAATGAGGCTAGAGTTATCGCTGAGATGCTTTCAATTGATCGTCTACCCATAGATTATCTGCCTGATCACATTGCGAGATGTGTTGAACTCATCTCAGATGTAATAGGTACTAGAGTCGATATGCACACCCCCTTCGGCTCAGCCTCCTCATATGAAGAAGTAACATACTTCTCTCCCTCCTTCGAGGCTGAGCGACGGATATCAACAGGCGCAGGCGACGTCTGGGACTCAGCGAACATAACCGGTCACCTGCTTAAACTCGACCCTCCGGAACGACTTAGACTGGCAAACGCAGCTGCGGCGTTGTACATCTCAAGCTTAGACGCCGAATCCCCTTCAACAACCCGCATCCTATCACTGCTTGAAAAGAGCATCTAAATAGAGAATTTAGAGGCGGTGTTTTCTGGCCGCCTTCCTTCTTCTCCTCTTCTTTTTTTATTGAGGTTCTATCGTAGCGGGCGGTTTGCTTGACACCGCGTAGGTGACCCAAGTTACGCCTGGTACCTCGTTGGTGATCCGGTTGCTGATTTCTTCGATAACTGGATACGGTAGTCTTGTCCAGTCCGCTGTCATCGCATCTACTGATTCGACTACCCGCACCGTTACAAGGTGACCGTAATTTCTTTCATCTCCTAGTACGCCTGTGGCATGGTCGTCACCGGTGACGGCGAAGGCCTGCCAAACTTTATCGTAGATTCCGCTCTTCTTCAGCTCCTCCTCTACGATCCAACTTGCGTCTCTGCAGACTCTCAGCTTCTCAGGGGTGACTGCGCCAATTATGCGTACAGCTAAACCTGGGCCAGGGAAGGGGTGACGGGTCACGATCTCGTCAGGTAGACCGAGTAGTTTAGCTACACGTCTAACCTCGTCCTTGTAGAGGTCTCGCAGCGGTTCAAGGAGCTTGAAGTTCATCTTCTCAGGAAGTCCGCCGACATTGTGATGAGTTTTGATTTTGGCCGCGGGGCTCCCTGCTCTCGAGCTTTCAATGACGTCAGGGTAAAGTGTTCCCTGAGCCAGCCACTGAAAATCACCTATCTTCAACCCTTCTTCGGTGAAGACGTTGACGAACTCTTCGCCGATGATTTTACGCTTCTTCTCAGGGTCTTCTACACCGTCAAGCCGCCTCAAAAATCTCTCTGAAGCATCCACGTTAATCAGCTGTATCTTGAAGTGCTCTCGGAAGGTCTTGACGATCTGCTCACCTTCACCCTTCCTCATCAGCCCGTGATCGATGAAGACGCAGGTCAGCTTGTCTCCAATAGCTTGATGCAGCAGAAGCGCCACTGTAGAGGAGTCTACTCCGCCGCTTAAACCGCAAAGCACGTGTTCATCACCGACTTTATCCCGGATCTCGCTCACCGAGGTTTCGATGAATGTCTTCATACTCCAGCCGCCGCGGCAGCTGCAGACTTGGAAGAGAAAGTTCTCAATAATCTCGGAGCCATGCTCGGTGTGAGCAACCTCCGGGTGGAACTGGACGCCGTAAATGCTGAGCGCCTTGCTCCCTATAGCGGCTGCAGGCGAGTTCTCGGTATGCGCAATAGGCTTGAAGCCGCTGGGTAGACTCTCAGCCGCGTCAGCGTGGCTCATCCAGCATGTGATATGATCTGGAAGTCTCTTGAAGAGATCTGATTTATCATCTATTCTAAGCGGCGCCCTACCGTACTCATGCTTAGCTCCTCTAGCCACTTTTCCTCCAAGCTGATGAGTGATAAGCTGAAGACCATAGCATATCCCTAAGATAGGGATGCCGAGGTTGTAAATAGCCGGGTCTGGGAGGAAAGCGTCCTTATCGTAGACGCTTCGAGGTCCGCCTGAAAGTATGAGCCCTGCCGGTTTTCGCCTCTTAATCTCTGCCGCTGAGATGTTGTATGGGACGAGCTCAGCGTAGACTCCTGCCTCTCTTACCCGTCGGCTGATCAGGTGAGCGTACTGTGCTCCAAAGTCAAGGATGAGTATCTCTTCCCCGTGCTGTATAGGCGGCAATCTTCTACTCTCTATCCTCCTCGTTCACTAACTTGCTATTCGCTGCTTACTCGACGTGGTTGATGGTTCAGTTATTTATCTTGCTATCTGTCTACTTCTTTTCCAGCATCCGTGCGAATGTCCATGCTGATGTGTTGAATACCTCGTTTAACCGGCTCTTATCCCGGTAGTTGTTGATGACAATTTTTTTGATTACGCCGCTCTGCTCCTCTACGTTATAGTTCAGAGCCTCATCTTCACTCAGCCTGCCCGCTGAAACGTTCTCCATGTCCTTGCTTCGCATTCCGTCTAGAATACGGTTCAGAAAGAAGGATTTGAACGGAGGCTTTGAGCTGTTCAAAACAACATCGCTGGCCGGAACAATCGCTACCGAATTATCTGATACGTACGCGTTCGCCAAAAGATGCCCATCCTTAGCCTTCGTCAAAGGCTTGACCTCCTTGTACTCAGCGGTAGCAGAGACCTGTGTCGATTTCTCTGAAGCCGTAGCCTTCTTGGCTCTAGGAGCCGGGGCCGGAGTAGTCTCCTTTGGGATTGTGGCGGCTGACTGGAAGCTAGTTTTGCGGAGGAAAACATCCAGCACTGATAGTATCTCTCTTAGACGTGTCGTCTCTTCTTCTAGTTCTGCGATTCTTGATTCTGCCCACTGCTTTATCTCTGCGGCTCGCTTAATCTCCTGTTCAGAAAGCTCCATATCATGGAGAGAGAATGTTAAGGTTGTTTAAAACTTTCTCTGCACACTTCTATAGGCTCTGATGTAGCCTGCTGCACTCCAGAGCTGATCTTTGCTGCCTCCACCGCGCCCAGTGGACGGGTTATACCACTCGTTAAACCCGGGTAACTCGTTGAGCTTCCGAAACTCCTCCTCAGCCAAATCCTGCCGCCCAACCTTAGCCAGCGCCGCTACCACATAGCCTTGAATATAGGGCCAAACCGTGGAGTTCTGGTAATACTCCGGAGACTGACCGCACTCCCGCTCCGGGTAGCTCGGCCAGATGTTCCTGACGCCGAACTGGGTTGAAGCATCCTGCAACGCCTCTACTGCTCTATCCACCTGCTTCTCAGGCACAATATCTTCCAGCAGAGCCAGCGAATGTCCCAAAGCATCGAACCGTGAAGAGCCCGGGTAATCTTGATAGTAGCCTATCTCCTCATCCCAGAACATTTTGTCAAGACTACGTTTGACTCTTTCAGCCTGCTTATTTCGACCTGTTAAACCGTAGGCAATTACTAGGAGCACTTGGTTGCAGAAACTCGTCTTACCCACATAGTTAAACATCGCATCACGCCAATCAGCATCAGGCATTAACCCATCAGAGGTTACACTATTCTCAATATGCTGCCAAATCCGCTTTATCTGCGTAGCGTGCAGCTCCTTGAATCCTTCAACGGGTCGAGCTGCACTGTAACGTTCAATGCTGATCAAAGCCAGTGCATCACTGTCGCTAGTAGGGATCTCCCGGAACAGAAGAGTCGGGTTCCGCTCCAGAAGAATCCTAGCTAGCCTAATTTGGCTGATAACCGATGGTATCCTCTCAATAATCATCTCAGGCGCCTCACCGGATCGCTTCTGCCGCTCAAGCGTGAGTTCGAGCTGACGTTTCACGGTGTCCGCGAAGTTTAGGTCAAGCAACGGCTCAATGCTGTAGGTTAGATCACGTATCCAATACTGTTTCCTGTAGAGTTGAGCGCTCGCGTAGAAACCGTTTCTACCGACGCATTTCCTTATTGTCTGCTCGGCAAGCTTGAGCTTCTCTACGCTCGCTTCGTCCAGCATCTCTCAGCCATCTACTGTCTATCTATGGTAAAGGCTAGGCGCTGAATATCTCTACCGGTGTCAATTCAGTTGCGCTGCTGTATGCTACTTCTTTACTTTAGGATTGCAGTTGCCTTCTTGGCGATGACCTTAGCCATGCCTGAGGTGGTTTCGCTGCCGCCTAGATCGTATGTGACATGCTTGCCTTCCTTGATCACTTCGATGGTTGCTTTGAAGATGGCGTCGGACAGCTTCTTTTCGCCGATGTACTCGAGCATCCAGGCGCCTGAGAGGATTGTGGCTACTGGGTTCACCTTATTCATTCCCTTGTACTTAGGGGCGCTTCCATGAGCCGGCTCGAACATTGCGTATTTTTCGCCGATGTTAGCTGAGTAGATGCAACCGATGCTTCCTACTAGGCCTGAAGCTTCCTCGGAGAGAATGTCCATGAAGAGGTTGGTGCTCATCACAATATTCTGGTTGAAGCGCTGTGGATTCTTGATTAGTTGCTGGCTGAAGTTATCGACAAAGTAAGGCTCCCACTCAATTTCCGGATAGCCTTTAGCAACCTCCTCGACGATCTTGAGAAACATTCCATCAGTCTCCTTCAGAATATTTCCCTTATTGATTGCAACAACCTTCTTCCACTTCTTCTCACGCGCCATGTCAAAGGCATACTTTGCAATTCGGGTGCAGCTCTTCCGCGTAATTTTCCTGATGCTGATTGCGCAGTCGTCGCTCAACCGGTGTTCAAGGCCCGAGTATAAGCCCTCAGTACCCTCGCGGACACAAACAAAGTCAACTTCACCCAGCGGACCGACTTGGCCTGGGAATGTCTTTATCGGCCGAATGTTCGCATAGAGATCGAAGTATTGGCGAATACCGACTGCGACGCTTCTAGGCGTGTTTGGGGTGGGAAGCGTTGTGGTAGGGCCCTTGTAACAGGCATCTGAAGACTTCAAAACATCCCAAGTCTCTGGTGGGATGAAGGATGGTCCCCCGTGCTCCTCCCACCACTCAAGCCCTGCATCGCAGGTGATGATATTTGCCTTTGTTCCAACTGCATTCAGGACTGCAAGCATCGCGTCGACCAGCTCTGGTCCGGCGCCGTCTCCTCGAATCAATGCGATCTTCTTAGCCAATTACGCTTCAGAAAAACGGGACAAAACTAGTGGTAGTTAAACGTTTAGAATATCTGTGCTGAGATGTTGCTTGAGGTTAGGACGTCTTTTTTCTCCTAAGGATAAGGAGCCCGAGCGACAGAGCTACTGCACTAATACCTGCTGCCGCCACGACTATCTGAGGGTCCCAGCCGGCTTCTGCAGCTGGATCTGGTAAGTATCGCAGAAGCCAGACGTCACCACCCCAGATATCTCGCAATACTGGAGAATCGTAGACAGTTTTGTTGTTTCCTTCATAGATTCGGAAGCGGCCTTCAAGCGGCATCGGGAGCCCAAAGACTTCCAAGACTGCTTCGGTCCCGTTTTTAGCAGCCTCTCCATTTGCAAGAGTCTTATTATTCTCATTCACGAGCTCAGCTGTCCAGCCTTGCTGTAATCCTTGAATGGTGATGCTGTTTCCATAGATTCGGAAGTCATCGATGATATGCCGATGGTTTAGACCCCAGATGCCTGAGCCGAAACCTGCACCGCCGAAGGAGCGGTTAATCGGGCCTGACCAACGTAAGGTTTCGCCTTCATCGACGTAGGCTACAATCTCATTCTCCTGAGCCAGTAATCTAACCTGATGCCACTTATCATCCTCAGTTCTACTGTCGTTCACATAAACCAAATGATTGTTGATATCATCCTTGAGAAGCGCAATATGGTTGGGTGACGGATCAGCCATACCGTAAGCCTCTTCGCTGTTAAGATAATTGTCAACCTCTAATCCGTAGCCCGGCGCATCATTCCTCGGACAAGGCTTCTCAACCGGTCTGCATAGAAAGCCTAGGTAACCACCAATCCCGGGCTCGTAATTCGGATCCTTATAGAACATGAAGACGAATCCATCTGCTCCAGTTCCGCCTCCTACGCGGTAACGGAACTCCGCGGTGAACGGTGAAGTAACATTCCTTTTCAGCCAGATCACCCCGACACGCTCTGAACCCGGCTCCGTGAGGATAATCTGCTGGGCTCCAGCGTCCCACCGAGCGGCGTGAAGAAATGTCCAGTTGATAGGATCTTTCGAAAAATCATCTCGCATCAGAATCGGGTTGCCTACTTTGACCATACCAAATCCTTCCTTCCCCTGAACTATGTTAGATGTAAGAAGCGTAGGTAGTAGGAACGCAGCGACTAACATGAACGCAACTATCTTTCTTATGTCCAATTCGGCATCGCGGGAAAACCCTCATGCGGGTTGATTCCTAAAAACTGTTTCGCTATTCTAGAAGAGGCAGTATGGAGGGGCATGCGGGAGACAGCCGCAGATCCGGCTAATTCAACTGCAGATCTGCGTTGTTTCTCTTTCGTAAGTAATTGCGAGTTAAAGCGTCTTGACTTTGGCTGCGACGGCGTCTCCCATGTCGCTTGTGGTTGATTTTCCGCCCATATCGTAGGTTTTGACCTTGCCTTCCTTTATGACTTCAGCTACTGCTCTCTCCAGCTTATCGGCTGATTTGCGGAGTCCAAGGTTTTCTAGAAGGAGGCCCCCTGAGAGGATTGTTGCGATTGGGTTCACCTTGTTCATTCCCTTGTACTTGGGGGCTGAGCCATGAATGGGTTCAAACATTGATGTGCCTCCTGGGTTGATGTTGCCGCCTGCAGCGAACCCGAGGCCGCCTTGGATCATCGCGCCTAGGTCGGTTATGATGTCTCCGAAGAGGTTGGGTGTTACGAGCACCTGAAACCACTCAGGGTTCTTCACGAACCACATGGTTGTAGCGTCGACGAAGGCGAAGTCGTTTTCGATGCCTGGATATCCTTTAGCGACGTCTCGGCAAATCTCGCGCCACATCCCGTACAAGTTTGTGATGACATTGGCCTTGTCAACCGCCGTAACTTTAGTCCGGTTATGATCTTTAGCATAATCAAACGCATACTTGATTATGCGTCTGGCGCCATGACGGCTCATGACTCCGAGTTGAAACGCAACTTCCTCAGCGTCTGTTTCTACATCAATCCCGAACTTTACTTGATATGTGTCACGGATCAAGTCTAGTTTTGTGTGGCTTTTTCCCTTCTTGACTCGTGCTCCGAGGCCGACGTAAAAGTCCTCGGTGTTCTCACGAACCACTGTAAAGTTGATGTCCTTCGAGGTTTTGTACTTGATCGGAGTGTCGACGCCGTCAAAGAGCTTGATTGGCCTTAGATTGACGTACTCATCCATGTAGAAGCGGAGGCGTAGAAGGATTCCGAGCTCCAGAATCCCCGGTTCAACCCGTGGGTCTCCGAGTGCTCCCAGATAGATTGATCTGTACTTTCTAAGCTCCTTCAAAGTGTCTTCGCTGATCAACTCGCCTGTAGCGAGGTAATGATCCGCGCCGTGAGGGTAATCAATCCAGTCAATCTCGAATGAATCGACTTCGCTCACTGTGTCGATGACTTTTCTGCCTTCAGCTATGATTTCAGGTCCGATTCCGTCACCGGGCATAACGGGAACTCGGTATTTAGCCAACCAGTCTCACACCGCACCGAAAACTGTCTGGTATCTATAAGCTTTCGGCGCATCAGATTGCTGGCTGTTTAGATTTTCCGCGGCTTCGCCAGCAGGGTTGGTAGGCTTGGATCTACGCGGTTCAGGTCGACCTGCATCTCCTCGGATATGACGTCGCTGTATATTGTGAGCGCCTCGATCTCCTCTTTGACTCCGACTACCACTGCGACTCCGCTTGACAGGATGCTGACGGTGACCTCGGGGTTGTATCGGAAGGTTATGCCCATCTTGGCTGCAACTTCGATCGTGAAGCCTCTGGTCTTGAGTCTCTGAGTCAGATCCTGTACGTCAAGGTTCAGGTTCTCCCTAGGTGTTATTGCTAATGCTCGTTTTCCCTGCTCCCGTCCGCAGAGCTCCCTTACCAGCCTTCTGTGAATCGGCTTAGGGGCCTGATGCGGCTGGTCGCCGCAGGTTGGGCAGGTGTCCTGCCTCTCGATGTTGATCTGGTCGAAGGTGAGATCCTTTACGTCAAAATAGGCTAGTCGACCCGCTAGATTCGGTTTCTTTCCCATGAGTACGCGGACTGCTTCAGACGCCTCTATACTGCCGATTATGCTGAGGATTGACGGGTGGACTCCTTCGGTTCCGCATTTGGGGAGCTGATCGTCCTCAAGATTAGGTGCGAAGCACTCGATACACGCTGTTTCTCGCGGGATTACCGTTGTGGCTGAGCCTATTGTTTCGATGGCCGCTCCGTAAACGAAGGGGATGCCGGCCTCGATGCAGGCTCGGTTCACGACGTAGCGGGTTTCGATGGAGTCAAGGCCGTCGACAACTACGTCTACGTCCTTTATGATCTCCTTTATACTGTCTTGGTTAACTGAGACTGTGAGAGCCTCTATCTTTACATCTGGGTTTTTGGCTTTGAGCTTCGCTGCAGCCACCTCAACCTTCGGGTATCCAATATCGTCGGTGCTGTACAGAGGTTGTCGGTGAAGGTTGGAGAGCTCCACAACGTCGCGGTCGACGATGCGCAGGTTACCTACACCCATCGAGGTGAGTTGAAGAGCTATTGGAGAGCCTAGTCCGCCGACTCCTATTAGCAGAACCTTGCCCTTCTTCAGCCGCAGCTGACCCTCGTACCCAATCTCGTCTAGGACAATCTGCCGTGAATAGCGCTCAATCTCTTCACGTGAAAACGCCATCTCTGTTGGCTCAACCTCCGCCCACCGCTGGCAGAAGCATCACTTCATCTCCATCCTTCAACTGTGTATCAAGGTTGGATAGGAAGCGAACATTCTTCCCGTTAACGTAGAAGTTCAGTAGCCGCTTCGGTTGACCGGTAACGTCAAAGACTCTGCGCTCGAACTCCTCCCCATACTTCGATACGAGGTTGGAGAGCGCTTCTTTCACTGTGGATGCCTCCATGTCAATCTGCCGGTTACCGCCTGTGACGCTTGCGAGTACACCGGGTACTGTGAAACGTATCTTCGCCATCTTCATGCTCACCTTGAAAGAATTGGGGCCAGAGCCTGTATCTCCGGATCCACAACTAACGGCTTCGGCAGCTGGCTAGCCACCACCTCCGGTGTCTTTAACCCGTTGCCGGTGATGTAGCATACGACGGTCTCGTCCCGATCAATTCTGCCGTCGTCAACCATTCGCTTCAGAGTCGCAATTGAGACTCCTCCCGCGGGCTCAGTGAAGATTCCTTCTGTCTTCGCGAGCAGCCTTATGCCGTCAATAATCTCTTGATCAGTCGGATCCTCCGCGTAGCCTCCTGTCTTTCTAATTTTTCTTAAGGCGTAGATACCGTCTCCCGGATCGCCGATCGCGAGGCTCTTAGCGATCGTCTTAGGTTTCTCAACAGGTGTAACCATCTCATCACCCTTCTTGAAGGCGTCAGCTATAGGTGCGCATCCGTATCCCTGTGCCGCTGTAATCTTGGTGCCGCATTCTTCCAGCAGATTGACTTCGATGAGTTCGTCAAAGCCCTTGCTGATCGCGCAGAGAAGAGCTCCACTGGCTGTTGGAACAATCGCATGGTCAGGTGCTCTCCACCCTAGCTGCTCAGCAACCTCAAAGGCGAGGGTCTTCGATCCCTCAACATAGTATGACCTGATATTCACGTTCACCACGCCGATCCGGTAGATGTCAGCGGCCTGAGTCAATATTCTGTTCGCGTCATCATATGTTCCTTTAACCGCTACGACCTGTGCACCGTAAACTGATGCTTGGATGATTTTGGTCGGTTCAATGTCTGCGGGAACGAAGATGTAACAAGGGATCTGTGCTCTCGCGGCGTGAGCTGCTGTAGCGGCTGCGAGGTTACCGGTTGAGGGGCATCCTACCGCTTGAAGCCCAAACTCGATTGATTTTGAGACCGCGACTGTTGCAGGTCGATCCTTGAACGAGAAGCTCGGGTTCACGCTATCATTCTTGATGTAGAGGTTCTTTAGACCCAGCCTCTCAGCTAGTCCTATGCTTCGATGCAAAGGTGTGAAGCCTGCTCCCAAATCCACTGCCTTCGCAGGATCTCTCAGGGGCAACAGTTCGTGGTAACGCCAGAGACTCTTTACGCGTCCGTAGAACATGCTAGGAGTTAGCTTAATCTTATCGTAATCGTACGCCACCTCAACCGGTCCAAAACACTCGTCGCAGAGATGCCGCATAGTAGGTGTATACTCTTTTCCGCATTCTCTGCATACCAGTTTAGTTACTTCGCCGATTTCTCTCTCACCTATCTGTCTGTATGGAAAGGCGGGACTCTTAGCCTATAAATAGTTTGATGACAAAATTATTCCTATCGGAATAATGGTGCGTGTGCCGCTTCTTAACCCCATTTTGCTTGGCTCGGGTTGGATTGACGTTAAAGATGGTGGATTATGTTGAGGATATCTTTGTCATATGTCCGTTTTATTGCTGAGGCTTTGAATTCGCTCAGCATCTCCTTTGGGTAACCCTCCTTCTCGTATTCTGATGCTTGAAGTGCCATTTCTAGTTTATCTGCATCCAATACTAGTTTTGCCTCTTCTGAGGAGCCGTCTCGGAGCTCTCGCCAGAGATGCAGATACTTCTCTCTCAACTGTTTAGGTAGAGTTGAGAAGATTTCTTCGATGGCTTCGGTTTCATCATGCTTCTTTGTCTCTAGCTTCGCAGTGTCTAGAGGCGTCAAATCCCCGATGATGGCTTCTCCAAGATCGTGAATCAGGGCCATTCGCATCATTTTCCCAGTATCCAGTCCCCTAGAGTCACCTAGAAGCATCGCGATTAACGCGGTGCGAAAAGAGTGGTCTGCAACAGACTCTGGATCAGGTATTCCAACCTTGATAACCCATCCTCGCCTATGTTCCTTCTTCAGGCGCCCTGAGAGTTTTAAGGTTCTAACCAGCCCTTCTCCCTCTTCACGTTCTTCTCGGCTCATCCAAATCTGGAAGCTAAAGCGCGCTCACTTAAACCTTCAACGACAAGAAGACCGTTGCCGCCGAAACCTGATGATGGTTAAATAAGGTGTGAACCCAGTCTTTACCTATGATTGAAGATACTTCAGATGCTCTACTAGAGAAGACTCTTAAAGACGAACGTCCAGTTGTGATAATGTTCTACGCCACCTACTGTCCATACAGTAGACGATTTGCTCCAATCTTTGAGCAGTACAGCCGAGACCCGCATTACACGTTCGCGAAGGCCGATATCACCGACGACGATAACCCTCTCTGGGATAGGTACGATATTCCGGCCGTTCCCACGGTAATCGCATTCAAGAATGGGCTAGAAGCAAGTCGAAGAAATGCTGTCCACGGTTTCGGGCTAACGGAGGAGGACTTCACTGCTCTCCTCAAACAACTCTAATGGAAACCGTCTTCACCGATTAACGGAACGAACATGCACTCGATCACGCTTCTACTTGTAACTTCACCGGCCTCGCTCTTAGACACACGGAGCAGAAGCTGCTCCAAGGGGTTCCCAACAGGAATCAGAAGCACCCCACCCTTCTTCAGCTGCATCTGCAGATACACCGGTATATGCGGCGCCGCAGCCGTCACGATAATGCGATCGTATATCTCCTCACTATTCTTCTCAGGGTAGCCAAGCGTACCATCCCCCGATACCACTGTGACTACACTGGGGTAACCTGCTCGCCCAAGATTCCCTGACGCAAACTGAACAAGCTCATCAAGCAGCTCAACGCTCGTCACATGCCCCCTACCCTCCGACTCTTTCTCCGAGGGTGCAACTATTTCGCTGATAAGAGCAGACGTGTAGCCGCTTCCTGCACCCACTTCAAGAACACTCATTCCGACCTTCAGACCCAGTTCCTCAAGCATAATCGCAATCATGTGCGGCGCAGAGATAGTTTGATCGGTCATGCCTAGTGGCTGCGGGCTATCAGCGTAAGCAGCGGTCTCGCCACCTTCCCAGACGAATAGCTCGCGCGGCACAGTCAGGAAGGCATGTTTAACCGCTTCAGATTTTATCACGCCTTCGCGCACAAGCCTATTCACCATTGCGCGTCGTTTCTTAGCGTAACCTGCTTCGGTCAAATTCGATCTCCTCTCTTATCTGATCAATCTTGGGGCAATTTGTGGTTTTACTTTTGCAAATTCCACCGCAAGAAATCTTTCCAGAAGATGCGTCCAACTCAGAAGTATTAACAGGTAAATCGTAAGTCAAATTACTGCTTCAAATTTGACATATTAATTTATCCTTCCAGCCGATAGGTGCCGGCAAAGGAGCACCTGCCCCTTTCTTTTTCTTTTATTCTCCTTCCCCGCAGAACGTTTTGACCTACCAAACATAAGAGTGTCTGAGCGAGATAGCAGAAACCACTCACATCTTTTTGTCAGTGCGATAGTTCAAGTAGGATGTTTCTTTCGTAAGTCTGCCGTAGCTCAGTACAGTCTACCAAATGCTATACCATATGGCACCTCTTCCCTATTTGGCCGGGGATATTGGCCTTCAATTTTTTTGCAGGAATATAATATCTGAAGATGTTCGCATTGCTCAATGGAGAAGTCTATACGTATGGCTCCGTCAAGTCTTAGGTTGTCATATGCTTATGTATTCTAAATCTATAAAGTGCTCAAGAGATGTTTGATTTGACGTTCCACATGACCACTGCAGATAAAGGAGTTATCAAGATACTCAAGATAGACAGGGCGTTGTATGGAGCCAATGATAGAACAAAGACTTACAGATATTATGGCCGAAATCCTGACTGGCGGGACTTGAGCAATGAAGAGAACCAACGAAACAAGAAACACCTGAATGGCTATACAAGAATCTTCCCAGACGGAAGAAGGAAAATCTTCACGTATCAAGGAGTCACGAAGTGGAACTATACCAAGTCGAAGCCCTGCAGAACCTGTTACGGTTGGGATCGCTGGTTCTCTTCAGGCTGCAAGCATGAGAAATATGTCTGCCCAGAATGCGGAAGAAAGCAGTGTCTGCTTCACTGGCCCTATCCGATGAAGACGGAAGAAGAGGCAATTCACTTCCAGAAATCTGCGGAACTGAAAACGGACAAGAAATGCTTTGTCAGACACGTAAGAATAGGTGAGTTTGAGAAGTGGAAGATATTCACGAGTGAGGAAGACTACATGAGCTACATCAAGACTAGACAACATAAGAGGAAAGTCATCAGCCTAACCAGCAGGCCCCCATATTCGCTGCCCTCACCGATGTCTTGGAAGGCTTGGAAAGAATCTCATCCTAACACTACTCATCCGTTGGACAAGAATCCCGGAGACTTTTGGATAATCAACACTCATGGTTTCAAGGGTGCGCACTTTGCAGTATACCCCGAAGAGCTGTTGCGCAGGCCTATATTGTCGTCATCACGGATAGGGATGTTGTTTTTGACCCGTTTATCGGCAGCGGGACCACTGCGGTTATGGCAAGGAGGCTGGGCCGGCACTTTCTGGGTTGCGACCTCAATTCTGAGTATGTGAAGCTAGCCACAGAGAGGCTGAGAGGTGTTTCAAATTAACTCGGAAGCTGACAGGCTGATGAAGCAGTTGTTTGAATATGCTGCCAGAGAGCGTGACAGAGGTGTGTATAACTTTACGGAGATAGTCAGCGGCTTCTACAGGAAGCTAGATTCAGAGATGGCTCTACGAGGAATCCTTTACGAATAGGTTGCTGAGGATGATGAAGGATTACGTCGAGACAGATCCTCGCGCTCAGCTTCGCATGGATCAGTTTTGAGATGATTGAGCCCGAATCGCCAGCAATAGCCGTGATTGGAAATATTGATAATAGCTTCGCCATTTTCGCGACATTCAGCTTATATGCAACGTTTTGCCGAAATACGGCGGCGGTAGATGTATCCAGTTGAAAATCGATGAGATAGATGCTAAATTATTGACTGCGCTTGCTGAAGATGCCAGTATCTCTGTTCCTAAGCTGAGCAAGAAGATAAAGGTTAATCCCTCAGTTTGCTACAGCAGGATTAAGCGGCTGGTCCGAAGGGGCTTGATTAAGAAGTTCACTATCGTTGCGAATGAGGAGCTGCTGGGATACGGCGTCACTGCTCTAGTAGGACTCAACACGGAGGGGAAGAAGCGAGAGGATATTCTCGAAAGCATCGCGTCACTCCCAGAGGCTAGAGAGATTGGGGAGGTCACTGGCCGCTTCGACATCATGGTTACAGTCAAGGCACGCTCACTGGACGATCTGCACAACATCGTAACAGGCAAGATAGGCAACATCGACGGAGTAAACCGAAGCGAGACCTTCATCGAACTGAAGACTCAGCAGAAAGAGCATACGTTCGAAGAGCTGGCGTAGATAGGCACGTAAAGTATCGGCTTTGTTAGGTTTGCTCGCAGAAGGCATATAATCTTCCTGCGTCTTGTGAGTTGCAAGGGGCTTCAGAAGGGTTGTTTCGAGTAGCGACATTGCGGCTCGAAGGCAGTACAATGCGGCAACATCGGTGAGTGGGGTTTTCGGCCGCGGGCCTCGGAAGCGGGGGATGATACGGCAACCGCAGTGGGGGAGCCAGCGCCGGCGCAGTCATCACAGGTTCCTGACGATTATCTGACCAAAGTTGTAAAGTACATTCCGGCTGAGATTGTCGCTACCTTCGTAACGCTTGACGGTGTTCTGAAGGTTGATGCTACGGTTCCAACGTTTCTTTATTGGTTGGTGTTTATTACGTTGCTGATATTCACGCCACTTTACACTTGGAGGGCAACAAAAGAGAAGAATCTGCCACCTGCTTATGCGCAGATAGCTGTCTCAACCGCTTCGTTTGCAATATGGATATTCGCACTCGGCGGACCATTCAACTTCATCGACTGGTACAAGCCAATCTACGGGTCGGTCTCCCTGATTCTCTTCACACTCGCTCCTCCCCTTGTTCTCGGAAAGTAGTCCCTCAAAGAATTGGGTCAGCACTGGACGCATTGTTCACTCTAGATGCTGAGGAAGAAAAAAGAAGGCAGGGTTATCGGAATTTACGCTACGCGCCGATTTTGAAGACTTTTGTTCCGCAGACCGGACAGGTACCTTTCATGGCGGCTCTTCCGTTCTTCATTGTGATCTTCTGCGGGTTCTTGATATCTCGCTTAGTTCGGCATTTGACGCAATATGCTTGAACCATTTACTTCACGCCTGAGCATACGCACTGCCCGTATATACGCACTAGCACGAAACTGTGCCTGATCGCAGACTGGTATTACGGCAATTCGTCTACAACCTTCTTCAGGAACACGTTTAATCCTTCTAGAAATTTGTAGAATTCCTTCTCATCCACATCGCTAAGCAGAAGATCCCTCTCCCCTCCCCAGTCGAAGATTTTTCCAGAAGAAAGTCAACGACATGCTGAAACAGCTTGAACGTAAATGGTCTCATAACAGAAACCACTCACCGACACTTCAGGCAACCATAAAGAAGCTTGAGCGGAGAGACGGTAAAAACGTCTATACCATCCACATCTACAGCTTCAAGAAATTCGGGTTCACAAAAATCGCAGACACAATAAGTGACTTAGCCGCCCACGCCATAGCCGGACACCAAGAATACCTGATCACATACTACAAGAAATCACGTGAGGACAGAGCCGCAGACTACAGGAAGGTAACACCGAAACTCCAACTATTCACAACTCCAAGCGATCTAGAGAAACAACAACAGGCCGTAGAAGCAGAGATCAAATCATTACCTCCAGAGGCTTTAGCACAGGTCTTGAGCTACCTCAAGACTACTAAGAAAGCCAGCGGGTGGTAACAGCAGAAGAAGCAGAACAACTAATCAACAACGGACACCTATTCGTAGGTGTCCTGCCGACCGGCAAAGTCGTCGTAAAAATTAATATGTGAAATTTCACACAGTAAGTTAAATTAATAGGTCGGAGAACAGTCGGATAAGGCCATAGTTACGTTGAAGGGCTTGCAGATACGTCGAGGCTTAGAGTACAAGTGGATGGCTCTTATCGTCATCAATCTAGCGGCCTTTCTCGTATCCTTTGATACTGGGCTTGTGACTCTGATACTTCCTAACATAGCTCGTGATTTTAGATCCGATGTTAACGTAACTATCTGGGTTCCGCTAGCCAAGGTCATTATGATGACCGCGTTCATGCCGCTCTTCGGGCTCCTCTCCGACATTAAAGGCAGGAAACGCTACTTCAACATCGGGATCGTTGCCTTTATCGCCGGCTCTCTTCTAACCGCGGTCGCCTCAACAATCTACGAGATGCCCTTCTACCGCTCCCTAACCGGCATCGGCTCAGCTATTCTCATCGTGAATACGCGCTCTGTCATAGTCGATATTTTCCCCTCTAACGAGCGCGGTAAGGCTCTTGGATGGCATCTGCTGGTTGTCTATCTCGGTCACACTCTTGGTCCTGCTCTTGGAGGCATCATCACTAGCTATCTGGGCTGGCGTTTTCTCTTCTGGATGCTTATCCCGATAGCGGTGGTCACCTTGGTTGTTTCGCACTTTGTTATCCGTGAAACCACTGTCGCTACTGGGCAGAAAATGGATTGGATTGGTTCTATACTGCTGGCAGCATCACTTATCATGATCTCTATTGCAATAACCTTCGGTCCGCAGCAGGCTTGGACCAACCTCGACATCATAATCACAAATTTCTGGATACCAATCGTCAACATCTTCGTTGACACATTCGTCGCTATCTCGATACCTCTGGTTGAAACGCTGGCGGTTGGGCTAATATTCCTAACTCTCTTCCTAGTGTCTCAGCTCACGGTGAAGTCTCCAGTTCTGGATCTCCGGTTATTCATTCAGAATCGGGAGTTCGCCTCAACCAATCTGGAGGCTCTCTTCATCTACATAGCTCACTACAGCATCTACGTTGTAGTCGCCTTCTACCTTGGTCTGGTCAAACTGATGGATCCGTTCCAGACAGGGCTCATACTCGCTGTCTTCCCTCTAGTGGCTGCAGCTGTTTCACCTATTAGTGGCTGGTTCTCAGACCGGTATGATCGA
Source organism: Nitrososphaerota archaeon (assembly GCA_016190055.1). Classification (GTDB taxonomy): domain Archaea; phylum Thermoproteota; class Nitrososphaeria; order Nitrososphaerales; family JACPRH01; genus JACPRH01. The sequence continues at coordinate 73,392 of JACPRH010000005.1, read as the reverse complement.
AGAGAAGTTAGGATACTTGCAGCAGGTGTAACTGCGCTTTCTCTTCTCCTGATGAGCCGCATAACCGCCGAATCCTCAATCGAGTTTCTACTCGCTTCGCTGGTAATACTGGGCGTCGGTGTAGGTATCTTCTCACCCGTCAACACATCAGAGTGCCTGATGTCAGTACCGCCCAGACAGAGAAGCCTAGCGAACGGTGTACTCGGCATGATGAGGTACACAGGCCAAACTCTGAGCTACGCAATCTGCGCGTCCATAATAGGACTCTACCTGCCGACAAACCTCTTCCTAAGCGGAGGTCGAATAGTTGTAGAACAGTATATCGCAGGGATCAGCCAGTCCCTCGTCATCTCCGCCGCAATCGCCGGCATAGCATTTCTGATCGCGTTGATAGTGAAACCAACAAAGCCTCTTGACGGCATATCTGAAGAGGCTAAAAGCGAACCTGCGTAAAAAGAAAGGAACAACCGAGTGAGAGAAAGGGTTGCAGGTCGACTGCTGTTCTCAGCCGCCTGCTCCTCGCCGCTTTTCAGCGGCTTCTCAACAAACTTTACTCTACTTTACTGATTTTCTTCTCAGGCTTACCAAGGCGATTCCTCCCATTACGATTGCAACCGCTATCGCAATGTAGACCACCTCGTTTGTGAATGTTCCTCCTCCGCTGGACGAGGATCCTTCACGTAACGCGAAGGCTGTGAGTGTGCCGGGCGTGGGTACAATTATGTCTCCTCCGCCGGAGGGTACGAAAAGCATTGTTTCTCCTCTTGGATTCTGGCCGATGGATACTCCTGCGGCGCCGAGCCCGCCGAAGTAGATACTCCTGAGAAGCTGCCCGTTCTGCTCATCTAACATGTATAGTGTTCCGATTCTGTCCTGCGCAAAGACGACTCCTCCGCTGACGATAACGCCAGCTCCTTGGTATGGGTTAGGCATGTTGAACTGCCACTTGATGTTGCCTGATGTGGCGTCGATGGCGTAGAGTGTTGAGTTTTGGGGTCTATCCATCACTGGGCCGGCGACCCATACTGCGGTTCCTTTGTACGCGTTCGGAACCGGTCGCCAATCAAAGCATCGGTTCTGGGCTGCGGCAAAAATGGTGTTGTGCGCGACGGCTACCGGTGCTTCGATTCCGCCGTTTCCTCCGGGGCAGGTGACTCCTGGTTGCTGGTTCATCGTCATGTCTGCATCGTTACCTAGGTTCGTGTTGTAGTCGTTGAGGTGAACTCCTACCTTCACAGGCTGTATGACCGGCTCACCTGTAACCGCATCGAGCTCGTAGACGTACCCGTTCTTGCTGCCGGTGACTATGACCTTCTTCTCCTGACCGTCAATAGTGACTTTGGCGAGTATCGTGTTCCATCCGAAGCCGTGCTGGACTAAATCGTGCGGTGTCACCTGATAATACCACTTCATCTTGCCTGTCAGCACGTCGAGCGCCACTATCGAGTTGGTGTACAGGTTCGGCCCCGGTCTCCTTGAGGCGTCTCCATTACCTGCAAGTGTCAAGCCGATGCCGGGGTAACCGGTGGATGTGTAGACGAGACCGGTGTCCTCGTCGATGGAGCTTGAGACCCAAGCTGAGCCTCCCCAGATTTCGCTGCTGTCTCCCCAGTCCCCGGGGTAAGGCTTGATGTTGCCTTTGCTTACATCTTGGTATCCTTCCCAGTTATCCTTAGGCCCTTCTACACCAGGAGGAATAACAAACCATCGCCACAGCAGTTCCTTAGTTTCGAGGTCGTAGGCTGCGACGAAGCCTCGTGCATAGAAGAGTCCAGCTGCAACAGGTACGACAGCTATCCTTCGCCCGTCCTTCTCATATATTGTAGGCGCCTCTTCTCCGAAGTACAATCCTCTGTTCCCCGGTATATCTTTACAGATGTCATCGATCTGCAGCCTCACTTGACCGTTCGCCGCGTCGAGACCGTAAAGGGTGCAGTCTATTGCCAGCTGATAGATGAGGCCACTCTTGTATGTAATCGCGTGTTGTATTCCAAAGTTACCGATGTACGGCTTCTCAAGTGCCTTGGTTACGTTCACCTCGTGGCTCCACACTAGATTTCCAGTCAAAGCGTTGACTGCAAACACCTTGCTGTAGGATGCGGCGAAGTAAACCATTCCATTCACGACCAGCGGATTCGTCTCAAGACCAAGCGACGGTTGTAGAATACTTCGGTATGGGTTCGAGGGGAGCTGGTAAATCCATTTGAACTCCAACTCCTTCACATTGTCCCGGTTAATCACCGTCTGAGGGTTAAACCCGGTGTGTTTGTAATCGTAACCTGTGGCAACCCAGTCGCCAGCGGTCGGTGGTTGCTGTTGCTGCTGCTGGCCTACTGCTGTTTGAGGCGCGATTAGTAACGTGATACTGGATGATATGATTAGGAGAATTATCAAAGGCGCTAGAAGTCGAGTCATACTTTACGGCTGCGGGTCTTGCCATTAATATATTGTTTCCCGTTGTCGGGTGTAAAACGTCTCGGTTTACCCGTATTTTTTCCCAGCGTCTATGAGCATCTTAACATTCTCGAACCTAGCGTTGTATGGAACAATATCATCATTTGCTAAGATGAATCCGTCTCGCCCAACATTATCAATTAGCTTCTTGCAGTATGTCTCTACGCTAGCGGGGGAGCCTGCTGAAAGGAGGCTTCTCGGGACATTGCCGTACAGGCACATGTGGCCTCCAAGCAGCTCCTTGGCTCGCTTGATGTTGGTGGCTGGGCTCAGCTCGAGAATGCAGCTCTTTTTCGGCAGCTCACGGAAGAACTGTAGAAACGGCTCCCAGTCTGTGTCGCAGTGTAGGCGAGGAGTGAACCCGTCTTGAACAAGTTTTTCAGTGATCTTCTTTAGATGTGGGAAAACGTATTCTAGGAAGAGTCTCTCTGAGAGGAAGGTTGCTGAAGCGCGGCCACAGGGCATGAAGATGTATTTGCAGCCAACGATGCGGCTGTGCTTCTCCCCGATCGTTATTGCTTCATCTAAAACCGCATCGCAAGCCTCCTTCACCTTGTCACCTTGCTTCAGAAGATCATGCGCCATTCCGCGCCACGTGCGCCACATCGAGAACTGTACGAACGGGAGCCTCACCATACCTCCCCTGTAGACCGGCACACCCTTCTCCTCATCCCAGTGTCTGTAAATGGGTGTAAACGATATGAATACCTCCTCGCTTGTGCTCCTATCTATCTTCTTTCCGAGCCGGTCTAGCAGAACAGTGGCTAGGCTATTCAACCCTCCTTTAACCGCTAAACCGTAGTCCTCAGGCGTCATCACAGGATAGTCAACTACTCTATGCGGAAGCTGCTCAGGGAAATCTACTCCCGGGAACTGAACCTTAGCCGCCTCAAGCCTGCTCCACCGGGTGCCTAATGTCCAAGACGCGTCCACAGCGTCCCATCCTCCCATCTTCTCGTATGTCTGCTCAATCGCGTTAGAGGCCTTCAGAGGATCGAGCGCAAAATCCTTGAAGCTGATCCCGGCCCAGCGCGCCGCAGCGTACTCAAGCCTAATCGTGATTGGAACACGGTCCGGTGTCTCGCACTCGACGGCTCTTCGAAGTCTCTCCCTCGACATGTTAATTTTTTTAGGCATTGTTAGCTCCTCACATCTCTTCTAGGCGATTGTTATTTGTTGACAACAACTTTCCTTTTCTCTAGGTAATCGGCGCAGGTTCAGTCCACCCTCCCCTGATCCGTCTTCTCCTCCACCGCTTTGACGCATTCTCGGAAAAGCTCATCAGCCATCTCAAGCTCAATAAGCGCGTACTGCCTCGCTTCAAACCGTTCGCCGACAATCTGTAATCCTCGACGCGCCTCAGCCAGTATCTCCTTAGGATCTTCTCCACGGTCAATCATTTGCTGGATCGCTAGAAGCGTCTGCTTCTCATCTAGCTCAGCGAAAGCATCTCGTAAGGCCGACATCTATTATTCAGTACCGTGAATTCGTCAGAGCCAACGTAATTATTAAAGGGTTTTGCGGCGGCGGAGTGCTAAAATAGCCGAAGAATGTCTTTTGTGGTGAGATACTAAATGCCGGATGTGGATGTTCTCTTCTTCCAGCCTGCTGTGGGCAAGCAGTACGGGATAATCTCCCTTGGCATGCTAAGTCTGTCCGCTTATCTCCGGAAACACGCCTATGATTCACGAATCGCCGTGCTTGTGGATAAGAACACTGAAGAAACGGTGAGAACGAAGATTCGTCAGTTTAATCCGAAGGTCGCCTGCATCAGTCTACACTGGTACATTCACAGTTATGAAGCGTTGAAGGTCGCGGAGGCAGTTAAAGCCGAGTCCCCCGAGACAAAGGTGGTAATCGGCGGCCACACATCCACCTACTTCAACAAGCAGATACTGGATTTCACATCGGCAATCGACCTCATCGTTAAAGGTGATGGTGAGAAGCCGCTTCTTGACTACGTCTCCACCCTTGATCCGGAGCGTACTGAGAATGCTTCGTTCATGAAGGACGGGGAGTTTGTTTCTAAGCCGATTACCTACCATCAGACATCGCTTGAAAACCTGAGCGCTGCCAACAAAGACATGAATGAGATGGTTGATGAGTGGGATCATTACCTCAAAACGACCCGTGTCCGCACCTCCGCTCCGATATCGTCCGGCAAAATAGTTGAGAAGGTATCCACAAAATCAAGCGAGTTCTACCTATATGTGGGTAAGGGCTGCAGCTACAACTGCTGCTTCTGCGGAACCTCGAAAACAGGCTCAACCAGAATCTTCAGCCGCGGAGTCTCAATATTTCGCCCCGTCGAGGATGTTGTCCGAGACGCAAACCTCCTTAGTGAGAATGGGGTTGAAAGCCTCTTCCTCGACTTTGGGCCCTTCAAAGATGAAACCTACTTCCAGAAGCTCTTCGCTGAGCTTAAGCCGCTTGATGTTGATCTCACCTTCCTCCCTTGGAACCTTCCATCAAACGAGCTGATCTCCCAAGTGGGCGAAAGCTTCAGGAGCTTCGAGATCCAAATCTCTCCTGACAGCGGCTCCGAGAGGCTCAGAGACAAGCTCTGCAGCCAAGGCTTCCACAAGCAGTTCTACACCAACAACCAGTTGTCAAAGGCGGTTGAGAAAATCTCGGAAGTCGGTTCTCCACGCGGTGCACAGCTCTTTCTCTGGTTCATCTGTGGCCTCCCATTCGAAACAGAACAGGACTTCCAAGAAACTGTCAAATTATCGCTTGAAATGAAGAAGCGGTACCCGCAGATGTTCCAGAATCCGCAGGATCAGCTTGAATGCGTCCCACTCCGGCTAACACCCGGCTCACCCATAGACTTGTTTCCGAAACGGTTCAACATGCGGCGGCTGAGAAGCAGCTTCAAAGACTATTACGATTACTGCCGCGATCTAGGCGAAGGAAAGATCGAGCACCCGCTCGGACTGGAGCGTGAAGACCTCACGGAATCTGAAATCATCAAACGAGCCGTTGAATACAAAGACGCTGTAACCGCCGTCTAAAGCATACTACTGTCTATTACAATGCATCTGCGAAGATGTACACAATAACCTAAGAACCAGCCGGCCGGCTAGGCTTTCTAGTCGGAAAGAATGCGCCTCGGGAAGGCTGCTTACGCCATCTTGCTTCTCAAGATGTCAAGGTACTTCGGTATGTTTCTCGCATCTTCAAGGGTTGGGAAATACTTCGCATCTTCCGGAACGGGGTTTAAAGAAGCCATGCCTGGTCTAGTCGGAATCTTTCCGCCCAATCCCTCGACGTGGGATTGCCAATCCTCTGAGAGCGCGAAGTTGAATGCTCGTTCAGCCCAATCCGCGTTCTCGCCGCCCTTTACGATGGCGATTGTGGGTGCGAAGGTCGCCATGTATGGGATGTCTGTGGGCATTCTGTGAGCGACTGGCCGGCCTTGGATATCTAGGTAGTATGAAATGCAGGCCAGGGTCGCGGGGAGGCCGAGGTAGCTGTTACCTAACCCAATGTTTAGTGCCATCTCAGGCATGCACATATAGGTCTTCGGTTTAAGATCAGCTAGCCTTCCGACTATTTCGTTCCACTTCTTTTCGCCTATGATGCGGTTGAGTGCGGTCAGGTATGTGAGTCCCATCTGTCCTTCCACGTTGTCGGTGATTTCGTGGGCGGCTAGTTTTCCGCGCCACTTCTCGTCAAGCGCTCCATCTAATGTCGTCGGCGCCTCATCTTCCTTGACCAAGTCGGTGTTGTAGGCGAGGCCTACGGGTGAGAGTGCCATTGCGCACCAAGCTCCCTTCGGGTTGTGGAACTCCTTCGGGTATGCAGCGAATTCAGGTGAGTCATAGTGTCGTAGGAGACCTTGGAGTTGGAGGTTCAGGATCATCCAATGCGGGCCTATCACGAGATCGGCGGTACGTTCTCCAGTCTCTGTTTCCTTCTTAATTCGTTCGTAAACCATCTTTGGGTGGTCGCGGAAGGTGATCAGGTGAAAGTGTTCATCTGCGTATTTCGCTCTCAGCGATATGTCGAACGTGTCGAGGATAAACGAGAATGATGTATATACGACTAGCTTGGTCATACGGTTAACTTCACTTTTCTGATACTATTAAGATTTTGTCTTGGTTATGGGGTTCTGTTTCTGAGGCGGAATTTTATGGAAGCGATGTAAGTAGCAATGCCTCTGATGGTGATGATAGTAGTGAATAGAGGCAGTTAGTACTCAAGGTTCATCGATTTGATGATGTTGAGAATTTTCTTCTCCATTCGGACTACTTTGCCGAGGTAGAGCAGCATTTTAGGCATCGAGCCGGTGAACTTGATGCCGCCTTTGACTACTTCGCTTTGGACTCTCATCTCTCCCTTAGCTATCTTCTCCCATTTTTCATAGAGTGATGTGAACTTGAACTCCGCCTTATCCTCTGGGCGCGCCTCTCTTGAACTGATCTTCCCGTTTTCCACCTGGATCAGGAACGCCTCATCTTTGTCACTACTTACTGCGAGTATGGTAGTGTTCATACCGGCGAAAACCTTGGTGAGTTCATCGTCACGATTAAGCCGCTCACCAGCTTGCTCAAAGAATTCTTTAGACCAGAACTGAGTCAATTTATGCTTCACCGAGCCTGCAGCGATGACCATTAAAGCATTACTTTGCTGGATTTACCTGGGTCAGATCGACGTGCCTGTCTTGACTAGGCAGTGGATGCAGTTATTGCGTGTTCAAAAAGCGCTTTTGTCGCAGCCGCATAGGTTTTGAACTGTTCCTGGTTCCTGATTTGAACCAGATTCTTCGATGCTTGGTTGCAGTATCTGCAGGTGTCGCATGGTTTTGTCGGGGCGCATCCCCCTTTCTTAACTAGAGTTGTGAAGAACCTATCGAGCTGGCTATTGTCGATGTATACGTCTGGTCTCTTTAGGTCTTGAGGCTGGAATCCTGGCAGAGTCTGCTGGTTGGCTGCTGAGCGGGCTGACCAGTCTGGGTAGGTTGGGCTGATTAGGTCAAGCAGGTTTCCGCTGTACTTTCTGGTTGAGTAGGCTTCGACTGTCTTTTCAATCCATTGAACCGGCATCTGTCTTCCCTGGATCTTGTACCGGTCGATACCGTAGGTTTTCTCGTAGTACGCGATGTCTTCAGGTCTGATCCAAGCTGCCTTGAGTAGCTCAGAGGGGTCTTCTAGCCGATCCTGCACGCATTCCAGCATGCAGTAGTCTACGCCGTCGTCGGGGATGCGGGATCGGTGAGAGCTTACTGTGTGGTGGTAAAGTGAGTATGGGCAGTGGAAGAGGCAGGATTCGTTTACGAGGAGTTCAACTTCGGTTTTGCGGGATTTAGCGATGCTTTCGAGGAGCTCAAAGTCACGGTTGGCTCGCGAAGGCAGGTTGATGATGTCTGCGCCGAGCTCTTCCCATCTCTTGAACTTCTGGGCGGTGTCGATTTCAGCGTAAACCGAGATCTCTGTCTTCAAGCTAGGATACTCGGTTTTGACGAGCCGGTGAATATAGGGTGAGGCGACGGTTATGATGTCTGCACCCGTCTCATACACTTCTCCAAGGTAGCTGAGAATTTTCTCTCGCCCATCGTTAGTGTAACCTACCTCTCCTAGGCAGAGTGTGTTTGCGAGATAGTTCACTCTAATCCCGATTCTATGCGCTTCCTCCGTGAACTCTCTGACATGATCCATGTCAAAGTCTCCGAACTTCTTCACTAGCCCTGCGATTCTGCCGTGCCCAATAATCGAGCTCGGCAGCGAACCGTATATCTTGTCGATGCTGCCGTACTTCTTGTTAAAGCGCCCAAACTTCTCCAGCAGCTCCATTTCGAACCGGCTAGGAACCGATAGTCTCAAATCGGATAAAATGAAACCCAACTCTCTATATATAGTTTAATGGCGGTGGCAACATGATATCAACTCTTCGTCTGAATGAAAAATCTTTATTAGTTATCTTTATTGTCTTCGCATAGTAGTGAAAATATATTGGTTAACCGCAACGCCTACATAGGAATAGCCATCGTAGTAATCGTCGCCATCGCAGCCGCAGCCTACATATCACTAAACCCATCCACAACCACCCCCACCTCCTCAACCACCACCAGTAGCACATCAACTACTACCACCTCCAGCACCTCAACAACATCTGCTCCTAAGCCCGAAGACACGCTTGTTGTCTACACGACTGTTGATCAACAGACCTTCGCTCCGTGGCAGAAAGTCTTCGAAGAAAAGTACCCGGGCACCCGTATCCAGTTCTTTACAGATACGCCTGGTAACATCTTCACAAAGATAACGACTGAGCGGGCAGCTAACAAACCGACTGCTGACGTAGTCATGATTAGTCTTTCTCTTCAGCTTAGCCTGCAAAACAAGGGTCTTCTAGAACAGTACAACTCGCCGGAGGCCGCAGCCTACCCCGCGATCTTCAAAGATTCAACAGGTCACTGGGTCGCCGCAATGCTTCTCCCAATGCTTCAGGTCCGTAACACCGCTCTAGTGCCGGACTCAGATGTTCCACATACTGTAGATCAACTTGTTGATCCCAAGTGGAAGGGCAAGGACACGATCCACGATCTTACACTAGGAACTGTCGGAACACAGTACTTCGCCACCTTAAAGCAATACATGGGTGAACAAGAGTGGACCTCCTTCATGGAACGACTAGCCACGAATGTCCAGCCTATCCGTAAAGCAGCCTTTGAAGATGTAATCAACCCAGTTGCAAGCGGCGAAGAAAGCATCGCCCTATCAGTCTATATGCATGACTTTCTCGGAACCAAGAACAAAGGCGCCCCTGTAGCCGCCTTCACAATTGATGGGCTACCTGTGCTGACAAGCCTACTCCCCGTGGGCGTAGTGACTAACGCTACACACCCAGTCGCCGCGAGACTCTTCATGGACTGGATACTCTCTAAGGACGGCCAGACTATGGTCGGGAACAGCGAGGTAAGGATAGCAGCCCGCCAAGACATCACTGCAAAATACACACTCCAGACGGTGCTACCGGGCAAGACTCCAGACGATCTAAAAATCTTCCCGAACGACGACGTGGTCAAGAATAGCGCAACTTACAAGAGTTACTTCACAAAGCTCTTCACCAGTCAGCCTTAAGAATAACTTACTTCAAGGTAAGTTATTCGCCGGCGCATATTTTTTTATCTAGTTAACCCTTAGCGTCCGCTCTGATCTTTTCTTCCTATTCTTTCTTTATTCAGGATTCTGTGAAAAACTGCTTTTATGTTACGCAGCTAGATGGTTGAGGGCGCTCTTGGCTTCGAAAAGCCTTTCGCGGTTGCTGATTCCGGCGGTTATTGTCAGTATGTGTGTGCTGATAGCAATGCCTACTGTAGCGCTCTTCTTCGGAAGCCTTTGGAGTTCAAATCCGGGTGAGCCGGGTCACCTGACGCTTGACAATTATGTTGCAACGTTCAGTGAAGCCCGGAGTCTCGGTCTTCTCCTGAACAGCGTGGTTTTTGCTCTGGGCTCCGCTTTTCTAGCGACAAGTATCGCGACCGTTATCGCGTTCATAACTTCACGCACCGATACGCCGTTAGCGCGAATATTCACCTACATTCCTTTCTTTGCACTAGTCATTCCGACGCTCGCCGAATCGCTCGCTTGGGTTTATCTGCTGACTCCGAGAACCGGGTTGATCAACCTTTTCTTTACGCAGTTCTTGGGTTTTCCCAGTCCTCCGTTCAACATTTACTCCCTCGGAGGAATGATTTGGGTGATGGGTCTCGCCTTGGTGCCTTTGGCTTTCGTCGGGGTGAGATCCGCAATGGTCTCCCTTGATCCTTCACTAGAAGAGGCGGCGCGAATATCAGGCCGAGGTGTCCGTGCAGTGCTATTTCGAGTTACGCTCCCGCTTGTGGGCCCCGCAATGCTCTCCCTCTTCTTACTCTCTTTCATCATCGCCTTCGGATCATTTGAGATTCCAGCCATTATCGGAATCCCAGGAAATATAGATGTCTACATGTCGGTAATCACCATCTCAGCACTCTATGATAACCCTCCAAACTATGGATTAGCGACCGCGCAATCTGTCATCATGTTCGTAATCACACTCTTTTTCGTCTACCTTTACCGGAGGGCGACACGTCGCGCAGAGAGGTTCGCCGTTATCACTGGGCGCGGGTATTCACCTAGAATTATGAAGCTTGGGAAATGGCGATACCTTGGCTTAGCTATTCTTCTTCTATATCTCTTCGTGGGGGTTATCCTCCCATACTTTACCCTCATAATCGCCTCTCTACAAACGTACTGGCATCCGCTGACCCTCTTTGATAACCTGAGTCTCACCAACTACCTTGATCTCACCTCGTACTCCCAGCTCCCAAGCAGCGCGGTCAACAGCATCATAGTCTCCAGTATCTCAGCCTTCATCGCCGTATTAGCCGCTGTCTTCATCGTCTACTATTCCCAGAAGAGTCGTGTCAAAGGCCGCGGGATCCTAGAGGTTTTCGCTATGCTACCGGTCGCTTTCCCTGGGCTTGTGCTCGGTGTCGGGCTGCTCTGGACTTTCATCAGTCTCCCAATTGGGATATATGGAACAATCTGGGCGTTCGTACTCGCGTATGTTATCAAATATGTGGCTCACGGTGTGCGTTTCACCTCTGAACCGCTTCTTCAGATTCATCATGATCTTGAAGACGCCTCAAGAGTGTCTGGCGCCTCGACGCTCTACACGATCAGGAGGGTCACACTTGTGTTGCTTAGGCCTGCTCTACTAGGCGGCTGGGCCTACATAGCTATGATTACGTTCAGAGAAATCGGCGCGGCAATTCTGCTGCTTACTCCTGGTAACGAGGTGATTTCAGCCACCCTCTTCCGGGTGTGGTCCAGCGGACATATTGAACAGGCGATAGCTGCGATTATCTTGCTAACCTTTGCTCTATGGGCTGCTATAATCATAGTCAGCCTTGTCTCGCGTAGAAGGTTCATGTTTAAGGTGACCCCCTAATTGGCTTCATGCTTTCAGGGATTTTCGGGGATTAAAGTAAAGTATAACTCTGCGGGGATTTTCTGACTGTTATGATGGACGGCCCGTCTCTCGCAGGTTTTCTCGATGAGGTGAAGATGCGGAAGACTCATCCTGCTCAGCGGAGTCTCAGAAGCGATCTCGGCGACCTAGATGAGTTGATGGCGTCAATCTCGAAGGTTGGGCTTCTTCAGCCTATCGTGGTCCGCCCGGTTGAGGAGGGTTATGAGGTTGTTGCGGGTAATAGGCGTTTCGAGGCGTGTCGCAGGCTAGGCTGGATTAAGATTCCCTGTCATATAGTGGAGCTTGATGATAAGGAGGCTTTCGAGGTCTCGCTGGTCGAGAATGTTCAGCGGAACATGCTGAACCCGGTTGAGGAGGCTGAGGCCTTTAGACGTTATGTGGAGGATTATGGTTGGGGCGGGGTAAGCGAGCTAGCGAGGCAGATAGGTAAGAGCCAAGTCTATGTGAGCAAACGTTTGAGGCTCCTTTCACTGCCGAAGGAGATTCGGGCTGAGATTGCGAGGCGAAACATCAGTCCGAGTGTTGGGGAGGAGCTTCTCTCACTTGACGATGAAAACCAGCAGATTGAGCTCGGGATGAGGGCTGTCGGCGAGAGTCTCTCACGAAGCGACGTCCGCGACATGGTTAAGATGATTCATCGGGGAAATCTACCTGAGTTCGACGCCTTTACAGACAGCATCCCATACTCCTACTCGGATCTAGAGAAGCAGCAGCGGATTACCGACCGAGCTTTGGCTAAGAGCATTGTCGCGCTAAAGGTTGCGCTTCACCGAATTGACGATTCTCTTGAGCTGCTTGAGGAGGGCTGGGTTATACGTGAGCTCCTCTTCGAGCACAGGAAGGCGATTCACTCTAATATCGATGCGCTGATGAATCTACGTAAACGACTCTCGCGTCATCCGATGCCTAAGTAAGCAAGCAACTTGGCTGGCTTTTTTTACCTGTTTACTCAACTGCTAGTGCTTCTGCCTTCTCGATCACATAGCAGTTTTCGGGCGGGAGGCTTAGGTAGACCTTCTCATTCTTCTCTAGGGTAGTTTGTGGTCCACCGTCTCTAACTTTCACGATGTCTTTTCCGACCTCCACGTGGTATTCGACGTAGTCGCCTTCGAATAGCCTGTTCTTCACTACTCCAGTCAGTACGTTTTCTCCTGATGCTTTTTCTCTGGCGATGCTGATTTCATTCCGCCGGATGCTCACCATGACTTCGCTTTCTCCCTTCAATGCTTCAGGAACTTTGCAGTAGAGAGATCCTATTGTCGTATCTATCTGCGTCAGGTCTTTCCTAGTGTTGTCAGTCTGTTTTCCTAGGAAGATGTTCATTCGGCAGAGGAAACCGGCGACGAACCTGTTCGGTGGGTTGTTGTAGAGATCATCCGGTTTACCGGTAGCCGCAATCCGCCCTCTTCTCATCAAGGCGACCTCGTCGCTCAGAGCCATTGCCTCAAGCCGGTCGTGGGTCACATAGATGGTGGTGACCTTGATTGTTCGTTGAAGCTCCTTCAGCTCAGTTCTCATTCGCTCTCTCAGCCTGTTGTCGAGGTTACTCAGCGGCTCGTCGAGGAGGAGAACCTTCGGTTCATAGACGAGTGCTCGAGCCAGTGCGACTCGCTGCTGCTGTCCTCCGCTGAGGTTGGGTGCGGGTCTCATCTCCAGTCCTTGAAGGCCCACGAGTTCAAGACTGGCCTTCACCCGTTTCTCAATTTCGTTCTTCGGCATGTTTCTGACTTGAAGCGGGTAAGCTACGTTGTCGAAGACGGTCATGTGCGGCCAGATTGCGTATGACTGGAACACCATGCCGATGCCTCTGTTCTCAGGCGGCACCGACACCTTCTCTGTTGAGGAGAACACTAGGTTTTCTCCGATCCAGATTTCTCCTTCGTCAGGCTCTTCAAGTCCCGCGATGCATCTTAGGACGGTGGTTTTACCTGAGCCGCTGGGTCCTAGTATTGTGGTGAACATACCGTCGTGAGCAGTGAATGTAACATTATCTATCACAAGCTCGCTGCCGAAGCTCTTCTTCAGGGATTCGACTCTGACTTCAGGCATGATATTCCCCGATTTAATCTAAACTTGGCTTTTAACTCTTTTCAATGTCGTAAAGATTGCGGGTTTAAATGCACTGATAATCTATCAGTATTATTAGGAGCAGGTCTCTTCTTTCACTATTGATGAATAGGGATGTTACATAGATTCTCATTGTAACCTAATGTATATTGTTGACATCTTATGTACAGATTAAGGATCGTTATTTTTATGTTGTAGACATACTGCTTTGAATATAACTAGTAGTACACATGGACTAGTAATATCGGTTCCACCTTTCCTTAACTGAGGCTGAATTATTGGCGTCAAAATATTTTAGAGTTGGAAATAAAAGCAACCGCATTCTCTGCAAAGGAATTATTTCTGTCCTGATCGTAACCGGGCTTTCAGCACTACTTCTTCTTCAGGCCTACGCGTATACATCGTTAAGCGTCACTCCTATTATCATGGGATACCATTCCGTTCCTGAATCCTCTGGTACTGTGGCTTCCAGATCTTACTCCGGCATTTACTGGATGGTATCTGATTATACAGGTCAATCCACGCAAACTTCTGTATACGCTGTGAACAGTAAAGGCGGCACAGTAGGTCGGTTCCCGTTGCAGGGTGCATCAAACTGGAATTGGGAGGACATCGCTATAGATGCAAACAACAACTTATGGGTCTGCGATATCGGTGACAATAATGCGGTGCGAAGCAACTACAGATTCTACAAGGTTCCAGAGCCTAATCCCTACGGCGGCTCCCGCAACATTTACCCATCTGCCACCTACTACTTCAGGCTACCTGACGGATCCAAAGATATGGACAGCTGCTTCGTCTGGCAGGGAACCCCCTACGTCCTCACTAATAGCCCAACAGCAAGAGTATACAAGGTACCTATAGTCTCGGGAAAAACAGTTACCGCACAACTAGTAACCTACTGGTCTAAGGACCGCTACATCGGAGGCGCAGATATCTCAAAGGATGGAAGACGATTGGCGCTCGCCGCTATCTACAGCGATAATCAATGGATCATAGAGAGATCCTCATCTTCCACAGATGTCAAGGACTTCTTTACCTCACCTTCTCGCGAATGGAAGATCCACTTCAACAACGGTCAAGGCGAAGGCATAACCTTCGTCAGCGGCAAGTACGACTTCGTCACAGTCAGCGAGAGCGGAACCATGCGGCTAGTAACACAATCTATGTATGGCAGCTCCGGACCCTCCTCTACAACTACTACTACCACAACAACCACGTCAACGTCAAACAAGGCGTACAAACTGTACTTCGAAGGATATGACTACGATAACGCTAATGAGGTGACAATCACTCTTAACGGGAAGGTTGTTGCCGGCTTACCTTCATCATACTTGTCTGGAAATAACAACGCATGGACCAGCTACTCGATGTACATAACGGGCAGCGTAATATCCGGCACGAACACTTTAACCTTCAAGCAGAGCGTCTACTCCTCCTGCGTCAGAAACCTCCGTGTCGTTGAAACGTCAAGCGGACAAACCATTTTCAGTTACTCATCTCAAAGATGTATCACCGCAGGCAGTAGTAGCTCCTCGATAAGCTACATGTTCAATGTGTCTTAGCAGAATGAGATAGTTGCACTAAATCCTAGTCTGCCAGATGGGCATAAGGCAAGGCGGGCTAGGCCCCATTTTTTCATAGCGTTACTTAATTCGTCGAATAAGCAGCGTGGACGTTTAAGGTAACAATGTCTAGGTGGATGTGCTGCTCCTATTGTTATGCTAGTGAATTAATTGTTTCCGGGTTTAGTAAAGTAAAGATTAAAAGCCCTTCGACTGTCCTTCGTGAGTGATCAGTTTGTTCTTCATTGGTGAAGCTCTCATAGGCGAGGGTAACGAGGTCGCGCACATCGATCTTATGATCGGTGACAAAGAGGGGCCTGTTGGACAGGCGTTTGCGAACGGTTTTACACAGCTCTCCGCCGGACATACTCCTCTCCTAGCTGTTATACGGCCTAACTTGCCGCCTAAACCCTTCACTCTGATTACTCCTAAGGTTACTGTCAAGGATATGGAGCAGGCCTCCAAGATATTCGGCCCAGCTCAGGCGGCTGTCGCTAAGGCAGTTGCTGATGCTGTTGAAGAAGGTGTTGTGCCGCAGGATCAGATTGAGAATCTTGTCATAGTTATCAGCGTCTTCATTCACCCTGATGCTACCGACTACCGGAAAATCTATCACTACAATTACGGCGCCACGAAGCTAGCGTTGAAACGGGCGCTCCAGAACTATCCGAGCCTCGAAAAGATAATGTATGATAAGGATAGGGCGAAACACCCGATTATGGGCTTCAGAGTTCCACGTCTATGGATGCGGCCTTACCTACAGATTGCGCTAGACAACCCTGATATCGAATCAGCTAAGAAGGTGATATCTCAGCTTCCAAAGAGCGACCGTATTCTGCTTGAAGCCGGTACACCGCTCATAAAGAAGTATGGGCTCAAAGTCATCCGTGATCTCCGCGAGGCGAACCAGGATGTCTTCATCATAGCTGACTTGAAGACGCTGGATGTTGGTCAGGTAGAGGTTGACATATCCTTTAACGAGACTGCTGACGCAGTAGTCGCATCAGGTTTAGCGTCCAAGGCGACCCTTGAGAAGTTCGTCTATGAGGCGAGGCGGCTCGGCATCTACTCCGCTATAGATATGATGGATGTCGCGGATCCGCTGGCTGTACTGAAGGGTTTGAAGGATATTCCTGACATCGTGATCCTGCACCGAGGCATCGATGAAGAGGAGGGTGGAAAGACAAGGTGGCAGATCATCCAGAAGGTCAAGACTGAGCTGGCTGACAAGAAGCTCTACGTCGCCGTCGCAGGAGGCATTAACGCTGAGACCGCGAAGGAAGCTATCGAAAAAGGCGCGGACATACTGATAGTTGGCCGCTACATCACCCAGTCGAAGGATGTGGAGCGCGCATGCCGTGAACTCCTCAGCGTCGTCGGCGAAGACATCGACCAATTCAGGGTCCACGTAGAGTAAGCAAGACGCGGTAACTGCAACGTAGACAGAGTAACGGGCGATTCCTAAGCATCCGTTACTCAACCATCACTTGCGTCGCAGGTCAAATTCGGTCAATCACACTAATAGGAACTAGGCTGAGAAGTAACTGGTTGAGCGAGCGCGTAGCTGTTTTTCTTGGTAGTTTGTTCTATTTTAAATATTGTTTGACCGTATTTCTTCATGCTGGTCGGGTAGATGTATCTTGGGGAATGAGTATCGTGTAGATCTCGGGGCTATTCTTGGTGAGTTTAGACTCTTAGTGGCTGTCTCAGGGATTCTCTTCGGTTTCCTACTAAATGTTTCATCGTCCCGGTTGATAGCGAGTGCAGATGAGCAGCTAGTTCTGCTGATGGCCTTATCTTTTGCATCAGTATCGGTGGTGATTTTTCTGCTCCCAGTTATCTATCATCATTTGCATAGCTTTCCGCTCACTGAGGCAGAGTCCACCAAGATTTACTATCGTAGCCATCGTTTTATTCTCTGGGGCTTGACCGCTCTAATCGTCGCTATCTACTTCTCTCTAATTCTATCGTTCTACCCGCTGATGGGGTATGGATCATACGTAGTTGCAGCCATTATCATGTTGGTGCCCGCAATCCTCTTCATGATGCGTAAGGTCAAGATACCATACTCACCTCAACCGAAGAAGTAGCTGGCTGAAACCTTTGCTTAAGGGTAACCCTTTTTATTTTAGAACGCCCTCTACACTCAGTGTGAGTTTAATGGTTTACAAACTAATTGAGGTCATTGGAAGATCAAACAAGAGCTTCGATGAAGCGGCGAAGGATGCTGTTGAAGTTGCGAGCAAAACTGTGCACGGCATAATCTGGGCTGAGGTCGACAGCTTTCACATGAAGATCTATGAGGACAAAGCGGTGGAGTATCAGGCGCGAATGAAGATAGGCTTCGAAGTTAAGCCTGAGTACAAAGAATCAGGGCATCTGCACCATTAAGGGGTGCGCAAATGGTCTCTCAGCGAATAATCGGAGATCACACAGTATACCTATGTGATGAATGCGGCTTCGGCTACTCTAATCCGGAGACCGCACAGGAATGCCAAGATTACTGCTCAACACATAACGCCTGCTCCTTCGAAATCACGGTTAACGCGATTTACCGTCCCCAGAACAGCCGAGCAGTCTAAACAAACAAACAAAGAAAGAAGAAGGAAAAAGAAGGATAAACAGATATAGCGAGATTGCTTCGCACACAGTATGATGCGTGCAGCTCACACGGCGGAGCATCTCTTCGCCGGTAGCCTTCGAATTATCCAGCCAAGCATCAAAATTGTGAAGGTGGATCAGTCAGAAGATAGGAACAGCCTCTTCATAGAGGCGGAGAGTCTAGATTGGGATACTGTGCTGAAGGCTGAGAAGAGGGCGAATCAAGCTATCTCCGAGAACCGGGTTGTCCGGGAGCATTTCCTCCCTTCTCTTGAAGAGGCTAAGCAGCGTTTCCTTGGACTCCGCGCGATGGAGGAGCGTATCAGCGGCGAGGTGCGTGTAGTTGAGATTGACGGCTACGATTATGCTGCCTGCAGCCGCGAACATGCGCCAAACTCCGGTGAATGCGGTTTCTTTCTGGTTACACGTGTCGTGAAGGCGGGCCAGAAGGGCTTCCAGGTCGATTTTGCGGTGGGTGATGAAGCTAAGATGAAGGCTCTTGAGTTGTCAAAAATCATCCTCAACATCGTAGACATCTTGGGTGCGCCGCTGGGATCTGTGGAGAAGACAGCTGAGAATATGGTGAGCGAGCTGGATGGTTTGAGACGGAGGTTTGCGTCGATGTCGGAGCAGGCGGCTGAGGAGATTCCGGTTTCTGAGCGCAGCGGCGTCAAAATCTACTCTAAGACGTTTGAGGGGCTTGACATTAAACGGTTGATGAAGAAGGTTGGAGAGCTAACTGAGCAGCAGACCAAGGCTGTGGTGCTTATCGCGAACTTGACTGAGGATGCGACTGTGATTTTAGCGAGGAGCAAGGATGTTGGTTTTGACGCTGGGGCTCTTCTTCGCTCTGTTCTAAGCAGGTATGGTGGTCGAGGTGGGGGTAGGCCTGAGTTTGCTTCTGGGCGTGTTGATCTATCGAAGGTTGATGCGGTCTTCCAAGATCTTTTGAACGGGGTCTTCTCTACCTGAACTGGCTGTATCGTTGCATAAGCAGGCTCATTTTCTGTCACACCTTTTTCTGAGATACTACAGTTTTTATTTCAAAAACCTCTTTTCTATGCTTATAGTCTTCTATCTCTTTTATCATTCCTTGGAACCTTTTTTCTTCGGAGTCGCAGAAGAAGGTTCTGCATGATGCGGGTCTGTCTTTGTGTACCCTGCATTTCTTGTCTTTGAGATAGATGCATTCCTCGTCTTTATTGTGGGCTAAAATGTTCGCTCCGACCGTTTCAGCCTCTTGAAAATTATCTATGTACTCGTCAAACATTGTTTTGTATCTTCCTGACTTGTATTCGTCCTCGGTCAGGTTAACAAAGAATATCTTGCAGCAAACTCCACACTGTAAGCATTTCATTGCTGTGTCACTTTTTAGATTATAATTTGTGCATCTCTCGAATATCTTTGTTTGTGGTACAGTCTAATTTGCTCAATCGTTGGACTGGCTCTATACCACCATTTCTTGTAACTTGAACCATTAACCGAAGTAACCGATTAGAGTACAATGCTATGCCTCACCTATCTCCAAGCTGGTAACGATATATAATGCGTCTGAATGAGGTTGAGACGTAAGGAAGAAGGAGCGATCCAGCCGAATGGTCAAGATAGATGAGCTAGGTGATTGGCGGCGTACCCATAGATCAGTGAACCTTAGCCCTAAGCTTGAAGGTCAGCAGGTCACCGTGATGGGTTGGGTCTCAAGCATCCGGCGGCAGGGGGGCATCATCTTTCTCATCCTGCAGGATAGTGAGGGTGTCGTCCAAGTTACCGTTAAAACCGGAAAGACACCTGAATCTGTGCTTAAACGGGTTGAAACGCTCACGCCGCACTCAGTGGTTGCGGTTAAAGGTAAAGTGAAGGCGATTGATAAGGCGCCTAACGGTGCTGAAGTAAGCCCTGAAGAAATGCGTGTACTGAATGTAGCCACTAAAACCCCGCCGTTCAGCCTCTTCGGAGGAGAGCTTCCGAACATCGATAAGAGGCTTGACATCCGCTCGCTTGAGCTTCGCAGACCTAAGGCTCAGGCCATCTTTAGGATCAGGCACACGGCGCTCGCAGCGATCAGAGATTTTCTGAGCAGCACAGGTCACTTGGAGGTTCAAACCTCGAAGATTATTGCGTCAGCCACTGAAGGCGGCGCTTCGCTTTTCCCTGTCCTCTACTATGACAAAGAGGCGTTTCTGGTTCAAAGCCCGCAGCTTTACAAGGAGCAGCTTACAATGAGCTTTGAGAAGGTCTTCGAGATTGGACCGGTCTTCCGAGCTGAGCCTTCACGAACCCTGAGGCATCTGGCGGAGATCATCTCTATCGACGTTGAGGAAGCCTATGTTTCCTACACCGATGTGATGGAGACTCTTGAGAAGCTTGTGCACCACACCATGAAGACGGTCGCTGAGAAGTGCAAGAGCGAGTTGAAGGAGCTTGGAGTCGAGGTTGAGATCCCGAAGCTACCGTTCAAACGATTAACCTACACCGAGGTCATCGACATACTGCACGACGCGGGTGACAGAACCGCTTGGGGCGAGGACATATCCACCGCGGCGACCAAGAAGATCAGCGAAATATACCCAAGCTTCTACTTCATAACCGACTGGCCTACCGATGCTAAGCCCTTCTATATCAAGCCGAGAACAGATAAGCCGGAGATCAGCGAATCCTTTGATCTGATGAAAGGCTCTCTTGAGATATCGTCAGGCGGAACCAGACTTAGCTCCAAGAAGCTTCTGACAAAGCGGCTTAAGGAGCAGGGGTTGAAGCCTCGGACATTCGAGTACCACCTGAAGCTGTTCGACTACGGTATGCCGCCTCACGCAGGCTTCGGAATGGGGCTTGACAGACTCATGATGATAATCACCAAGGAAGAGAACATTAGAGAAGTCACTCTCTTCCCACGCGACCGACTACGACTATCACCGTAACAATAATAATGATAATGGCTACGATAATGCTTGGAGAGTTAAATTGACGAAGAAGCAGCGGCAGGAACAGTTCATCTCGGAGAAGGAGGTTGAGCACCTCGCCGAGCTCGCTAAGCTTGAGCTCTCCAAAAAAGAGTTTACGAAGCTCCGCGGAGAGCTGAACGAGATCCTCGGCTACTTCCGGTTGATCGATGAGGTTGACACAGAAAACGTTTCACCAACCTACCATGTGCAGGATATAGTAAACGTTCTCAGAGATGATACACCTACACCGCAGCAGCCTGATATGCTGCTGGAAGACGCTCCGCAGAAGAAGGATCGCTTCATCAAGGCTCCGAAGATGATTTAGCGATGGCGAAACAACGAATCCTTGAGCTACCCGTTTGGGAAGCGGCGGACAAAATCCGAGGGCAAGAGATCACGTCTGAAGAGTATGTGGCCGCTACGCTTAAGCGAATTCGTGAAGTTGAACCTGATGTTCACGCCTACATCACGTTGATCGAGGAGCCTGCTCTCACTCAGGCTCAGGCGATTGACAAGAAGATCCGGCGCGGTGGAGACTTGGGGCGGCTGGCCGGGCTTCCTGTAGCGATTAAAGACAACATCTGTGTCCGCGGCTTCACAACCACCTGCGCCTCAAAGATGCTGGAAAACTTCGTCACCCCCTACGATGCTACAGTGGTTGAACGCATCCTTGGAGAGGACGGCGTCATCATCGGGAAAACGAACTTGGATGAGTTCGCTATGGGAACCTCAACCGAATATAGCTACTTCGGCCCCACGAAGAACCCTTGGGACACATCTAAGGTCCCAGGAGGCTCATCAGGAGGCAGCGCAGCCGCAGTCTCAGCATTGGAAGCGGCCTTCGCGCTCGGCTCCGACACAGGGGGCTCTGTGCGTTCCCCGGCTAGCTTCTGCTGCATAGTGGGGTTGAAACCGACCTACGGTGCGGTAAGCCGATACGGACTGGTCTCATACGCTAATAGTCTGGAGCAGATCGGGCCTTTCGCCCGAGATGTGCGGAGCTGCGCGCTGCTGACTAGTGTAATCGCAGGTTATGATGCGCGGGACTCAACTTCAAGCGACAAGTTTCCAGCCGACTTAGTCTTGAAGCGGTCTCTGCCTAAACTCACGATAGGTGTTCCTCGGGAGTTCTTCGAGGAGGGTGTTCAGGAGGGTGTTTCTAAAACTGTTCGAGACGCGATCAGCAGGCTGGAGAAGGCTGGGGTGAAGCTGAGTTTTGAAGAGATTTCGCTGCCGATGCTGAAGTACGCGCTTCCTGCTTACTATATTATCGCGATGTCTGAGGCTTCGTCAAACCTCGCCCGCTACGATGGGATCAGATACGGTTACAGGGTGCCGGATAGAACGCTTGACTGGGGAACTGTTTTCTCGAAGGATCGGGGAGTGGGCTTCGGGGCTGAGGTGCGGCGGCGCATCATGCTCGGAACCTACGCGTTGTCCGCCGGCTACTTTGACCAGTACTATCTGAAGGCTCAGAAGATCAGGACTCTGCTCAGAAGAGAGTTTGACGGCGCCTTCAAACGGTTCGATCTTCTGCTGGCTCCTTCGATGCCTATTCTTCCTTTTGGGCTCGGTGAGAAGATGGAGGATCCGCTGCAGCTCTACATGTGTGATATTGAGACTGTTCCAGCGAATCTCACTGGGATTCCGTCGCTGTCAGTTCCCTGCGGTGTGAGCGAGGGGCTGCCTGTTGGGATGCAGCTTATGGCTCCTCCGTTCCGTGAAGACCTGCTTTTCCAAGCTGGCCGTTTAGTTGAGGATCTTCTGCCTGTAGATAGGAGTGCCGGTGAATTCACCCATGCATGAGCAAGACACTGAGGGTGTTAAGATCGGGTTGGAGGTGCACTGTCAGCTCACCAGCCTTGCTACAAAGCTGTTCTGCAGCAGTCCATCAGATTACCGCGGTAAGCCTCCGAACACCAACATCTGCCCAGTCTGCATCGGTACTCCAGGGTCGCTGCCGGTTCTGAACCGGAAGGCCGTTACTCATGCTGCAATGATTGCTCTTGCCCTCAACTTCAAGATCCCTGAGAGGATGCTGTTCTTCCGGAAGAACTACTTCTACCCTGATATGGCGAAGAACTTCCAGATAACGCAGTACGATCGGGCTGGCGGTGTCCCCTTTGCAACAGACGGTCACATCACTCTTGACAGCGGAAAGAGGATCAGGATCGGTAGGATGCAGCTTGAGGAGGATCCGGCGAAGCTCAGCTACGACGGGACTATTGAGTCGTCGACTCAGACCTTTGTTGACTACAACCGTGCCGGTATAACTCTGGTTGAGATTGTTACGGATCCTGATTTTGAGAGTCCCCGTGAAGCCCGAGAGTTTCTGAACAAGCTCTCCTCGATACTGGAGCATCTAAGTGTCTCAGATCTTAATCTGGAGGGCTCGGTTCGCTGTGACGCTAACATTTCGATGGCCGGTGGGCGACGGGTTGAGGTGAAGAACATCTCCTCCTTCAAGGAGGTGGAGCGGGCGTTAAACTTCGAGATCACTAGGCAGCGAAGCCTAACCTCTAAGGGTATCAAGGTGATGCAGGAGACCCGGCACTGGGATGAGATTCGGAGAATCACGATTTCGCTGAGGCTGAAGGAGGAGGAGCAGGATTACAGGTACTTCCCTGAGGCTGATCTTGTGCCTGTCACCCTTACGAAGCAGTTCGTTCAGGATGTGAAGAAGGGGATGCCTGAGATGCCTGAGGAGCGGGCGAAACGGTTCCAGAAGGATTATCATCTCTCAGGCGAGACTGCGCAGATACTGGTTCGGGAGAAGGCTCTGGCGGACTTTTTCGAGGAGGCCGCTAAGCACAGCAAGGATGCTAGACAGCTTGGAAGCTGGTTGGCTGTGGATCTCCAAGCCTATCTCAACGAGTACGGGAAGAGTTTGGAGGAGCTTAAGCTGACTCCGAAGCATTTCGCGGAGATGGCGAACATGGTGTCCAGCGGCGAGGTGAGCAGGGGCGCAGCTAAAACAGCGTTCGTTGAAATGCTGAAGACCGGCAGGATGCCCCGTTCCATATCTGAAGAGAAGGGGCTTAAGGTGATATCTGACACCGGCTTCGTCGAGAGCCTCATCGATAAGATATTCAGCGAAAATCCTCAGGCCGTTCAAGACGCTCTGAAGGATCCGAAGGCGGTTAACTTCCTCCTAGGCCAGATTATGCGGGCTACGAAGGGTCGTGTTGATCCGGCTGTGGCTAACAGGCTGGTTCGGGAGCGGCTAGCGGCCGCGAAAGGCTCAAAGTAGCGAGTTCACTATCTCGACGGTTTTCCTGATTCCGTCCATTCTGCGTGCAACTGCGCCTACCTTCTCTATCCTTTCCTTGTAGGCCGGGTTGCTGCCCACCTCTTCAACTGCTTCAGCGAGTCTTCTAGCGGATAGATCGGGCGTAGGAATCATTCGACCCAAGCCTAGCTTGTCTACTTTAGAGGCGTTAACGTACTGTTCGCTGTGGTTGCGGATTGGCACTGAAACCATCGGCTTACTGGATATGATAGCCTGACCGATGGTTGAGTGACCTCCGCGGACAATTACCAGATCAGCTAGTGAGAAGAGCTCATCCTTAACGGGGCACCATTCGTAGAGCCACCCGCCGCTTATCCTCCTCGGCTCCTCTCCTCCGCCCACATCGCCCCGCGAGACAATGATTGTGAAGCGATCCTTCAGCAGGTTAGCCGCTTTGACTGCTGCGTCCAGAACGTCTCTCTTTGTCTCAGGAGGTCCGCTGATGTTGGCGAACACGACCGGTTTACCATTGTCACTTAGGTTGAGCATGTCTGAGACTTTGCGGAGCTTGCCTAGAGCGGGCTTGGCGGTTGACGTCATGAAGCCGACGTATCTTAGCTGCTTTTTGAGTATTCGAATAGGGCTGGTGTTCTCCTCGCAGATGGCATAGGGTAATGGGATATCCGGGATCAGGGTTAGGCGGCTTCGCGACCAGAAGAGGCCCAGCATCTCGGCGCTGAACCCCTCTATTGACTTTAGGCGTGCCGTGTGGTAACGTGGTGGTAGATGTATGCGGAGCTGGTTAGCCACCGTGATCGAGGGGACTCCTTCAAGGGCTGCGGCGATTACTGCTGAGAGCCGTGTATCAGAGAGAACTAGGTTAGGTTGAAACCACCTGATAATCTGTCTCTCCTTCTCGATCTGTCGAAACAGGTTCGTAATTAGCATCGGAGACTTGTTGAAGGTGTCTCGAACCGATACTCCTTCATTCCTCCACTCAATGTCTACTGGTGCTACTTGATCGCAGTCGAAGCCCTGCTTCCTCAGATAGTCGACAGCATGAGAGAAAGATGAGAATCTAACTGTCACCCCCTCCTCCTTCTTCAGGAGGTGCGCAACGGGGCTCATTCTCGCGGCATGGCCCAGTCCTGAGCCGAATACTGCGATGTGGACCCGCCGGGACAAGATCTAGTAAACCCTACTCAAGTGTCCGCCGCACAACTTGACCGTGCGGCTCAGTCTCGTCGAATACGAGAGCTTGGAACTTATAGATCTGCGCATCTTGGGTGAGCCAGTGATCCGGTGTGGCCCCAGCCTTCATGCAGCAGTGGCAGAGAAAATCCTCGGTGCTCCAGTCGTACTCAACTGCAACCTGAGGTAGAAGCAGCCCCGCTCCGAAGCTCCAGCGAATGATCAGCCCATCCTCGCCTATGTGGATGTGGTTGCAGTACTCATTCGGGGATTTCACCGTAATCAGCTGGGGTGGTGTGAGCACGCTTATCTCTACGACGAGGTTGTCAAGCTCCTTAGGCTTGACCTTTTCAAACCTAGGGTCGTGTACTGCTGAGCTGATAGCGGAGTCAATGAGCGCCTCTAACAGGGGTCTCTCAGGGAGTGGTTGACCTATGCATCCTCGCAGTTCGCCTCCAACTCCGAGGTGGTTGTGAGTGTTCAGGGTGACAAAGACACCCATCTTCCTGTAGAACTTCTCATCTAGTCCCGCTGGAGTTTTGATGGTTCGCTTCTCGTTGAGATGCTTCTCAATAGCTTCTCGTGCGAGGCGTACAAGCATAGCCCCCTCTTCATCAGTGATTTCGACAGCAGGCGCCTCGTCGCTCATCCCGTATTCTGACTTTCGGGTTTAACTTAAATTTGTTGAAACCACCGTAGACCAGTTATCTTCTGCCGGCGGCTGATATTCGATTATCGACTGGTTGCCGGCGGTGAGTTATGTTGAGGTGGAGACTTCTTGTTGTCTTGGTTGTTCCTCTTCAGGTTTGCAGATAGTTCGTTGAGGCGTTTCCAGTGTCCTCCGATCCAGTAAATTTTTCCGCAGGATTTGCATCGATAGAACTTCTCCTGCTTCGCTAAAACGCCTTCGGGAACAGCGCCTGCCACTTCGTCCCGACCTACTAGCTCAACCTCTCCGTTGCAGACCGAGCATCTTGTCTCCTCTGGGTTAAGATGAACCTCTCCTTCACCGGCTTCGCGTAGAACAGTTGCGAGTCTGTCCTCGTCGTTCTCCTCGTTCAGCAGAATGCAGTTTATCCTTCTCTTAGAAGCTCTATCTGCGAGCTGCCGATCTGAGGTCAGGATTGTTCTTCCTTCGCTGCTCGCGGCCTTGAGAATCTCGTTGTCGCTCAGATCAGCGTTGTATAACGTGTCATAACCGAAGATTCTGAGCTTCCTAGCTAAGCTCCCCAGCATCCCGTCAACGATAAACCGATTCTTCATCGATTAACTGTCAACTGCAAATTCGCATAATATGGTGATAGATAAGAATGGAGGTACGTCAAGCTTTCTTAACGCCTCGACGGCGAGTTAGGCCAGTAGGTAGGTCTGTCGGTCGGTGGCTAGCTAGCTAGATTTCTCTTTCCGGGGTTTCTGCGACGACCTCTGTGCGGCATTCGTAGCATAGGTATCGTCCGTCTGTTCGGGCTAGATCCTCTGACCATTGGCCGCAGTTATCGCAGACGCCTGCTAGACTTGTTGTTCGTCCTGTGGTGGCTTGGTTCGCCATCATACGGGCCTTTTCAGCAGCAATAGCGTAGAGCTCAGGCATCACTGAGATGATGTCTGAGATGGATATTATTCCCATGAGTCTTCCGTCGTCCATTACGCCGAGTCTTTTGACTCCCTTTTTCCTCATCAGGTTCGCTGCCTCAGATACATTCCTGTCGTCTTTGATTGTTAGAAGTGGGGTGGACATTACGTCCTTCGCCAAGACGCTGCTGGGCTTCAAATTCTTCGCGACGACCTGATCTATGATATTTCCGTCTGTTACGATGCCTATTGGCTCCGACCCCTTCATGATTATGATGCTGCCGATCTGGTAGTCGATCATTCTGGTTGAGATGGCCTGTATGGTTTCGTCTTCAGTTCCGGTGATGACTGGGCTGTTCATGACCTCTCTCACCGTGACGCGTTCACGTGCAGCGGGATTGACTTCGGCCATTTTCTTCCTCACTCCCTCATGAGAGGTTAAGACGTCGCAGACTTATATCTTTGCTCACCGCGTCCCTTCAACACGATTTGGCCTCCGCCTGCCGGAAGGCTCCGCACAAAGTCATCTAACGACATCTGCTTCACGTAGGCTGCGGAGGAGGCGTCTTCACCTAGGAGTCTGATGAGCTCTGCCTTGATCTTCTTCGCTGTGTCGCTGGCCTTGACTTTGTCAGGTACAAGGGTTACGTAGACGATCGAATTGCGCTGCAGCGCGCTCGGTGGACCCGCCATAACCGCCAAATTCCCATCTACATCCGCGATTCCTACGGCACACTCGGTCTTTATATCTCGAAGATAGTTCTTCGTGCCCTCTATCAGGAAGCTTCCTTTCGCTAGGAACATTCCTGAGGGCGCCTGTCTCTTAACTTGCTGCGGATGTATCCAATATGCATCTGCTACTGCGAGCCCTTGTCCCCAAGCTCTGCTGAACGCTACGGTGGCCTGCGCTGTCTCCGCGATGCTCCTCTCCGTCTTCGACTCGCCTTTCAGGACGAAGAAGGGTGAGCCATGTATCTCCGCGTGGAAAACGATGTCGTCTTCCTCCATGTATCGGCGGATGATGATGCTGTTGGATGAAGCGTCTCTTCCACCTATAGCTAGAAGCCCGTCAGATGTTTTGAACCATCGGTAACGCTCATACCAAGCCTTCTCTCTGCGGATCTCAGGTTTCTCAGCCTCCGCCTCGCTCGTCTGCTCCTCAAGACTATCTTCAAGTTCCTTGAGCCCAGACTCCAGCCTCAGCTGCGCAGCGCGGATAGCGATTATCTTCTCTTCAAGCCGCTTAGCCTCTCCGAATATCTCTGAAGCTATCTTCATCATGGAGCCGCCGGCTTCAGTTTCAATCTTTGTTCCTGAGATCTTCATAGTCAGCCTACCCTTCATTGACGCAACCTCTGATGCTCCGAGATCACGGAGCACAGCAACCTGTTCCTCCTTCTGCTGCGCCGTGGACTGGTAGACATGTTGCTGGAGCTGTTTAGCGAAGGTTCTCAGTGCTTCTGCAGCCTCCAAGCTGGACTTCTCAGCCTCACTCTGCTGCTCAATGGATTTTTGAAGCTCCTCGATTCTACCTCGAAGCCCCTTGGAGCCTGTGCCCTGCGCTTCGGAGCGAAGCTCATTCGTCAAAACCTCGTCCAGAGCCTCCATGAATGTTCCGAACTTCTTGGTTTCAAGTCCCTTGTAGGCTCTAAGCATGAAGGGCGCTGCGTCTACAGGCACCCCCTCACGGTAGACAACGGTGGGCTCACCGTCTCCAGATATGACCAGCTGTACAACCTCTTTCAGACTGTCAAAGAGTCTCTGAACATCGCCGTCGGATAGGCTGAGCCCCTGTGCTTCAGGGTTGACGTCTGCTCGCGCCAGTATCTCTTCGATGTATTTCTTTGAGAGTGAAAGGTTTCGTCCGAGCCATCTTGAGACCAGTAAATCTGTCTCCATGATAGGTTTGAGGTCTTCCTTTACGAGAGTGGAGACGTCTGTTCCGCGGGCGGGGGGAAGCAGGTATTTTTCACCAGTCTTCACCGTCCTATGTCTGACCCGCAGAGGTCTTAGAACCGCTTGGATCACCTGAGTTTCGTCGGTCACTATGATGTTTCCTCCACCGAAGAATTCCAGTATCACGTTTCGAGTGTTCGGTTCATCTTTGAACTCGATTACAGCTATTCTTTCGCCTTTAGGCTGAGTTACCTTCTGGATTTTTGACCTCGGAATCTCTTTACGGATCTTCGAGGCGATGCCGCCGCTTGTTCTGGGCAGATCGTACCGGGTGAGCCAGATGCCTTTGCTGATTGACAAGACAAGTTGGGCATCAGGTTTTTCGCTATGGTGGAAGCGGATAAGGGCTGCGTTGGGGTTTATGAGATAAACATTATTAACGTAATACCCTGCAAGGGTGTTGTTCAGTTTGGCTGTTATGTGCTCTAGCTCTATGCCTGATATTTCCAACTGTTTCTTCTTCCCCCTTGAGCGACGGTGCTTCCAGTGAAGCCTCTCGATAAAGTCTTTTGGATGCGGGCCGCTGTCGGCACCTTAACTGGTTTATTTCTAGGACTGTTAACAGTCTTTGCGGGCCTCAGCGGAGAGAACGGAATTTTTCTCGGCATGTTGATGTATCTCCTAACCTACTATTTGGCGCGCTTCACCGTTTCAGCTCAAATCCCGCCGAAAGAGGCTCGTAAAATAGTTACCACAGGGCTAGGGAGCTTCATTATGCTAGTTCTTTTCATCTGGATTCTGGTTAATACCCTCTTTACCGGCGGCGTCAAGTAGCTCCGGCTCTTGTTCTTGTTCTTGCCGCCGGTAGTAGTTGATAAAGCCGATCCAGGTGTCGAAGTAGCCTTTGTCAAATTCGTCGCACCAGATTGAGCTTATCCTTTCGGTCATCCGCTTCTTTAGCCTCATCATCTTCTCCTTATCCTCAAAGATGCCGTCGTCAATGTTCTTGTTATCCAACATGCCAACCATACCGCGTGCCGCCATGTATCGACCCCAACTCCTGTCATCTTTGACCTTGAACTCCTCCTTAAGGACGGCTTTAGCTGCCATTACATCCTTAACCAGTATGTGGTTGAAGAAGCTCTTCCCATCAGATGTAGGCATTGTTTCTCACTTTTCCTCCCAGTCCATGATCCCGTTTTTCTCTATCTTAAATCGTACTCTAGGTACCGTTTTGATATCGGTATCATCTAGACGAGCTACCCCCCCTTGACCTTTTCCCCTAAGCCGCTCCAGCCTCAGGCGAAGATGAACACCCTGCGCAACAGTGTTCCCTCCAGTTTCGATAATCCGGGTCTCGCCTGTGTCCAGCAACCTCGTCCTAACAGTGTTGGTTACGACAACAGGTATGTCCTTGTCCAGCGCCATCTCCGCCAAGTCGTGGAGGTGATGCGCCAAAGATATCTGCCGAGAGGTAATGTGATCCTCGCCTTGAAACTCATAGACGAAGTTGTCTGTCAACGTGTCGATAATAAGCATCTGGGTGTTCAGGGACGTTGACTCTTGGCTACTCTGAACAGCTCGGGCCTGCTCCTCTGAGCTACGAGCACTCACGAGGAAGATGTGTTTGAGTAGCTCATCCTCGCTGATGCGGTCAGCAGCCATCTGGGCGAGCCGCTCAGGCCTAAAGGTTCCAGCCGTATCAATAAACACGATGTCACCTTTCCTCTCTTCCTCCTCCTCCTTATTCTTCTTCTGTTCCGTAGCCAGCAGGTTTACGCAAAGCTGGAAGCAGAGCTGGGTCTTACCTGCGCCGCTTTCACCGTAAACCTCGGTTACTCTGCCGGATGAGACGCCTCCTCCTAGCAGATTATCAAGTGAGCTGGATCCTGTGGATATTTTTCTGCGCTGTTCTCCTTTGCCGAGTAGGCTGCTTCCCCGTTGTAGATGCTTGATTTCGCCGACTGCTTTCTCAGTGATATGTGCCGCGGATTCAGTAGTGATGCCGTGCTTCAGGAGGATATCTTTTGGTGCTAATGCTAAATCTAGAACAGATATTACTCCAGCGTCCCTGAGTGCTTTCGCTGTCTCCTTCGGTATCCACTCTATATCCTCAATGAGTGCGCTGGCCAATTACGCATGATCTCCGGCTACTCTTTAGATAGTGGATGCACATTTAAACAAGCCGTCCCGCTGGTGATAGCAGGATCGTGAATACTTCTTCTGTTTCAGTGATTGTCAAGAGTTGGTTGAGGAGTCAGTTAGTATGAATCATCCGCAGGTCAAGGTCGATCCAACGTTTCAGGAAGTTGAGTCTATTGTTTCTGATGCTTGTTCGCGGGGCTGCTTCACGGTACTGGTTGCTGACTGCCGGGTTGATTACCATGGCCGTTCCTCTTCGAAGATGGGTTGGGGTGAACGGGTTGTTCTGCTGAAACCGGATGGTTCAGTGCTGATTCACAGGAGAACCGGTTTCGAAGCTGCTAACTGGCAGCCGCCGGGGTGCTGCATCACCTTTTCTCAGCGGGAGGGTGAACTGGTGATCCGGGCTGACCGGCGTAAGCCGCGTGAAACCCTTGAGGTGATTTGCCGTGAGGTTGCTCTGGTCTCCTCAGTTTTGCTGAAGGATGATGCTTCGCTTGACATGCTGATCTCTGAGCAGGATCTCTACAGTGTGTTAAGAGCTAATCCTGATTTGATTGAACCGGGCTTCAGGATCAGTTCGGAGCAGAAAGGGTTGGGTGGTGGAAAGGCTGATCTTACAGGGTTAGACCGTTCAGGAAGATATACTGTGGTGGAGGTTAAGCGGGTGGCCGCTGACACTGATGCAGTTAAGCAGCTTTACCGGTACATCTCACAGATGAGAGAAACCTCCCCGGATCTGCGAGGCATCCTCCTAGCGCCCAACATTCGCCCTGCTGCGAAGCGACTCGCTAAATCATTGTCTGTTGATTACCGTACGGTTGATGTGGCTCAATGTGCAGCGGTCTTCTCTAAGAATAGCTCTAAAGGGTTGGATAGGCTTGATCTACACTTTACTTAGATGATTTCGCGGTTTGCGAGCAACCTTTTTATTCCACGTACAGACGATGTTGCGTAACCAAAGAGGAGCTTGTGTTGTCAGACTCTGTAAAGAAGCCTTTGAACATGCTGCAGAAGGCAGTGAACAAAGATGTTTCAGTTCGTCTGAAGAATGATCAGGAGTATAAAGGTAAAATGATCAACATCGACCAGTACATGAACGTAATATTAGTTGATGCGGAGGAGCATAGCAATGGTGCTCTTTCAGCAAACTATGGGAAAATTGTTATACGTGGCAACAATGTCCTCTTCATCAAGATAGAAACAGATCTTTAGTAGTTAATGACGTGATATAGTTGAGTGCACGAGAAATTCATGTTGAACAGCTAAGATGCGCCCCCGTCTCGGATCTAGAAGTTGAAATTGTTGAGCGGAAGGGAAAGGGTCACCCTGACAGTCTAATCGACGGAGCCTCTGAAGCGGTCTCCAGAGCTCTCTGCAAATACTATCTCAGCAAATTCGGTCGCGTCTTCCACCACAATGTGGATAAAGGCATTCTTGTCGGCGGCAGATCCAACCCTGTTTTCGGTGGGGGTGAAGTGATTGAGCCTATCTTCATCATGGTTGCCGGTCGCGCCATATCTCTCATCAAGGAGAAAGATGGGGTTCACGAGGTACCGGTGGGCGTGCTGGCTCAATCAGCTATCAGCGAGTTCCTCAAATCAACGCTCCGCTTCCTAGACGATAAAGATGTTCACATCGAGTACAAGGTGAAGCAGGGATCCACAGATCTCGTAGCGATTTTCGACGGCGGTTCAAAGATCCCGCTGGGCAACGACACTTCAATCGGCATCGGTTTCGCCCCGTTGACTCCTACTGAGAACCTTGTTCTTAAGACAGAGCAGATGCTTAACTCACCGGATTTGAAGAAGGTGCTGCCGGAGGTCGGTGAAGACATCAAGGTGATGGGATACCGGCGTGAGAAGAAGATTAACCTCACAGTTGCCAGTGCAATGATCAGCAGGCTGATGCCTGATGCTAGCCACTACCACAGCGTAGTTAACGATGTGCAGCAGAGTGTTGAAGATCTCGCATCCAGATTAACTAACCTGGACGTGGATGTTAAGGTGAATGCTGGTGACAGCCCCAAGCTAAGCGTCTACTACCTCACCGTCACAGGCACCTCAGCTGAGGCTGGTGACGACGGTAACACCGGCAGAGGCAACCGGCACAACGGGCTGATTACTTCAATGCGGCAGTACTCAATGGAGGCCTGCGCAGGAAAGAACCCGATCAACCACACAGGCAAGATCTACAACGTGCTGGCTCAGAGAGCCGCGGACAAGATTGTCGCAGAGGTCAAGGGTGTTAAAGAGGTTTATGTGAGGCTGCTCAGCAGAATCGGCTCACCAATCGATCAGCCGCAGGTCTGCAGCTCCGCAGTGGTGCTGGAGCCCGGTGTATCGCTGTCCAACGTCAACGGCGAAATCTCCTCAATACTCAACGAAGAACTAGCCAACATCACCAGCTTAACTCCGCTCATCATAGACGGCAAAGTCACACTCTTCTAAGCCCCTGCACCAATTAACAGCAACGTCGCTCTCGAAGAGCAGTAGCGCAGTTAGATAGTTAGTCAGCTAGACCTGCTACTGTTAGCGGTCACTAGCCTTACGTGGCGATAGTCCCGAGTTACTGTGTGCCGAAGCATCCGCAAGAAAAGTTATTGTCTCGGTATGCCCCTCAAGAGTCTTGATCTACTTGGCCGCTTCAGACGTTAGATCAATGCTGTCGAATGCGCAGGAGCTTGAGATCACTGTTAAGGGTAGACAGAGCGGCCAGAGCCGTCGCATCTCCGTCTGGTTTGTGTATGATGCTGGCAGAATCTATCTTCTCCCCGTTAAAGGCTCGGACTCCGAGTGGTACAAGAATGTTCAGGCAAACCGTTCTGTGCGCATATCGGTAGCCGGCAAGTCAGCAAACTCGGTGGCGAAGCCGTTGACTGATCCGCGAGCCGTTAAGCAGGTAATTGAGAGGTTTAACCGCAAATATGGGGAGGAGGAGATTCAGACCTGGTACCAAAAGCTTGACGCAGCCTTGGAGCTATTCGTACCATCTGATAGAGAGTACAATGATCTGCGGGATTCCGACTTTGAACGCTAGGTGCAGGCCCCTAATATTATGCGGAGCTACCGGCTCCTAAAGCGGCATCACTATTCCTTCCTCTCGCCAGTTTGCTGCGGCATGGGTTCTAGTAAACACTGTTGCAGCAGGCAAGGTTTACCGAATACTGTTTGGAAGATGTTGCAGTTTATGCTTCTCGGCGACCCTTGAATTATACCGGTCATAACCATGACAAAAGATTACATGCTCTACTCTGATAGCGGAAGACCAGACATGTCTGTGCATTGTCCCGCTCGATCGAATGTTTATTCCGAGGTTAACCGATTAACTATCAAGGATGTTCAGTAATAGTAGGCGTTTACCGCGGCTGGTCTCGGCTATAGTTGTTTGCCAGTTAGCGGGCATCGTCGGCTCTGTATTTACTGTCAGTTCAATTCCGACGTGGTACGCTGGGCTTGAGAAGCCGTTCTTTGCGCCTCCTAACTGGCTCTTCGCTCCTGTTTGGCTCTCTCTTTACACCTTGATGGGTGTCTCGCTGTATCTTGTGTGGAGCAGAGGCGTAGATGATCGTTCGGTAAGGGCTGCATTGTCGGTGTTCGGCATCCAGCTTGTTCTGAACGCGCTTTGGTCTGTCCTGTTCTTTGGCTTAAGATCGCCTCTCCTTGGACTCATAGAGATTGCGGCGCTGTGGATAGCGATCGTAGCTACAATTGTGCTGTTTTACAGAGTTTCCAGAGCGGCTGGTCTACTCCTCGTCCCTTATATCGCGTGGGTGACGATTGCGGCGGCTCTCAACGGCTTCATATGGAGCCTAAACCCCTAGCTGAGTGGGAAAACAGTACCTGAAAAATAGAAAGAAGCGTTTGGGCTCCACATAGAGCCCATTATTCGTGCAGTCGCTTCTTGGTCTAGCTTAGCCGGTTTTGAAGCTTGTTTCCGTGACTTGGTCTCCGTGTACTTCTCCGGTCCAAGTGATTCCTGATGTGTGTTGCGCTGTGATTTTGTATGTTAGGTATTCGGGTGCTACTATGCTCCACTCCATGGTTGCTTTCCAGTTTCCGCCTTCGTAAATGTAAGTTTCGTGTCCTAAGAGTCCTCCCGGTGTGGTTCTGGTTGCGTTCCAAGTGATGCTGCTGTTGATTAGTTTTGCCGCATCAGGGTGTTTTTCCTTGATGTAGGTCATAGCTAGGTTTAGGGCCTGCTCAGGCTCCAGTACTATGGGTTGGTTCACCGGTTTCTGTTTTAGTTCGTCCCATTTTCCGTCGATGATTGCTGAGGTTACGGTGTTGTTGACTACGGTGACTACGGCTGTGTGCGGGGTTATTACCTGCGCCAAGATCTGTCCGGATCGGTTACCGTATCCTGCAAATCTTGAGTCGAAGGTTAGTGTAGTGACATATTGTTCAGGGAAGGATTCGAGTATCTTGGTGTCGATGACGCGGAGTGTTTCGTTCATTCCGTCGAACTTGAAGGTTGGCGCGTGAATTATGAAGTCTTTAGATATGTCGGCTGCTTGCTGTTGCTGCTCTGTGGCGCCAGGTGTCGTGGTTATATTGCGTGCTCTTAGAATTATGCTCTCTATTTGGCTCTGGATATCTAGTAGCTGTGGGGGCAGAGTTTCGTTGGCTGCTCCGCTGTCAACCCACTGAATTGTTGTTACGTTAAATCCTCTTTGCACATCTAATCCGTAGAAGAAATAGTCTGCAGCGCCCGGTATCGGGTTGTATGTCTTGTCAGCCGTGAAGAAACTGGTCCTGTTGAGGAGATCCGATACTTCAGTTTTATCTAAGTGGATCGTTGTGTTGCCGAATTTGTCGGAGGTGTACTCTGCTGTTCCATTCTCTTTTATGTGCAGCTTCTCGTTTAACCCGATGAAGCCGCCTGTTCTCGTAAAGGTAAGTTCGTTAACTCCTCCAACCTGTCGATCAACTGGGTACAGAAATGCTGCTATTAGTAGAATCGCTCCGGCCGCTACGATCGCAGCTGTTGCCAAGATGCCTATTGTTCGCATCATCTTATCATTCTCCGCAGCTAATATATGGTCAGCGTAGGTTAAGAGTAATGATGCGAACAGCCTGTACAGGGATTAGAACAGCCTGCTTGCTTGAACGGGTTTAGCATTTTTTGTGAAGATTTTCTGTTTAAAGATGCGATTAACGTCTATCTGTCCCCTATTCGCTTGCTTGCTTGCTTGCGTGCTTGCTAGCTAGCTTGCTGGCTGGCCTGACATGTGAGGGTTGTTTAGGTGTTAGGGGAGTTCGGTGGTGGTAGTGTGTGTTACTTTTGTTTTGAGCAGGGCCCAGACTGATGCTGCAGCTAGGACTGCGGCGAGTATGGAGAGGTCAATTTCGAGGGTGTTGTAGAGCACTGTTGCGCCGGTGATTAAGATTAGTTGTCGCCGCTGCTCTATGTCGCTTGTTATCCAGAGTGTTATTGAGAGTGGGCCTATGATTCCTGCTGAGAGTGTGCCGAGTTTTGCGCCGTAGTCGATGAAGTGTATGGCGAAGGCAACTCCTAGGTACCATAGGGCGACTGCGAGTATCCAAGGTATGTTTGATAGTCCTAGGAAGGCTGTTGTGGCTACGTAAGGTATCATTAGAACTTCAAGTGCAAATAGGGAGTAGAGGAGTGTTTTGTCTGGGTGGATTTGGGTTGTCTTTGCTTTGCCTTCAGGCTCGCCTGCTATGGACTCGACTGTTTCTTCAAAGCTTTTGAGCTTGATGGGGATCAGCTGCCTTATTGAGTTGTCTCTGACCGTCGCATCGTGTTGTAGTGCGTCGATCAGGGGTCGGGCGATTGATGCTTTGACCGGGGTTACTAGATCAATCCAGTAGGCGGAAAGCCTCGGTGTGCGGAATGGTGTTACAGCGACTCTGGTCTGCTTGCCTTTGATTCTTCCGTATCTCTCAATCATTTCAAAGAAGGAGAGCGTTTCTGGGCCGCCTACGTCGAAGATTTTGCCCTCTGTCTCCTTCGAGGCTACTGATTCGGCTAGGTAGGTTACCACGTCGTCCACCGATATTGGTTGAGTTTTGTTCAGAACCCACTTCGGACATAGCAGCAGAGGCAGTTTTTCAACCAGGTATCTCAGCATCTCAAATAAGTGGCCGCCTTTCCCGAGTATTGAGGAGGCTCTGAACACCGTGAGTTTGGCGGTGGATTTCGCAAGTATGTTGCCGACTCGTCTCCTGCTCCACATATGGTGGGAGAGATCTTCGTTTCGACCCGTGCCTAGCTCTTCAAGATAGATTATTCTGCTTACGTGGCACTCGGTTGCGGCTCGAGCAAAGTTCTCCGCGAACAACTTGTCTCGCCCTGCGAACTTCGCGAAGCCTGATGCGGATCCTTCCATAGAATGTATGAGGTAGAAGGCTACGTCAACACCGGATAATGTGTCAACCAAGTTGTAGTAGTTTCCAGCATCGCCCTGCGCTATCTCGACATCATCTCCGCTGAATCTTTCTTTCAGCGTGTCGGCGCGTCTGGTCAGGCATCTGATTTTGTATCGTCTTGAGGATGACAGTTTTTCTACTAAACGGCCTCCGATAAACCCACTGGCACCGGTGACTAAAATTCTTGGAATGTGAGGATTAGCTTCAGTCTCCTCAGTACCCAATTACGAGAAACACCGGTTCAGAGCCGCAAAAGAACGTATAAAGCTAGCTATAATAGTTCGGTCTATCATCAAGAAATCTTTGCAACCTTTCTAAAAAGTTACAATGATTAGTTAGTTATTCAGTTTATCTACGTTATTTTGCTCTTTTCAGAAGCAGGACTTCAGCCAGCGCCAAGGTGACGATCGTGGCTCCAATCGCCCAGACACTCGTAAACGGTACTACAGCTTGTTCCAGCGATGATGCAATGGTCGTGCTTGTGAACGTGGTTAGCAGAGTGATTGTTGATGTACTGGTTTGAATCGCTGTTATCGTCTGAGTTAAGGTGACCTCTGAGATTACGGTAATGATGCTGTTACTGCTGCTGGTGGTCGTCTTTCCGTTTTGTAGTTGGGCGCAGGGTGGGCCGATGTTGAGGGTGACGGTTGCGGTGTGGCTGATTCTTCGGTCTGCTGATGCGGCTTTCAGGGATAGGCTTGTTACTCCTTGAGGTGTGTCCGGTGAGACTGTTACTGTGAGCTTTGAATTTGCTTCACTGTATTCTCTGATGCTGACTGGGTTCGGGTAGAAGGTGGCGTCGACCCCGTTTGGCGTAGACAGTGTATCTAGGTTCATTACTCCTTGATAGCCTTCTTGAGAGACTAGCTGAACGTTGAAGGTAGCTGGGCATCCTGCCGCTACAGGCAGCGCCTTCGGTGTCACCGCCATATAGACGTCCGGCGGGCCTGGCCCACTTATGGCTGAGACTGACTCAGGGAGCAGCAGCGCCGTGAATAGTAGTAGTGCAGCAAGAGTTGCGGTGGCGGGAAGGTTCTTCCTGAGCATCGCCGAAGATCCTAGTTTTAGGTAGATACCTAGGTTAGAAATAAGTCTTGATGAAGCAGGAGGCTAGCTAGCAATCTAAAAAGAGGGGGTGGCTTTGCCTACCTCAGGGTAGGTTGTAGCCTCCCTTCAGCTTGTTAGGGTGATTCTGTATCTCTAGAATGCGAAGCGCCGTAGTGGACGGGGAGCTTCGTTACTAGGACGGTTTTGCGGCGCAGGCCTTGCAGTTTCAGCTGTCTGAGCGGGTTGTTTCTCAACTGGGGCTGTCACTGTTGTTGCAGGTGTTGCTGCGGTTGTTGTTGCCTTTGGGTGCTCTACTAGTTGTCCCTCTAAATCGATCTTCGTGGTTCTGAGTTGAAGTACCTCTTCTTCGAGTGCCCTGAACTTCTTCTCGAGCTCTGCTACTGCGAGCAGATCACTGATTTTAGAGATCTCCTGCTGAAGATTTGACTTCTCATCTTCAAGCCCTTTGATCTTACTTTCCCACACGACTTTGCTGCTAGACTGTGGCTGCTGCTGATGTTGCGCAATCTCCATGGTCTATCTGTCTTCCTCAATGTTGGTGTTTAGGATTTATCGCTATGCATGCATCGGTGTACCTTTGTATTCTGAAGCACGACATAGATGTAATCGCCTTTACAGAAGACGTTTCCGTGACGCGTTCTTTCCTTGATTGGTGGCCAGATGCTGTTGGTTTTGCAGGTGATTTTTTTGTGTTGTTATTTCGATTCTCTTTATCAAAGTGTCAGTTAATTTTTGTCTTGTTTCTTAATTGTGGACACGTTATCTGTGATGTTGATACCTAATATGCCTAAAGTTGCGCGGAAAAAGTCTGAGGGGAAGGTGGTTTTGGGAAACGGAAACGGACGCTTAAAGTTTCAATGCTTCGACCTCCCAGAGTCACTTCTAGAAAATCTGCCTGGCGCAAAAATGAATCCCCCGAGCGTCCCTGAAGTAGAGATCTATGTGGATGGTGATTTATGGGAGATGGCATCATCGTTCTTCGGGCATAAGAATGATGACAGCATCTACATTGTCCGCAGAGACACAGATGGACACCTCTACATACAGTTTGGAGACGGAGTATCGAGTAGACGACTACCAACAGGCACCAACAACATAGTCGCCAAAAAACGATCCGGCACAGGCAAAAGCGGCAACGCAACTACAAATTAATGCTGTAGCCGCAGCAGTCTAGATAACTGGTTCGGCAAGAGACAGCTTTGAACTGTTAGGTGAAGCTAGATTCTACCTGCATGTAAGAACTGCGGTGAAGTGCAATGACGTTTCATCCACTATCTATCTTTGTTAGCTTGAGATTTTTAGAGTGATTTCATCTTTGTTGAGGCTGCATTTCAGGTAGCTGCCCTGTAGGCTACCGTTGATCTGCTCGCCTTCTTTTACACCATATTTCTGCATCTGTATTTGTTCGCCTCTAGCTGTTAAGGAGACATTTACCGCTGTATCTTTGTCCTCGGTGTTTGTTAGAGTGAAGGTCACGGTGATCAGTGAGCCGCATACCTTGGTGGCTTTGCCGCCGTTGTAATCTTTCATCTCCGTATATTCGCTCACATCCTTCGTAATGTTGGAAAATGATACCGCTAATCCTTCTCCACCTGATGCTTCGCCGGTACCGAATAGGTTGCCGTTATTGATGCCGTAGTAGAACAGCGCTAAACCTGCTAAAGAAACTATGACAACTGTTGTTGCCCCCATCGTCTTACGGTTCAAGTAAATCTCTACTGGAACGGATGCTATATTTACAGTTACCTGTCTCTAGACCTAGGTGGCTCTGTATCGATATTCCCGGCATGTATGCAAGGGTTCTGAGGCGGGCTTCTACTTGTCAGGTTTGAGTATGGCGTACATAAA
The DNA here is from genome assembly GCA_016190055.1 of Nitrososphaerota archaeon. Taxonomy (GTDB): domain Archaea; phylum Thermoproteota; class Nitrososphaeria; order Nitrososphaerales; family JACPRH01; genus JACPRH01. The sequence continues at coordinate 33,452 of JACPRH010000005.1, read as the reverse complement.
GTGCTAGAGTGAAAAAGGCGCAGGCATGTGACTCCTGCACCTGTGGGGACTATTTCACCAGCCTGTCTAGAGCCGCCACAACCCCACCTCCGCAGCACCACTGCCGCGAAGCTACGTTTCCGGCGATATCTACAGGGAAGAATCGGTTTTTGACTCTTGTCTTTCGATTTTTCCGAGACTCACGCAGAACTAGATGTTCGGTTTTTCCGAATTACCAGAAACTGTGTTATAGAGAAAAGAAAATAGGCGTGACAACTCTTTTTTGGGATCGTCTGAGATCGCCTTCTTCTATCGTTAATAGCGGCCTCCAAAGGTTTGAGCCAAAAGACATGTTTCAGTAAAACCTGTAATGACTATGCGGCGCAATCTGACTTCTGCCGAATCTCTGCCAGTCGATTACAAAGATTCGGTTGGTCAGCAGGCAGTGTAAACAACTGGGTTTGTTTTGATTGTTAGGCTTTTTTTCTTTTTGCCCGTCTGCTTAAATAGAAGCCGGTGATTTGTAACCCGAGGATGGCATAGATTAGTGTGGTGCTTATTGGGCCAGGATCTAGCATAGGGAGAATAATGAGTGCGATTAATGATGTTAAAGCTACTGGTAATGTTCTTCTGTACAGTGTAGGGTGAAGTCTGTCTCGAATGTGGCCTTCGTAAAGGCTGATCGTTAGCGTTGCGCTACCGGCTAGAAGTGCTAGGTATAGCATTAGGCCCAATGATCCTGCAACGGCGCTCAGCCCAAACAAAACTATGAGTAATGCGTCTATGAGATACAGGCTGGTTCGGATCGCTTTTGTTCTCCTAGATAAATCAGTTGCACTATTCTCTTTCAATTGTTGAGGTTTGTTCTTGTTTATGCTCTGGTAAGTTGCATGTTCAGTTCTAACGACAGGTACGAACTCCCAGCCGTTTTCTTTGACTGTGTTTACTATTGGTTCCCTGATTTTTCTGATGTCGAAGCTGTATCCGTAGACTTTTCCGACTGTTGAGTCTTCTTTGATACCGTACCCTGTCCCCCACGATTTTCGGTAGAGGATTCTTCCTCTCAAGAACGTCTTCTTGAACTCTACTCTGGGTTTTAACAGGCCGTCTGTGCCCGCAAACCAGTTTACTGTTCCTGTTTCTTCACAGTAGCGGGCTGTCTTCAGGTCTTCGTCTAGCACGATATAGGCTCGATAGGTTTCGCTTGTACGCTCTTTAGATATTATTCCGTACCATTTCGCATCAACTATTTTCCACTCTACCTGTAGGTCTGTCTCCTCGGCCGGTTTTATTTGGTAGGGGATGTCCTGATTGTTTAGCTCGAGAAGCTTTTGCTTAATCTCCTCCTTGCTTATTGGAACGACTGTGGATCTTTTCTTGCCGCCAAGATACTCAAAGTATCCTAAACCCCATATCATCGCCCCCGCACCGGCTAAGACGCCTACCAGACCGATTGCAGCGCCGATTAGGCCGATCAGTGCTGCTTCTTCCATCTGCTAAACCTCACTTTTTATCTGCTCCTACTGCCTTGACGATTTCTTCCGCCCAGTTCTTAGTTTCCCGCATGCCGCCGAACTTGTACTTTTTACCAGCTGCCTGTATTGTTAGGTTCGCCCATCCGTGCTCCACCTGCGTTATCTCCGCCAGCGGAATATTCAGATACTGTTTAGATTTGTTTGCGTCATCCGGGTTTGGGATGAAAATTCCACCCACGCTAACTCCGCCCACTCCCTGCAGCTTTCCTCCCTTGAATACCAGCCTCTGATTTGTGAGGAGGAGTTTGCCGTTGGTTGAGCTGAAGCTGCTGGTCAGATAGGTGATTGGGAAGAGACCTGTGTCTTTAAGCACAACTTCGCCGGGTGTTGCATCCTTCAAATTGGTGTGAGCGTCCTTTTGCTGTATCGCCGCCGGCTCTAACTTCAGTTTTGGTTTCTGCGTTTTCAAATTGTAGCCGCAGTTCGGGCAGAAGTTGGAATTCGACTTCATCATAGTGTTGCAGCTTGGGCAGGTTTCAGGCTGGTTTTTGATTGGTGAGCCGCAGTTGGAGCAAAATTTGTCGTCTACGTTTACGGGGCTGCCGCAGCTTGAACAGTTCATTCAGTTCCTCTCATCCTAACATGCAGTCGTGCACTGCAGCTTTGTTTTTGCCTAAAACCTGATCACAGTTATACTGCGCTTGTGGTTCCATAGATTTTGCCGTCCTTTGTTACTGTTACGGTTAGTTTCCCTGTGTCTGTGTCCACTGTGTAATCTATTCTCACAAGGTAAGCGGGTGTTCCATCCTGCCCGATTGTCTGTGCGTTTATGGTGGTGACTGTTGTTTTGTTTATCACTCCTTGGATTCTCAATAGGTTGGCGTCGCTTATCTCGGCCAAATGGTCAGTTACGACGTTGACGGCTTGCGCTTCGTTTTCAACGGTTTGGTTGGTGTTGATGATGAGTATCTCTTTCGTCTGTATCACGCCGTTTGTTGGTGAATAACCTGAGTGGACTTTTACTGTAATATTTTTCATTACTTGGCTTTGACTGAAGCCGCGTTCTGTGCTGCGTTCGTAGAGGAGAGTCATGTTCGCGTTGCCTACTGTGAGTGCTTTGAAGTTGTGTGCTTCGTTGCTTTGAGCACCGGGTGAGTCGCCGCCGCTTAAGTAGTCGTTACCCAGATACTCCACTATTGTGCCGTCTGTTTTGATTGTCCAATCGTAGCCTGTGGATGGGTTAGTGGCTAGGTTGATCGTGAAGACTTCTCCAGCCTCCACGTAAACATCAACGGTTCTATTCTCGGGGTAAATTGTGTCTGCTATTGTGAGCTTGGGTTCTGGGGTTGGGGGAACCCAGAAGATAATGTACGCCAGAAAACCAAAAGTAATTACCAATACTGCTAAGATGATCATGGTTAATCTTTTCATTAGTTGCCGATTATGGGCTTCTGAATCTGTATTTTAAAGTTCTTTGATTTACAGCTTATATAGGCGTCTCATAACTTGCGAATGATTGTCTAGTTGAGTCGGCTCGCTGGAGTATTTACTCTGTTTCTAATTGTTGCTTCGGTATTGTTTGCTGCGGTTCCATTAGGGGCTACTGCTCAAGGAGCTTGGCCGACTGTTCGTGTTGATGCGGATCAGATAATCCAGCCTGATGCGAATGGTAAGGCTGTTTTTTCGGTTACTGTCACCTTAGGTGCTTTGGAGGCGGGTGAATACTGGCTTAGTGTGGGGGTTGACGACGCGTCCCAGCCATTCGGGGTTTCGCGCTGGTATAGTTTGACTCAGATTCAGGGGCCAACCGAGGTGTCCCGTGCTGGCGGCCCTTACAAATTTGTCTATGAAGGTGTTTTTCCGCAGGAAGGGGTTTTTTACGTTAAGGGCGTCGCCACTTACAGGAGTACAATAGTTGAGCGAGCAGGCTCAGATTGGCTCAAGATAACTGTCAATAAATCTTCAATCTCAAAAAACGCTGGGTTGACTCTTACTCCTAGCTCTCTTGACGTTTACCCTACGGAGTCCAACTTCACTGTGGCTGAGGTGAGCTATAAGGGTATGGATTTGAAGTCTCCAATTCTACTCAAGGTTGAACAGAGCCTTCCTCCTGGGTTGACGGTTTCGTTCGCTCCTGATGAGCTGCAGCCTGAGAGCAGCGGCGTGTCTGACTTTATGATCAACGTAACCATGGATTACTCAAAAGCAAAAGGGCTGGTGCCTCCAGCGGATTATAAGTTGACTATAGTGGCTTCAAGCGGGGATCTTCAGGTCTCGGCTGTCCTCCCGCTTCACCTGCTTAAGGCGAATTGGCTTGTGATGCTTTACGCGGTTAAGGATACATCTCCAAATCTGCCTATATTGGAGAATGTTGAAGAGATGTTGAACGTGACTAGGGTGCATGATACACCCAAGGTAGGTATGGTTACTCTCATCGATTCAAACAAGGAATGGAATGTCGAGAAAAGCGTTTGGGGCGTATCAACGATACCTGAAGACAACGCTCAACTCTACCAAATTGTAAATGGGGGTTTGAAGAAACTGATGCAGGATTGGGGTCCGACAAACATGTCCTCCGTTTCGGCGCTGCGTAGCTTTGTCAAGGAATCAATGGATAGGTTTCCGGCTGAGCATACTCAACTGATCATCGGGGACCATGGTTTAGGCGTAGTTGGGGTTATCTGGGATAAGCATCAAGGGTATAAGCAGATGAGGATTCCAGAAATGGCTAGAGCTCTTGGTAATTATAGGTTAGATGTGATAAGTTTTGATGCTTGCTTGATGGCACAGGTAGAGGTGCTTTACCAGTTAAGGAATCAAGCAGCGTACTTTACTGTTTCAGAGCTGGAGAAGCCTGGGCCGGGTGATGCTTACCCGCGGTTCCTTGAAGACCTGTCTGTAAAGCCCGATATGAGTGCTCTTGACTATGCTAAGAAGATAGTTCAATACTATGGGCCTAGGTATAATGGGACAGAGGGCTTCATATCATCCTCCACAGGTAAGCGTGAATACGATAAGGTCAACGCGACGCTCTCAGTAGTTGACTCCTCAAAGATTCAGAATGTAGTCGTGAAGGCCGACGTGCTTGCGAAGATGTTGAAGGCCGGTTATGACGGAGGGGATAAGGTCTTTAACGAAACGATGTACCAGATTGTTCTTAGATCCTGGGCGGATCCGCATGAGCCGTATACTGATCTCGGCAGCTTTGCTCAGAATATAATTAATGATCCAAAGATAACTGATGTGAAGCTTAAGGATGCTGCGAGGAGCGTCGTGAATGCGGTCAGCGCTGCTGTTATGTCTCACAACGAGGTATTATTTGACAGCAAAGGTAACTCGGTCAAATCGGAGTTTCAGGGACTCACAATCCTTCTATGGCGAAATGATCTACAGCAAGCCACAGTAAAGAGTTTCAATATATCAAACACTCAGGTATCAATCACTATTCCACACATAAATACACAATATCTGCAGCCGTATCAGGCGACATCTTTCGCCAGTGATGCTGGAAACTGGCTGAGTTTTATTAACTCCTTCAGCGCTTCACATACACCTTCAACAAGCTGGAATTTCATTAAAATTGTTCACCAACAGCATGAGCTCTACCCCGGTATCTATGATGAGCAGGGCCGGCATGTTGGTTTCAATTCTTCTCTCATAAATAAGAACCGGTGGCAGATTGAACAGCAGATTCCGGGCGCAGTGTACTTTGACTTCAAGAACGGGACAAAAATCATACTTCTCCCCGCTGATGTCAAGGTATCAAAGGCTGTTGTGGATGGACAGAGTATGGAGGAGGACAAGGAGGACTACGCTCTGACCTTCGGCGTCGTAACTAACGGGGTGCTGACCTCTGTAAGAACAATTAGCAGCACGATTGAGCGGAACACGATGCAATCCATGCCTGTGAAAGTGGAGAACGGTACCCTCACTGTAGGTGAGATATCTGTCAGCCCGAGCATTGGAGCGGGCGGTAGCATCCTTACTTCGACGACTACCACTACCACATCGTCGCGCACGGTAACTAGTTCAATTGCGACTACAACGACTAGGACACAATCTCCTGAGCCGTTCGTTATTACTGACAGTGAGATCGGCTTTGGATTTATGTCCTTAATCGTTTTAGTTGGGGCCGCTCTCGTTCTGCGTCGAAGATCGAAATCTCGATCCGGTAAAGATACACCTAATGCGTCTTCTCAACCTTCAGTCGCGGCGGCCGCTCAGTCGCGGCCAGCTCAGAGCCCTGCCGTTACGGGTGCGCGGTTCTGCTCTAATTGTGGGGCTGGTGTGTCGCTGGATGAAGTGTTCTGTTCGAACTGTGGTGCAAGCATTAAAGAGTAATGAGCGCGGCTTGGCTTCGCGGCTAGTGCAGTAATACTGGTAGTTCAGGTTAGATTTAGCGTTGTTACTGTAGGGTTCCTTTGACTGCGTCGATTGTTAGGGTTTTTGTTTCTCCAGTTTTGGTGTTTTCGTAGGTTAGCACGTAGTAGGGTGAGAGAACGATTTGGTTGTCTGATAGGTCGAGGTTTTCGGTCTCGATTTTGCCGATGGTTGATGGGGCTTTTTGGATTCTGAATTCGAGGACTTTTTGCGCTAGAGTTAGGGTGGTGTCGAGGAGTTTCTGTATATCGCTGCTGTTCAGTGTTGGCGGTATGGTTCTGCAAGGTTCGAGGGTGTTGGGATTTGGAAGTTGTATGTTTACTTCATCGGCTTTCTCATTGAATACTACTACCGCTTCGTTTCTGTAGGCTTTTCTTATCTTTGCTGCTACTTCAACTGCTCCTGCTTTTGGAGCAAATCCGTCCACTCCTGCCACCTCGACCTTTACCGCATCTTGACCGACGTCTAGTGAGAAGGTTTTGCTGACCGTGTATTCAGCTGAGTAGACACCGTGGATTCTAACGTAGATCTTTTCATTCCGCGCCGTGTTTTTATGTACGATGTATTCCTCAGGTTTTTTCCCGAAGAGCGGTCGCTTAGACGTTAACCCGAAGAGAGCAACTTTACTGGCTTCTCCTAGGCTCCTGGCTGCTTCCTCTGTGCAGCCTACAGGTATAGTGTACAAAGGCAGCTGTGAGGCTTGAGTTTGAACTGTTGCTCCGTTTTCGGCGAGTGGTGCGCCGCAATGTTCGCAGAATCTTCCAGCCTTTACTTGGCTCCCGCAGCTACTGCAAAAAACCTTAGTTGACATTCAAGGTCTCGTCGTGATAATTTAAAGGGATAGTAAAACTTTATTGTTTGTGACCCTGTCTTCAGAAAAGATAATTTTAGCAGAATATATCTTCTGACTGCTTTCATGTTTTATGCAGAACCTACTACCTTCAAGCTGGTTATGAGTAAACCGAGTTAACGGTTAAGACGTCCACTCCAAATTTGGTCGCAGAGAGTGATGGGCTGCAGTTTCAAAGGCGCAGTAAGTCTTTGTGAATTAAGCTTTTCTGTTTTGAGCATCCTGTTTAAACCTTCCTGAGCGTAGTTTACCTTGCTTGTCCCTTGCTTGAACATTGTATTTGTGTTTAAATATATGTTTAAACATATGGGGAATTGGTGGTGAGCATTGACTAAGACTATTACGATAAGGGATGAGGTCTATAGGAAGCTATTGGCTGTAAAAGGAAGCGAGGAGAGTTTCAGTGAGCTGTTTGAAAGACTTGTTGAAGGGGGAAACCCAGTTGAAACGTTGAAGCGGCTTAGAGGATGTGTTGAGATTAAGGAGCGTGATAAGGCGCGGATGCTTCTGGAGATTTCTAGGAAAAGGGCCGAGCGGCGGATATGATTATCCTAGATACTGATGTTTTGATAGAGATTTTCGACCGAGGATCAGAGAAAGGTAATGACGCCTTGGAGAGGATAGTTGAGAGCGGTGAAAGCATAGGCATCACCGCCATTACCCTTCACGAGATTCTCTATGGTCTCCAGAAGTACGCTAAGCCGTTGCAGGATGTTCTGCAGCTGCCTGTTCTAAGCTATACAAAAGCTGATGCTAATCTTTCTGCAAAGATCGAGCTCGATGCTGAGCGAAAGGGCTCACCGATTAGGCGAACAGATACGATGATCGCAGCCACAGCTATCAATAACTCAGCCGCCCTCTATACCTTGGATTTGAAACACTTCCAGCCACTTACAAGTTTGGGTTTAAAGATCTTCCATTAGCCTTTTTCACAAGCGTATCTTCTGCTTGTATAGTTAGGTACCCGTTAGTGGCTGAGCGGCTTAGGTTAAGGCGCGGGTCCCGGGGTTTTGGACGGTCAGTTAGGACAAACTAGGCTACTCTTGACGTTTAGCACAACGTTTTTCCGTTTTGCCTATATGTTTGTAGTGCGTTAGTAGTGTCGGTGGTAGTTGTAGTTGGTTGAAGGTGTTAATCTTCCGAGATCTGTGAAGCGGATTTTGGTTCCGGTGGATGGCTCGATTCATTCTAGTAAGGCTGCTGATATGGCTCTTGATCTCGCTAAGAAGTACAATGCTACGCTCTGCATTCTTCATGTGGCGGCGGGTTACGCTGCGTATGAGCGGTTCAGTGAAGCGTATGAGGGTCGCGTGAACCCGGAGATATTGACTGACACGGCTTTGAACACGGTTCGCTCGCAGGGCGAAGCTTATCTTCAGGAGGTGGAGGCTAAAGCGAAGGCTGAAGGGTTAACCAAGGTTGAACGGGTATATTCTGCTGGGGATCCGGCTGACGAGATTTTGAACTTCGCTGAACGGAACGATGTTGACCTGATCGTGATGGGGAGCCGTGGCCTCGGCAGGTTCTCAAGAGTGTTTCTAGGCAGCGTGTCGAATAAGGTAGCGCATCACGCTCACTGCACCGTCATCATAGTGAAGTAGACCTAAACCTTCCAGATCGCTCGCGAAGCCGATCTAGCTGCAGCTTAGGTTGGTTTGGGTTTGGGTTTGGGTAGTGGGAAGCCTTTCTCTTCGAGGATTTTGACGACTTTTGGGATTGTGAGGGCGAAGTCGGCGTGGATGCATTCGTTGGCGTCGCATATGTCGCAGTAGATTTTTTCGTGTCTGAAGTAGACGCTGGCTATTCTTCCCATTTCGTTGTCTATGACCTTCACATGATCTTCGTACATGTTTAGGTGTTGGAAGCGGGGTCGCCGGATGTACATGCCGTCTCGTTCGAGGAGCATTTTGACGCCTTCAGTGGCTACGTCGGATTTACTCTTTAGTCCTCTCTGCTTCGCAATATCTGTCTGGAGATACTGGTCTATCAGGTCGCTCATAGCTGCTGGAACGTTGATCTTGTCCCAGTTTGGCCGCGCCTTCTGGGTCATCTTGGCTGTTCCACCGGTGGAGTATGTCAACGGGACTGAATATATAGCCTTTGGCGAGTGGCGCCTCAGATTTCCTCGTCTACCTGATTTATCTGAAGAAATAGGGTTTTGCTACATACTGCCTGTCTGTCTCACCGCTTGCCGTGTCGGTGATGATGCTTCTTCCTTGTTGGGTTCATTGCGACTATGTCGAATAGGAAGCGTCTGTAGTTTATTGTGAGTGTTCTTGCGAAGAATGGGCCTTCGATGATCATTTCGCGTAGGTCGTGCTGGTTCTTTTCGTATAGGTTGAACTTCTCGAATGATAGGCAGTCTAGGAGGTATGGTTTGAGTTTGGAGACGTCAAGGTCTACTGTGACTTCTTTAGGTATGGGTTCTTTGTTCGAGGTGAGGAGCAGGTCGTTTAGTGCATCTCTGGCCGCTTCGTAGTTTTTCCATGCTTCTGAGATGAATCCGGTGAAGATGCCGTTTGCGATTAGTTTTGAGATGTATGCGCCTGCCTTGTCCTCGGAGTATGCTTTGAGGAGGTGCGCTTTGATGTTGAGCTCGTTCGTTTTGTCGTAGGCGTATATGAATTGGCGGGCGATGCCCTCCATGTTTGATTTGTAGGCGTGGTTGAGTGAGTCGCCGAAGGCGCCGCTGGCTAGGAGAAATCTCGCGGCATCGTAGTCGTCCGAGATGAGGGCTGTGGAAATCATGTGTGCGAAGTCTGGATCGTAGGGGATTTCGCTCATCAAGATGCCTTTCCAGGTGGTTTCGTGGGTGCGGTGGTTGATTGCGCCGATATCGGTGAGCCAGTTCTCTGCGAAGGCTACTTCACGGGGGTTTACTTTTGACATGAACTCTAGCTCGGAGAGCCTGAGGCGGTACTTTGACATGAGGAGCACCAAGTCAAACGGGGTCTCGGTTTCAAGAGCCTTGTGCACTGGTGTCGGGTTGATCTTCTTCGGGATGGGCGTGTCTGAGAGGATGACTGCTCTGCCGGGTTTGAAGCGGCCGATTCTGCCCATCATTTGCAGGAGCGAGTTGTTGTCTATCTTCTTGTATCGAAGCGTCTTTTGACCTAGCTTATCCTTGCCGTCAATCATCTCGTTGAATATCAGCACGTTATCGACGTAGATGTTTACGGAGGAGGCGATGACGTTTGTCGCGAAGATTCTGAGGTTCTTGTCGAGCTCGGCTCTCTGCTGGATTTTGTTGATCTCCGAGCCTTCAAGGCCACCATGAATGTAGACGCCGCCGTAGCTGCCTGCATACTTTTCCACTAGGCGTCTTGTAGGGAGGAAAACAAGCCAAGACTCATTGTGTGGCTGCGAGTAAAGATAGAGCGACAGGGTCCTGAACATCTCATCGAGATCCCTTGCAGGCTCCACTTGGAGCGTGACCGGGTATCTTCGGCCACTCAGCGTATAGAGCTTCGAGATGCCCATGAATGAAAGGAATTCTTTCGGGTCGATTGTGGCGCTCATGATGCGGAACAGGTTTCTTGCGTTAGCTTCCTCCTTCTTGGCTAGTGACATGCACAGTTCTAGCTGGGAGGACATCTGGTGACTTTCATCAAAATATATGGAGGAGTCTAAGATCGAGTTCTCAGCCAACATTCTGAGCAGGACACCGTCTGTGACGATCTTGATCCTGCCGCCAATATTGATCTTGGTGTCCTTTGTAATTACTGCTAGCTCGTCTTTTACTTCCGGGTGAAGCGCTTGAAGCGAATAGAACAACGCGTTGCACGAGGCTCTTGAAGGCTCGCGAATGATGATTTGCTTGTTTCTGTTGCAGACCTCAAACTCATGGATCGGGGTTACTGTGCTCTTCCCCGTCCCGACATCACCGATAATCACGAAGTGATCCGAAAAGTCGATGGAGTCAAGGATTGAAAAAATCGGAAGCTCCTTCTTCTTTGCTCTCTTGCTAACCGCTTCTTCTACCTGTAGCTCCTCTTCCTCTAAGCCTGCTGGCTCAACCGAATATCCTATGCCAGATTCTTCGCCAGCCAAAAACCTCGGGCCTCCAAAGCATCATTACCGAAAGGGACAAGATAAACCAACCTATGGTTGTCCTCACTTTTTCTGCAGGGTATTTTTTGGTGCCTGTAGATGTGATTATCATTCATTATCTTATTAGATTTCTTATTTCTTGGATTCTTTGTGAGTTGAGCGCAATTTGCGTTCCGTAGTTTGTGGGATGTTGAACTATCCAACCGTCCTTTATCAGCCGTTTGACAGTCTTCATTGAGTCACCTTTCATGTGTTTAGGTAGGCCTCGGGATACGCCTTCTATTGATGTGTGGCTTGCGCCTATGTTTCCCCTGCGGAAGAGACGGCGTATGATTGCAAGTTCGAGATCGTCCAACTATGCCCGTGCCTATTGTATCTCGCAAGGCACTATATACATTTATGTCATGAGAGACACTATAAATGTGTCTTGATACAAGTTTAAATATGGTTACCACCGCCATCAATATTATGGAAATGAAGCCCACTGAAGAAGAGCTGTCGGAAATTAATCCGCCAACGCTGCAAAGAGTTCTTGGAGACGGGGCGATGGTTCGACTATTGGACTTCCTAACGCTCTATAAGGGTTTGGACTACTCCAAGACAGAGATAGCTAGAAACTCGGGTGTAGGGTGGAAAACTCTCTTCCGACTGTGGCCAACACTCGAAAAATACAGCTTGGTCAAGCCGACAAGGCGGATCGGGCGAGCAACACTATACACACTTAACACCGAAAGCTCAATAGCAAAAACTTTGTCGCAATTAGCTTTCCAAATCTCAGACCACAACAATGAACTCATCATCAAGGAACCGTCAGCTAAAGAAGCAGTCAAGGTCAAAATAGCGAAAGTTTCTCAGAGCAGATTGAATTCTGAACAAGAAGGGCGCTTTAAGAAGACTATACTCGACGTACAGAAAGCAGATTACCGAGGCTATTCTACTGTAAATGAAGTTAGGAAGGCAATTAGTTCATCGCGAGCTAGCACCAAATAGATTTTCTGATAATTCACTTGGCCTTGCTACCTTGGGCAACGGAGACATGATAGGGATGAAACATAGAGTAACTTGCTCTATATGCGGTAGAACGTCTAGGGTTACGATAAACCTCGAAGGGAAGATACTGTCCGACTGGGCTTATTTTGGCAGAATCAACCTTAACGAGGATAAGACTAGCAAGAAGATCTACCGCCTGTCAGAGGTGAACGATGAGGTTTGGAGGTTGACGGCAAGTGAGAAGGCGGCTAAGGGTCTCGCTCTCACTAATGAGTGGATCGAGGGGTCAAATCCTGAGTATGACCCGAGCGCAAAACCTGAAAAAGTAGAGATATGAGAATGTCCTAACTGCTTCAGCAAAGATCGGGTTGATGACCAGGCGCTCTCTGAACGGGTTTTTCTCAGCTGAACCGGTCATATATTCAGAGAAGGACTTGAAGGTTAAGTATCGTTGAGGGGAAGTACATTATAATCCCGTTTTCCTTCACCAATTTGGCTTCAGCGAAGGATTGTGGCCTTTGGTTCTGATTTCTCTATCGGTATGACCTTTTATTGCCGTAGGATCTTTGAGGCATATTCAAGGGTTGCCTTAATGTCTTCGCGTTTCAGTTCTGGGTATTCTTTCAGGATATTTTCTTCGCTCATTCCTGAATCTAGGAGTTCTAGGATCAAGTAGACTGGAATGCGGGGTGCCTTTGATGATTGGCTTTCCTTTGAGGATTTTCTGATCAACAGTTATGCGTTGAATCTCCATCTTGCTCGTCAATAACTTGGCTGATGTCGATATAAAGACCGTGACAGTCTTGCATTAGCCCTACGATAGACTTTGACAACAACCTGCTCCTATTTACCCTAAGATTCAAGAAGAAATCTGGCCAATCGATGAAAGCCATGCTGTGGGTCAGAAAGTGAGGTCTTGATGGTTTCGTGGAGTTAATCTTAATTTATGGCCATGTTGAGGAGTTAAAGTAGAATGGAGAAGCTTGTAAAGGCGGATCTCGAAATCGAAAGGAAGATGGTGCCGAAGCAGCTGCCAAAAGTCATGTACCTGTGCGCGGTAGATCTGGATCACTTTGTTATATCTGCTAAAAAGGACGATGCGATGGCGGATAAGGCTCTGGTTAAGGCGGAGGTACAGGTTCTTCCTAAAGAGGATGGATTTGTGTTAAAGTTACCTCGGCGGATCTTTGAGTTCTACCGCCTAGAGGAGAATGATTATACTTTAATTGTGTCTGAAAAAGAACCTACGAGCATAGTCGTAGCAGTATAATCTAACTGAACACTCGAGATCATTAGAAACATTGTGTCGCTGCTCTTCTGGTTCTGAATCTGCTTTGTTCCACCGGTGGAGCATTTTTGGGACAGCTTATATAATATCTGGCGGTCTCAACGTTTACCTTGGGCAACCTATCTCTTTGCAGTCCAATCGTGGAATATTCAGGGGCTCGTCAAGACTCGGCATCTGATTTCTGTCCTGATTTTTTTGGTAGGCGTGAGGTTTACTTCTGCGGGGCTTGCTATGAGGTTTTGGTTACTAGTCGTCGCTGGCTGGGTGTTGAGGAAGTGAAGCATCTTCTCTCTGATCGTTGCTGTCCTAATTGCGGCGGCTCCGCTCTTGAGAATCTGCAGCGTCGTGAGGTCGTCAGCCCTGTAGAGATTGAAAGCTCGTCACCGCCCGATTCTGTTCTTGGCGAGAGTTATTCTCCGAGGAAGGAGGTTGTGTTTGAGTCTGCGGCTGTTTTGAGGGGGTTGACTGCTCGTTTGAGGGGTGTTGATGAGTTCGTTGGGGGTTTGAAGCCAGGGTGGTTTGTGCTTCTCCGGGGCAGTGGGTTTGCTGACCGGTTAGTTGAGCGGTATTGTGTGAAGGCTTTGCTTCAGTCGAGCAGGGGCAGATTGGGCAGTGGTGGGAGCGTGTTTTTTGTTGATGCTGGTATGGTGTTCGATCCTTATTCTGTTGCGTCGCTGGCTAGGGTGTGGCGTTTCTCTGCTGCGGAGGCTTTGGACAGGGTTGTTGTCGCTAGGGCTTTCACCTGTTACGAGCTTTGGAGTCTTATCGCGGATCTGCCGAAGATTGTGGACAGGTATGGGGTCAGTTTGGTTGTGGTTTCAGGTATTTTCAGCCTGTTTAGTAGTGTGGATGATGTGAAGCAGGGTGAAGCTGAGCAGATCCTTGACTTTGTGAGGCGCCGAGTCACCGATGTCTGCCGCGAACGTAAAGTGCTGTGTATCGCCACCGCCGGTGGTAGCGGTGGTCATGGCCGTATTCGTGGTAGTGGTGGTGAGGAGCGTCCGTTTGTGTCTGGTAGGTTGCTTCCCGATGTGGATGTTTTGGTGGAGTTTAGGGAGCGGAACCGCAGGGTGTATGGTTCATTGTTGAAGCATCCTTCTCGTTCTCCTGTGGATTTCTGGGTTGATGAGCCTGAAAATAAGAGTGGTAGGTTGACTCTGGATTCTTTTCAGCTTCAGTTTCAGCAGCAGGAGGTTGCTACGGTTGGGTAGGACTGTTCCTTCGTTCAGGATGGCTTTGGAGGATGAGATCAGGAGCTGGAAGCCGTTTGAGAAGGTGCTTCGAGGCGGCGACCGGTGTGCGCTTCAAGAGATGTTTAACGTGGCTAGGTGTAATGCTTCTGCATCTTCCTCGGCCGTCCGGCTGTTCAGGTTTGAAGGCTTGTTCATGTCTGTGTTGCTTGAGCATCAGCTGCGGCTGGCTGAGGCTGGGTGCCGGTTGGAGCAGTCTAGGCTGTGTGAGATGAGGGAGGTTGGTGATGAGGTTTGACTGAGACTTCTGAGCGTTCTTCTGTTTCTTCTGTGGTTGAGGAGGAGGTTCGGTCTTGGAGGGGGTTTGCTGATGCTTTGCGGGGGAAGGATCGGGAGGTGTTCATGGAGATGATGAGTATGTGTAGGCGCTACGGGGTTGAAATTGAGGCTGCGGATAGGCCTGTGACTAGTGAAGCGATGTTCATGACGATCTTGATGGTTCAGCACAAGATGATCAAGTGGCTTCAACGTCAACTATCAGAATACTAGCCTAGCTAGAGGGTGCTTCCTAACTTGGTTGCTGTGGTTGTTGAGGGTTGGATTCTTGATCTTTATCCTTCCTGTACTGGTGGTGAGATGGTTGTTTGGGTTAAGACGCGGGATGGTAGGTGTGTCCGGTTTGCTGATCCTTGGCGGCGTTCAATCTATGTGGCTTCTGATTATGCTTCGGATTTGGAGTATCTGTCGCAGCGGCCTGAGATTAAGCCGTTTGTGTTTGACGTTGGTTTTGAGATGCGGATTGAGCGAATTACTGATTTTGCGTCGTCTCAGGTTCTAAGGTTGGCTTTGAGGGATATGAGGCGTGCGGAGCGGCTTGCTGAGGCTGTTGAGCGGCTGGCTGACTGGGGTATCTATCGGATATACAATGCTGATTTGATGCCTGCTCAAGTCTACCTGTATGAGAAGGATTTGTTCCCATTCGCCTATGTTAGGGCGGAGCAGAATAGTGGGGACTGTGTTTCTTGGACTTTGCTTGATGATGCTGAGATGATTGAGTATGAGATACCTTGTTTGAAGACGGTTCGCCTCAGGGTTAAGGTGGCTGCTCGACGAAAGATCCCAAGTTTTGAAGATCCTATCCAGTCTATTGTGTTGGAGCATGATGGTCGCGTGACTGAGTTGTCTGGTGGTTCTTGTGAGGGTGATTTGCTTCGGGGTTTGGTTGAGGTTGTGCGGCGGGTTGATCCGGATGTTGTGTTTACTGATGATGGGGATTCGTTTACTGTCCCGTATTTGGTTCGTCGGGCGGAGGTGGCTGGTGTTTCCTGCGGGTTTGTTTTGGGGCGGGAGGAGAGTGTTCCGGTTAGGTCTGCTGTTAATGGAGGTAGATCGTATTTTTCCTATGGTCGCGTGTTGTATCGGCATCCGACGTACAGGTTTTTTGGGCGGGTTCACATTGATGTTTCTCACACCTTCTTTTTCGACGAGTGCGGGTTTGAAGGGTTGGTTGAGGTTTCGAGGCTCTGCCGTATCCCGGTTCACACTGCTGCTAGAGCGTCTATAGGTAAAGCCCTGGCTAGCCTCCAGTTTTACAGGGCTACAAAAGATGGGTTGTTGATTCCTTGGAAGCCTGTTTTAGCCGAGCGGCCGAAAACTGCTAGGCAGCTGCTGGTTGGTGATAGAGGGGGTTTTGTGTTTGAGCCCCGGATGGGTGTTTACAGCGGGGTTGGCGAGCTAGATTTTACGTCGCTCTACCCGATGATTATGTTGAAGAAGAACATCAGTGCAGAAACGGTGCTCTGCGAGTGCTGCCCTGATTCTTCTAGCCGTGTTCCTGAGGTTGATTTTCATGTCTGTGAGCGGCGTAGAGGCCTTATTCCTAGGGTGCTTGATGTTGTTCTCAGGAAGCGGTTGACCTACAAGAAGCTAAAGGGTGAGGCTTCTGATCCTGAGGCTAAGGCTAGGTTTGATGCTCGGCAGAAGGCGTTGAAGCGGATTCTTGTCTGCTGCTTTGGTTATCTTGGTTACCGGAACGCGAAGTTTGGGCGCATAGACTCTCACATAGCAGTTTGTGCATACGCGCGGAAGACTTTGCTTGATGCTTCTAAGATGGCTGAACGGAGAGGGTTCGAGGTTATCCATGGTATCGTTGATTCTATGTGGTTGCAGAAGCCGAAGGCCACAGTGGAGGATTATCTTGATCTCTGCCGAGAGATCGAGCGAGAGACAGGCTTCCCAGTAGCCTTCGAAGGTATCTACCGGTGGATCGCCTTTCTGCCCTCAAGGATGCATAGTGATGTGCCGGTGCTGAACAGATACTTCGGTGTCTTTGAAAGCGGGCTGATAAAGGCTAGAGGAATCGAGAGCCGAAGGCATGATACTCCACGGATAGTTTCCAAGTGTCAAGAGGCGATGCTAGCGGTTTTGAGCGAGGCGTCAGATGCTGAATCTGTGGTGAGCAGGATACCTCATGCTCTGCAGGTGTTAAAGCGGTATGCGGATAGTCTTCGCAGATACGAGGTCTCTGTAGATGATCTTGTCATTATCAAGTTTCTCTCAAAGAATCCTGAAAATTATGAAGTTGATATTGTTCAATCGTTTGTGGCTCGGCAATTAGCGGAAGAAGGGCTACATCTTTTGGCTGGGCAGAGAGTACAGTACGTGATGACGAATGATACTGGGGAACATGCTCCGAAACGGGGCCTGGCTGTTCAGCTCACTGATTCTGGTATGATGTGTGATACTGTGAATTACTTGAAGTTACTAATCTCTGCCGCTGCTACTCTATTGAATCCTTTTGACTGCAGCGAGACTCGAATTGCTGCAGAGATTTCTTGACCTGCTTAGCTTTTGTTGTCATCTGAATTCGTAATTTGTTTTATCATGTGTTAATCCGACAGAGCGGCGCGAGGTCGTCGCCTAGATCATACTTCTGGATTTGCTGGAATATAGGCTCCGCATGGTCTAAGCTGCAGGGCTTGGGAAGGTGTCTTGTCTTGAGATATCATGGGTGGTGGGTTCAAATCGCGCCGTCACTATCACCGCTTCCACTAATACCGTTATTATCATCATTTTCAGGTTTTGATCTTTCTTTTTCTTTGGGTTTCATGAAGAGCTTGATGATTTCTGATCGTGAGATTGTTCCGATGATTCTTGAGGGGTCTTTCGGGTCGACCACTGGGATTGGGGTGATGTCGGTGAGGGTCATTTTCTCCAAGACCCAGTATATGTCGTCGCTTGGGAGAACCCAGACGTGTCTCTTTTGCATTACCTCTCCTACTAGCAGCTCCTCCCAGTGTTGCCGATGTGTTTTCCGCAGATCCTGAATTGAAACGTGGCCGATGAATTGGCCGTTGCTATCTACGACATTATAGTAGTGTCTCCCCTTTTCAAGATGCTCTTGAATGAACTCACTGACCTTTGTGTTGTCGAGAACTGTGAGGGTCTGTCGCGACATTATGTCCTTCACTTTGACCGCCTTAAGTGCCACCCTAGCGTAGATGGGGATAAGGTCCTCCTCAGCCTGCTCCACCGTAACCTTCTCTCGCTTCAGTAGCAACCGCATCGAAAGAGGTGAGATGATAAGGAGCAGCAGGATAGAGAAGGTGCCTAGTGAGAAAAGGCTCTGGTTAATCAGTCCCAGTTCCAGCAGCGTCAGCATAAGTGCAAGATCCACAGCGCCTTTCGCCATCACTCCTGAGCTAATTGCCAGCGGATTGGGCATTCGGGCTGCAAAGGCGCCTAGGAACGCGCCTGCGAACTTTCCAAAGACTACAACTAGGATGAAGGTGATGATTAATGAATATGGGAGGCTTAGGAAGCCGAAGTTGATCTGGAGGCCAATCCCGGCGAAGAAGATCGGGACAAATATGCCGTGTGCTATGCTGCGCAGTCCGCTCATGCTTTCAATGTAATCGGTCTTAGGCATCTGCGAGAGTGCTACGCCGAGTAGAAGGGCCGTCAGAGCTCCGTGGACGCCGTTCGCCTCGCCCGCGTAGACTATGATGAGTAGGAGTCCCACTAAGATCCCGAAGAATATCTCCTTTACCTCTCCATGACGGCGGATAAGTCTGAGGAGGCGGGGAAGAATTTCGATACTGAAGAGCGCGGCCGCGAGGAAGAAAGATGCCGTTTGTAAGATGGAGATTAGGAGAGTCAGCGGAGTAGTGAGCGAGGGGTCAACAGCCACCTGCAGAATTAGTCCGATTGCGATGAGCCCGACGAACTCGAGAATCGCGGTGATACTGAATATCTCGAGGCCTATAGGGTTTCGAAGCTGCTTCATGTCTGAGAGTGCTCTCGCGGTGACGCCGAGGCTAGATAGCCCGATTACTCCTGCCAGAGCCAGTGCGGAAGGCCATGTGAGTTCGATGGATGTGAGGAAGTAGAATGCAAGGCTGAAGGGAACCAGGAAGGCTACTGCCGCAGTATAGAAAAGTCTCCGTCGAAGAGAGGAAAGCAAGCCTCCGAGGTCGATTTCTTCAATCCCAACGAGGAGGAAGAGGAAGAAGATGCCTAGGCTGGTGAAGAACTCGATCTCCCGCGAGGGCTTTATGAGCGCGAAGCCGCTGGGCCCCAGCAGTAAACCTGCTAAGACATTCCCGAGTAAGCCAGGTTGCCGAAGCTTGACGAAGATCTCTTCGAAGACCTTTCCACCGATAATGAGTAGCCCTAGAAACAGTATGCCTTCGAAAGCCACCATAGCTCCATCTACCCGACTGCGAAGAACAATTCATCTACATAACTATGTAAGAGTATACATTCCGAGACAGGGCAGTCAGCAGTTAGTTATAATGTCTTCAATCAAAGCGGCTTTGTTTAATAAGTGCTATCTGTTTTAAAAAATCGCTGGTGATCAGAATTGTATTACGGTGATATTTTTATAAGCGATAACTCTTCCAATCTGTTTATTGTCTAAAAATAAAATATTCACATTCATCATATTGCTTGCGCTCTTATTACCTGCTGCACATAGTTTTGGACCTCCAGCGGAGGTCTTCTCAAAAAATAGAATATTGGTGGATACTTATCATTCGGGCTCAATTGCTGGCGAGGGCTGGCCACATATGGGTGATGGCTGGTACTACACTACTACTGAGTATTTACGGGACCTTGGATTCACTGTGATTTCAACGGATAAACCTTTAATGAACTACGATTTAGAGTATTTTTCACTTATTATTGAAGGTAGTCCCGATATAGATTTCTCTCAAGAAGAGCTGAATCTAATTTCTTCCTATGTTTCTTCAGGAGGAAGTTTATTGATGACTGCAGATACGGAATTATTTCATAATCGCACTCAGGTCAACGATCTTGCTTCCTTGTTCGGCGTTGAATTTGGAGGAAATTTCCATTCGGATAAAGCTTGGATAGTAAATGAAGATACACCTATTGGGTCACAGATACTTCAGGGTATTTTAGAACCTCCACGTGAGAACAATGGTTGGTTTGTATATATTGACGGTGTACCGATAACTTATCCAGATTCTGCAACTGTTTTAATCAAGTTTGATGGGATAGATCATATTAATGATACTCGTTATTCTGATATTGCGGCGCTTATTGCCTTGGAATTTGGGAAAGGAAAGATTCTTGCTGGGTCCCATAACGGAGTGATGCAGCCTTGGTTTCCTACTGATGCCGATAATCAGAACCCGCTCTTTCTTAACGCGATTTCTTGGCTAACTAATAATCCGGTTTCAGATACTGTTATTCAGAAACCATCTCCCACTACACCTTTCGAAGGGGTATTGGTTGATGCTATAATTGACCTAAAGGATCAAATCAGAGATCTTGAAGAATCTGTGAGAAATATTGAAGGTCCAAATGAAGATTTACTTAAAGAATTGAACACCTCAATAACGGGTCTTCAAGACGAAGTAGATGAGCTGAAAGAGTCTACTCTTGATACCGTAAAGGATGATGGGAACTCCTTGAAGAATCTAGAAAACTCGGTTAATGAGCTGAAGACTACCATAAAAGATGATGAGGATTCCATAAAGCATCTAGAAAACTTGGTTAATGAGTTGAAGACAACCAACCTCGTATTCTCAGCCACAACTATTATTTCAATAATGGCAGTTATCGTTTTATTAGTTATAATTAGACTAAACAAATCATAATAAGCTAAAGGAAAGATTGTATTATGTATCCTTAGTCATTTAAACCACAGGATACCTTTTTTAACAACAACAGAATCTTTTTTCAACTGACTCATTATACTAAAGTGAAGCATACGCACAAGTTTTTTCACATATGGTACTGTTCAAAAAGTCCCACAAGAAACCGACTTATTAAACAAAGCCAATCAAAGCCAGGTCTGAAAATCGAGGTCTGAATAAACGGGAGACATTTCTCTGTTTTGAATGGTTATCCTAACTAGCTTTGGCTACTCAAATTATCTGGGCTTCATATTGTTCGTATTTTTTTCTAGCATAGTTCGCAGTAGTGGCTTGTTAGGCAGTAAATGTCCATGATGCAGTTTAGGCGGTGGTTTAAGCAGGTAATGCGGCTGATTTCATAAGAGTTTCAATGTGTTCTATGTGAGTTTAATTGTCGGTTTTTCTAGGTGGTTTTTGTTTGTGGTTTTTCTTTTTCTTATTTGCTTCAAACTCGTCTTTCATCTGCATTTGTCTTCTCTTTCGGTTATAGCTGATTGAGACGTTGTGGGTTGCGTCTCGGATTTGTCGCAGTAGAAGCATCATTTTGCTGGTCTTGTTGTATTGTCTTAGGGTTTGTTCGTCCGGTAAGTAGATTTCTTCGTGTTCTTTGGCGAGCCCTATGAGTGGTAGTTGGAGTCCTAGTGATTGTAATGCCTTTTTTGCGGCGTTTACTTGTAGTGGTCCCCCGTCTATGACTATTAGGTCTGGGAGATGTGCTTCTTTTTCTTCGATTAGGCGTTTGTATCTTCTTTTTACTACTTCGTTTATTGCTGCAAAGTCATCTTGTCTCTCTACTGTTGTTAATTTGAATTTGCGGTAGTTGTTTTTGTCTGGTTTTGCATCTTTGAAGCGAACCATTCCCGAGACTATGTGCTCATCACCTAGGTTTGATATGTCAAAGCATTCTATGATGCGGGGAAGAGCTGGAAGGTTGAGGTGGGTTTGCAGATCAACTAGTGCACTGTTCTCCTTTAGGTTGGATTCGATGTTTTTCTCTGCAAGTTTGACGAGGGCTAGTTTGTCACCGCGTTTCGCAATGGTTAATGTGACTGGAGCGTTTCGCTTTGTTGAGAACAGTTTTTCCAGCGCGGTTTTCTCTTCGGTGTCTGTCCAGCAGGGTTTGTTGAGCAGTATTTCTCTTGGTATCTGGTTGGTGGTGTAGTATGCTTTCAGGAATTCCTGTTCGATTTGTGGCTGCAGGTCTATTGTGAACTCTTTTTTTCCTAGGAGCACGCCTTTTCGCACCCCCATTTGGACGACCCGGAGTTTCTCTCCTAGTTGCCTAAACACCATTACGTCTTGGTCGAATCGTCTTTCGTTGTCGACGATCTGGCGGTGAGTGAGAAGTTGAATGGAGCTTATTTGGTTGCGCAGTTCTAATGCGCGTTCATACTTCTTCTCATTGGAAGCCTCTTTCATCTGCGAGTTAAGCATCTTGAGTGTGTGCGCATAGTCTCCTTTGAGGAAGGAGCGGGCCTCTTCTACCTGTCCGCTGTACCAGTCTTTGCTTACCCCATCTATGCAGGGTGCGGTGCATAATCCGATGTGGTAGTTTAGGCAGGCGCGTTTCGGAAGTTTCCTACAGGTTCGTATGTTGAATACCTTCATGACTAGGCAGGTGAGGTCTTGCCGCATGTACCCGTCGGTGTAGGGTCCAAACGACTCTAGTTTCGGGGAGACTTTGCGGGAGGTTAACAATCTGGGGAAGGCTTCTCTGGTTAGCGCGATGTAGGCGAAGGTTTTAGCGTCTCTTAGGTTGATGTTGTATTTTGGTGTGTGCTGTTTGATGAGTTTGTTCTCCAGAAGCAGTGCTTCAACCTCGTTGTTGACAATAATCCAGTCGAGGCTTCGGCTTTTAGAGACCAGTTGCCTAGTCTTTAGGGGCTGGTTGTTTTTGATGAAGTAGCTGCTGACGCGTCTGCGTAGGTTTTTTGCTTTGCCTACGTAGAGAATGTCATCTTTCTCATCCTTGAACAGGTAGACTCCGGGTTCAGTAGGTATCTCAGAACCTTTGAATTGATTAGGAGTCTTAATTTGCATCATTTATTTGGACACATTTCAGTTGTTAACTGCTAGGCATTTTTTGAGAAATTTGCCTGTGTATGATTTGAGGTTTTCTGCGACTTGTTCAGGTGTGCCTTGTGCTATTACTTTTCCTCCGGCTGCTCCGCCTTCTGGGCCGAGGTCGATGATGTAGTCGCAGCTCTTGATTACGTCTAGGTTGTGTTCGATGATGTAGACGGTGTTTCCTTTTTGCACTAGGCGGTCAAGCACCTTTATCAAACGTTTTGTGTCATCGAAGTGAAGTCCTGTGGTGGGTTCATCTAGCAGGTAGACTATGTGGCCTTGCTTGCTTTTGCTGAGTTCGCGAGTTATTTTTATGCGTTGGCTTTCTCCTCCTGAAAGGGTGGTTGAGCTCTGCCCTAGTTTTATGTAGCCTAGTCCGACGTCAAGCAGAGTTTGGAGCTTACGTGAGAGAACAGGCACGTTTTCGAAGAATTTGGACGCTTCTTCAACGTCCATGTTGAGCACTTCGGAGATGTTCTTGCCTTTGTAGAGTACGTTGAGCGTTTCTGTGTTGTAGCGTTTTCCTTCGCATTCACTGCATTGCACGTAGACGTCGGGTAGAAAGTTCATTTCGATTCGTATGACGCCGTCTCCTTGGCAGGTTTCGCATCTTCCGCCTTTAACGTTGAATGAGAACCGGCCCTCGTTGTATCCGCGTGCTCTCGCCTCTCTGGTGGCGGCAAAAATCTTTCTTATCTCATCAAAGATCTTTGTATATGTTGCGGGGTTGCTTCTTGGTGTTCTGCCAATCGGGTCTTGGTTAATCACAATAATGTTTCTGACGATTTCTGGGACTTGTATTGACTCGTGCTTGCCTATTCTGTCAACCTGCTCTCCAAATTTTTGTTTCAGGTAAGGCATGAGAGTTTGGTTCATTAACGTGCTTTTGCCTGAGCCTGAAACACCTGTTATCCCGCAGAGCACGCCCAAAGGTAGTTTTACTTGCAGGTTTTTGAGATTGTTCTCTTGGGCTCCTTTGATTGTCATGTAGTTGTTTGGTTTTCTTCTTTGTTTTGGGACTTCGATTTTGAGTTTTCCTGAGAGATACTGGCCTGTGAGGCTTTTTTCGCATTTCATTATGTCTTGAGGTGTTCCTTCAGAAACGACGTGGCCTCCATGCATGCCTGCTCCAGGACCCATATCTACAATGTGATCTGCGTTTCGAATTGTTTCTTCGTCGTGCTCTACAACAACTAGTGTGTTTCCGAGATCGCGCAGATTGTGAAGCGTGTCTATTAGTTTCACGTTATCGCTTTGATGTAGGCCTATGCTGGGCTCATCTAGGATGTAGAGGACTCCCATCAGGTTGCTGCCAATCTGGGTGGCTAGACGTATTCTTTGAGATTCTCCTCCTGAAAGTGTTCTTGCGGCCCTTGAAAGTGTAAGGTAGCCTAGTCCAACATTCTTTAGAAATCCTAAGCGTTCGTTGATTTCTTTAAGCACCTGTTTTGCGATTAGCAGTTCCTTTGTGTTTAGTTGTGATGGGAGATTGGCGAAGAAGTCTACTGCTTGCTCGATTGATAGGTCTGTGACGTCAATGATGCTTTTGCCGCTTATTTTGACTGCGAGAACAACTGGTTTTAGCTTCTTTCCTTCACATACGGTGCAAGGAGAAGATTTCATGAATTTCTCTATGTCTTCTTTTCTGAACCCGCTTTCTGTTTGACGGTAGAGCCTCATTGTTTGAGGAATTACTCCTTCCCAGCCTTGCCTCATCCACATGTTTGCGCCGTTGGACCAGTTGCCGCTAACCGGTTCTGAGCTTCCGTATAGGAGCACGTTGAGCTGTTTCTGTGTGAACTTGTTGATTGGTGTAAAGATGTCGAATCCGTGTTTTTTGCCTACTGCGGCTAGTTGCTGAGCTCTCCATGTGCGATCCATTTTGCTGTAGACTGCAAGTGCTCCGTCTATGATGGATTTGCTTTTGTCTGGGATTATGAGCTCTTCAGAAATCGTGGTTATTTCTCCGAGTCCGTGGCATTCAGGGCAGGCGCCGAAGGGTGAGTTGAATGAAAACATGCGGGGCTCTAAGTTTTCAAATACGATTTCAGGATGGTTTGAGCAAGCGCCGAAGGTGCTGAACACGGTTTCGCCTTCAAATCTTTCAATCTCCTTCTTTTCTCCGCCATTCGAGTTTTTGGCGTCGATTACGATCATTGTTCCGTTCCCTATTTTGAGGGCTTGCTCTACTGCTTCTGCGATTCTTGACCGTTCATCGTCGCTGATTTGCACTGTGTCTATTACTGCTTCGATCCAGTGTTTTTCGTAGCGCTCCAGTTTCACTTCTTTGATGAAGTCAGCGTCATAGATTTTTTGGTCTACTCTGATTTTTGTGAAGCCCTGTTTTTTCAGGTCGTCAAGAACCTGTTCGTGAGTGCCTTTGATTCCTCTTATTGCTGGCGCAAGAAAAACTAGTGTTTTTTCAGTGTCTGTCATAATTAGGCTTGTTATGTTTTCGGGGCTCTGCGGGCGGATTGGGCTGTTGCATTTGGGGCAGTGATGTGTTCCGATGCGGGCGTAAATCAAGCGTAGATAATCGTAGATTTCGGTGACTGTTCCTACTGTTGAACGCGGGTTTTTGCTTGTGCTTTTCTGCTCAATAGATATTGCTGGGGAGAGTCCTTCGATTGAATCAACATCGGGTTTTTTCATTAACCCCAAGAATTGCCTTGCGTAGGCCGATAGGCTCTCAACATATCTTCTCTGGCCTTCAGCGTAGATGGTGTCGAATGCGAGAGTGGATTTTCCAGAGCCTGAAAGACCTGTGATTACGATGAACTTGTTTCTGGGGAGCTCTACATCGATGTTCTTTAGGTTGTGTTCACGTGCACCTTTAACAAAAATGCTATCTCTCATATGATAATCACTTCTTCAACTGTGTTTCGTTAACCGTCCTTCCTTCACTTTTTCTGCGGCTTCTAGATTGGTTTTTTACTTTCGCTAATAAGGATTGTTGCATCTCTTGTATTGTGTCTCTGATTTGTATCGCCTTTTCAAATTCGAGTTTCTCTGCGCATTCCTTCATCTTCGCATCAAGCTCGATTAGCTGTTTTTCAATGTCTGATTTCGCTAGGTGCTTGACGCCTTTGATTTCTCTCTCCTTCTCAGAGACCTTCTTAACTATCGTCGTAGGCGTGATGCCATGCTCCTCGTTGAACCGTATCTGGAATCTTCTGCGGTAAGCGGTGGTTTCCATAGCTTTTCGTATTGACCAAGTCTTTTTGTCTGCGTAGAGGATTACTTTGCCGTCTACGTTTCTTGCTGCTCTTCCGAATGTTTGAATCAGGCTTCTCTCGTCGCGCAAAAAGCCTTCTTTGTCGGCGTCTAGGATGAAGATTGTTGCGACTTCAGGAAGGTCTAAGCCTTCACGCAGCAGGTTTATGCCGACTAGTATGTTGAACTCTCCAGATCTGAGTTGTCTGATTAGCTCTATTCTGTCTAGGCTCTCTATGTCGGAGTGTAGGTATCTTGTGCGGAAGCCTTCTTTGACTAAGTAGTCTGTTAGGTCTTCAGCCATCTTCTTTGTAAGGGTGGTAACTAGGACACGGTTTCCCTTTTCTATAGTGTCTTTCGCCTCTAGAATTAGGTGCTTCATCTGTCCCTCTATGGGGTGAAGCTCAACCTCTGGGTCAAGTAGTCCAGTGGGTCTTGTGATTAGCTCCACTGCTGAGCCGCTTTTTTCCAGTTCGTATTCAGCTGGGGTTGCGGAGACAAACAGTGTTTTTCCCATTTTTTTCTCGAACTCTTCGAATTTGAGTGGCCTGTTGTCAAAGGCTGAAGGAAGCCGGAAACCGAAGTCGACAAGGTTCTTTTTGCGGGCGTAGTCCCCGTTATACATTGCGCGGGATTGAGGAATAGTCTGGTGACTCTCATCGATTATTAGCAGATAGTCCTTCGGGAAGTAATCCAGTAAAACGAATGGGGTGTCACCGCTTTCTCGGCCGTCGAAGTGTCTACTGTAATTTTCGATGCCTGAACAGAAACCCATTTCTCTGATCATTTCTAGATCGTAGTTTGTTCGCTGTTTTAGCCGCTGAGCTTCGAGGGGCGGCAGTTTAGGCAGTTGGTCTTCGAGTTCTTGGCTTATTTGTTTGAGTGCCTGTTTTTGTTTCTCTTCAGGAACCACGTATTGTCTCGCAGGATAAACTGTTACTTTGTCAATCGTTGTGCTTTTCGGATCGCCCGTTAGTGAGTCGACTTCTTTGATTCTTTTGATGCTGTTATTCTCTAGTTCAATGCGTAGAATATCTTCTTCGTAGGCTGGTATGACGTCTATTACGTCGCCGCGTACGCGGAATCTGCCTGGTTCAAGCACCTGATCATTGCGTTCATACTGGATGTTGATTAAACTGTGAATGAGGTCTTGTCTTTTGATCTGTTTTCCAGTTTCTAGGTTAATCGCCAATTCTCGATAGTAGTCAGGGTTTCCTAAGCCGTAGATGCAGCTTATGCTGGCGACGATTATTGTGTCGTTTCTGCTTACAATGCTTGAGACCGCGTGCATTCTCATCTTTTCAATTTGATCGTTTATACTTGAATCCTTCTCGATGTAGGTGTCAGTTGTAGGTAGATAGGACTCAGGCTGATAGTAATCGTAGAAGGAGATGAAGTATTCCACCCGGTTGTTCGGGAAAAGCTCCTTCAACTCAGTGTAGAGCTGAGCGGCCAAAGTCTTGTTATGCGCAATAATTAAAGTCGGTTTTTGAAGCCTGCTTATCACGTTGGCCATGACGAAGGTGTTATGAACAAATATGCCGCCGTGACCAGCCAAAAAGGTCTCATTGTCTTCCACCGAAAAATCATATACGTATTTTTCCCCTTCTACAAGTTGAATTTTTGATACCGGTGACCAGAAAACCTCCAGCAAGTTTTCCAGCTTACGTATGTCCTCTAATACGTCATTCATGTTTTTTTGCTTTGCAAGAGTATAGAAAGAAGAGATAATTTTTCTTGTGACTTCCCTTGAAGGTATTCGCATTCCGCTTTCGATCAAGCAAACATACGATTGTTCAATTCCTGCCAAAACTGAAAGTTCTCTTTGGAAGACTTTTAGATCCTTTCTTATTTTTTTTATTAATGAATTTGCTGGAATGATGTCAACATTGGTATTGCCAAAATCAACTATGATTTTTTCTAGAGCCTCATTCTTTGTCTTCGAGATGAACCCTATTTCTGATTGGAAAATTTTCAGGTATTTCCGGCCAGAGATTCCAATTTCAAAATAGGGCATCCTTTTGCTTTTTCCAGGCAGGCGAACCATTCTTTTCCTAGTCCTTGTCACTATGCCAAAACGCAGAAGCGAATAAGCTATATCTGATGCCAACTGCTTGCTTTTAGTTGTGCACGATACTGTATTTTCGTTCACTCCTCCGTCACCTGAAAAATAAGCTCTGAGAAGATTGGCAAGCTGTTTGTTTGAAAGTTGCATCCAGAAATCCGGAAGATGTTTGGAACCAGAGTCTTTGCCGCACCAATTTTTAAGAAGGGTCGTATAAAACGTAGAATATCCTACAAAATCATAAGTTTCAGGCCTCTTGCTGGTGTGAATTTCAAGCTTGCTCAAAGCCATTGCAAAGTCAGAAATGATTTCCTCATTTCCTGAGGACAACGTGAAATATTCCTTTTCGCCATGCCCCTCGGCTATATAATAGCCAAAGAGCCTAAGAAAATCGTCAGTTATTTGTATGTTAAGAGGCAGACTTTTGTTTCCATGGAATAGGCCAAATTTAGCTCCTCGGCCGCATACAGGATCAACGGTGGAGACCAGTTTCTTGTAGGTTCCGTAAGAAACCCTTTCATTGCTGTTTAGGATTCTATAAAGCTTATGATATGAGATGGCCGAAGTTATCTTTTCCCTATTGGCTTTTTGTGCTGACGCTAGGTTTGGAGCAGAAGCAAACAACTTAAGTTCCTCAGTGATGTAATCCTCTATAGAAATGCTTGTCAAAGGGTCTGCTGGTTCTTCTATTTCTCTTGGAACAGGCAAAAAGTCTTCTTTCCTGAGATCAGTGGTCTCCAGAAGTTTTAGTTCCCCCTTTCTAAGAACAAAGAAGTTATGATTTCCTGTAACCACAACTTCGCGTCCGCATCTACTTTTGACCCTATAGAGCTTCTCAGGAGCGCGATGGCGAATGAATTGCCTTATCTTCTTCCACTCTGATTTTTTGCTTGCTGGATTGATGCTATATGCCTCATAGACATCAGAAATCTTGGAAGCGTCAATTACCTCTGTCTCGTTGATGGACCTTACTTTATCTCTACTTTGAATGAAAAGGTTATCGATTAATGACCCTATTTTATCCTTTATTTGTATCCCGTTCTTTCTCATTGCAACTTCTGTGTCGGCCACAACGCTCTTGCCGCTACCAGTAATCCCCAGAAGAGTCTGCTTCTCTTTCTCTTCTGAAAGATTCTTCACTAGCCGCTCCACCGCCTCCTTCTGGCCAGATGACATTTCGTAGGGTGCTGCTAGCTGAAACCGCGTTTCTACTCGCCATTCAACTTCGAATAATTTGCATGTATTAACCTTTGATCAACCGATTTTCTGCTCCGTTACCGGTTTATCACGTTGGACAAATGAGCGTGCACCGCCCAGATATAGATGATGCAAGACTCCGCGACATCTAATCTGACGGAACGTATTGGTAAATGGGCAAGTCTTTGCTTCACTTTTGTTTGCGTTATGGTTGAGCGTCGTAACGTGAGTGTGATTAGTCCCTCTTCTCTTTTTGTAATAATCTTTGGATCCTTGTTCAACCCTATCATTGTGCTCTTCACGAATATTGACTCAGATATCTGAGTTCTGTCTAACTCCTCCAATAACCTAAATATGGAACGTGCGTTTAGAGAATATTGATGAACCCGGTAAAAAGAAAAGGACACGGTGAAGGAGCGGCGGAGACTTCATCGTCAGCGGCAGAACGATCAGAGTCAGAGGCAATAGAGCAGGAGCATGCGAAAGATACTGATGAAAGCTATGAGGAGAAGGGTGAAGAAGAATCTGAGGAGATGGAGCTAGAAACCGAAGAAGAATCAGAAGAACATGAATCTGAGGAGATGGAGGAAAGAGAAACTGAACAAGAGCAGGAAAAGAAGGATAAACATGCGAAATGAGTATTATGCTGGATGCCCTAAAGATATCTCAAATACAAAGTGATCAAGTTTCGGTTCCGGCAAATCCTTGCAGCATATATTCGTCAACAGTATTTGATGTCTCGATAATTGGATCGAGCCTTCCTTACGAATAAGTAGATGACGATCTGCAGTTATGGGTCACGATTGCTGTTAAGATTCGACGTGACTGAAAATCAGGTATAACAAACAAACAACCGGGCGTAGCAGTTTTGTTATGACCTGTGCCTATTTAGGTATACGTGGCGTCTCTCACGTGTTGGACTATGTTCTTTCTGAACCATGTGGACGATAAGAAAAGGATGAGTATCTGTCTACTATATGTAGCACAAGTGATGCTATGAATATATAGACCCTCTACGCTTATGCAGCTATGGCTATTTGTCAGTCAAGCGAGGGTTGTAAAAAACTGGCGACGCACTGGGTTTTGATAGAGTATAGTTGGCCGGCCTTGCCGAAAGAGATGCGGACCTACCTCCTTTGCGAAGACCACATGGATCATGCAAAGAAATCTGCTAAAAATCAGATGGCGCAATATCCGGAAACGGGCATCAGAATATTAGAACATGGGACAATACAGTCAAGCTAACCTTTTTAGCGGAAATATACGGTACATATTTTGATTGACGTGAGAGCATGAGAAAATTTCGAGTCAAGGCAAGCTTGAAGAATCCATCTAGAGATCGTGTTCGGCAAACAGTAAGTGATACAATTGAGATGGGTCTTGAAAGAGAATTTGAAGTATCAGCTAACGATGTCCATGATGCCAAGGCCAGAGCCAAAGCGCTCCTGGTGAAAGAGGGCTACGATGAGAAAATGCTGCAACAAGCAACTTGGACCGTCTCCAGACTCAACTACCCGCACAAGGATAAACCAATAACCTAACGCAGAGCATAGGCGTAGAAAAGAAGGTTGTTGCTCCTTTTTTCCAAGCCGGCCTTCCTTAGTCATCATACGAAAATCCTCGACTCTTATGACCTGCCCGGTATCTAACTTTAGTAAAACTGCCTGCGTGTAGGTTCTCCCTTGATACACAGCATCCGCCTTCAGCCTCAGTACAATGTCTTCAATCCAAGTTGTCAATTCAAAGGACATTGCTTATCCAAGCCCTTATGAATTGGGGTTTCCTGCTATGTCCATTAACTTAATAGAAGCTAAATTAGCCTAGGCCAAAAGACTTAACAGTATCAGCGTCGGTTGTCTGTTTTATGGATAAATCATATCGCGCTCATTTCAAGTGGGAAGTTAGCGAGCGCGACGAAAGCGGGAAAGTATCATCAATGATAAAAGTCACGAGACCAGGTGGAATAAGTGAAGAGGATGAACAAGAAATAAAGGATTATCTGGCAGAAGTATTTCCTAGAGCGCAATACAATATAATATATTCAAAGCATAATGATGATAGTGATAGTGATATCTTGATTGCGCACGTTCACTTAACTCCCGATGAAAGGCAGAGGAGACTCGTTGCAGGAGAGAACCCGACGGTTACAAGTCCAGAGATCAATGGCAAGCTCAGGCTGAAATAATTCTAAAACCTGAAACCTCATCCATATCTCAATGTTCTTTCAGGAATCCGCCGCAAAAAAACAACCTTAGCCTAGGTCAATCAACATAGATGAGGTAGCTCTGCAAGAAAGGCTTCAGTTTAAAGCGTAGGTGAAAGATACGTGGATGATTTCCTCTTGGAGAACAGTCCTCCAGAGATAGGTCTTGCGCGCCTTGCTCAATTAAAAGGTTAAAGCAGTTTGAGAAACTCTTCCTTTGTCAGACCTGTCTCTGCAAGTATCTTTAGTAGCGTGCTTCTCTTGATCTGTGCGTGCCTAGGAACTACTGTATATTTTCCTGACGCATCCTCTAGGTAAATGTGGCTTCCCTTCTGCCGAGTGGGTCTGAATCCTTTCTTCTGTAACGCCTTTATGACTTCACGCCAGCTAAGAAGCGGTAGAGCCATCTAAACGACAACTTCAGTGATCTCTGCGCCAGGCTTAGACCTAGCCTTCTCTTCAAGAACCTCGAGCACCAGCTCGATCGCCTCCTTAATATTGCGAAGCGCTTCATCCCTAGTCTCCCCTTGGCTTATCGCACCCGGCAGCTCCAAACACTGCACTGAGTAACCTCCATCAACCTCATCTTTCTCAAGTATCACTGTGAACTTCCTTCCCTTAACAGTAGTCTCAGCCAATTATCTCGTCTCCACCTAGAAACTCACCCGCCAACCGCATATTTGAACCTTGTCGAAATGACTAGTGTCGTTTATACCGGCTCGCATAAGTTCTCTAACAGGTCCGAAACTGGGAATTCTTCATAGTCAGGTTAAGCGCCTCCTGTTGGGAAAGAGGTAAAAAGATAGCAAGCCCGTTAGAGAATTTCTGCTAAGCGGTATAGTTGTTTGTAACATTTACTGTCTCGGTCGTCGCAGATAAGCTATTTGCTGTCTACTGTGGGTTGTTTTGGCAGGTCAGGATTGATTAGCTTATACAGTGTCACTGTTTGTTCTGAGAACCAGACTGTTTCCTCTGGCGGTCTTCCCTTTAATGTTTTGAGGTCGTCTAGATAGTTGAGAATAAGCCATGCTAGTTGCTCGATCCTCGTTTCCTTATGCTCTACGACGTCTTCGACTAGGATTTCCAGTACCGATGTGCTCTCTTCTCCCCATTTGCCTGTGGTTCCTTGCGCGGGGTAGACTGTTGCTCCACCGAAGATTTTTTTGATGAAGTCTAGGACTCTCTCCCTTATTGCTGCTGCAACCTCTTCGTCGCTCTTGCTGAACGGGAAGTAGACGGTGTATTTAGTCGCCGTCGACTTCTTAAGAGCGCTTCTTTTTTCCACCATTATTATCACACAGTCAGCATGATTGGGGCGAACTGGAAATAAAACCTATGAACTTAAGCTAAAAACGGGTTCCGTTAACTCTTCGGCTCGTCAGTGTCTGCCTAATACTTATACAGCATGAGCCGACAACCTCACAGAGCCCTGAAAGGGAGCTCGAAGCAATGCCAAAAAGAATCCATCCTAACGCATAATCCTTCTCCACAAGATCCAGCGGCAGCCCTTTCCTTCGGGCCTCCATCCTGAGCTCTTGCGGCGGTATCATCTATCTATCTGCTCCATCTCTTGGCATCAACAGATGCGTTTACGATGAGTTTCCACTTCTCCCTTATCCTGCCTTTCTTGGGAAGCGTAGGGTCCAGCAGGGCATATCCCTCTCCGAGTTTAGCCTTCAAAAGCAGCTCAACCCAGTCGTCAAAGCCCATTGCCTCTGCAAGATAACCAAGTCTCTTAAGTACCGCGGTATTGCCCAGTTTTACAGCGTACGCAGCTAGCTTCTTGAAGTCTATATCATCCTTGGAAAAGTAGAGGGCTTTGGCGACTTCTTCCACTCCGCCGCCGCAGTGCTCTGGATGATCAAGACAATCAACAATTGTTTTCTCAACATTTGACACATTGATTTTTCTCTTCTCGATCTCCACCTCTTCTGTGCCGAAAATTTTTCGGGCAGGCAGAGTAACGAACCTGAACTCCGTATTCAATATCCTTCGTGAGTTTCTAGGCTTTGTCGTCGCGATGTAAACTGCAAGGGGCGTCTGGTCAGTCAAACCGTGGTAGTTCAGCGCGCTCCAGTATCCGATGTAATAGGGCTTGACGAGGAGGGATGCGATGACAAAACTGTGAACAGTGTAGTTCGCAGCACCTGATTCTCCTGCCTCAAACGGGACTATCGCGTAAACTCCTTTCCTTATCTTGAGAATCCATCTCTTGCGCATGAGATTATCTAGAAGATTCTTGGGCTTTGCTACGTCGTACTGCTTTATATCGCTGTCGGTGAATATGTTCTTGCCGCTGAATCTAAGATTGGAAAGAATCGTAGACTCCCTATACGACAGCGTG
>JACPRH010000004.1 GCA_016190055.1 Nitrososphaerota archaeon | reverse complement strand
GACCAGCTGCTATCCAGAAGAGAGGTACTCTGGTGGAAGAGATCCCAGATGGTATGAGAGACTCGTGAAAGCACTTAAGCTCGAGTGGATATTACCTCTCCCTGCGGAAGGGGGATGACACATCCTCCTTGGTCCTACATTTTTCGTATTTTGTGTATTGCAAATAGATATAAATACTGGTAATACAGCCTCTATACGACTATTAATACGTCTGTCTCAATGGGGTGTAAAATGTATGGTTAACCAGTTTGATGAGATCCGGCTCAGTCAGATGGTTCATTTCGGCTTCACTGAGCTTCAAGCTAGAGTGTATGTTGCCAACTACGTGTTAGGGGAGGCGTCTGCTAAGCAGATTAGGGAAATCTGCAAGATGCATAAGGCCGAGGTCTACCGTGTTCTCAAGGAGCTCCAAGATATGAGGATTACTGATCAAATTATTGCGCACCCGGTAAGGTATCGTGCTAGGTGTCCAGCTGAGGTTTTGAAGAGTCTTCTGCTCCCATCGATTCGAAAGATGTCGGCACTCAGCGACACTAAGGGGGAGCTGCTTGAATGGTTTGGGACATTAAGGCCTGCAGAAAATGTTTGGAAGCAGGATGGAGACGGCTTCGAGGTTCTTCACGACCATCTTGCTGTTGAGCGGGTGAAAGATATGTTTCTAAGAGCCTCCAGTTACATCTACTACAGCGGCCGATACGAGGATAAGGCCAGATTGGAGGTTATAGACACCTTCAACAAAGCTGTAGATAGAGGAGTTAGTGTGAAAAGCGTGCTAGGAGGGGTAACGGAGCAGGATGCGGATATTTTAAAGCAGATGAAGTGGAGCAACCGAGTTTCAAGGCGGCGCAGCGATAAAGTCTATTCTTGGACCGTCATTGTAGATGGTAAAGAGGCGCTCTTCGGCTCAGCTCCGACGGTTCTACCTGGTGAGGAGTTTCTCTATACGCGAAATCAGCGATACATAGCGCATTTGACTCGAATATTTGAGATACTGTGGGGGAATTCATCCCCGCTGGGGGAAAGCATCTTAGCTAAAGAGGTGCCTGTACGCAGTCGAGCTGATCGCAAAGGATGCGCTGTGCAGTTCAAGTCTACAAGCAGCATAATATCTGATCAGTGAACCATAGCTTACCAACACTCATGGTCACGTGCATGTATAGATGAGAATCGCCGTTCATTACTTAGTTGGCCGGTTTATGGAGTTGATGCTTAGCTAGCAGGGGAGACAGTTGTATTTGGTTCTACGATCTTTTCGCTTATTTCCCACAGTTTCCGAGCAGTGTACACATCATATGACTTTTCTGAGGATCTAATAGGTTTTAGATTTGCGAAGTATTTTCCTGTAACGTTTTCGACTTCGGGTGAGGTGGCTAGATAAACTATGGTCGCCGCGCCTTTTTCAGGACTGCTGCCGAAGGAATTCACTATTCGCCAAACTCTGCTTGAAAAGCTGCGGCCGCCTCGACCCAGATTCGACTTGACTAATCCAGGGTGAACAGCATTCACTGTGACTCCAGAGCCATCTAGCAGCCTTGCAAGCTCATAGGTGAACAGCAGATTAGCGAGCTTAGACCGAGCATAAGCGTTCAATGCGCTATACTTCTTTTTCCGCCCGTTTAGATCCTCTAGATCGATATCTGCGGCTATATGCACCGCAGATGAAACATTAATGATTCTTGACGGAGAACTAGCTTTAAGCGTATCCAGCAGCATATTCGTCAAAAGAAAATGGCTCAAGTAATTAACCTCAAAAGTAGACTCGAATCCATCCGCTGTCTCTTGATACCTGAACATCGTTACGCCCGCATTGTTCACAAGCACGTCAAGCCGCGGGTGGATGTGCCTGAAATCCAAGGCTAATTGACGCACTTGAGATAGAGACGATAAATCAGCAAGCATGAAATCTACATTCTGATTTCCAGTCTGCTGCTTAATTTGATTGACAGTTTCAATGCTCTTCTCCAAGTTGCGCCCCACAATGATTACCTTTTCACCGTGCTTCGCCAGTATTTTGGCTACAGCAGCGCCTATTCCAGAGGTTCCGCCGGTGATCAGACAGACTTTACCG
Organism: Nitrososphaerota archaeon; assembly: GCA_016190055.1. Taxonomy (GTDB): domain Archaea; phylum Thermoproteota; class Nitrososphaeria; order Nitrososphaerales; family JACPRH01; genus JACPRH01. The sequence continues at coordinate 5,279 of JACPRH010000004.1, read as the reverse complement.
CTCACATGTGCCTAGACGAAAAAATCCCGATAAATAATTATCGTGGCGAAGTATCTTCAGATGTATAGTAGCGAAGGTAATACGAATGGGTATGACGTCTACGAATGGGTTAATACGCCTACAAATGGGAGACTTTGACCATAATAAGCAGTACTGGTTACAGAGTCATACTTCCCGAAAAGCTCAAGAGTAGAAAGGTACTTTGTATTACTATCCAGAGACTGTGCTGAGCCACTACCGGGGCCATCTATTTTCAGGTAGAGTGTCTTGGTGGCGGTTCCGTTAGCTGGAACCATTACTCCACCGTTTGCAAGAAAATTTGAGTCAAGTTCTGGATAGGTGGTTCCTGATGGATTTTTTACAATGTAGAAGGCCATCGGTGATAAACCTCCTCCACCTACGCCGGTGATTATTTTAAGAAAGAAAAAGTCGGATTGTTTGCCAAGATAGATGTCGCGATGCGACTGGTTTGTAACGTTCACGCGCCAGACAGTAGCCTGTCCACCTAGGACGCTCCAGCCTTGATTCCACGTGACACCGTTGTCTTGTGAGTATTGGAGCGTAGTTGTGTCCATTGCGATTGAGCCGATTGACTTCGCAATCTCGGACGAAACTACAGATACGGCTATTGATGTCATGTTGCTGGAAGTTTCAGGGGGGTAGACAGCTGAGAAAAGCGATCCTCTATCCGTCACGACCTTTACGGTATAGTTAGCGTCTTCCTGAACAGTGACCGTTGTATTGACAGATGGCGCAGTCATAGTTAGTGGATTTAGCGTTACTGCAGGGGTTGGTTGTATATTTTTCAATAGACTTCCGCTACCATCAATAATAAGTATCTGTTTAACTTGGATGGGTGCGGTACCTATGTTTGTTATCGAGACACCTAGGTGGTTGCTGCTTAGCTTAGAAGTATTGACTCTGGCGGCCTCACCCATCCGTTGAATCTCGCGGTCTAAGGCGGCTTCGGCAGTATCTTGCATCTTGAATTGGCTGTCAGTGACAAATAATATGTAAGCGGCGCCTGTGGTGAAGAGCATCGCGAAGAGGAAGATAGCTGAGAGTAACCCAGAGACACCTCTACGCGAGAATCGACGCCGCGTTGTCTTTCTCATGCAGCTCGACCGAGAATTTGCCGCTGTGTTGAGACATATTCGTTATGAATTTGAAATCCAGATCAGAAATAGCGCAAGTCTTCCAGCGTGTCCGTCTTGAGCCCTAACTCAGGGCCTTTCCGACCGTGGTCAATTAGTTGTGCCTAAACGTGAAGTGAACTGAGTTGACGTAGTCGCTGACTATGACGATGTAGTAGCCTGTTGCAGCTGTTGGAACGGTGAAGCTGGTGCTTATTCCGCCTTGACTGCTCGTAGTGAATGTCTTTATGATGTTCACTGTGCCTGATGAATTCATCCAGCCGATGTAAGCTCTAGTGCTGGCGATGAACTGGTTGTTTCCTGCTGTGACGGTTATGCTTGCTTCGCTGTTCCCTGATGTTGCTGAGAGGGAGGCGGTTGAGTCGGTGACTGTTCCTGCTGGAAAAGGTATGGTCTGTCCAAAGAGAGTTGAGTCGCCGTATACACCTGTGAGCGTGAAGAGCGCTGAGAATGGAGTTAGACCATTGGCGTCTATGTTGGTGCCGGTGGTTGATAAGGCATTCCGTGACCCGAAGTACAGTGTCATTGGAGTGTCAACAGGTATAGTGGCATAGGGATTCGTGGAATTGTACTTGAGAAGGGCGTTCACCGGGGCGTTGACCCCGTCGACTATGTAAAAAGTCGTTAATTCGGCATTATCTCCGCCAGGTGTCAAACTGAATATGACCACCGTCGAGCCGGGCCAAAGCGTAACACTTCGACCCAAAGGATCCCTGTTGGTGAACGTGATCTTGAACGCAATCTTCAACGAGCTATTACTTTGGTCACTCGGGATAGATTGCGCAGGATATCCGCCTACACTGTTTCCGGATTGCATGTTTCCGGTGAGTTTGAGATATTTGAAAGTGGACATATCTATGGTTAGTGCACCGCTAGATTCGGCTTGAAGCGCATACCGTGGAAGAATTTCCGGATATGTTTCCGAAAAGAGTGATCCGCGCTCAGTAACGGCCTTAACAGTGTAGTTGGATTCCTGTTGAATAGTTACGTTAGTGTCGATAGGTGTGACCGTCTTATCCTGTACGTTGAGTGTGATTGGGAGCGTTGGTGACCGGATGTCCTTCAGTATTTTGCTGGTAGCATCGACGACGAGTATTTGTTTAACCTGAATCGGTGTTGTCCCAGTATTGGTGATTGAGACCCCGATATCACCGTCACCAAGCTTCGAGATATCGATGATTATGCTTTCGCTCTGTGTCTGGGTTTCTCGCTGCAGAGCTGACTTGGCGGATTCTTGAAGGTCGAACTGGCTGTCTGTTACGAATAGTATGTATGAGGCTCCTGTAGTGAATAGCATTGCGAAGAGGAAGATAGCTGAGAGTAGCCCAGAAATGCCGCTCCGCGAAGACTTGTGTCTTGCACGCCGCCCCATTACACTTATACCAAATATAGCGTTACATGATAATCGCATTTATCATCATGCATGCGGTAGCTTTCCTTTGCATACAGAAGACCATTTAGCTGTGGAATATACTACTTGAACAGCTACCGGTTTTAGGGAATATATCGGCAGTATCGTATGAGTGACTGGCGGAGATTCGTTGCGATTTGTACTCCTGGTTAGAGTGAAAATCACTCATATTCTTTCTGGCGTTTCGATTCCTAGCAGGTTCAGCCCGTTTTTCACCACGGTCTGGAAAGCTTTGATTAATGCTAGTCGGGCTGCTTTGAGGGTTTCGTCCTGCTCCTTAAGCACAGGCATCCTCTCGTAGAAGGTGTTGAAGAGGGAGACCGTGTTGTAGAGGTATCTAGCTATGACCTTCGGGGCCAAGTTCGTGACAGCATCCTCAACCACTACATCGAATTTTGATATCTCCTTGACAAGCGCCACTTCAGATGGGTCGGTTAGTTTTGAAAAATCCGCTGAGTCAACTGATGATATGCTTCCAGCCTTCTCTATGATTCTCGCAGCCCTAGCGTATGCGTATTGTAGATAGGGGCCGGTTTCACCTTCGAGATCCAAGGCTCGTTCAAGATCGAACACGATGGTCTTGTCCAGATCCTGCTTTAACAGCTCGAACCGGATTGCGGCTACCGCTATCTTTTCAGCCGTTCCATGGAGCCAAGCGTCGTCTTCGTCAGGGTTTCTTTTCTTGGTCTCCGCGTAGGCTTTTCTGTGCACTGCGTCGAGCACGTCGTCTGCATTAACGTAGATGCCTCGTCGGCCTGACATGCTTACTGTCTGTTTGTCGCCGGCGCCTAGACCGAGCTCTTCAACTGTTTTGCCGCTGAGAGAAACGATTTCGTAGTCTAGATGGATGTACCGGTTGACCTGCGCATCGCCTGCTAGGTCGGAGAGTATTCTCCCGATGATTCGCTGCAGGCGTCCCTGTCTCACATCTATGACGGTGATTGCTTTAGAGTAAGGTGCGAACACGGGGGGATTTGATTCGCCTTGTCCTACCGTGGTGCTCCACAGCCTGCTTCTATCTGGCTGTTCAGTAAAGACCCGGTATCCGAACCGGTCGGGGATGAGCCCAAGTTTCCAAGCTGCATAAGGAATATCCTTCGCGATGTAGGTGGCGGTGCCGTCGCTTCGTACAATGACCTTCTCCTCACCCTCATACTCGCCTTCTACTCGAACTATCCAGCACCCTACGTACTTACCTTCGTTAGCGAACTCTACCAGCCCCCGGTTTTTCAGCTGTTCAAAAACATCGTTCCACATTCGTGTCTGAAGAATGTGTGACTCAAAGTTTAGGAGATCGTAGCGGGCGCCGATCCGCCAGCAGGTTTTCAGCTGCTCTGCTAGGATGCGCAGCGTTATTTTCGAGGCTAGCCGCGCGGTGTCGCTTGTATGATCCTCCATTTCCCGAAGCACCTGTTTCTGAGCCGCAGCCAAGTCTTTCCGGGTTTCGTACAGCACGTTCACCTTCACGTAGACTACATCTCCGCAGTAGTGATCGTACTTCTCCGCTCCTTCCGGTTCAGGGTTGAAGCCGGCGTAGCGGAAGCCGACTATCAGATCGGCGACCTGCAGTCCTGAATCGTCTATGTAGTTCAGGGTCTGCGCTTCATACCCTGCGTACGAGAGTATTCGACGTATTGAGTCGCCCAGCACCACGTTACGGAGGTGACCATAGTGGAGAGCCTTATTTGGATTGACGCTGGTATGCTCAATCCCTATTCTTGCTCCGCCACCTATGTTTACGCGGCCGTAGATGGCTCCTTCGCGCAGCGTGTTGAGGATAGTCTGCTTGGCATATTGAGGGTAGATGCTGCTGAAGTTAACGTATCCGGGTGGGTGGACCCAGCACTTCTGTATCAATGAGCCTTCAGGTATCACTATCTTAGATACGATGTGTTCAGCCACATCTAGAGGCTTCATCTTCAGCCGGCCTGCTAAGTTGAGGGCGACTGCTACTGAGAGATCTCCGAACTCAGGTCTAGGCGGCGAAACAGGCTCGAACTTGATGGTGGGGAAGCCGTTCGCATCTAATGCGGCTTCTACGCACTGTTTCACCTGTGATTTGAGCTCACGGTAACTCATTTTTTCTTTTTCACCAGATCCTCGATGTTGCTTCCAATCAGTTTTTGAAAGGCCAGCTGCACCGCCTCTATTAGTCCTGCGCCGAGGTGACTGTTGACTTTGTATTTAGCATGTTTCAGGGCGCCTTCAGTTGCGTTTCCCACGGCGATGCTGTGTCCGCAGGTTTCGAACATTGATATGTCTGTGTCGCTGTCGCCGATGGCTACTGTCTCCGACGGTTTGATGCCGAGTTGCTGTAACGCGATTTTTAACCCGTTTCCTTTGCTTACGTCTCTGTTGGTGATGTGGTAGGCGAAGGTGCTGTCCACCAGCTTGACGGGTAGACTGCTCGCATCCAGTATTTTTCTTCCTTCGTCGAGGTCGAAGCTTCGTTTCAACACGACTTCTGTGAACCGGGGCATCGTAGGTTTAATCTCAACATCCTTGATTCGCTTGGATAGGTAGTCATAGGCCATCAGGCCGTAGGAGTTGTCGCCAAGCAGCCTAATGTCTGAAGGCGAGGTTGAGATGACTCCGCCGTTCTCACCCACTGAAAGCAGGGTGGTGCCGATGTATGCGGCTAACATGTAGAGTTCCCAAGCGGAGCGGCCGCTGACAAAGATTACCGGGTAGCCTAGGTCATCTATTCTTCTCAG
>JACPRH010000029.1 GCA_016190055.1 Nitrososphaerota archaeon | reverse complement strand
GGTGCTCCCCCCTTTGACAGTTGATAACTCGGACGATTGCAAGACTCCCTGCAAAGATATGATTTAGTCTGATTTAGTCCATCTGGTATGGATGCGTGTTGCAAGAGGATAGCGGAGTTGCTCTGTCAGGATGGTCAGCCCTCACCTCGTAGTCTGGTGAGGCTGGGTGGTGGAGAAGACCGGCTTGGCGAGATCGACCGTGATGGTTCATCTTCAACATCTCGAAGCACAGTCCCTCCTGACCAAGGAAGAGATACTGCAGGGCACAATCAGTAGGCCGAAGACACTGTACAAGCCATCAGCGAAGCTCCTTGAAGAGTCTATCCAGACTAAATCGGACTAAAATCTCAAAGGTATCAACAGTCAAAGGGGGAGCACCAAAAATTAAACACTACAATATTTGCACTCGCTCAACCGTTGCTTTTATCGGCCATTTTCAGGGAGACCTAATGCCGCCACTATGTTTCCTACTGGAACAAACAGCATCATTTCTCCCCGTGAGTTAGCTCCTATCGAGACTCCTGCCTGACCTACTCCGCCGAGCTTGATGCGTTTTAACGGGTAGCCGTTATGCGCGTCAATGGCGTAAAGAGTACCTGCGCGATCTACCGCATACACTACTCCTCCGCTTACAGCTAAGCTTGCGCTCTGATATCTAGCAGGCATGTTGAATGTCCACTTCACTTTGCCGTTCGACGCGTCTATCGCGTAGAGCGTCGAGGTGTTATCCCAGCCTTCAGGCAGCTCTTCCGTGGGCACGAAGAAGTCTAGATCGTAATAATCCGTCTCTCTGCCTCCCTCCACAGCAGTACCTATCTTGTAGCGGCTCCCGCATCGCTGGAAGGTGGTGTAGATGGTGTTGTAGGCGAAGGCGTTGCTCGCAGCTATCCCACCCTGTTCAGCCGGGCAGTATATTTTGCCGCATATGTCCTTCTGTGACAGCAGATAATTCGCTTCATTACCAGCGTTAGTGTTAGGGGCATTCAACGTCGGAGGCCCTATCTTAACAGGCTCGTAAACTAGGCTACCGGTTCTCGAATCAAGAACGTAAATGTACCCCCCTTTGCTTGCGGCGATTATGACCTTTCTCGCCGCACTCGAGATGTTAGCGGTAGCTAGAAGTGGGCTCCAACCAGGCTGATGTCCATTGAGGTCGTGAGGTGTAACCTGATAGTACCATAGCATCTCTCCTGACCGCGCGTCGAGCGCCACCACCGAACCTGAGTACAAGTGTGGTCCAGGCCTATGAGATGCATCGAACGGTCCTACGCAGGAATTACTTGTCAGGGCATAGAATATTCCTGTCTCCTCATCAACGATGCCTCTGGCCCAGACTACCCCGCCTCCCCAAGGCCCGATGCTACCCCAGTCACCGGAATACGGCTTGATGTTTCCCTTATGAGCATCTCTATCCCAATCAGGATCGCCTCCCGCGGGCGGTGAAGAGAACCATCTCCAAAGCAGCTCATGGCTCTTCAAACTATAGGCCGCCACGTACCCTCTTCCATTCCACCAACCACCCCCACCCGCCCCGACCAACGCTATGTCGCCGTAGAATGAAGGCGCCGCCTCTGCAAGATATCTGCCTTGGTTTCCCGGAATATCCTTACAGGTTTCGGGAATAGTTGACTTCACGGCTCCGGTTCGGGGGTCGAAGGCGTAGATTGTGCAGTCCGATGCAAGCATATAGATTGCTTCACGATAGAACACTATGTTGTGCTGCCTCGCAGATCCTGAACACCACGGCTTAGTTTTGGACGCTTCAAGATCTACTTGGTGGAACCACATCTCTTCACCTGTACGGGCATCCAACGCAATCATTCTGTTATAGTTAGTAGCAAAGAACACGATTCCGCCTATAACCAAAGGCGATGTTTGAACCCCCTTCGCAGATCTTAGTTTAGCATCTAGGTAGGGGTTCTCAGGGACTTGGTATACCCATTTAATCTGAAGACTATTCACATTAAGCTGATTGATCCGAGTTTGGGGAGAAAAACCTGTGTGGTGAAGATCATTACTCCCGCTCCTCCACTCTGCACCAGACAAAGGTGAATATGTCGAAAAGGACATAATTTACAAACCTACTCATCGCATATTTAAGACTTTTCAGATAATATGTTAGTATCAAAAATATTGATGAACAACTTTTAACATTTCTCAATTATTATTTATCAGAGCTGAATGAGAATACTGCGAGGAACAACAGGTGGAGATTATCCTAACACACGAACCAGTGAAAAATAGTTTTATTCATCACCAGCCATTCAGCGCAACATGCGTAGACCCGTAACCGGAGAAATGCTGAACATATACTACAACGTGAAATCAAAGAAGAAGGAAGGCACCAGACTAATAGGCGTAGTTCCACGCGCCCTATACAAAGGAGAAATATACGAAATCTTCATCACCGACGAAAAAGACGCAAAACCAGATGGACTCATAACAAACTACGTCATCCTAGGCCACTTCGAAGTTAAGGACGCAGGACTAATCAGAACAGGCGACAAAGTCTCCGTAGCCAACAAAGAAGTCGGAAAAATAGTCGGCTACGCACCCTGCAAAGTACTAAGAGCCCCAGAGCAAGCCATAATCCACATATTCGCAACAAACGACAAAATCGTAACAAGCCAAGACCTAAACCTAAAACTCGGCGACCAAATCACCTTCACCCCAATAGACACAGAATACAAATAAAACAACCACCCCCAAGTAACACCCAACCTCCAAGCACTTACCTTAACCAAACCCGTACCAACACTACAGCCAATCTATTAACAACAAGCCAGTCTACAATACAGGCTCTGCAACTCCTGACAGCGCTACTAGCAATCTTAACATAAAATTAGAAGAAATCATTGGGGGATAATCTTGCAACCAGAATCAATGCTTTCAACAAGCGTTGCAAGCCCATAGCTTCAGTCCAAGCAGATCCTTTAGAATAACAATTGGATTCTTATGTTGCTTTCAAGAGAATATATACCCTCACCCCTAGTCGGCAGCAGGCGTGCGTGCTCCTCGAAGCATTGCAAGCATCCATCTATCTACCAACTATCCATTGAATAGTAACCTACGGATTTTGGATTCTGAACAGAAATGTTACATATGACTGCTTTCTAGGCAAATATTGCGCGGTAGGCTAGACAATGAATATTCTGGTGATGACGACTCGACGGTCTGAACAGGCCTTTAACCAGATATTGGAGATTCTGAAAGAGTCTAGCATCAAGTACAGCGTAGCCGAAACACTCTCAGCGTCAGACGCTGAATGGGGCAAATTCGTCATTACTCTAGGTGAAGACAGCGACGTCCTGAGAACTCTCCATCAAGCAGTCGATTTAGGCATCCCTGTATTAGGCGTCAACGAAACCGACGGTGAAAGCTTCCTCACCGAAGTCGGGTTATCGCAGCTCCGCCCAGCCATCAAGCAGATCACGAAAGGCAAATTCACCATCGAAGAAGCCAAAACACTCTCGGTGAAAACTGACGGAGACACGGTTCCACCAGCGGTCAACGAAGCAGCTATCTTCTCACACCGCTCAGCCACCCTACTAGAATACACCTTGAAGGTTAACGGCGAAGAAATCTGGACTGACAGCAGCGACGGCGTCATAATCTCCACCCCAACAGGCTCCACAGCCTACGCAATGTCCGCAGGAGGCCCAATGATACTAACCCAAGCTAACGTGCTTGCCATCGTCTCAGTCAACTCGCTCGACAACACCAGACGCCCCCTCATCGTACCCGACGACGCGGTCATCAGAATAGAGAACCTCGCCAGCCGAATGCACTGCGAAGTAATAATCGACGGACTCTACCGCTCAAAAATCAACGAGACAGTAGAAATCCACCAGTCACCCAACCCCGCCAAACTCATCAGGCTCCCCAAACCCTCACCCACCGCAGAAAGAATGGCAAAGAAGGTCCTCGTCTCCCGAGACCTCCTAAGCATGCCGCCCAGCGCCAAACTAATGCTGAAAACCCTAGAGTACGAAGGACCCCTTAGCCGCAAAGAAATCCTAGAGAAAACAATGCTACCTGATCGAACAGCCAGCCTCGCCCTCTCAATACTCCTAGAAAGAGGCTTAGTGAAACGCAAATCCTCGCTGAAAGACACCCGCGAAAAAGTATACTACACCGCATAGACAGTTAACTAACAGTTCTCACTACCTGCTCCCGCCTCAGATTTACGCATAAACCGCGTCAAGTCCTATCAAAGTTTGATACAAACGCTTAACTGCAACTTGATTGATCATAATACTCAGTGCTAACACTGAATCCGACGAGGATGTAATATAATGCGCACCAGACTAATAGCGCACACCCTACTTCTCCTCTCCATCCTCCTATTCAGCGCAGCAATGGCCAACGTATACGGCGGCCAAGTCAAAGCGCACGACCACCAAAAAAACCAAACCGCCGTCGACCGAATAAAACCAGTTGAACCCCACCCGGACGCTCAAGTTGAATCTCTCCGCTTCGAACACCGCCTGAAAATAAACGACACCGCAACAATAACAGTCAGAAACCTAGGCAACATCCCATTCAATATCCGAGACGTCCTCATCAACGACATAACGCATGCTCCAATGATCGAAGGCTACATCTTCGACAGAGAAGGAGACTTCTACTTCGGCAGAACAATCCCACCAGGCGGCTTCGCCATCCTCAAAACCGACACACACCCCGAAGACCTGAAACCAACAGACCACAGCTACAACATCACAATGAAAACCAACATCGGACAACTCCACGAAACCTTCCAGATCAACAGCAAAACCTACACCAAACCATCAGCCGCAGAACCCTTCGCACCCTACTTCCTAACCCTGATGATCGGCTCAGTAGTCAGCGTCTACTACTACACACGATTCAAAACAAGAAGCTAACTAACTAACTAACCAGCCTGCTATCTATCCTCTCTTTGCAGAGGACACGATCTTAACAACGTCCCCGTTCTTCAAGGGGTGATCGGCACCGAGCCTCATTCCACGTTTAGCGTCTACTCCGTAGAGGAATGTCTCACCTAGATCGCTGTGGATGGTGTAGGCTAGATCTTTTGCGGTGGAGCCTTTCTTCAAAATGTAGGCGTCAGGCAGCACGTTACCTTTCTTGTCAGAGAATTTGCTCTCATCCTCAACTGGGTAAACCACGATGCCCTGCAGAAGATCAAGGTACGCGGAGTTTATCGCCTGCTGCACCCCTGTTGAACCCCAGATCTTCAACACCTTTTCGCGCACCATCTCCAACGCTTTAAGCTGCACCGGGTTAAGATGCTCCTTATCCAGAACCTCAAAGTCAGAGGCGCCGGGAGTGTAACGTATCAGCTTCTTTTCAGCAGCCCTGCGGAGAAGAAGCTCCGCCTCAGCCGCACACGGTATAGTGAGTCGCCCAGCCGCCTTAATCCGCTCAACATTCTCCTTAGCCGACGGCCTATCAGCCTTATTCGCCGCAATAACCGAAGGCTTAGACTCCTCCCTGAGAACAGTGGAGAACCTCAGCAGATCATCGTTGCTCCAACCTGTCGGCACATCAAGCTTCAACCCAGCCTTCTCAGCAGCCGCGTGAATATGCCTCTCAGCTATCCCTAAACCGCTAAGCCGCTCGCCCAAAATATCGATTGTTTTGCCGCCGCCGGACTCAGCTGTCCTCGCGATCTTCTGCCAATCCTTGAGAAGAAGCTGCTGAAGCCAGATATCAAACTCCCGCTCAACAAACTCAATGTCGCTGAGAGGGTTCTGGCTACCCTCAGCAGCTGCAATACCCTCCTCGTCAGTCGCGCCAGCCGCGTCAACCACCTGAATCAAAGCGTCAGCCTGCCGAATATTATCAAGAAACTTGTTCCCTAAACCTCGACCCTCAGCAGCACCCTTAACGAGACCAGCCACATCAACAACCTTCACAGGAATCAAACGAGTATGATCAACGCAGCGCGAATTAACCGGGTTATCCTCAACCCCCAAACTTTTACAGGCACACTCAGTAGTAAGATAAGCTACACCGAAATTCGGCTCCACCGTAGTAAACGGGTAATTCGCCATCGGGACATTCAGCAACGTCGCCGCATTGAAGAAGGTAGATTTGCCTACATTCGGCTTCCCGATGATACCAACCATCATACCACAAATCGACGTGCACAGCCTATAAAAAATAAGCTCCACAAACACCCTATCAAGACAGACAGACAAGCTCAACATGGATGCGAAAGCGATATAGCAATCCGGTTGAACGCCTGTCCTATATGTTGCGGTCAGTAATTCTGGACTTTGACGGTACACTAAACACCTCTAAACGATATTACGCCCGCTTCGACGAATTGGCTCTCCAAATCTTGGCTGAACAGTTCGGCTGCACCATACCAGATGCTGACCGCAAGATCACTGAGGTGAAACGGAAGAGCCTCAGCCTCACAAAGGCTCTGCTCAGCCTCAACATTGACTCAGACGAATTCTACCGCAAAGTCGCCGAACAAATGGATATGGCTTATCTTCTCGACGAAGATCTCCGCATCGAACCCCTAATCTCAACGCTTCGAAGCAGGAACCTCAGAGTCGCCCTGCTAACTAACTCAGGCCGCTTCCTTATCGAAAAGGTTCTCACTGCCGTTAAATGCCCATCTGAGATATTCGACGCAGTCATCACCAGCAGCGAAGTGGATCCGAAACCCAGCTTACAACCGTTCAGGTACACCGCGAACCTCCTCGGCTGCAAACCCGACGAAGCACTATACGTGGGAGACCGAGTCTACCATGAACTGAAACCTGCAAAACTGGTAGGTATGAAAACAGTCCTAATCGGCAACGTAAGCAAACCTGAAGAAACACAATGGGTGGACTGGCAGCTAGAAACCGTCCACGAACTCCCAGAACTGATATCTACAAACCCCTCTCTAGCCTAGCCTAACCTACAAGCCAGCCACGGTAAGCTGATGTTTTGCTGCAGTTGCGGTTTTTACTCTAAGGTGACCCTTGCTTCCTTCCAAGCGGCCATAGATCCAACTAGGATCCGAGTGATGTCTCTGATAGACACAATTCCCACTAGCTTGTCATTCTCTACTACTACGAGTCTGCGGACACCTTTCTCAATCATCATTCTCGCAGCGTCTCTCACAGTAGCCTTCGGGCTGATAGTCACAGGAGGACTTGACATAATTTCTCGGAGCGCAATTTTAGACGGATCCTTCCCGCTCGCCGTGACCTTGTTCAGAAAATCCCTCTCAGTCACAATCCCGACCGGTCTATCTCCCTCACTTACCACAATAGCTCCAATATTCATCCTCACCATCAGCTTAGCCGCTTCCAAGCAGGAATCTCCAGCATCAGTAGAAACAGCCTCCTTCGTCATAAAGTCCTCAATATACGGCATATTTTCCAATAGGAGATTCTCTTCTAAACATTTAAGGATTAAATGAATCCTTTTTACCGTCCACACGCCTTCTCTTACCATATGAGCGAAGAAAGCGGGAAGCAGGACGTATTCGACATCACAATTATAGGCGCAGGTCCAACGGGGCTCTTCGCAACCTTCTACGCCGGCATGAGGCGCATGAAGACTAAGCTCATAGAGACACTGCCTCAACCCGGCGGCCAAGCCGCGGTTCTCTACCCTGAGAAGTTCGTCTACGACACCCCCGGACACCCAAGAATCAAGGCCACAGAGCTAGTTAACAACTTGAGGGAGCAGGCAATGAGGTTCCAGCCCACCGTAGTATACAGCGAAAGAATCATCAATCTGGAGCTTCTCCCCAATAACACCATCAAGCTAACCTCAGATAACGGTAACACCCATTACACTAGAACAGTTATCATAGCAGCCGGCATAGGCGCCTTCTCACCTGAGAGACTAGGCGTCCCCGGTGAAAAGGAGTTTGAGGGACACGGAGTCTACTACTCTATTCAAAACGAAGCTGAGTTGAGAGACAAAAACGTGCTTATCGTCGGAGGCGGAGACACCGCCGTCGACTGGGCGCTCCACCTAGAGCACTTCGCAAAAAACGTCACCCTGATCCATAGACGAGACACCTTCAGAGCCCATGAAAGCAGCGTATCAAACCTCCTCACCTCCACAATCAGAGTCAAGCTGTTCAAGGAGCTTAAGGAAATACTAGGAGACGAACACGGCGTAAAACAAGCCGTAATCCAAGACAACAGAACTCAGGAGAAGGAAACCCTCAACATAGATACAATACTCATATTCATAGGCTTCAAAGCCTTCGTAGAAAACATGAAGGCTTGGGGACTGAACATCGAGAACCGCGCAATCCTAGTGAACCACAAAATGGAGTCAAACCTAAAAGGCGTCTACGCCATCGGAGACATAGCTCAACCAACAGACGTAGCGAAACTAAACCTCATCGTAACCGGCTGGGGACAAGCCGCAGTAGCGGTAAACTACGCCAAAAACTATGTTGACAGCAAAGCCAGCGTCTTCCCAGGACACTCAAGCGACATCAGCGCACACTAACCTAGCTACCACTCAACAGGGAAAACCCTATCTGGTCGAGTCGCAAGTGTTATAGATAGCTAAAAACCAAAGTTAAGGCGGTCAGAAAGGTGCCCAAGATTCGAGTCCTTATCTGTGACACCGTCTCCGAAAAAGGCGTAAAGATGCTATGCGACGCCGGATTCGATGTCACCTACAACCCGAAAATCACAGCCGAAGAGCTGGTAAAAACCATCCCTGACTATGAAGCAGTAATAGTCAGAAGCAGAACCAAAATCACCAGCGACATCATATCAGCAGGAAAACGGCTGAAGGTAATCGGCCGAGCAGGCGCCGGGCTTGACAATGTTGATCAAAAAGCCGCCGGGGCGTCCAAAATCAAGGTTTACAACACCCCAGACGCACTTACCAACGCCGTAAGTGAACTGGTCATCGGTCTCATACTAAGCCTGTCCAGAGGAATATGCTTAGGTGATGCCGGCGTAAAAAGAGGCGAATGGCCTAAAGGCGGACTACTAGGCAAAGAGGTTAGAGGAAAAACCATCGGAGTAGTAGGCATGGGACGAATCGGCAGACGAGTAGCTGAGCTCGCCGACGCCTTAGGCATGGAAGTCCTATACTACGACATAATCAACATCCCAAACGAAGTCGTTAAACAGTTCAACCTACGCTTCCGAGATGTCGATACCCTGCTCAGCGAATCCGATTTCGTTACCATACACGTCCCGCTTACACCCACCACTAAACACTTCATCAACAAAGAGAGGATATCCAAGATGAAGAAAGGCTCCTACCTCATCAACGCCTCCAGAGGCGCAGTAATCGACGAAAAGGCCCTGATAAACGCCCTCAACACAGGACTACTTCAAGGAGCCGCCCTAGACGTCTTCGAAGTTGAGCCACCAGGCAAAAGCGAACTCACCTGCCACCCCAACGTAGTCTGCACACCGCACATCGGCGCCCAGACCGTAGAAGCCCAAGAAATCGCTGCAACAGGCATCGCCGAAAAAATCATCGAACACTTTAAGACAACACACGTGGGTAAGCTTTAAGAAGAGATCAAAATCATACGCGGTGTCCGGAAATGTACCGAGCAAACAACAGCATATGGCGACGGATAATCAAAGAGCGAGGCGAACGGCTCAAGAGCTTAGGCATCACCCTAAGACAAAAACCAACAATCGAGAGACTAGAAAGACCCTCACGCCTAGACCGAGCAAGACGCCTAGGCTACAAAGCAAAACCCGGATTCATAGTCGTCCGAGTCAAAGTCGGCCGCGGCGGCATGCGCAGAGTAAAGCCGGACAAAGGACGAAGACCAAAACACGCTGGTCTAACACGAATGAAGGCTGATGTTAACATGCAGCAGACCTCTGAGCGAAGGGCAACCGACAAATTCCCCAACCTCAAGGCACTGAACTCATACTACCTCTTCGAGGACGGCAAAAACGCCTGGTACGAAGTAATACTCATCGACACACACCACCCATCAGTAATCAGCGACAAAAACGTCGGCGTACTAGCTGTCCACTAAACTAACCAACTAACTAACCCGCAGGCTAAACCCATTTTCTACCCCGTTAGAATAGCCTAACCTAGGTTTGGTTAGGTCAGAAGCCTGCTGATACTGGATCAGACGGTTTCATTAGCTCACGGAGTAAAACTGTTGCGTAGGAGCCTTTTGCTAAATTGAACCGTAAAAGGCAGGCTGACTCCTCAGGCTCAGTTTTCACTTCAAGATCATCGACGAGAAGTGATGGAGTCCTGAAGCCTCCCTCCATGCTTAGCTCAGGCATCTCTTTGATGTAGAACATTCTGGGGGTCACATCTTCCTCCACGAGAACTTTTTGAGTGATGCGATCGAAGCGGCCTCCACCAGCGCGGTAAGCGTATCCAACCATCTGAATCAGCGGCAGAACCTTTTCACCCGGCTTCTCAACCAAATTTTTACGTCCCCTCCGAATCCCTGAGGAACTCTTCTCATCTGAGCCGATTACGCCGTAAACATCATTATCCTCATCAGCCTCAGTCAAAGCAACCCCTTCTTCCTTCAACGCCTCCGACACCACCTTGTTGAAGAGAAAGGCCTGGTACGAGTTGATGAAGAGCCTTCTCACCGTAAGCGGAACAGATCTCAACACCCTGATCCAGTCACCCGGATGACTGATCAACACCTCCATCATCCGCCTCTCAATATCCATCCTCCTGTCAACATGCTCTAGAAGAGACGGGTAACGCGCAGGGTTCTGCATCCCCTCCCTCAACTCCAGAGTCTCCGCATCCTCACCTATCGACGGATATGTCAAGAAGGTCATCACCGCCTCCTCAAATCTTCCCCGAAGCAGCTCCCGCCCGACCAAATGGTTAACAGGCCTCTTAGCCCCGAACCGCTGGTAACCGAAAAAGTTCGGAACAACCAACTCCTCAACAGCCCGCTTCAGCTCTCCACCAGCAGCCTCAACAACCTTGGAGCCGCATTGAACATCAACAACTCGAATAGTGAACCTGTTCCCAGCTAAGCTCCGCCTAGTCAACAACCCGTCAAGATAACCCTCAAGCTTCAAAGAAACCTTAGCCGAAACCTCAACACTTACCGGAGCATCACCACCCCTCAGCCCCTTAGGCGAAATGTACTGAACAGTCTTAGCATCAGCATCCTTCAAACCGAGATACGTAGCCTGCCACCCAAGCCGTTTCTCCACCTGCTGCAACGCATGCAGCGTGTCAACACCCTCCTTCATCAACCGGTAAACAGGGTAACGATTCGACTGACTCGGCTTCTCAGATATCTTAGACCTCGTCCCGCTGTCAAGAACCTCCTCCACCAAGAAATCACTGCGGGATCTCCGAATCCTGCCTCCGACGCCTTTAAACTTGGTAGAGTAACTCTCGATCCCGATCTGCCGATCTAGACTCGGGACACTACTCTCGTCGTCGCTACCACTCATTTACTTATCCGAACCACTTCTCGAGACTTTCAGATCGCTGATGCTCGACCTTGTCAAGCCGCTCCAACGCCTTCGTGACCCTCTCCTCTGAGAAGTCCCGTTCACCGCAGAGGAACGAGATCACCTTGTTTCGATCAGGCCGCCGCCACTCAAGCGGCGTCTTCGGCTCCGACACCTGAGGCTTAAGAAAGATTTCACGAATCTCGTTATAGCTAACAGTCTTCAGCTCATCCTTAATCTTATCAATATTCTCAAGCCTGCCGTGCTTCTTTATCAGCTTCAACGCTGTAACGGGACCGATTTTAGTGAAACCGTCAAGGTTGAAATCAGTTCCAACCAGTATCCCTATGTCCACAAGCTGCTCCCCTGTCACGCCGAGATTATCTAAAACTCGCTTCAACTCAATCTCCTCAGGCTCCACATTGATGTGAACACCCCTACCTGGAAGCTTCCGCTTCCCTGAAATCGTAACGTTCCTAACCAGCCTCGCTGCGCCGAAGAGAAGCGCGTCAAAATCTTGGCTAGCCACATCACTCGCTACACCGATACGGGTCAAGTGGGCTGCGGTGGCTTCGCCTTCAGAGACCGCCACTATCCACGGAATACCCATAGCGTCAAGGATCCGTTTAGCGTCATCAACCATCTGATCTTTCAGGTAAACTGTAGCCTGAGCCTGCTTCCGGGCTTCCACATAGTCGCCGCGGGCGAGAGCGGCGTTGTAGAGCTTCTCAGCCTCCTTCTTCACGGTTCGCCGCCTCTCAATCTCCATAGTCTTCAGGACAGGAGGCTTACCGTCGAAAACATAGATCGGCCGTATCCCGAGCTCAAGCAGATTCACATTCCGGTAGAATAAGCCGCTCAAGTGACTCGTCACCCGCCCCTCATGATCCATCAAGTACTCGCCGCGCTCACCGCGAATAATCGAGAGGAACTGGTAGAGCGCGTTGGGCGCGTCAACCGCGATAGTCCGGCCTCCAAGCTGCTCCAGCGAAATCTTAAACGGTTTCACAATACCCCGTAAATCAACACCCAAACTGCTCGAACCCGCTCTCTATCTTTTGGAGAGCGTTCTTTTTAACTTTGAAGATCCTCAACTAGCACATGCAAGGCTGGAAATGCGAGCGATGCGGATACACACACATAGCTGAGAAGGCTACTAAGATGCCGAAGAGATGCCCAGCCTGCAGATCCTCCCTGCTCATACAAATGTCCAACCTAGCTGTAGAGACGAAGCAGCAGCTCACTCCACCTGAAATATACACCCGGCTGAACCTAATATCAACACTCCCAGTTCAGCGGCAGGAAGCTGAGCGGAAGATACTGAAGGAGTCCGCGGGCATCCACATCCTCAGCCTAGAAGAGCGTCGAGGCAAGCTCAGCGACATCTTAACCCTGAAAGAAGCCAGAGAATACCTATCCCTAGTCAGAGACAGAAACTTCGGCCTCGCAATAGTAGGCAACGCAGTTATCGCTGTTGCACCTGACTCACCGATCAGGATTCATGTCGGGGTCAATCAAGCTAAGCTGAACGAGCTGGAAGAAGCGTCGGAAAAGGAACCTTAGCTACCCATATTTCGCATTAGCGAGAATTATATGCGTCCAGTCGGTCTTCTCGGAGCGTGGTTGACTTGTGTCTTAATGAGATGAGTGTCCGCGCATTCTATTGGTTATTGCTGTGGCATCTCGCATGTGCTTGACTGGTCATCAATCCTGTGTGGGTGGGCCATATCAGCCTACAGTGTCACGTAAGTTTCGGGCATCGGGAACTTCAGCCTCTTGAGTATCTCTAGCTGTATGGGGTTGAGGGTCTGCAAAAATCTGACTCTGCTCCGGTCTTTCAGCATGTGCTCTATCACGTTTATTCTGGTGAAGATGAGAAGTAGCTGATTGGTTGTGATGGGCGTCATCTTGTTTCCCCAGACGCTCCTCAGCCCCCTCCTCCTTGCGATGATTTCGATCAGCGTGTATAGCATGAGTGCGAGGATGCTGATGAACACCAATGCCCTTATCCTCCTGTCGTCGTGGAGGAATATCGGCCTGACGGCTATATCGTTCTTCAGGTTCCTTATCCTTGACTCGGCGAGGTATCTCGATCTGTACGCTTCGACCACTTTCTCCGCGCTCCACCCCTTGACGGTGGTTGCGAGGACGTACTTGCCATCAAGGCGAGACTCCCTGTTCATGAGCTCTCCGTTGATGCCGTAGGTGAACGAGACCCTTCCGTGATCCTCTCCTACCTCTGTCCTGAAGAGATGCGCGTAGCTCTGTTTCTTCTTCAGAATTGAATTGATCTTCTTCCTGATGAAATCGGGCTCCTTCCACTTCCTCCCGTTCAGCTTGGACATTATCTCTCTGAGCTTGGACTCTATCCATGCGACGGCTTCGTCCCTTCTCTTCCTGTCAAGCTCGCTTTTCCTCTCACTCAACACGACGATTCCTCTGGTCTCCAGTTTCCTTCCGTCGTGGGAGAACTCCACGGACATCTCCGCGGCGCGGTAGCCGCTCATTCTCTCCCTCACGCCCTCCACATTCAGGGGTGTGAACTTCTCGTCAGGGATCGAGGCGGTGAGATCCTTCATTCTCTGCGTCATCTTGACCGCTCCGATGAAGTCAAGGCCGTAATCCACGAGCATTAGGGCGACCTCGCCGTCTACGGCGCTCCTGTCTCCGACCATTATCAGCCTGTCAGGCTTGAGCCTCTCCTTGACCTTCCTGAGGTTCTCCGTCGCCATCCTCGGGTCCGGCACGTTCCCGTCATAGGACGTGTGGAAGAGGGGCATGCCCTCGCCTGCATCGACGTCTATGCCGAGGTTGACCTGCTTCTTGTCGGGCTTCTGATCCCTGCTGTATCCGAGCCTGAGCACATCGGATTCGTCATAGGCACCCTCGAAGTATATGCTCGTAAAGTCGAAATGAACCAGCTCCGGCTTGATGTCGTACTCCGACATGATTCTGATGGAGACATCCGCCTCTATCTCCTCTATCTTCAGGAAGACCGCGTCAAGCGCTCTCGCAAGCCTGTCGTCATTTACCTCCCCGGGAGATATGCCGCAGGCCTCCTCCAGCGCATATTCGCTGGCCCAGTCCTCAACCCTGAAGAGGGGTGTCGGAGAAGTGAGCCTGTTCATCACCATGACCTCAATAGCGTCACCGTGAGAGATGCCCCGCTTGCGCTCCATGGGCGCGTACCTGTCAACTATCTCATTGAGGCCGATGCTATCAAGCACAGGCTTGATCAGGGCTATCCCGCCCAGGTTCTTCGCGCTCGTCGACAGGACATCGACCGGCTTCAAACTATGATTGCATCTGAAGCATCCGTTGATTACCGTGCTAGAGAAACGTTCTGCTCAAATGGGCGAAATTACTCTATGTTGACGGTCAGATATGACAGATCGCACCATCGAATACAGATTTGTTAATGCGAAATATGGGTAGCTAGCTACTTCTTACTGTTTAACCGTAAAAGTCCCGTTTTCCGAACTTCGGCAGCCGGTTGCTCATCTTTTCGTAGACCGACTCGTACCACGATACCATTTCAGGTGTCACTGAAGGCTTGATGTTCTTGAAGGCGGTGTCGAAATCCTTCCGCGTCACCGACAGGGTCTCCTCAGCCGTTGAGCCGTTCAACGCGGATATCGCGGCTTCTCGGCAGAGCGCTTCAAGATCGGCTCCTGAGTAACCGACGCTTTGCCTAGCAATTTCTGGCAGCGAGATGTCTTTAGTCAGCGGCATCTTGCTTGCTGCAACCTGCAGAACTGCAAGCCTACCCTTCTCGTCGGGCGGCGGCACATAGACTGGGAGATCTATTCTTCCAGGTCGGAGCAGTGAAGTGTCGAGCATGTCGGGCCTGTTTGTAGCAGCGATGACGAAAATGTCTCCGATGTTGTGAGCACTGTCGATCTCTGTCAGAAGCTGGCTGAGCACCCTTTCTCCGGTGCCTGATTCTGAGCTCTCAGAGGCTCTGGACACTCCGATAGCGTCTATCTCGTCGAAGAAGATAATGCAGGGTGCTGAAGACTTTGCCTTCCGGAAGATCTCACGGATCGCCTTCTCAGACTCACCGACCCATTTCGACAGAACCTCCGGACCTCTGACTGTGATGAAGTTAACTGCGCTCTCGGAAGCCACTACCCTTGCTAGAAGCGTCTTACCGCACCCTGAAGGCCCGTAGAGCAGAACTCCTCGAGGCGGCTTGACACCGGCTTGGATGAACCGCTCAGGCTGCTTAATTGCACGTATCGCGTTGTCCTGAAGCTTCTTCTTGACCTCCTCAAGCCCTCCAACCTCACCCCAATGAACCGTAGGAGTCTCAATGTAGAACTCCCTCATAACTGTCGGAACAATCTCCTTCGCAGCCTCATGGAAATCATCCACAGTCACGATAAGCTCATCCAACACCTCAGGGGCGATGCTCTCCATCTCCACATCCAGATTCGGCAGATGACGCCTCAAAGCCTTCAACGCAGCTTCTCGGCAGAGCGCCCTTAGATCCGCTCCAGTGTAGCCGTGCAGCCGCTTCGCCAGCTCCTTAAGATCAAAATCGCTGTTAAGAGGCATCCCTCTTGTGTGGATCAGAAGGATCTCAAGCCGAGCTTCAAGGTTTGGTACACCAACCTCAACTTCACGGTCGAACCTGCCTGGACGCCTCAACGCAGCGTCCACAGCTTCAGGCCTGTTAGTTGCGCCGATGACTACAATGTCTCCCCTGTCTGACAGTCCATCCATCAACGCGAGGAGCTGAGCAACAACCCGTTTCTCCACATCGCCGAAGACGTCTTCACGCTTCGGAGCGACCGCATCAATCTCGTCTACGAAGATGATGCTGGGCGCGTTGTCACGAGCCTCCTTGAAGATGTCTCGCAGCTTCGCCTCGGTCTCACCGTAATACTTGTTCATGATCTCAGGCCCGTTCACCGAGTAGAAGCTCGCCTCACACTCGTTAGCCAAGGCCTTCGCCATAAGCGTCTTACCGCATCCTGGAGGACCATACATCAGGATACCGCTGGGAGCTTCAACTCCTAGCCGCCTAAATATCTCAGGGTGTCTAAGAGGCAGCTCCACGATTTCGCGAAGCCTGCGGATCTCTTCCTTCAAGCCGCCTATCTCGTCGTAGGTGACGGTGGAGGCGACCTTCCGCTCTGCAAGCGGCTCTGAAAGAATATTGACTCGTGATGCGTCCTCAATCTTCAAGATGCCTTTCGGACTGATTCTTGAGATGTTGAACACAATCGGGTTACCGAGAACGACCACTGAAATGTCGTCTCCCTCCGAGATCGGTGCGCTCTTCAGACGGTTCTTAACGAAATCCGAGAAGTCCTTATCGATCTTCAGCTTAGTTCCCACAGGAACAAGAGTGATGCTGCGAGCTATCTTCACAACAGTCTTCTTGACAGTCACAAACTCATTTACCCTAACACTAGCATTCTTCCTAGTCTGCCCATCGATGCGCAGGATACCTAGCCACTGATCGTCAGGATCAGCAGGCCACGCTGTGGCGGCAGTAGTATGTTTTCCGACGAGCTCAATAAAGTCACCAGCTGTGATCTTGAGCTTATCCATCGTATCTACATCGAGTCTTGCTCTGCCCTTACCAATATCTCGCTGCTTCGCTTCGGCAACCTTTAGTGGTATAGATGTGATTCGTTTCTCTCGCGCCATCGTGCGATCCTCAATTATCTACCTTGGCCCGATAAAATCGGACAACATAAGCTTTACCATACCCGCGGCTGGCTCTGTTACCTTAACCTGAGTTCACTCTTTCTTGTTTCTTCTCTTTGTTGGAGAGCACGAAGAAGATGATAGCTCCGGCTAGTGGAATTAACCCTGCCGATCTGAAGGCTGTTAAGTATCCTGAATTTTCGATCACCAACCCTTCGACTGCGGGGCCGATTCCAAGTCCTAGGTAAAGTGACATGTTGAAGAAGCCCATTGTGAAGCCTTGGTTTTGCTTCGGCACCTGCTCCACTATTATCGTGAGGAATAGGACGACTCCAATGCCGGTTGAGAGCCCAATAAGCAGTGCGACCAAGATGAGCAGCTCGAATTCAGCTGAGAAGCTAAGCAGGAAGAGACCTGCGGCCCCTGCTAACATACTTAGGAGGATGACCGGTTTGGGATTCCTAATCCTGTCAGAAAGCTCCCCGATTATAGGTCGCCCTACAGCATTTACGATTCCTTGTACTGTGAATATAACTCCAATGACGGCAACGGAAAGCTGGTTGGCGTAGAGCGGCGTAAATGAGACAAAGACACTGTTGCCGAACTGGAGCGAAAATATTCCGATTAATGACGCCAAGATAAGCGGCTTCCGAAGGATAAGCCAACCTGAGCCACCGCCACCATCTTCCTTCTGCAGACCTTTACTGGTCTGAGGCAGATCTTTGAGGAGAAACCATGAAAAAAGCACCCCGGCAAGAACTAGGAGCGCCGAGCTGATGAAGACGTTCCCAACACCTAGAAGCACCGCTAAAATACCTCCAAGCGCCGGGCCGAATGAAAGCGCACTCTGCCTAGCGGCCTGCGTCCACGCTATCGCCCTAGCAGTATGCTCTCTCCGAGACAGGTCAACCGAGTAAGCGGCAGTGGCTGCGCTGTACCCCGCCTGCCCAACCCCTGCAGCCGCATAAGCCAACAGTATCAGGAGAACCGTGGACATAGCAGGTAGAACAGCGAACCCAACGGCCGCTATTACTCCGCCTAGCATAATGACCGCGCGTTTACCCACTCGGTCAGAGAAGGCGCCGAGGGGAACAGAAAATGCGGCTTGAGCAGCCCAGTTAAGGAAGATGATGAAGCCTACCTCAGCTTCACCTCCACCGTTCGACTCTATGTACCTCGGCAGAGTTGGTCTGAACTGCGCTTGAGCTAAGTAGAAAAGAAAGATGATGCAGGATAGCGTTACCAGTGTTCCTGCATGTCGAAACCGCTTCTCCTTTTCTTCCGCTTCACTCAATCTCGGTTGGCGAAACTGAACCGGATGCCAAACGATATATTTGTTTGCTGAGTCACAGTTAGTCAGGCAAGCAAGCAGGTGAGCAGGTTAGTATGAAACAGAAGACAAAGATTCCTGTTGAATCTGATGGAGGAGATTGGGGAAATCCACCTCAAGTATTTAGGCCACACTGATTAACTTGTGGAACCAAAATCGCGGTATTTCAACGACATTGTAACTAAGATTGACAAGATAGCAGAAGTGGTGCTTATCAGCCGAGCAAAGGAATTTGGTTTCACAGGCATATTCCTAAAAGAACTGCCACTTTGGGACAAGATACCCGGCTCTTAATCGCTGAAGAAGCGGGCGCAGTCGTAACAGATTTCTCCGGGAACAGTTTATCGCGAGACACAAGCAAGTTTGTCGCATCAAACAAGTTTCTACACAAAGAGCTGCTCAATATGGTATACGAATAATTGCTTCGCTTTGCCGAAAACAGCAGCCTGTTTTGTCTAACTGGAATAGAGGATTCATTCCTGAAGCTTAATCTTATGTCCTCAATTGGCTATTTTGCAAGAGCGTTAATAGCACCCGAATGGTGCAAGTGTCACTTCAAGCTAGCCGATACTCGGCTGATCCCGATAACATCTAGCTGGCTAACTAGATTGGAGGATTTGACAGCCTCTTCAAGAGTGTCCATCGATCCCTCCTCCTTATCCTCCATCTGAACATCTAGAATAGTGGCGATAAGCCCGAATGCAACCGGCTCCTCAGATGATCTCTTGATTACCATCCCAGCCGGAAGCTTCGATTTTACGGATTCAACGAGGTCGCTGCTCTTGATCTCTGCGTCATTGGGGAAAACCTTCATTCTAACAAGTAGTGACCCCATAACAGTCACCTAGGCTTATGGTCCTTCGAAACCGCAGTTCACACAGCGATACTCGCGTGAGAACTTACGGCACTTCTCACAACGCCAAATCAACACATTCCCACACTCGGGACACTGGAACTTTGAAGCCGCTTCACCCGGCATAATTGGCCTGTTACAAGATGAACAGACTGGAAGATGCCGACCCTGTTGCGTCTGCGCCATACCTTATTCCTTCACACCGACCCTAATACCCGTCTATAAAAAAGATTTGCCAACCAAACCAGAATCCTGCAAATCCAATTCCATGACTCCGGTTAAAACCTGCAGTGAACCGCTTATTCGCTGGATCGGCCTAGGCGTGGGAGCCCTTCGAGCAGGTCGCTGGCGACGATGCTCGCTATTTTGAACACATTATTCAACCCTAACGCTCTCAGAATAGCCATTGAGTGATGATCAAAATCGCTCTCCAGCGAGATCTTCTCAAGGATCCCGGAGGACGCCACCGCCTTAAACATCTTATCAATCTGATCGTTTTCCAGCCTGTCAAGTATCCGTCTCAGCCTGAGAAGCGTCTTGAACTCTCCAGCGAAGATCTTTCTCCAAGCCTCCTCGTACCTCGCAACTGCTGCGGGATCACCGGATTTGACGCTCTCCCCGACGCATCTCCCAGCCAATAACCCGCCAAGCCCTCCGCTGTATATTCCGCCTCCAGTCGTAGGCTTCGCCTGCCCCGCGGCATCACCAACCGAGATAACCCGACCGGAGACAAATCTATCCAGCGGCCCACCTACCACAATCTGCGCCGCGATCTTCTTGTAGGCTACTCCGCGGTGCTGCTTAACAAACTCGTCAAGCAACCGAAACTGGTTGCCACCCCAACCGGCCACCCCAACCTTCGCAGTATCATCGCTCATCGGAATCACCCAAGTGAAGTAGCCGGGCGACCTCTTTTGATCAAAGTAGATCTCGATGGTTTCACGGTCGAACCAGTCGCCGTAAACCTCGTACTTAGCTGCCGGAAGTGTGCTTTTACTGCTGCGGGGAAGAGCTGTATAGCCGGTCGCATTAATCATCCATTTCGCCGTGTAAGATGTCTGCTGCGTCTCCACCTGCACTGCGCTATCTACCTCCTTGTGCGCCGTGACTCGCTGACCTACCTCAACCTCAGCGCCGCTGCGGGACGCTAATCCGGCGAGCTCACGATCAAACCTGCTGCGATCCAGCACCAAAACCTTCTGCCTCTCAGCGTCAACATCTACCGTCTCGCCTTTGGGAGAGCTGATGATTGCACGTCTAATCCGGTTCTGAACAACGTTACTCGTAGGAGCCATCCCAATAGCCTCAAGCCCCTTCAAGCTGACAAGCCCGTCGCATCGCTCCGGGAGACCTATCTCCAGATCATCCTCAAGCACCTTAACTGTGCAACCGGACTCAGCGATCTCTCTAGCCGCCAGTAGCCCAGCGACGCTTCCTCCAGCCACAATGATATCAAAATCAGTCTTCAATCAACATTCAGCCTCCTATCAGGCGGTGGTGGCAAAGCTTATCCAGCAAGATACTTTTAACGATACCGAGCGAGCGTTCACACATCTTGTCAGACTTCAGAATCAAACAGGTCATCGTAGTGAGACAGGATCTCAAAATGGGCAAAGGAAAACTAGCTGCACAGGCAGCTCACGCCGCAGTCTCAGCCGCTGAAAGAGTTAGGCGAAGCCGCTCAGAATGGTATCAAGAATGGGTCGCAGCTGGACAAGCCAAGGTCGTCGTCAAAGTTGACAGCCTCGAAGACCTCCTAGACGTTAAAGCAAGATGCGAAGCCGAAAGCCTCCCCACCTATTTAGTTGAAGATCGTGGACTAACCCAGATACCGGAAGGAACAATCACCTGCCTAGGCATCGGCCCAGCACCATCACTAAAAATCGACAAGATAACAGGAAGCTTAAAGCTCCTATAACACGCAAGAGATTTATCAGCACCACACTCTCCGCTTCGCTCAGACGTGATTCTGCATTGCCTCGAACAGATGCTCTGAACGCTGATTTAGCGATCATCGGCGGAGGACCCGGAGGTTGCTCAGCCGCAATCAGAGGTGCGCAGCTCGGCGGTAAAGTAGTCCTCATCGAGGCGTCAAAGCTCGGCGGAGTATGCATAAACACCGGATGCATCCCCAGCAAAGTGCTTCTAAACTCGGCGAGACTTGTCGGCCAAATACGTCAAGCCGAAAAATTCGGGATTCAGGTCGGTGAACCCATTCCTAACATCGAGCAAATTATGGCGAGAAAACAAGTTATTGTTAAGAAGATAGTTGAGGACCTCACCAATCTCCTTGACCGAAGCGGTGTCACAATCATCTCTGGCCGAGGAAGAATCGTTTCACCCAAACACATTGAGGTTGACCAAGCAGAAGGTCATCTCCAGATTAATTGTGCTGCAACCATCATTGCAACAGGCTCCCGCCCAGCCTCCCTGCCCGTGAACGGCGTCGAACTGGCCGTCACTACAGAACGTCTGGTGAATCTCGAGGAGCTGCCGCAGCGAATCATTATGCTCGGAGGAGGACCTGAAGGCGTTGAGTTCTCAACCGCGTTAAACGAGTTAGGGGTCAAGGTGACGGTCGTGGAGATGATGGAGACACTGCTGCCGACTGAAGACCATGAGGTGGGCCGCTACTTAGAGCGCATTCTAACCGAACTAGGCGTCGGAGTCCGGGTTGCAACAACCGCGCTCAGCATCTCAAAGAAGAACAGCGTCAAGACCGTCTCAATACAGGGCCCTAAAGGCCGGGAACTACTGAACGCAGATCTAGTTGTCCTAGCAACGGGACGGAGACCCAACACTAAAAACCTCGGTTTAGAATCTCTATCGGTAGCATCTCAGGACGGCTGGATCACTGTTGACGAACGGATGGCGACTAACGTGAAGGGTCTCTACGCTGTTGGCGACGTAGCTGGAGGCGGATTAGCTCACGTAGCCTCTGAACAAGGAGCCGTAGCAGCAGAAAACGCTATGGGGCGAGCATCAACATTTGATGAGCGCGTCATCCCCAGATGTCTCTATACACGGCCTGAAATTGCCGCTGTCGGCTTGACTGAGGAAGAGGCTCGGAATCAAGGATTAGATTTTAAGATCGGACGTTTGAAAATGGGTGAAAACGACCGGTCTTCAATCTTAGGAGAAGAGTCTGGATTCGCTAAGGTGCTGGTTGACGTAGTCACCAAGCGAATTCTAGGTGTTTACTTGGTGGGCGCCTGTGCTTCAGAAATCATCTCTGAGGCAGCGTTAGCAATGCAGTTGAACGCGACCGTGGACGATGTTGCTCGCACTATTCACCCATATCCAACAGTTTCGAACGCCTTGAGAATGGCTGCGCGGAACGCAACCAAGTAACAAAATAACATCTCTACCACAGATTTTTTTGCTTGTTCAGGCGTGTTGCAGGCTTCTTCCTTCTTCCTGCTTCTTCTCCATAAACCAGAATATTGTGGCAAGGTAGTGAGCCACCTTGTCTAGCTCGTTATCGCCGCTAAGCCCTGTGTAACTCTTTTCCTCTACTCTCTTGGCCACTATTTCCATCGCTACATTATACCTTGACTCTGCGTTTGTGCTCAACGCCACTGAAAGTAGCTCCTCGCTTAAGACGACTTTTCTACCTTGAAACGTGCAGATCCCTAGGTCGGTCAATATCTTCTCTATTCTCTCCGCCTCTTCATTACTCATCCGTTTACGCATCACCATTCAAAGCTTTCACATCTCTCATCTGATTCTAGACGGCTCCCTGCTCCTCAAGATACTTTATCGCATCTATCGCAGCTTTACAGCCCATTCCAGCTGCGGTGACCGCTTGACGGTATCTACTGTCACTAACGTCTCCTGCAGCAAAAACCCCTTTGACATTTGTTTCAGACCATTTACGAAGCTTAATGTAACCCCACCTGTCAAGCCTAATCTCATCCTTGAATAGAGCCGTGTTAGGCTGATAACCAATTGCGACGAAGACCCCTTGACACCCCACCCGCCTCTTCTCACCTGTCTTCACATTCCTCAGCAGAACACCCTCAACCCGACTCTCCCCCAATATCTCATCCACCACATGATTCCAAATGAAGCTAATCTTCTCATTACCATATGCTCGTCTCTGCAAAACTTTGCTCGCTCGAAGCTTATCACGCCGGTGAATCACCGTTACACTCTTCGCAATCCTAGAGAGAAAAAGCGCTTCATCTAACGCCGTATCCCCCCCACCCACCACAACAACATCCTTCCCACGGAAGAACACCCCATCACAAGTAGCGCAGGTAGAGACACCCTTACCGCTCAAACGCCACTCAGACTCAAACCCAAGCCGCTTAGCAGAAGCACCAGTCGCAATAATCACCGCCTCAGCCTCGTAAACCTCCTTACTCGTAGAAACCTTAAACGGCCTCGAACTGAAATCAACAGACGTCACCTCAGTGAGGATACAACGAGCTCCGAAGCGAACAGCCTGCTGCTGCCAAAGATCCGAAAGATCCGACCCTACAACCCCCTCAGGAAAACCCGGAAAATTCTCAACACACGACGCCAAAAGAATCTGCCCACCCACAGTATAACCCGTCAAAACCAACGGCTCCAAACCCGCCCGAGCAGCGTAAAGCGCCGCCGTCAACCCAGCCGGCCCAGCGCCTATAATGACTAGCCGCTCAACCATACCTTAACAAAACACGTAATCAGATAATAACACTTCGCCAACCGAGAAAACCCCAAATATCACATCCTTCCACCATTATACGTGGAAGGCTTTAACAATACCATGCCTTCCTAACTTGTATTGCTCAACATGGAAACCCTTAAATGGCTAAATTCTCCGTAGATCTCTGCGCATCGATCGGCGGCGTCCACGCCAAGCGAATGGGCATAGCCCACGCGGTGAAACGTAGACCTCCAGATGTGCATACATAATGGAGATCTAACAACGTTGGATCTGACATGGGCCGATATTAACCCCCATAAAAATCCAGCCGTACTTCCAAGACTCCGGTTGATCCTGCCGGACCCGACTGCTATCGAAGTGGGGCTAAGCCATGCTAGTTGAACGCCCCTCAACCATGTGAGGGACGTAGCACACGGCTCAGTAACACGTTGTCAATCTACCCTGAAGATGCGGATAACCCCGGGAAACTGGGACTAAACCGCGATAGATCAAGATTCCTGGAACGGGTCATGATCCAAAGGAAAGACGGGCATGTCTGTCTGTTTGCTTCAGGATGGGACTGCGACCGATCAGGTTGTTGGTGGAGTAAAAGCCCACCAAGCCAGTAACCGGTACGGGCTTTGAGAGAAGGAGCCCGGAGATGGACACTGAGACAAGGGTCCAGGTCCTACGGGGCGCAGCAGGCGCGAAAACTTCGCAATGCACGAAAGTGCGACGAGGCTACTTCGAGTGCCATCCGCTGAGGATGGCTTTTGCCAAGTCTAAATAGCTTGGAGAATAAGGGGAGGGCAAGTCTGGTGTCAGCCGCCGCGGTAATACCAGCTCCCCGAGTGGTCGGGATGATTATTGGGCCTAAAGCATCCGTAGCCGGTTCCGTAGGTCTCCTGTTAAATTCAACGGCTCAACCGTTGAGCTGCAGGAGATACCGCGGGGCTAGGAGGCGGGAGAGGCGGACGGTACTCCGTGGGTAGGGGTAAAATCCTCTGATCCTCGGAAGACCACCAGTGGCGAAGGCGGTCCGCCAGAACGCGCTCGACGGTGAGGGATGAAAGCTGGGGGAGCGAACCGGATTAGATACCCGGGTAGTCCCAGCTGTAAACGATGCGAGCTAGGTGATAGAATGATTTCGTATTATTCTAGTGCCGCAGGGAAGCCGTTAAGCTCGCCGCCTGGGGAGTACGGTCGCAAGACTGAAACTTAAAGGAATTGGCGGGGGAGCACCACAAGGGGTGAAGCCTGCGGTTCAATTGGAGTCAACGCCG
>JACPRH010000010.1 GCA_016190055.1 Nitrososphaerota archaeon | reverse complement strand
TTCAATGCGTATTCTTGGGGGATAATCTTGCAGCCAGAACCAATGCTTTCAACAAGCACTGCAGATCCGGAGCTTTGCTCCAAGCAGATCCATTAGAACCGTAATTGGATTCTTATGCTTATTTCATTAGTATATGTAGTCCTCACTAGGCCTATAGCAGCACGCGTAATAGTATACACCGTGAAGCAATGCAGGTATTGCTGAGCAACAATTATCTAATAGCAGGATAACAGAGCAAGACAGTTGAAGCATTAGATTTTTTAGCGGGGTGCATTGCTGGGCAGAAGGATGAAGATTATCGATTTATCGACTGATGAGGAGAAGCTTAAAACATTCTTTCGCTTAGTCAGTCTAGGCTCTCTCGCCTTAATAATTTCGACCACAATATACGGTTTACTAGCAGCCAGCCTACAGGGAATTAATGTCGTCGGCGAAACGCTGGTAACCTTTGAGTTCCCTCCGATCGCGGTTTTTCCCCTGTTTTACTCTAAACCTGTGACTTGGCTGGCCGCGGCGCTTCTGGCGCTCTACTTCTCGACTCTTGAACTTAACGTTGACAGGATTTCTGCGTGGCCTAAGCCCTTAAGGGATTTTCTGAAGTTCTGCGCCTTCTTCGTAGGAGCAATGGCCTTCTACGAAGTGCTCTTCAACTTCACACTATGGAGCGGATTAATCGCTCACGACGCAATCATCGGTGAGCTAAACGTTGACGTGATAAAGAACCCGTTCCCGAACCCGAAGGCACCATGGAACATCGTCTTCGCAACGAAACTCTTCACAATAATAATGGTTAACGCGGCATACTCGTTCTACTATCTTCAACGAATCGAGACGAAGCAAAACCAAGAGCCCCAGAATCAGCGTGTAACCTGAGCATAACAAAAACAAAGACAACCGTTCCTAACAGGTAGCCAGCCGCAGCCAACAGTGTGAAGGAACTGAAGCTCGACCCAACCAGAGTCAGCGCCGAATAAGCCTGATACACGAAAATGATCAAATTATACAGCGCCGCAGCCAAAGCAACACTCCGCGTAATCCCAACATTACGTTTAGCTAAAATAAGCCCGCCTGAAACTAGGCTAGCGATACTTGGCCAGATAAGAAGCGGATCACCCTGTCCCAACAGAACAACCGCGGCCCAGAAGAGTCCTGT
The DNA here is from genome assembly GCA_016190055.1 of Nitrososphaerota archaeon. Classification (GTDB taxonomy): domain Archaea; phylum Thermoproteota; class Nitrososphaeria; order Nitrososphaerales; family JACPRH01; genus JACPRH01. Next base: position 109,343 of record JACPRH010000010.1, on the reverse strand, counting down.
AGCCAAGAAGAGAAGCGCTACGATAGTTGAAAATCCGAGGATGCTCTTTGCATCAGCCAACCCAATCTACTCACACCACGGTTAAGAGCATCTCAATTTAACCATTTACCCTACTCATTTACCCTACTTCAGGTATGGTTCATAGCTGGTTTATTTTTGGTTACTGGCTCCAGAAGAAGTCTTCCAGTTTTGTTGCGCCTACGATCTCTTCGAATTCGTAGCCTAGAGCATCCAGTATCTGGTCGAATGTTCCACGCATATAGTCCTCATATTTCTTGGTGTCCACTTCATTCACGCTGGCCATCGACACCGGTTTCACCCCTGCTGAGTTGGTTGTTTTCACGAAGGCTATGATGTCCCCTGCTTTAACCTCTTTGCCCTGCTTTATCAGAAGCTCAGCCGCCTTCACATGCTGAGGCTTCGTCTTTGTATAGGCCTTCGGGGATTTGCTCATCATCACTTTGAAGGCGAGCTCCTCGATCGGCATCTCCTTGTTCTTCAACGCGAGATACTTTTTGCGGAGTTGAGTCTTAATCTCTTCTCGTGCATGCTCGAAGTCTGACTCGGTTTTAACGCGGCTTAGGATTTCAACTGAGTCGTAGAAGGCGTTGCGGATGAAGAGCGGGGTATGGCTCTTCTTTCCTGTAAGCCCCTTCACATCGACGCTTCCATCTGGAAGTACTCCGAGATAGTTTTTCTTGCGCTGGCTGAAGGCTACGTACCGGTAGACTTTATCCAAGTCAAGCTCGATGCCTAGCTTCTCGTCAGCCCACCGGGTTACGTCCTTTATCTTCTCGTCACCTGGGCTCCTAAGGAAAAGTGAGTCGGTGTCGCCGTAGACAACCGTGATTCCGAGCTCGCGGCACTTTTCTATTGTCTGTGTGATCGCGTATCTTCCGAGGGCTGCCGTTGCGTCTGCCGCGGGCAGATAGTATAATGGGTAGATGTCTGCGCCCATTACACCGTAGCTTGCGTTCAGGATGACTTTCAGCGCTTGGGACACGACGTTTGCTAACGCCTTGTCTTCAGGTCGTAGATCTTTCTGCTTTGAGAGGGGCTTATAGTAGTTGACCCTGATGTCTCTGAGAGAGCCGATTACGGTTGAGGTGATGCCGCGCCGCTTCTTGCAGACCCAGTGGGATGTGTCTGGGATCTTGTTTGAGCGGCATTCTTCGTGTATGCAGCGCACTGTCTCGTAGGATAGGTTATAGACTTTGATGAGGCTTGGGTATAGGCTGGCGAAGTCTACGACTGAGACGTCGAAGTAGACTCCTTTCGTGGGCTCAACCACGATTCCGCCTTTGTACTTCTTGCCTTTGATAATCGGCTCCGAGATTACTGCTTGCTCACGGGCTTCGAGATCGCTTCTTCTCGGGATTAGATCGTTGCGTCTTCGATGCTCAAAGTACATCATGCTGCGAATCCAGTTTGAAACCGCGATCCTCGCAACGTCGTCAATCGGCATCTTAGCTACTCTAGAAATTACTACCAGCAGCTTCATGAGAATGTTGTCGTCGAAGCTAGTTAGCTGAAGCGTTATCTTTGAGTCTTGATAGCAGTATTCGCCTAGCTCGTAAAGTGAGAGTTCGCCGAGAGGAACCTCAAGATGTATCTTTCCTTCGTCAAGAAGCGAGCTGGCTACTCCATCAAGCGTATGCTCAGAGTAACGGTTGTTAAACGCGTAAACCTGAACCGAGCGGTTGATGAAGGTCTTGTAGAGATCCAGATGCACACCCGGCCGCACGTAAGCGACATTGTTCCCCAGAGAGATAGGAACCTCGTCTTTGCTGAAGCCGATTTCAGGGCGCAGCGCACGGTGGTAAAGGTAGTTTAGGTCAAAATCGTCCCCATTGAAGGTTAGGACGAACGGGTAATGTACAATTCTATCAAACACCACCTCGAGAAGATCGCGCTCACTGTCGAAGAACCTCACCTCGAAATTATCGTTTACAGTTCGCTGCCCCTCATCCACTCCTTTCCGCCTCAGCACTAACACTTCTCGTACGCCGTCGCTGCTAACCAGCGATGTAGCTATTACCTGCTGCGCGGCTTCTTGAGCGTCAGGGATTCTGTTCTCCTCAGCAGGTATCACCTCAATATCCAGCGCGATGCGGCGGAGATCCGGAAGAGGTTGGCTGAGAAGCCACGCCCAGTCTTCAATGCTCTTCTTCAAATCAGGGTTCGATTCTTGAAGCGTCTTCTCCAGTCCTTTCTGCACAGCTATTGGAAGACCGTACTGAATCGGGATTATCTTGGAGTTCTCAATCCTGTAGAAGGCCCCTACAGGGAACCCTTCATCGTAGAGGTAATTCTCATAGTACTTGATATCAGCCTCCCACGCCTCCACAAGGTCTCTGATGCTGACGCGGGCAGAACCTCCGATGGCAAGCGGATCTGTTGCGACAATCTTGTATAACTCGGCGGTGCGATCGTTCAGAAGATCCTGCTTCTCAACCTTCTCAACTCCAACTACGTCTGATCTTTTCTTAATTTCATTCAGCTTCCCCTCGGTTATCCGGTCGCTCTTAACAAAGCAGTACGGTTTATGTCCCGTATCATCATACCATAAGCGGATCCTTCGATTCTCAGGGTCGTAGAATTTGAGGACAACCGCCTTCCGCTCGCCGCCATATGTTGCGGAAACAAGTATCGAGTCCTTCAGCTCGGTGACGCCGTTCTCAGCCTCCTTAAGATCCGCTACATACACTGGCGCCTGCTGCTTAGACACGATAACTCAGCCTGAACACGGTTTCAACAGGGTTATATTTACTTTGGAAACAGCGCGGCGAAATAAGGTGAACCAGTCCGCTGTTCGTGTATTGATCATTTTGCTGTAACATATCTCGTAACAGTTATAACAGGTGGGTGTTACACATTTCAGCACCGTAACCAAGGCTCGTACCCACAGACACGTAGATTGGGTGAGCTAATGGCCCGAGGGAACGGTGCAAATTCAATGAAAGAGCGACTGCTAGCGGTCTACACCCAATACGGGGACTTCGTCTTCCCAGTGCTAACAATAATCCTACTCACCACCCTCTCCATCATCTGGTGGAAAGCACGCAAGAAATCACTGAGCAAAACCCTTTCTTCACCGACGCACACCGCAAACGTCGGCGGAACCACCACTTATCCCATTACTGCATAACTTAATCTGAAACGCCGTCAATCTAATCTAAAGAGCAGCCGGATGTCCACATCTGATCATCTGCACCCAATAAGGTGAAGAGGCATATCTGAGAAGGCAGTCATCCTCGTCTCAGGCGGCATAGATTCAGCTGTATGTTTATGGTGGGCTAGAAACCGAGGCTGGGAGCCCTTCGCGCTCACCTTCAATTATAACCGCAGAAACCCTCGAGAAATAAGTGCATCTGGGCAGTTAGCGCAGGCAGCTCATGTCAAGGAGTATCGGACAATCGGCCTCCCATTCCTGAAGGAAGCTGTTGACAGTCCGCTAGATGGTCTTGAGCGGTACGAGGAACGTGTGCCTAATAGCTATGTGCCGGCGCGGAACATAGTCTTCTACGGGGTCGCAGCAGGGTGGGCGGAGACGTTGGACGCAGATTGGATTATCGGTGGACACAATCGGCAGGACCACCAGCACTACCCGGATTCAAGGCCTGAATTCATTGAGGCGATGAACCACGTGATTAAGCTGGGAACACTCATCGGAGGCAGGAAACCTCTAAACGTCATTACCCCGCTCGCAGGATTTTCGAAGATTGATGTGGTGAAGATGGCGCTTGAACTAGGTGTACCGCTGCACCTCACCTGGAGCTGCCACGGAAGCGGTGCCAAGGCCTGCGGTCACTGCGACGCCTGCAGACTGAGAAGAGAAGCGTTCAACAGGCTCGGTGTAGAGGATCCTGCAGAGTACAGCATAAATCGAGGCGTCCCGCTGAATAGAGTAACAGTATGAGCTTGAAGGGAAAGGTTGCTATTGTCACCGGGTCCAGCCGAGGCATAGGCCGATACACCTCGTTAGAGCTGGCGCAAGCAGGCGCAGACGTCGTGATTAACCATCACAAGTCGGAGGAAGAAGCGGAGAGAGTGGCTGAAGAGGTTCTGGCCGCGGGGTCCAAGGCGTTGGTGGTGAAGGCTGATGTTTCAGTTCGCAGAGAGGTGGAGACGTTGGTCAGCCGAACGGTGCAGGAGTTCGGTGCAGTGCACATACTTGTTAACAACGCGGGCTTTGCCTCTGGCAACGTCTGGGAGACACCGTTCGAGGATATTACGGATGATTTGTGGCGTGGCCCGATGGAGGTTGATCTGAAGGGAACGTTCCTTTGCTCACAGGCCGTTGCGGCGACTATGAAGCAGCAGAAGGAGGGCAAAATAATCAACGTCGCGTCGACGCCGGCGATTGCTGGAGATCCCCACGGCTTCGTCTACGCAGTAGCCAAGGCAGGAATTCTAGGAATGACCAAGGCGTTAGCTTGGTCTTTGGCGCCGTATGTGCAGGTTAACGCTGTTGCGTTGGGAAGCATTTCTACAGGCTGGGTAAAGTGGTTGAGCCACGAGGAGATACGGACCTTTCTCGATGAGACGGCGCTGAAGCGTTTCGGAAAACCTGAGGAGGTCGCGAGAGTAATAGGCTTCCTAGCCTCAAACGGCTCAGACTACATGACGGGTCAAACTTTGATTGTGGACGGCGGAACAGTTATGCATTAGGAGACTAGACTAACTGATGATTAAGGATGGTGTAAAGGTATGAGGGGACGACTATACGTAAGAGCATCAGGCGGGATAGGGATACTTGGCCCCTTTGTTGTTTCGGCCCTAGTTCTATCAGCCATTTCAGTTTCACCGTGGTTCAGCTGGACAGGAAATGCTTTGAGTGATTTGGGGGTAAGCGGTTCAGCTGCTCTGCTGTTCAACACAGCACTCATCACAGGTGGTGCAATGCTAATTATCTTCGCATCAGGGCTTTGGAGTATTCTACAGAGTCGTCTCGCCCGAGTCGGAGTGATGCTTCTGCTTCTTGATGGATGTTCGCTAAGCGCTATCGGGCTGTTCCCTGAGACCGTTGGCCGGATTCACCTTTACGTATCAGTTGTGTTCTTTACGCTACTCACCTTGTCGCTCCTTGTTCTTGGACTCTCGTATGTTCTTGAGATGCACAGAATCGCCCTAGGGTTGTTAGGAATCGCTTTGAGCCTTTTCTCGATATTAGTATGGCTGTTTCAGTGGCAGGGTATCGCAATTCCTGAAGCCGCAGCTTATCTTGCGGGAGCAGCTTGGTGGATAACAATCAGTTTAAGAAGCGTAACAAAATAACATCATTAACCACCAGAAATTTTTCATGTCTAATCCGATATGAGAAGGTTTGGAGACCAGTAATGGGAATGAAACAGGTTTAAGTCAAGCTGAATGAACTTTGCGGTGGTAGAAGAATGCCTTTACGCGTTTATTATTGGTTGGCTCATTTAGGATCAACTTAACGTGTTAAGTAGAATTTTATTAAATGAGGGATGTATTCTGTCCTAATGTGAAACAAGTCAGATTTGCAGCAGGATCTGTCTCACAAACCGTTCTACCAGCAGTAATGCTTTTAGTCCTCACAGCAGTCTGGATAATCCCAGCCGCAGTCGCAGTACCCCAATTAAGAACCTCATTCTGCGAGACGGGCATCCAGACACAACCCACTAATCCCCAAACAAGCCTAACTGTTGAGGTAGCTGTAAACGAAATCATCGGCAACAAAGTAACTGCGTACGCCACTCTTACAGATGACGATGGCAGCGCAATAGTCGCCGCCCCAGTGAACTTCTATATAGACAGCCAAGACTCAACGTTGGAATGGGTTGGGCACGCGATAACCGATTGCGACGGCGTCGCAATAATAAGGTTCACTAGAGAGACAAGCGGACCCATTGAAATCACATCCAAATTTGAGGGAAGTAAAACCCTAAGTGAAAACCAAGTAAAAGCGTCACTCGAGCTAAAGCAATTAGCCACTGAGGAACCCACCGTAATATCCACAGAATCCCTCGGGGTCATCATATCTATGTTAGTATCCATCGCTGTAGCTTTGATAGGTGCCGCCTTACTTGCAACGGTAGCAGTTCAGCAAGACAAGCGAGATGCTCTACTGCAAAAGTAAAGCAGACAGCCCCGAAAAACAAGTAGTAACCGGAGGGTAACAGCACCTCTACGGTAGGTAAAGCCTGCCTACAACTAGTACTTTTCATTAATTAAAAACAAGTGTATTTGTCAGCTAATTAACCAACCAATCTGTAAGCAAGTCATCAGGTGTTTGCTCGATCAATCAGGTATTTTCGCGCCGAGAGTGTTTGCGTGAAAGACCACAAATTGATGTACAAAGTAAATTAGCGCAGGATAGACCGGTAGCCTCGCAGATTTCCCCATATGCTTGTTAAAGCTGTTTAGCCATCTGCCGAGATGCTCGTTGATGAACTTTCGCTGAGTATCCATGCAGATTTCAGCCTGCTCGAACTGACCGTCCCCCTCCGCAATACTCTCCTTTAGACATAGTAAGCTCATAAATTCCAGCTCACACACAATGTAATCAGGAAACTCTTTGTTAGGCTTCAAGCCGAAGGCACGGTAGAAGCCAGCGATATCAGCCAACTCATGCGGCTTGCCGAACGGCCTCTTCTTATCGAACGAGGTTTCGTATGGAAGTCCTTCACCCTTGACGAAGAGACGAGTATGTTCTAGCCGGAGATCCTGCAGCGACCAGCCTCCAGCCTGAATCTTCTCAAAGAGCCGAGCAAAACTGCCTGAAAGATATGGGGTTGAAATTGATTCAATCGTAGACTTAAGATCCTCAAGCAGCGATTTATCGTAAAGCTGCTGCACATCTGGGCTTAAGGCCCTGGCGAGAAGCCCGTACACAGCAGATTCTGCCGCGAGCAGCTGAACGCGAATTACAGATGGGGAGGCGACCAACAACTATCACTGAACATACAGGGTAAGTAGCGCGGTGATTGATTTTCTGGCGCCGACATCTCCGCTGGCGCCATCCCAGATGGCGAACGCGGTAGAGTATTTTTCTCCTGAGATTAGCTGAATGTCCTCGTTATCGCTAGGGTGCAGCTGACGCGCGATCACAACGCTCCACTGACCGTTTTCCCATATGCCTCGTCCAATTGCTCCTTGGCTCTGCTCAGTAGCTAAGGAACCAAAGCCTCTTGCTCTATTCTCCTCCACCGATGTCACCTTAAGTGGCTGAGAAAAAGAGTTACCTACCTTCCATCCGGGCAGGTAAAGCTTTGCGGCATCGGAGAAGTTGCCTGGAAGGGTATAGGGAGGTTCGCCGATAACGTTTGGATACATATCCACCCAGAAGTTTGGGAAGGCTGACTCCACTCCTTGAAAGCCAGTGTCGATATCAGCCTGCCAATCAGCCTTCCAATGAAGGACGTTAACAGGTATTGTTGCGGTGCCCATGGCCAGTACCGCCATCTCGCCGACTGGGCCCAAGAGAACAGCTGAACCATCCCTGAACTCGTCTATCTTCACAGTACGGTCGTTTTTAGTAGAGTCCGCCCAAGTTATCAGAAAGGCGATATGCGTACCGTTGTTGAGTGAACGAACCTGGATGTATGGAACTGAGGGGGCCGGCTTCACCGGAGCAATTATAGTTTGGCTACCCATGGGTAATTGAAACTCAGTGGCTTTAGACCAGAGTTGTGAGTGCGGATCAGTTACGGGCAGTGCGTCTGAAACTCGGATTGATACGACATCAGCAGCTTGTCTAGCTTCGATGCCATAGACAAGAACTGAGAGTGAGACCAGCGCGACCAGAGCAACGGCGATTAAAACTATCTTCTTCACTTACTCACATCTCTGCTTACGTTATGTTATGCCTGTATACGCCTAGCTTTGGATCGTAGAAGGGCCTGACCACCTTAGGCTCGTTAAGGTTGACTCGAACTACCTCTGAGCCGTTGTCATCGAAGCCTATTGCGTGTTTGTCGGTGACCCTGAACTTCGAGAAGATTCTGTCGGTGCTCACGTTCAGCATAAGGATTCCTTGGAGCTCCGGATCTTCTCCGTTCCTCATCGCGTTATAGGTCTCCTGAGCCTTCTGCACATTAGGGCCGAACATCTGCTGCAGAAACTTGGTAGCAGGCACGTGAATTGGCGGGATATAGTAGACATTCGGTTCGGTGCCGAACTGTGGATAGAGTGGTAACCCAACCTTCTTAACGTGCACCAAGAAGTCAATTGGATTCTCCGGATCAATATTGTCAGGAGTGTGGATAGAACCGAACATACGGATTTTACCTATGCAGCTCCGCATGCAGCGAGGCCAATTGCCCTGCTCAACTGCTGGAAAGCAGAAGAGGCACTTCTCGGAGATTCTCGTTTCATGATTGTACATAGGTTTCTTGTAGGGGCAGGCCCTGACGCATTCCCGGTATCCTCGGCAGCGCTGCTGGTCAAGCAGCACGATGCCGTCCTGTGGTCGTTTGTATATTGATGTTCTTGGGCAGGCTGCTAGGCAGGCCGGGTAGGTGCAGTGGTTGCACACTCGGGCTAGATAGAAGGTCCAGATGGAATGTGGCATGCTGAAGTAGTATTTGGCTTCGTCAATAGGCTCGTTTGTCTCATCCTCGCCTCGGTTCGGGTAGGCCCAGTCCATATCTATTGGAAGATTACCTAGGACTCGTTCACCGGGTCGAGCTGCCTCGAAGATTGTTTTTCCAGCATAGATACCGTTAACCCACTCCTGTGGACCTAGAAGGTTTAGGAGCTTACTGTCCCAGCCCATTGGGAAAGATCCCCATGGCCTGGTCTCAACATTGTTCCACCACATGTACTCTTGGCCTTTTCCTGAGGTCCAAGTGGTCTTACAGGCCATCGTGCAGGTTTGGCAGGCGATACACTTATTGATATCGAAGACAGCCGCCATCTGCTTCCGCGGCCTCACCTCTTCGTACCAATACTCCATGTATCGACCGAGCTGCCAGTTGTATACTTTCGCCATTTTCTCTTTTTCAACTCACCTTACTTTACTGTTACGAACTCTCCTTTCAGATACTTCTTGACGATGTCATTCTCGTAGGTAGGTCGGAAGCCGGCTGCCGCAGGGTCCCACAGGCCTTTTCCATCGATGCCGCCTGCCTCCGCCTTCGATATTTTTACGAAAGACTCCTTCGGTGCACCGGCTACGCAGTGAATGTCAGGTGCAAAGCCTTTCCCTAGAAGCTGACCGTGATACTCCTTCCGAACTAGGCTGTCGGTCATCAAGGTGGTTCTCAACCAAGCTCGGGTAACCGACTGGTGGGAACCATATCTGTACGCAGCCTGATATCCTGATTTCGGGTTCTTGGCAAGACCATCAGGTCTCGTCTCGGCGCCCTGTACACTACCATGGGTAGCTATGTAGAAGTGGAACCAAGCTCTTGCTGTCCGCCGCGGTATATTCGGGTAATATCTTGCCCTGACCATCCATCTCATTACACGGTAATCTTCAGACCTCTTCTGCCAGCCGCGGAACGGACGATCACTCGGATCGCCGTCAACCCAGATGTAGTCACCATCCTCGATGCCGAGTTCCTTCGCGTCTAACGGGTTAAGATCAACGTAACCTTCACTTACCCACGGTTTCCGCTTATCATGTCGGTAAAAGTCTCCGAAGGGTCCGAAGAAGGCGACCTCTATGTCGGTGCTAGCGGCGGTTGTATGCGCAGCGTGCCTATACTTGGGGGTGTACAGTATATGGGTGAAGCCATCCTTCATTAACGGGTGCTTCGTATTCTTCACTTCGCTCCAAGGCTTCGCAACGTTACGTACCTGTCTAACCTCGACTGAGAGATCGTTTGGATCAAGCCCGTACTCCTGCGGTGGCTTGGGTTTAACAGCGGGATGCGGTTTGGAGACTATGACGAACGGCTCATGATAGGTTGAGTCTGGACATTCACGGAATACAGGGAGGTTCTCACCGTACTCTATCCATTCATCTTCATCACGGTAGAACTCCAATCTGCCCGACTTTGTATACCAAGGTTTGCTCTCGTTAACCTGCTCCCAGCCGGTGATCCTAGGTGTTGTGCGGGTAGCCATGTAGAAGGGAGTTCCGTTTTTACAGGACTCTTCAATGTCCTTGAATGTGTATCCCTTTGTCGCGTTACTGGCTACAAGTACTCTGTCAATAACTGCATCAACCTTGTTCGCTGGTACGAAGCTCCAGAACTTCTTGAAGCGATCGTCGCCTGTTAATCCGCTAAGCTTCTCTGCGACCCCGTAGTAGCATTCAAGATCATCTTTTGTATCGAACATTTTAGGCAGGGGAGTTCTCGGAGCAGCCTGAACAAAGGGGTTGGTACATGATCCGTAGATATCAGGGAGTTTACGCTCACACCACGAGTCTACCCCGAGAACTATATCGGAGTACTCGCAGGTTGCTGACCAGAACCAGTCGTTAACAACAACCATCTCGATCCTGGGCAGAGTATTCATGATTACGTCGTAGGCCCATTTGGCGTTACCGAGGATGGAGTTGGCATTAGCCCACCAAGCTACTTTAGTGGGTGTCGGCATGTGTGTTTTTCCGGTGAAGAGTTTGTTCCCAACTCTAAGCGGCCGGTCTCCGTAGTTGTAGTAGTGGGCTGACTCCGGCCAAGCGTAATGCTTTGTGTTTGTAGGCTTCGACAGGTCAGCTTCGATGTTGAATGGATCTTCATAGTAGTACTCCATTACACCGTTGAATAGCTCGATTCTGTGGTTCCCGGAGTAGCTTCCTACATCTCCTCCGAAGAAACCCTCGTTGGCTGAAAGTGAAGCTAACAGAAATATGGCTCGATCTTTGAGATCGTTGTTGAAGTAGTGGTTAGGCCCCATTCCTGTCGCGAAGAGTACACCGCCTCTCTTGTTGGCTGCGATTGTGCGAGCAAGGTTGGTTATCGCCTCTTTAGGTGTCCAGGTGACCTCAGAGGCTGTGTCAGGATCGAAGTTGTTATCCAGATATTCCCTGATCAGATCGAAAACAGGTCTAACCTTGACCTTAGAGCCGTCAACCAGTTTAACCTCGAATTCACCCTCAAGCGCCGAATCAATGCCTGATTCATTGAACATCTTTCCTACCTGATCTCTTGTAACTACAACGGCAGAACCTTTCTTTGAGTCCCAAACTGTATAGTCACCCCATTCGTTACGAATAGCTTCAGGTATCAACTGACGATCCTGTTCAGCTGGGTGTGTCTCATGCTCATCCGGCTTGATGATCCGAGTGAAGTTGGAAAGCTCGGCTGGTTTGTAGTTTGATATCACATCCCGAGCGTTTAATCGTTTGAGCGTATCCATTCGGATGAGTAGAGGCAGGTCGGTGTAGCTCTTGATGAACTCCTCATCGTAAAGTTTCTCCTTGATTAACACCTGCGCGACTCCGAACGCTAAGGCCGCGTCTGTTCCTGGACGCAATATTATAACTTCATCAGCTTTGTTGCTTGTGGATTGATACTCGGTAGCGATAGTAATTAGCTTTGCACCTTTAATCCTGGCCTCCGTGATCCAGTGCGCATCAGGCATCTTGGTGGATATCCAGTTCATTCCCCACATTGTTATCACCTTAGCATTTTCCGCGGTGAATAGATCGAAGTCAGAGGTCTTTATTCCCGTAACCATCGGGTGACCCGGAGGAAGATCCGTGTGCCAAGAGTAGCTGTCCCAAGTTCTGCCGCCCTTCGCATGAGCTGCGTCCAGATTGCGAACATGCGAGTCTAATAGTGAGAGCATGTTGGCGAAGCGGTACATCCCGGTCAGCCTCATGGTGCCTAGGAAGGGCATGCCTCCGCGAGTCTTCATAGTTCTTACCCCTGCACCCTCGGTTGCCTCAACCATTGCGGGATCGTAATTCTGTTTTAGAAGTAGCTTCTTTCCTCCATCGCCACTGTATGTTTTAGTGATGTTGACCATGGTGGCGGCGATTATCTGGAAAACCTCATCCCAAGAGACCGTTATCCAGTCGTCTTTACCTCGCCCTTCCAAGTATTTCTGCGGCGGGAGACCTGTTTCTGGATCTCGAGGGTACCCATCATCCACCCAAGCTTTGAAGCCCTTCCGAATGAACGGATTCTTGACTCGTCTATCCGAGTAGAAGCGTCGCACATAGCTTAACCCGCTTATGCAGGCTCTAGGATCCCATCGGGACGAGGCGTGGTTCCCGTACATGTCGGTGGTATTGTGATATCCGAAGCTAGGATCAACGTATCTGAGCACACCGTTCTTCACCGAGGCCTTCAGGAGACATCCCACAGTGCAGTTTGGCGAGCAGAGATAGTGGAAGGTGTAGTCAGGCGTATAGATGTCTCTGTATACATCCTCCCAATCTCGATTCGGATAAGTCTCAAGTGGGTTAATCTTGGTATCAATCGGTTCAAGTGCAGAAAATGCGAAGACCTGATCCGGCAGATACACTTTAGCTAAAACTCCGGCTACTACAGGTGAGACCATGAGGAGGAATTTGCGTCTGTTAAACGAGTAGCTGCGACCTTTAGCGGAGGCTTGGCTCTGCTGCTCACTCACTGTGTTTTGCTCGACTCTTGGCTTCTCACTTCCGGGGGTTTCTGACTGCTTTACCTCTACAAGTACTTCATTTGAGGCACTATTTGTGCTGGCTTGCTTTAGATCCTGTGTGCCCTTTTCAGGTGAGACAGCAATTCTTTTCTTCTTAGATCCGTCCTTGTTTTCTTGTTTCATTTTTCTATGCATTACTCCTCAACCACAATTGTTCCTCGCATGAAGTGATGCTTCACACTGCAGAGGGTGCCGCAGTAGAAGACGAAGGTTCCGGCCTTGTCGGGCGTGAACTCAACAACTTTCTCCTTACCGGGCTCAACGGGCCCGCTGTCGATCCCTAGGTCAGGTACGACGAGACTGTGCGAAACATCCATTCCGTGAAGGATTATCTTCACCGGCTCGCCTCGCTTTACCGTGATAACACTGGGGTCAAAGCCGCTGCTCTCCACTATGTTCAGCCGGATAACGATCCCATGAGGTGGACTAGGCTTCAAGACTGCGTCAAGCATAGGAACGCCTAGGAAGGAGAGACCTAGGATCAATGTTCCTAGCGCTATAATTTCCCAGAAGATTGAATGCTTACCTTGTCTCATCTTTTCTCATCACCCTGCTAGTATAAACATCACAATCAGCGCCGCTGCGAAGTGAAGAACACCCATGACGATCGTTGCCTTCATCGCTTTGCTGTGATCCTCGAAGAGCTTCATCCCGATATTGTAGGTGCTGTTTACCGCAAAGGCTAGACCTATGAAAATAACTGGCGCTTGGATGTACGGTAGCATGTTCGCCAGTAACGGGCTCCAAGTGAACTTGTCAATGGGCGCTAGATGCCAACCGTAGCCAAATGGGTCCTGAAGAAGCGCGTTCAACGGGTATGCCCAGTTTACCATTATGAGCGATAGGGCAAAGGCCACCCATAGAGTCATCCCGTAGGGAGCGAGAGCGTAGCTGAATGAGAGGAAGAGATCTTTCGCCGACTGCTTCACCTCACCCACCGCCTGCTTCGCAAGCCAAGAGAAGCCGTAGAATATCGCAGGGTAGACTGCTAAGGAGAGTCCACCTACGATCACGGCCCAGCCTAACCAGTTACTGAGCGCATTAGGTGTTGGGGTTAGCAGCCCAATTGTGGGCCAGTTTGCACCGTAGACGTTACTCATGTTGCCCCAATCTTTTATCCAGAAGGTCGGACCGAAGAAGACTATCATGTAGAGTGGTGCCAGCGTGAAGCGGATGAAACCCATCCAGGCCTCGTCAAATTTGCCTTTGGCTTTCGCGGCGATGCTTGGGAGGTCTTTGCCGATCATTCGCAGCTTCAAAGTCATGTTGTCAAGAGAGCAGGACTTTAGGCATTCGAAGCACTGACCACAGAAGGTGTTGTCATTGTTTCCCCCAGGGTATAGGAGCCAGGGGCAGCCGTATCCGTTTGGGCTACCCTGCATACACTCCTTCGCGATGTGTTTGTCGCAGGTTCCTTTGTCTCTGGAGCGGACTGAGAAGAGAGAGTCAACGGAGTGGTATCCTATGTAGGCGCCTGCGGGGCAAATTGACCTGCAGAAATTGCGTTTTGTAAAAACTAGGTGCATAATCGTCGCGATACTGACTAGCCCTACGAAAAGAAGCCCTGAGATAATTGGTCGCGTTACGAGCCAAGGCACGATTAACGATATTCCTAAGAAGCTTAAGGCACCTATCCACATGTTATCGAGCTGCTTTGGCCACTTTCGCCCTAGTGAGAACCACTTCTTCAGCCTATGAACCCCGTAAAGACGTCTCCGGGTACTCCACTCGCCGAAGGCTGGAAGTGGACAGAGGGTGCACCAGAGCCGTGCACCCAATAGAATCATGAACTCAACTGCTGCGAACCAAAGTATCCAGACGACCGCGATTGAGAAGTTCAGGTTCCCCGTTGGGTTTCCAACGAAGCCGGATGCGAATACGATCATGAATATTACGAGGTTCGGCCAGAGAAGGGCATAGTTACTGCCTCGCCACTGAAGAAACTTCTTGAGAACTGGACCGATGACTTTTATCCTTAGAATGTCAAGCTCCTTTTCGGTGGAGATACCCAACATCCTGTTCTTCGGGCGTGTTCCAATATAGGCTACGCTTGTACCGAACATGCCTGCAGTTAATACGAGAAAGACCGGGAGCACGTAGTTAGGTTCAACAATAATTTCAGCCACCATGAAGGGATGAATAGGGCCACAGGTGACTGAGCATCGGATCTTCAGTTTGCCTAGTTCGTTGAATTGCATAGGGCCAACTTCGACGGTGCTAAGCGGAGGAATCTCGAGGTGATAGTCATACCCATCAATGTAGAAGCCGTGTGTTACATCTTCGCTCCTGATACGGAAGATAATTGATTCCCCCGCGTTCACATGGATGATGTTGGGTGTGAACTCGAAACGTTTAGCCGTAATGTCGATTATTCTAGGCTGAGAGTCAGCTTTGTAGACTTGACCGAAGACTGGGAGTGTAAGCCCTGTCGCCAAGATCACAACCATCAATGTAAGCGCAACTAGGGCCGAATGGTTCTTCACTGATACCCACTCTACAACATGGCTCGACAAGCCGCTTCAACTATTTGATCTGTAATCTGGCCCAGTGTTGCGAACGGGGTCTTGTGCTGGGTCTGCGTGACTTCGTCTAGTCTACGCCAGACTAAGTTGGCTAGTTTTATCCCAGCAAGGTACACCTTGTTCGCTTTTGCTACATCGGAGGCAAACCGGCGATGCGTCTCTTCCAGAGTAGCGTCCACCAGTACTGAGCCGGCGTAGGAGCACTGCTCCTTATTGGTAAGATGCGCCTGATGAGCATCGTAAATGTATTCGACAACCTTGGTCAACGGGTTAACGATACTGTCTCTGGTTATAGAGTAGCCTTCATACTGAAGGCGGAGAGCCTCAACTATATCTTTTAACGCGGAGTTTTCGATTAATTCGGTCTGCTTTTTCACTTCAGACAAATCGTTTCACCACCTTGAACCGACTGGGCTGAGTTAATCCGTAGACAAAATGCGGTGTTTGGTTACCTGTCTGAAGATTTTGTAGGGGTTCCAACGCCGAAGAGAAGGAGGTTTTGCTGATTAGATTAGTCTTCTACTTAACCTGTTAAGTGTGTAGGTCATGAAAGTAGGTGGATCGTCGCGTCTTTACCTCAGCTAGCCAGAAGACCACTGCACTCTCCTTCCGAAGATGCTCCTTCTTGAGGGAAAGAAAATTATTAACACTCAGAAACCACTGAGACGAAAAATACGGGCTATTTTTGCCGCGTGGTGTCTTGATCTCCGCGATATCTTCAGTTAAGTTTTGATGAGCATTAATCATCAGGTCGATTAGGTCCTTGTCTATAAAATATGGGAGGAAACTGTAGAGCCCCTGCTCTTCCTGCTGCATATGGCGAGTGATGCGGCCTAAGAAAATTGAGAGTGTTTCTAACAGTTCAGAGGAACCTTCAGAAGATTTATCCACTTTCTGCACTTGAAGCAGACGTCGTTGAAGCGATTCTATCTCCGCCAGGAACTCATTGTGTTTCAACCTAAATGGAGTCATGAACCTGTTTTTCAGTGCGTCTTCCAATCCTAACAACATGATCTGCGGCACCTTCGTTTAATTGCATTGCAGTTAAAATCTTAAGTTAAGCCGGGTCGGCGCGGCAATGTAATTTCTTTAAATATTTATTAGCACCTTATTCTAGAAAAATCATGTGCTCGAAGTAACGCTCAAGGCCACCCCAAAGGGTTGCTGGGTAAGCGATCTCCTAGAGAGGCATCCGGATGTTCAAGTGAAGGTCGTGGACTGCAAGAAGATTAGTGGCAAATCAACAGGAGTACATCATCTCTTTGAAATATTGGTTCCGCCTCAAAAAACGCAGTATCTCGTCGAATCGATAGAGAATGATCCTGCTATTTACGATCCTGAAATTATTGCTTCCAAGACCGGCCGCATCTATGGCTCAATTAAGATTCGTAATCATAGCTGTCTGTTCACAAGAACACCGGGAATTCATCTTAAATCAGCTAATACTACGCTGGATCGGTTTGTACTGTGGAACATTCTCAGCGACAGCCGCGCCTTCCACCAGTTAATGAAAGGACTAGATAGTGACGGAGTGGGGGTTGAGGTTGTACGCAGGAGGCAGTTTGATGGCAAAACTATCGTAACTGCGAAGCAAAACCTTATTCTTAAAACTGCGCTTGAGAGAGGATACTTTGAGTATCCTAGAAGAATTAGGCTGGAGGAGATGGCTCAGATCTCCGGCACCACGCCTTCGGCTATGACACAGATACTTAGAAAAGGTATTAAGAGGATACTTCTTGAATTCTTCGACAGTAGCCAAGTCTAAAGAAGAACCTAATGCCATTTCTGTTGCGGCGAGACCGTTGTTTCGCGGTGTCAACAGTTATTCCAAATATTGTGATTTGTTCGCTGATGCGATAGCAGCTAACGATGAGCCCTTGCGAAATAATGATTTATTAGAACGAGATTGTCAAGATGGATGACGTGGTTGATCTCAAGAAATGATAAGCAGGGTGACAACGCTGGACAGGGCACCTTTGGAGTAATTGTTCTTGCCGGAGGGAGGAGCAGTAGGCTTAAGATTAACAAGATCTTCCTGAAGGTTCGTGTTGAACCGCTGGTCAGTGAGATTGTGCGAGTAGCTTCGGATGTTTCTGAGAGCATTGTTGTGGCGATTGGGAGTCAAGATGATGAAGAGAAGTTCGCCGAGGTTTTACCTGGAAGAGTAAAAATTGCGAAGGATACGGTCGAGGAGAAGGCTGCGCTCTATGGGGTTCTGACCGGCCTCAATGCTGTGGATACTGATTATGCGGCTGTTCTCGCATCTGATCTTCCCTTCGTGAATTCTGATGTAATTCGGATACTGTATTATGAAGCGAAGGGCTTTGACTTGGCGATCCCGAGATGGAGTAACGGCAATATTGAGCCTCTTTACGCAGTCTATAGAGTATCGACATCTAAGGAGGCATTCAGTGACGCAGTTGAGAGGGGCGAAGTTCGTATCAGGGACGCAATTAAACGGCTTAGGAGAATCAATTATGTTCCAGTGGAGAGATTTCTACCGGTGGATGGGTCGCTGCGCTGCTTCATGAATGTGAATACAGCGGCGGATCTGGAGAGGGTGAAGAATATTCTTCGTAACGAATCTGATTTTGCTGATCCTTCTAGAGTATCTCCATCCTGACCAGTGAAACAAGCCTTTAGCATCTAGGGAACCTGATAAAATTTGCCTATTAGTGATTGTACTGTTGCAACGACGGTGAAGATACTGGGAATAACAGAACCTTCGTAAAGCAGCGAAAACTAAATTAATGCGATATGCACCTTTGAGCATGTCGAGTAACGCTTGACTATCACCGACACCATATCCAGACAGAAAACTAGAAGTCCGCGCTTCGTTTGGACATTAAATGAACTCTCAGGTGCACTGGGTGATCTCGGACTCTTCATTCCAATAGTCATCAGCCTAATAGCTATCAATGGGATGAATCCATCTCTGCTGCTAACGACCTTTGGATTCTTCTTCGTCACCAACGGATTAGCCTTTGGTATCCCTATTCCAATTGAGCCTATGAAGGAGATCTCCGCCATTGCAATAGCGAACGGATACACGGCTGACACAGTAATGCTGGCGGGCATGTTTACAGGCATATCTATCCTTGCATTAACTGTAACGGGTCTGCTGACTCGGCTTCAAAGACTAATCCCGATATCGGTGATTAGAGGTATTCAGATGGGGTTAGGTATTTCTTTAGCAGCCAAGGGCTTCGCGATGATCGGTAAGACTCCGCTCATAGGTTTTGACAGTATCTTGCTAGCAGTACTATCTGTGTTGTTCATCTTCGCATCATTCCGGAGACAGTTCCCAGCAGCCTTAGCGCTTGTAGCGGTGGGAGCGGCGATTGCAGTCATGATTCATCCAGAGGTGGTGAGGGACAGCGGCTTTACACCGTGGACTCCGGCGTTAACGCTTCCGCTAGCTGCTAATGTCTTAACGAGCCTCAACCTGTCTCTCGCCCAGATCCCGCTCACGTTAACTAACTCGTTAATCGCTACCACTGGACTTCTCCGCACCCGATATGGTGATAGAGCGCCCTCAGTCCAGTCTATTGGTAAGAGTGTAGGTTTAATGAGCTTCATCGCACCGCTTTTCGGCGGAATAGGAATGTGTCACGGTGCAGGTGGAGTTGCCGCGTGGCACCGCTTCGGAGCAAAAACTGGGGCCTCGATGATCATGTTCGGCGCAGTATTGGTAGGCCTCGGTGTCTTTACAGGAGACTTCGTCTTTGAGATTATGCGGGTTTTCCCCATCAGCATCTTGGGCACGCTTCTGCTCTTCGTAGCGTTTGAGCTCGCACGGCAGAGCCGAGATATTCGGAGACCCACTGACTGGAGTGTAGTAGCAGCGACTGCAATAGTTGGATTTGCTTATAATATGCTGATAGGGGTCCTGATAGGATTGTTGATAGCTCATCTGTTACGGTTCAGAGAGAAGAAACATAATTAGTTAGATAGGATGTATGTGGGATAAGTTGAAGAGTCAGAGTCGCCAGAAGCGGTTTTTCAAGCTGATCAGTTTAGAGGAGGCGCTTAGCAGAATTGAGCAGTCTACTCTGAATCGGCTCTCTGAAGCAGAGGCGGTGGAGACAGTAAAGTGTCTAGGCAGAGTCTTAGCTGAAGATATTGTGGCTGAGGTTAATCTACCGGATCACAACTTCGCTGCGATGGATGGCTTCGCAGTAAATACCAAGGACGTTAAGGACACATCCGAAAAGAACCCGGTCAGGCTCACAGTCAAGGGGGAACTCTTTCCACCGGATCACCCTACAGACGCCGCTATCATTAATGGCGAAACGATGTATGTGGCCTGTGGTGCGCCTATTCCAAGGGGTGCTGACGCGGTGCTGAAGGTAGAGAACGCGCGTCAAGAAACAGACAGTGTTATTGTTGTTCAGATGCCGCTTGAGCCTAACCGCAACATCTGTCTAATAGGTGAAGACGTTAAGAAGCAGGATCTTGTTCTTCCGAAGAATAGGTTGATTCGGCCTCAGGATATTGGGCTTCTTGTCGCGTTAAACTTGGAGACGGTTAAAGTGGTAAGGAAGCCTCGGGTTGCGGTGATCTCGGTGGGGGAAGAGCTCACCCAACCGTTCAAGTCTGCTCCAAACAAGATTGTGAATAACAATGCCTATATCATCGCGAGTCTCGCGGAAGCCTTTAAAGCTGAGTCTCTCATCATCGGGATTGCGCGAGATACTGTTGAGGATATTTCACAGAAAATCGCCGCAGCGGCTCCGCAGGCTGATATTATTGTCACGATAGCCGGTTGCTCTGTAGGAGCGAGAGATTTCGTTCCTGACGCGGTTGAAAAGCTCGGTGGAGATGACGGCGGAATTATCTTTCACGGAGTCGCGTTGAGCGCCGGCAAAGTCAGCGGCTTCGGTTTAGTTCAAGGTAAACCGTTGATGATGCTTCCTGGCCACGTGGGGTCTACAGTAGCTGCGTTCTGTCTGCTGGTTCTTCCACTTTTGAACCGTCAGCTCGGCCTCGGTTTCACAGATCGTTTGCCGGTTGTGAGGTGTGTGCTTGATGAGCCGGTTAGGCCTGGTAAACCCGGGGTTGAGCTGGTGTTGCCTATGAAAATGTACAGTCGCGGTGGTGAGTATCACGCTGTTCCGATGAGGAAGCCTCTGTCGGTTCTGAAGAACTTGGCGGATGCGAACGGTTTCGCCATGATTCACGCGGGAGTCTCGCTGGATGCGGGTGAGGGTGTGGACGTTAAGGTTTACAGCGGTCTTGAGTTTTACTCTGTGGAGAGCAGTGAGTGAAGAGTAAATGCGGATTCTCTCGGTTATCGGTAGCAGCAAGTCAGGTAAGACATCTACTGTTGAGTATCTTATCGCTAAGCTGACCACTGAGAAAGGATTAAAGATCGGGTCAGCTAAGCATGTTCACCACAGTAACTTCTCTATAGATGTCGAAGGCAAAGACACCTGGAGGCATACTAAGGCTGGAGCCACCAGAGTTGTCTGCGTAGCTGAGAATGAGGTTACTGTTTTTCGCAAGGAGCATGGGTCAGATTACACACTGGAGAGGCTTGCAGACCTCTTCAAAGACGGAGGATTTGATTTAATTATCCTTGAAGGGTTTCACTGGCTGCTGGCCAAACGGGAAGACGTCGTCAAAATAGTATCGGCCAACGATGTTGAGGATGTTGAACGACTCCTAAAGGGAACGAGCCCACCAATAATCGCCATAACAGGACGAGTCTCAAACGAAACAGAAGGATCTTTGCACGGGATACCTGTAGTTAACGTGAAGCGAAACGGCGAACAACTGGTCTACTTGGTTACAGAGCAGTTCAATCTTAGCTAACTAGGACTTTTGACATTTTGAAAGGGCGCGTTCAACTTCAGCCTCAACCATCCTGTACCTTGCCAAAACCTCTTTCCCGAGAGGTGTAAGCCTCGCACCGCCTTTTTCAACGCCACCGTGATGCATCTGAACCACCGCGCCGAGCCGCTCATTCATTAGATCTACCCGTTTGAAGGCGTAGCGGTAGGACATCTTGGCTCGCTTAGCTGCCTCCTTAAGGGAGCCAGTGGAGTCTATTTCAGACAGGAGCCGTGCGCCTCCTGCGCCTATCAGAGAGTGACCCTCTTCATCCTCGAACCAGATTCTCGCTCTGATCTTCATTACAATCCCTAATGCTGCTGAAGCATCTTTTTGAGCTCGGATCTAAGAAGGTCGCTTATCTTTTTGCCGTCGGCTTTGCCGCGGACCTTAGCCATCACTCTACCCATGAGGAGGCTGAACGCAGTGTCACCCTTCTCTTCGACGAAGCCTTTATTCTCCACCAATACCTGCTGCACCACCGCTAGGAGTTCTTGATCGTTAATTGCGGTTAGCCCTAGTTTAGCAGCGGCTTCTTCGACGCTGCCGGCTTCGCGTCGCAGGATTAGGCCCAGTATTTCTGGAACGGCTTCTTTTGAGATTTGTCCTTGATCGAGTTGTGTGAAGAGTGATTTGAGTAGGCTGCTGGTTAACGTGGAGGTGTCTAGGCCTTCTCTGGATAGGTTGACCAGTGTCTCGGTGAGAGTGGCCGCTATGAAGCTGGGGGGGACATTTGTTTCTGCGGTTAGCTGCTCAAACAGCTCAAGATATGGTGTGTCGTATGTTTGGAGGGCGAGTTTTCGGCTGAGCGCGTATTTTGACATGTACTCCTCTATCTGTTCGTTCCAAGGCTTCGGAACCTCCTTTCTCAGCGTCTCAATCAGGTCCGCGGAGAGAGGTATTGGTGGAATATCGGTTTCAGGATACATTCGGGC
The DNA here is from genome assembly GCA_016190055.1 of Nitrososphaerota archaeon. Classification (GTDB taxonomy): domain Archaea; phylum Thermoproteota; class Nitrososphaeria; order Nitrososphaerales; family JACPRH01; genus JACPRH01. The sequence goes on along the minus strand of JACPRH010000010.1, from coordinate 87,508 downwards.
TGCTCCAGGTCGAGGCCTGATGAACCTTGTTTTGCCATCAGGTGTCGCTCCCCGCGTCTCAGCAAGCACGCCTCTGAATGCATCTCGCATTCTCTGCATTACTGCTTCACAGGCTTGATGCAGCCGTCTATCTTCACCTGAGAGGAGGAGGAAACCGTCTTGCTCAGCTAGCTGGAGATGCTGCCTCAACATATCTATCTCTGAGGTGGTGACTCCGTATCCTGGAAGCTCGTCTGAATGCATCAATCCGCCGAGGCCGAAGAAGCGTGCCACATCAGCTAGCTCTCGACCCAGCCTTACGTCAGGGTAGGGTTCTAGGCCAAGTAGGCCTGCGGTTCCCTTCAACAGTATTGCTCTAATGTGTTCGCCGCGTTTTAACGCTCGTTGCAGAACGGTGCTTTCGGTTTCTTTGAACAGGTTTGTGACGTCGATAGGCTCGACATTGAAATCGTTGGGTGAGAGCCCTCTTTTCTCTAGATCTCCTTTGATGTGGATGATGCCTATCTGCCGCTGAGCCTCGTATTCAACTACCTTCTCGAGCAGATCTAGTTTCTGGACGCCCTTCACTTCGACTACGGCGCCGCCTTGAACTGAGACGTTGATGTCTTGACGAATTGTTCCCAGTCCACGTGAGACTAGGCGGGTGGAGCGCAGAAGCCTGCCCAGTGTCAAAGCAACCTCATGAACATCTCGGGGTGTCCCAGTCACGGGAGCTAGAGCAATCTCAACCAGTGGTACTGTGAGACGATCCATGCTGTATTCGCGTACTCCTCCTGCTTCAGCGATCAGGCGGGCTGCATCCTCTTCAAGGCAGATAGTTTGTACGCCTACCTGTTTGCTTCCCACTTTAAGCTCGCCTCCGAGGGCGGCGATTAGGGTGCGTTGGAAGCCGGTGGTGTTTGAGCCGTCGATCACTATTTTGCGCATCACATGTAGCTCGTCTACTGTTTGGGAGTTGAGGGCGAGCGCGATGATCAGCACGGTGCGAATAGCCTCTGGGTTTAATGAGTGAGGAGGCTCCTCGTCAGCTTCGACGAGGCAGGCTGAGTATTGTCCTACGTCGTACTTGATTGTGAGCCCTTTAGCGAACTCGAATCTTGCCGCTGGATCCACTTCGCCTAGCTCGCTCTGGGTCGGTCTGAGCCTGCGGTAGATTGTGTATCTGAAGTCGTTCTCCTCGAACTTCTCGCAGCTGCAGAATAGCTTTGTTTGAGTGTTGAGCTGCTGATGGATTTCAAGCCCAACCTTCAAACCGATCTTCTCAGGATCTAGGCCGCTCAATCTCTAGGCCTCCGTTCAATCGGTGAACGAGCAATAAATTCGCCAGCAATGTTCTGCAGCATCAGCGTCTTAGCTTCTTCAGCTGTCTTGGTGTTGCCTAGCGCCCACATCATCTTTACCAGCGCAGTCTCAGGGAACATATCGTCAAGCGGGATGACGCCACGTCTCAACAAGTCTCGCCCGGTGTCGTATACGGTTAGCCTTACTCGGCCCCAGATGCATTGTGAGGTCATTCCGACTAGGATGCCGCGCTCGGTTGCCCACGCAATTGAGTCGTAGCACTGTTCGCTCACGTGGCCGAGGCCTGTTCCCTCTAGAATGATGCCGCGGTACCCTGAGTCTACAAGGTAATCAATGATTTTCGGGTCGAAGCTTGGATAGAACTTTACCAGTGCAACTTTCTTTTCAAACCGGTATCGTGCTTTGAAGCTCTGCTGCGGTTTATCTTTAGTTGGCAAATCTTTGTGGATGACTTCGAGTTCTCCGTTTCTGACGTAGGCTGCGGGTGAGGTGTCTATTGATTCGAAGGCGTCTCTTCTGCTGGTGTGGTTCTTCCGGATCCGGGCGCCTATGTGCAAGGCGACTGCTTCATCGTCGATTGTGTGATGCATTGAAACGTAAACGCCTGAAAACGGGGCTTTTGCAGCTGTTGTAACCGCGCCTATCAGGTTTAACGCAGCGTCAGAGGAGGGTCTATCAGTCGATCTTTGGGAGCCGACTAGAACAATCGGAATTGGGGTGTCGGCTAGGGCGAAGCTTAGTGCGGCGGCCGAGTAGCCCATTGTGTCGGTTCCGTGGGCTATTACTATGCCATCGTAGCTGTCTCTAATCATTTCAGCTGTTTTTTCAGCGATTTTTTCCCAGTGGTCGGCGTTGATGTGTTCGCTGTAGACGTTGAAGAGGAGCTCGGTGTGTATCTGGGCGTATTTAGCTATCTCGGGAACAACCAAGTAGAGTTCCTCTGCGGAGAATTGAGGGTGAACTCCTCCTGTCCGGTAGTCAACTCGGCTGGCGATGGTGCCTCCTGTTCCCAGTATGGCGACCTTCGGTAGCTGTGGGTCGAGTTTAGGTGCCTCGGGAGACTTGAAGGCGGGGGAAGTACTCTTAGCTATCCAGCGGATTTCAAGTATATCGTTTACTTGGAGACCTATGTTGTAGCCGTTTTTGAGCTTCAAAACTATGTGCTGCTCATCAGCATGCTCGTATCTTGGCATCAAAGAGCCCTGAACAGTCATTCGCGTCGTTTTAACCTCGACTAAATCTCCGATAGAGACCCCGGACTTCTTCAGTAATTCGAGTGTGTTACCTCGGTATCCTTGAAGCCCCGCCACCAACGCTTAGCTTACCGTGGAGAAGCCCTCTTCTACGCAGAATTAAACCTTTAAGGAAAAATCCGAATTACGCGTTAAGAGTCTACAGAGAGTCCTTGTTAGAACCCGGTTAAGCAGTTCAGTTTTATTTGCTATCGCCTAGATAAATCTTCCCAATTTATGGTCTGGCTCTGTAATTAAGGGACACGGGTAGAATCGTATCGCAACTTCGCTATCGTTTCATCAACCGACGATACAGACAGAGCGAGTTTTAGGATTCGTTCAATGTTTTGCTCATCTATAGGTCGGATCGGTACTGTAACTATCATGTCAGGCGCTCTTTTATAGACTAGCTCCCATTTAGTTGAGTCAATGGGTCTCAGAGTTAGGAGATCATAGCCCTCATTCAAGAACATCTCTTTTATCGCCTTATACGCCTCTGCGTAAATCTCTTTGTCGTTCATAGGCGAAGATAAGAACCGTCAGGTCAGTTAATAATCTTTAACAAACGGTTAACCGGTGATTAAAAGACAAGTTCTTCAAAGAGTTGTATTCTTCACTTCAAGACACAGTTTTAGATAGTCTAGAGTGTTACTATGTTTGTTTCAGTTAGATATCTTTTGACCAGATAGGATCAAGCCTGCCGGGATTAACGGCTATTCAGATCGTGAATTAGGATTTTCGCGCCGGTCGTTTCATCGTCAGGACGATCTTATTTTGAGGGCAGGTTTAACGAGGATTGAAAACTATGCGCACTCACTTAGCAGAGGGAGCGAGAATCAATTACAATTTCATAAAGCCGCACGCAGAACTAGACGGTCAAACACCAGCTGAAAGAGCAGGATTAGAAAAGGAAACGTGGACGAGCTTGCTAAAGAAGAGTGGAGAACGGATGAGATGTACATCAAAGTCAAAGGCAACATGAAGTATCTGTTTGCGATGATGGATGATGAAACCCGTTTCCGACTAGCTCAGCAAGTATCAACCCACAAAGGAACAGATGATGTTAGACCGATGTATAGGATTGCAGCTGCTAAGGCTGAGAAGAAACCCAAGACTCTAATCAGCGATGGCGCAAACAACCTCCACGATGCTCACCGTAAAGAGTACTGGGACACCTACGGCGATGAGAAAAGCCCAGAACACATCAGAGAGATCAGGCTATCTGGACAGGTTCATAATAACAAGATGGAACGCCAAAATGGAGAATGGAGAGATCGGGAAAAAGTCATTCGCGGTCTCAAAAAAGACAATTCTCCTGTAATTGAAGGCATGGAGATTTACCACAACTTCATACGTGAACATACAGGACTGCCAAATAAGATAACCCCAGCTGAGGCAGCTGGAATCAAGATAGAGGGAGAAAACAAGTGGAAGACAATCATTCAGAACGCGAGTTTAAAGCGGATCTAGGCTAGGCTCTATCTGATATTGTGTACCCCCTTCGATTTCGTATCTGTCTGTTCACTAGATTTTTCAACGCCCCGTTTTCGATTAGCCCACTATCGAAGGTGAGAAGACCTTTACATTGCACTTCTTCCATACTGTATGCGAGTATAATCACATCATTAGTTTTCATCAACGGATCACATTTCCGTATTTGCGTCACTAGATCTGTTAGTCGGCCAAGTCTTTGTATTCTAGGTCTATGAATTTTGATGTTTGAATTACCTCGAATTAAATCATATAACTCGTTTACCATTTGGCTTCGATCAGCCGAAATATCTGAGGTTGGGTCAGCTATTACCTTAAGAGCTTCACCAAGACCAATTTCGGTTACTTTCAATTCATGATTATTGCGGTAGAGTAAGTGACCGATTATTTCTGAAGCATGGTTGGGTTGGTCACCATTGATACCGCATTTATGCTGAAGGTATTCTATTAGATAACAGGTGTCTAGATGATGGCAATACGACAAAGGTATCTTACCTTAAGTGGGTCACAGATTAGCTGTCTATACCACCTCAACGCTGATATGTAATGGTCTTTCGGCCAATAGTTCGACCGATCTCCCATTAGCCAGCTGGAAGCGACTATGGGATAGAGTGGTATAATCTGTAAGTATGCGTTCCACTTAAGACACCTTTCTCATCTAGTTCGTCTCTTATCTCTAGAAATTGGCGTAGACCAACCCATGGTTTAGACATCCGTAATGAGTCGTAGAGTTGGGTCTTAGTCAAATCTGGATTGGTTCTGTTAAAGGATATGATGCTTGATGCTACTTCCAGCCACTCTTCATTATGGTTGGAATACCACAATACAAGTGGCTCGTCAATCTCCACTGGTCTAAACTTTACCCCTTCCAGATTATAATAGTCATTAGCCAAGTCTGGCGAATATGGCCCGTGAAGATATCGATTGAATTTGTATTCTTTAAAAGGCTCTACGCCTGTATGTTTCAGGAAATGTACAGTTTTTTGCAGAAGCAGACGGTTCTTGAAACCTGATTCTCTGGTAATATCTTCAATGTCTAGCCCCAGAAAATCGGCTAACCATGCCAACTCGCGCTTACCCAACCCAAACACCAGAATACTATATACGAAATAGGCATATAAATTAATGTATCGCTCCCCTTGGTCAAACAACAATTGACGAGCGTTTTATCTTGACAAATACCTAAATTCTTTTTCAAAATTAGGCAAACGCTGAGATTCATGAAGATTAGTGAAAAAACGGCTTTTCTTCTACTTCTTCCACCATCGCTTTTCTAGGCGCTCAATCTCGTCTAATAGAATGTCAAGATCTGGATCTAGATTTCCCTTCGTTCCTAAGTCTTTTCCACGATTTATTCGGCCCCTAACGGTTCTAGCCAATTCGAATAGATGGGTAATTGTCCCATCGTCTATTTCCATAACTGTGCCTTACAGCGATTGAGTATATATCATTAGCCAGCTGCCGACAGTTAATGCTTCTCAAAAACAGCGCCAGCTGCCGAAGAGTTAAGAGAACCCTACCATATTCTATGCATGTATTTTTATCTTACCTGTAGATATTGCCTTACTGTAAAGTGGTAGGTGATAATATTTGAAAGAGCTAATCCGAATGATCGATGGACTTATAGCTTTAGTTATACTCACTGGTCAGTACGCATCATTAATTCCACTCTACACTCTTAAGAAATTCCTAAGCATCTTAGATAGGATGTTCAGATAATCAAACCTTTAGTCAAACGGCATAAAAAATAAAGCCTGTTCTCTACTGAGCAAGCTAAGGGCAAAAGAATGCGAGAGTTAAACTGGCAATTTATTCGTTATGTCCTTACAGATACAGCTCTAGTTCCAGTCATCTGGTACGTATCAGCCGTTACTCACGAAGTAGGCCACGGTATCTTAGCTATTGCCTTAGGCGTGCAAATATTATCTGTCGATCTACTCAGCATAAGCCCGAGCGTCAAGTTTGCTACAAACGCAACAAATGCAGTTTTTGTGAATTTCTATGGCGGAATCTTTTCTGCAATAGTAATGTCAATTGTAATGGTACTGCAACACCGATTTCTAGACCACAATAAACACCTAACTTTAGGCACGTTTCTAGTTATGATAATCACATGGCAAGCATCATTAGGATTACTAGAAGGCTATAATTCAGATCTGTATCAATCATTCGGTCAGAATAATGGTCTAACCATTGGCAACGTTCTTCTTACTGTTCCTACGGCTTTGGCAATAACAGTATATCTCATATACAGAAAGAAACACAGCAACCTCGACTCCGATTATCAGCATCGTAACAAACGGGTATAGGTCTGCCACCCGAAAATTAACACCCGTTTTAAACACCCGAAGAATTAACAAAACCATTAGGTATGAATTAAAATTGAGGTGTATCTAGAGAGTGAAGGTAATAATAGGTAATTAGCCCTTACGCACAAGCGATTATTCTAATAGCTTAGCAACTCTTCGCTCAACCTCGACCGTAACTAACTGAACCTTGTCAGGATTTACCCCCTAATCGAGGTGAGTCTGGAGGGCGTAAACGTAAGGATTAGGATAACTCAGAGAAATGGATTTTATTAGTTAAGTTATTTGACTCTCCAATTATTGATGCATAGAGGCTGTTTACGCAGATATGTCCTGAAGGTTTGACAAAGCAAACATACATTATACATATATCTCACCAGAGTAACTGCGTGTCACTTTGAATAAAAAAAGGCGGCGGAAAACGGACATACTTACCATGCGGCCTCACGTTCGAGAATGGTTGATTTGGTTAGTAATTCCTATTGGCTTCATGTTACTACCTTTTCTTGGCCGATTACTAATTCCGAGCGAATGGTATTTTTTCGCTAACCTTAGTATGTCCTTCATTGTAGTTCTGTATGTCTGGGCGTGGCGACCAAAAGTATTCTTGCGGGGAGCAATAATTCTTGAGATTCTAATTTCGCCACTCTACATTGTGGAGATATTGAGCAGATGGCCCGCAACATTTGATTGGGTCATTGCGGTGCGGAACGCCATACTTGAAGACGGCGGAGTGAGCGGCTCTGTTAGTCTGATACATGCGGCGGTAGGTGCGTACGTGTTTAAACTAGGGGTTCAAAGTCTTGACAACTCTAGCCAAAACGTCGAAGAAAAAAAGGAGTTGGTAACTAACGTTCGTTCCATTCTCGGACTTACTGCCTTTTTCTCTTTAATCGTAGCGTTGGGCGTGTTAGCAATGGGTTCTCCTTACCGCATTAGCTGGACACTTAGGCCAGCAATACTAGTAGCTGGTTTCATTTTAGGGAGTTTTGGACTATCCTTGGGAACGGTGCTCGGCTATGGAAAGAATGCTGTATTCTTGCTTGTAGGCGCCTTGTTGGTATCTGGGCTCGCATTTATTCTAGGTATCGCGATAATTCCCTTTACGGGAGCAAATAATGAAAGCGCATCAACACTTTTCACGGTATTCACAGCACAGCTAGCTTTCTTCTCTAATTCTATCTTGCTAACAGGGGTTATCGGCTTCATCGCTAGTTATCCCAGTAGCCCACTCAACAGGATAATTCGGCAGCTATTCACATAGCCCCCTTGTTATGCTCGATTCTGCACTACGAACCTGCAGAACAGCTATGTCAAGACTAACAAATTGAATTCAATGCAATATCGGCATTATGATCATGAACAGCTTACGTATACTGACCGACGATTAGATCACGCCCAGCCAGTTAACTCGAAAACAGATGTTCTAATAGTGACGCTATAAATCATGCCTTCAGAACCCTACGGTAACAACAGTGCATTTATTATCTTATAAAATCGAAGTATAGACTCGACTCGTTATCCAACCTTTGATTCCTACCGATATACGTATCCTATTTTAGAAAAAACATTGTTTTCAGACGTAATACTTTTAAGCGCTAATTTTTCCTTAACGCACTTGGGTTCACATTGTTAGATTTCGACCTACTTAAGATTCAGTTTAATTTCTACTTGGGGAATTACACGGCCCCAATTACTTCTGCACCTTATTGGAATGCGGTATATGGAGGCGCACTTGATTATCTTGAAATGAAAAAGCATTACATTAGGTTACAAAAGGTCGCGTATCCGCAGAACTATTTTTCATGCCTGTTACCTTATTCTCCAGAGATGGTTTTCTTTAAAGGAAGTAAATGGAATAGTTACTACGTCGATTACGAACAAGTCACGGCGAAATATAGTGCAACCCATGATGTCGACCCTCACCCGGATCAGACCGGGGATTTCTTTGTGTCCGGCTTTATGGATGATGTAAGAAACAGCTTTGCAATATCAAATAGGCGATGGGATGAAAGTGTTAACAATCCATTGCTCCGAATTGGAGAGATTGACAGGGAAAAGAGAGAAATTGAATTTGGAAGGACCACGTACAATTGGCAGGTGTTAACGAATCTTTCCATGGACTTGCGACGAACATCTAGTGATGCTTCAACACTTCGAGAACGGACCAGAGTAAGAGATGGCCCTCCGCCGCTACAAGACCGTAATAGAAGGGTCAGATTGGCGAATAATCTCGGCATCAGTGTATTGTTATCTTGTGAGGATAGACTACTTGTACCACTTAGGAGTCACGATGTTGCTGTCTTCCCGAATGAGTGGGGTTGCGCACCGAGCTTTGCTGCCAGATGGGTGCCTTCAATGCAAGGGTTTTCGGGTTCTTTCTCTAAAATCGTGTCCGGATTGGTGAACGATCATCTTAAGTTAGAGCTTGCAATGTTTCCGAACTTTATCGATAATCTTATTCCGCTTGCCCTGACACGAGAATGGTTTAGGGGAGGTAAAACCCAACTTTTCATGCTAGCAACATCGAAGATGAGCACAAAACAAATTATTGCTAAACTGCCTAAAGCTGAACACGAGAACGAGATAAGTGCAAAGTGGAGAAGTGCCCCAGTCCTAAAGTATATCCCTGGCAAGAAGTATGTAATGATGAATGAGAAGAATAGAAACAAGTATACACCTTCAGTCGAGTACATGATGAATTATATTCTTGCAAGGCATTTTATTGAAGCGCAGAATCAGGTCGCGTAGCTTTCCCAAAAATATGCGAAAACAGGATGTTAAGAGTTAGAAAAGTAATTATGATTGATTTTGATCCTAAGTATACAGAAATTGTATTCCTTGATATTGAAAGCTATGTTCCACCTGAGACCCGACAGCAAAGCAAGAGTTCAATGTTTTACAATCCGGCGAGACCGGACAATTTTGTTTTAGGAGGCGTATTCTGTCGAGCATTCCCCCTTCAAAAGAAGATGGAACCACCGAGGCACATCTGGAACTGGAGGATAGAGGATGAGAAGACTACTCTTCTGCAAATCTACGATTACTTCAAAGAGTCTTGGAAGATGATAGAAGGTAAACGACACGATCATCCTGACCTGATCTTGGTGGGGATCGGGATATCACGCTTCGATATCCCCACAATATACATTAGATCTGCGTTTCATCACATCGACACCGAAACAGCGCTTTATGATACCTATTTTAAAACCAAAATTGTAGATTTGAGTAGTGTAGGAATACCTCTTTTCAAGAATAACCAAGCAATCTTTCCGATCTATCCAAAGACTGCTAATGACTTGTCCTCAAGACTAGGAATTCGGAGTAAAAAGATGACCGGTAGGAGCGTCTGGGATATGTATGAATTGCGACAGTTTGATGCAATCAAGGAACGAACTGCCTGCGAAGTTGCTGATGCGGTAGAGATGACGTCTAGAATCTCTAGCCACCATTTTTAGATAACATGAGCCAAGTCTTCGGTTGCGGGTGCACGAAGACTATCTATAAGCAATCGACAACTTTACAGTATTATATTGGCCATTCATACTATTTCAACTTGTTGAGTTACTCGTATCGCTCGAATAGGGCCATATTCTGATTGTGATTTGTTAAGATACGACGATATGTTACCAATCGTCTTTTGGAGTTTGTTATGTGAATCAACGGATATCATAGAATCATCAATAAGTGATAGCAGACTGTCTTTTGTCAACTCCGGACTTAGAAGAAGAAACAAGCTTAGAGAAACACGACACATTTCCAAAATCATAGGAAGTAGATTAGAAGCGTTCTCGACATCCTTCTTTGGCAAAGCTCCCCCGTGCACAAAAGTACTCCTCATGCTGTACGCCTGAGATATCTTTGCCTTAATCTCTAAGGCTTGATACCCTATCAAGCTCGAGACTTTCGCGATTCTACTACTTAGGCGATATGTGAGCTCCTCTCTTTCACGAGCCTTTAGATAGAGTGCTTCTAAGCACATTATTGCAGTTGTAATTTTGTTAACCTCATTTAATGGCATAAGCTCCAAAGCATCTTGATACCTTTTGAGGGCTATTGCAATTGGACTTTCTGATTTCTCCTCATAGAGCGAGTAAATTTTTGGGTGCAACTCATTAAAGAATGATTGTAGCCCAGTTACCTCATCATCTTTGATAGTATAGCGCGGAAGAATCGGAAAAGCTTGCTGAGAAATAGAAGTTGGAGAAGAACTTCTGAAAATCGTATCCCATGAATACATGCTCTGTATTGAAAATATGGCGCCCACTCTGAAAAGTCGAAGGGTATCTAATATCGATTCTTCCCAATGTATGTAATTGCCATGTTTAACCCTTAATGATGATTCAAGAACAGTTGGTGTGAATATACGATTAACATACTTAAAGGCCTCGACGGGCTCAGGTGATTCAACATAGGAATACTCGACATCATCTCGACGAAGTTGGCGGATTCTTACTGATGCTGAAATTCCCACTTCTGGAAGCTCTAAAAAGATACCTGTAAGATAGCAGGTAAAATGAACTGTTAAAGGGGCTTCATTAAGGTCCTGTATAAACAGAAGGATGCTATCTGCCGATTTGGTGCTCTCACCTCGAAGAGTTGTTCTCACAGCGCGATTAACCAGCGATCGAATCCAGTTATTGGCATCATTGGCTTTAATGTGATAATCGGAGATTATCTTCTCCTTGGCAGAACTGAAGGATGTTGAAGCGGTTATCTCGTTTTCTATGTTCCTAAGATCCTCACCAGTCGGAACGTACTCCTCCTTTTCTAAGATGACTCGCTTCATATTCCATCTAAAAACTTTATCATCGTTATCGAAATGAAAGTTCTTAGCCTCTATCTTATAGTAGGGCCTTTTGATTTTCGCAATTGAACCACTTCTTATTTTTTCGTTGATGAGTATTTCGGTTCGTTTTATCAGCGATTCAAGTAATGTGCCAAGACCTTCGCAAGACATTTTCATATTTAAAAAATCCTACATCTATTTAACCCTAAACGATAAGTAGATATTGTTTCACTATAGTCGGGGACTATGGGAAACGTCTGGATTTACCCGCATGTGAAAGAGTATGCAGGTGAACTGGGTCTTATTCACTTCCGAATGAACTTGGAGGCGAGGATGAAGAACGAGCCTGTTTGGGATAGAGACTGGCATACTAATTTCACCCAAGCCAAGAAGGGTGACACTGTTGTATTTGCATTTAGAGAAAAGGGAAAATGGTTTGTAGTTGGTGATGCTATAGTTTTCGAAGTGGAGGACGCGCCCGAAGATTCGGGTTGGAAAGTAGCACCGCGATACGAATGTTTCAGGCTGTATCCAAGAAATATCTCATACAATGAACTTCAAGAGAATCTAGATTCTTTTAGGCCGAGTGCCCGTAAGGTTGTTAAGCTTAATCCAGAAGACTATCTCAAACTCTTAGAGTTGGCAGTTACCCGCAGTTGAAGGTAACTACCGAAAGTTGACAGCCCTAATTTCAGTTGAGATACCTAGAGTGACAGAACCAAAGAGCTTCAAAACAAAAAAGTTATTAGTGATTCCGAATTCAGAGCCTAGTTAGGCTTGTGATTTGGCCCAGAATACCAGCGCCGCCAATATCCTTAATGGCCGAAGAATCGGTTTCATTGTTAAGGGCAAGCCAGCTTCTTCGCAAAATTCCGGGTCGAAAAAGCGAAGCTGGAAACTGAAGGTCTCAGAAGCAGCTCAACCTCTTTTTCAATCTCCTTTGGCGGATGAAGATCTGGTCGTAAGGGTAACAGTGTTCTACGATGGTATCCCTGATTATGATACAGATAATGTCTCTAAACCTGTGATTGATGCTCTAAAAGGAGTAGCATATGCTGATGATCGTCAAATCACAGATCGCAACGTGCGTAAGAGGTCGCTGGATAACCCATATAGAATAAGGGGCGTCTCATCACTGCTTGTAACAGCAATTGCGGACGGCGAAGAGTTTGTGTTCATCGAGATTTCTAAATTGGGAGAGCAGGTGAAGGATCTACTTTGATCGTAAAGTTGCATGCTAGAAAGATCAAAGAACTACAGGAGGAGTTTAGGGCTTTAGGCTACGACGTAAAGCTTGAACCTAAGCTGCCGGATTTACAATGGAGTCCAGACTTGATTGCAAGGAAAGGCGGGAAGATGATTATAGTCGAGGTAGTTTCCAAAGAATCGATGCCAGCTCTGGCAGATAAGTTAAAGGAACTAGCAAGGTACGCAGAGCAAAAAGAAGATGTAAGATTCGACTTGGTTATGACGAAGCCAAGACCTCGGCGCATCAAGCAAGGTAAAGGTAATGTGGAGTATGAGATTATCATGAAGATGAGGCGAAGGATGCTTTATGATGCAAAGCTCCTCATTAAAGCAGGCAAGCAAGAGAGCGCCTTTCTATTGCTTTTTTCAGTCTTGGAGAGCCTCATAAGAGAGGTTTTGGCTAAGAATATAGATGTAGAAGAAGCGGTTACGTTGAGTAAAACAGAGATTACTACTAGATTGGCAGAGGATAAGTTGATCTCAAAGAGCAATGAGCGTTTAATTAGAAAAATGATATCTATTCGAAATAAGGCGGTTCATGGAAACACCTCCATCAATCAGAGTATGTCAATTGACATTCTAGAATTCGTCTCAAATTTCCTACGGCATGTAAAATCCAATTAATCTGCAAGCTCACAATTGGCTGAAGACGATACCTCGAACGTGCCATAGACGACATATAGTATGCCACCGTGAGCTACCTAAACCCTTTTCTAATTACATCTTCTGCTACTGCACATTCGGCGTAATACGATGTGATAAGCCTCCGTCAAGGCGCTCTATGCATAACTGACGCACAATAGCAGTGCTTGAGAAGCCTTTAATATCAAACAGATAATGATGCCCACAATATTACGTGACTCTAATGAAGTTTGAATGCCGAAATTGCTGAAAGGTCTTTGATGAACAGTACAAAGCTAAGAACAGGTTTTGCGAAAACTGCGGGATGCGTCTCTACCCTTTAGTAGAACCGTCATCTAATGCGACTATGACAATCATTGATAGTCAAGGCAAAGGAGCTTCGTTTACAGCAAGTGATGTCTGGACTTATTTCAAGACATTAAACTATGTAACTACTTTACACCGGCCCAAGAAATTCGGTAGTGTCCCAGATACGTTATGAATTTAGTCCATAACGAAGACAAGCATGGTTCTTGATAGTTGTTGCCGTAATATAGCGGGGCTGCTTTGCCAAGTGCCCAGGCTTCACCGCGTACCCTTCCAAAGTTGGTTGAGAAGACAGGATTGGCTAGGTCGACGGTCCTATTTCATCTGAAGCATCTTGAGGCTGATACATTGCTGATCAAGGAGGAGATACTTCAGGGAAAGGTAGGAAGGCCCAAGGTGCTTTACAAGCCCTCAAAGAAGCTGTTGGACCTTGTCAAGACTAAATCGGACTAAATTCATAACGTAACTGGGACACTACCAGAAATTCCAGATCAACAGAATATCAGGTGACGCTATAATTGGTGTTCCTCAAGACAGTAGTATTGAGCGTGCTATTCGTTATAGTGAATTCTTAGATGTATGGAAAAGATGGCGTGGAACAGGCTCAAACAAAATAGGAGAATATCAAGACATCTCCCGAAACGCATCATACATCATTGCAGTAATCGAGCAGTACCGAAAGACGATATGTGAACAAGACGGCGATTAGATTAAATCTACGTCCTACTGTGTGCACTAATAATGATCTGGAAAGATATCTTGCTCGGGCTTCTGAGCCTTCGTGAAGAGGGAAAGTTCAGGCATAACGTGCCATTCGTTCCAGTATCAGGCATTGCTGAACAATATTACTGCGAACTCAAAGTAGACTATTCATACACGCAAGGAGCCATAACCACTGAGGATGAGAGTGAGGGAACCGCTATACATGAAGAACTTTTGGCAATGCAGAAAACGACTCTTGACGAAATTATCGAGAAGATACAGAAAAGGCCGTTGTACACCGCCTCTTTTCCAGTCGGGGCAAGAGTTGGTGATATCATTGTTGTCGGGTTACCTGACGCTATAATATTTGAGAATGGGAAACCTACCTTCGTGTTGGAGCTTAAAACCACAAGAAGCGATCCCAACATACTATGGCATAATCAGGAGATACAGGCAAAGACATACGCGCTTCTACTCGATCTAATGGGTTTTGATTGCTCCCAGCTGAAGATAGCAATCGTCAAAACCAGTAGGCGGGAGAGTATTAATGGAGTCTTGAAGGTTTTCTTCTTGCGTCTATTGACTCAAAGCTTGGTAAAGGGAGAGACAGAAACATTCGAGAAAAGGTATAAGGGAACCGTGAAGGTATTTCGCCTAAGTTACAGTAAAAGCGACGCAATAAAGAGCATTGAATGGGCTCAAGATTATTGGTTGAGTAAGAGAAATCCCATACCAACTAACCACATTGGGAAATGCAGGGTCTGCGAGTTCAATGGAACCTGTCGGCCTAACGCCGGTGTCAATGTCTAGAACCTGAATTAGCTCAACATTCTAAGAACTGCTTTGGCTTATTCTTCTGCTTGTGATACTTGCCTTTCAACACCCCTAGTCGAGCATAGGATTAATACGCTGCCATAATTTGTTCAAGGAGATCCTTGAACGATATCTCTGCCTTAAGCAATGATAAGATGTCTTCTTTAGATAATGGGAAAATTGGTATATCAGAGTCGCGACAACGCTGCTTAGCGTCGGGAGAGAAACCGCTCATACTGATAAGGAAGGCCGCTTTGGTCCAAGGATTATCCGCCTTACCTGTCAATTCATTTACAATCCCAACACCAACCGGGCCCTTGAGCCACTTGCATTCCACGCATGATAATGTACCAATTATCTTTGATAACCCGTCATCATCAGCGAATATCAGAATATCCCGTTCGCCTTTGGGTGTTAATCGTCTTAACTTTACTCGGAGTCCCGGGATTTTCGCGAACATTGAACCCATTAAATCTTCAAAAACGTGCCCTCTCGTTGAATACGCAAGCCTCGACGGTAAGGTAATATCTAATTCAGACAAGTTAGAGAGGACTTGGCGGTGCGTTAAATCTGGGGGGTTTGACCAATGGTCGAAAAAACGGCTTTGCGGCTGCTCCACCCAGCCTTTCTGAAACAAGTAGTGAAACGTCGATGACTTCTTGGCTCAGAGTATAGAAAGATGTGTCGCAATCTTCACAGAAGATATTCTTTAGAGGTATATCGGACATCCTGTTATATGAACCATGGTTCTCGTTGCAGGTAGGACATCTAATTTCGAACCTAACAGATAAGTGTCCGTCCTTTAGAAATTCCGGTATTATTGTTAGCAATCTATCTACTGAAATAGAAGTGTCCTGACTGAGGGTTTCAATGAATATTTGCCGAATACCCTCATTATACTTCTTGTCTAGGTATTCTAAGATTTTCGTATAAGGACTTTTGCGGGTATCCACCAACGCTCTCATACACCTTCTCCACGATGTTTATTACTGCATCAAGCACTTCTTCTCTAACATAAGCTTTAAAGAAAAGTCGTCCGAGTCTAGCATTTAGATTGAAAGAGACCTCCATATCCTTCATCAAGTCCAATGTTGCGTAGGCTATTGATAAGCGTCCATTTTTGACGAGTTCCTGAAATCTTAGGCTTAGCCTGATGTCTTTCCTTTTTCCTTCGTTGGTTCGCGCGTAAAGTCTCTCACGCCCGATATAATCATCATAATAGCCTTCAGGAATGTCGACTGTTGCACTTGTATATTTTTTGACTTTTCTTCGAAATTGCTCTTCCATGTTCTTATCGAAACATAATGGACTACCGAGCAACTTAGTATTATCAATAAACCAACGAAATACTCCTTTCCCCACACCATAGCTCGACGACCTAACTTCTAAGATGTTGGACTTCTTTCGCAGAATAATGCTTGCTTTATGCAAGCGTGGCAAGTATTGAGGCTTACCTTCGTGAAACACCCATACTGGATTACCAACATAATTAAAGCCCATTAAGGCTTTGTCTACTGTTACCTTTGATTCACTTATCCTAAGGCTCCCCGGCTCATAATACCAATCCGCGGCCTCCTCACTCAACATCTCCTTCTCGATAGCTTGAGAAATATGCGCAGCTTCTTGTTTCAATTTCTTAGCGATACTTTGGATATCCTGACTACCTAAATTGACCAAGTAGAAGAGATTAGTGGAGACTTGACCGGCAAATCTATATCGCCAATACACATCCTCAGCTTGTTCTTCAGTCAAATCTTTCGCTATGTTTTCAATGTTGACGTCTGATTGATCAAGATGTAATCGATACTCCTCTACTATGCTGTCTAGCACAACCTTAGGAATCCCGAGTCCCATTAATTGATCAAAGTGCTGAGGCCGTTTGCTCATTCCTTGCTAGCATCATGCTCAATGTTTTTATCTCTATTGGTAGTTCTACATGGAAATAATCCCGTAAAATAGTTGGCATTCGTAACTTATCAGTTTACTCAGGTCTAGAATTACCTAGATTTATTATTGTGTGGACAATACCGATTCCGTTATTTTCGATATCTGGATACGCTTCAGCTCGGCGACCATCCTCATTTGGATGATTACCTACAAAGTATCTTTTAGCAAAATTCTTCATCAGCTTGGCTTTTTTCTTTTTACCTAGTTCATACAGGTTTTGAATCAAATTATCAAGGAAACGCTTGGCTTGCGGGTTCTCACTTCCATATTCCATAAGTGTAGATTCACCTATGCCTAATGTCAAATACTTGTGAGAAAAGTCGTAGATATCAGCGGCATAATGATGGTTTCCAAAGAGATTAGGGAGAGGATATGAGATATCAATAAAAAGATTCGCCATTTCAATAATCTTTTTCGCATCCGAAGAGGTGAGGTAGAAGTAGGGCCATGGAAAATCTTTTGCAGTAATGCTCAGCTTGTAAAGGTCTTCACCTTTGAGATCCTGTCTACCTCTAAGAAACGAATCTAATGAGGTCGCGCTAACAAAAGCAAAATCCCCTTTATTATACAAGAAACCGTATGATCCTAGACACCCAGAATAATTGGGTAGGAAACAATCTTTCTTCGGAATAATGCCTTTCTTTCCTCTGAAGCAAGGGAACCTAGATAATAAGTAAAGTTGCTTTTGGTCTATACCGCTCCATTTAATATTGTTCGTGCTCTTAGCATTCTTAAACTGTGTAATTGTGAACTTCTCAAAACACTTTTTCCCATCTAGAACTACAGATATGATGAAGATAACATCACCTAGTTCACACGGATTATTGTCGTAGTATGAATTGAAAATGACCCGCGACTTCTGATCGTGGATAAAAATCGACCGAGTCGAGATGCCGAACTTTTTGTTGCTAAAGGATGGTAGGCTGCCAAAACTATTAATTATGGTTTTGACTAAAGATACCTCATCGCTCTTTTGGGACTTTTTTAGATTACTGATGGCCCTCGCAGCAAGCCGTTTCTCGTATTTTAGGAAGGCATCGCTTCGAATAATATCCAAATAGTTGCTTAATACTTCTCTATCATCCATCGTAAAAACCCTAACAATACTCTTACCGTCAGGAAATTGCGCATTTTTAAACTATTTGTAAGCATTTCACGACTTTTTCGCGCGAATTCCGATACCTTTATCCTACTGCAACTTCTGCATATAACGTCTATTGGATAAAATTCGGTAAATTGGATTTCACAATTCAGGATACTTCACATTTAGAATATAAGTTAGCAGGTGTTGGCACTTGCAGGCGAAAGGGTTACGAGACTTGATAAC
The DNA here is from genome assembly GCA_016190055.1 of Nitrososphaerota archaeon. Classification (GTDB taxonomy): domain Archaea; phylum Thermoproteota; class Nitrososphaeria; order Nitrososphaerales; family JACPRH01; genus JACPRH01. Next base: position 69,403 of record JACPRH010000010.1, on the reverse strand, counting down.
GGAAGCTGATACTTGTCGAAAGTATGTTTTGCCCAAGCTTTACGGTGCAGGTTGGACTGACGATCAGATGAGCGAGCAGAAAACCTTCACCGACGGAAGAATTATTGTGGCTGGTGAGAAATGCTTCCGAAAGAAGCAGAAGCGGGCTGACTACCTGTTAAGATATAGGCGAGACTTCTCTATCGCGGTCGTTGAGGCGAAATCCGCTTACAAGAACGCTGGCGATGGATTACAACAAGCCAAGGAATACGCGTCGATGCTTGGTCTCAAATTTGCATACTCGACTAACGGTAAAGGTATTGTCGAGCACGACTTTATCACGGGGCGTGATACTGATTTTGAGCGTTTCCCAACGCCTGATGATCTTTGGAGTAGGTTAAGCACATCAGAAAACATTACGCCTGAAGTTGGTGAACGACTTCTTGCACCTTGTAATACCCTAGCTGGAAAGGCGCTTCGATACTACCAAGAGATTGCAATTAACCGCGCTGTTAAGTCCGTCCTTCAAGGAAAAAGACGGGTTTTATTGACACTGGCTACTGGAACCGGTAAGACGTATATCGCGTTCCAGATTGTCTGGAAGCTTTGGAATACGCGTTGGAATAGAACTGGCGAGTACAGGCGTCCAAAGATTCTATACCTTGCAGATAGGACTGTTCTAGTTGAAGATCCGAAGGATAAGACATTTGCATCTCTTGGCGATGCTAGATGGCAAATTCAGGGAGAAGCTGTTAAGAGTCGAGAGGTGTACTTCTCAACTTACCAAGCAGTCGCGAAAGATGAGCACCGCCCGGGTCTTTATCGAGAGTTTTCCAGAGATTTCTTCGACCTCATTATCGTTGACGAGTGCCATAGAGGGAGTGCTAAGGATGAGAGTAATTGGCGCGAGATACTGGAGTACTTCGAGCCAGCATACCAGATTGGAATGACCGCAACACCTCTCAGAGAGGATAACCGAGATACGTACCGCTATTTCGGCAACCCCATTTACACATACAGTCTGAAACAGGGGATTGAAGACGGGTTCTTAGCACCTTACCGTGTTCACCGTGTCGTACCTAGCGTAGACGCAACAGGTTGGCGACCCGCTAAAGGTGAGAAAGATAAGCTTGGTCGAGAAATCCCGGATGAATTATATGGCACTAAAGACTTTGAAAGGATAGTTTCCTACAAGGCCCGCACTGAAGCAGTAGCTAAGCACCTAACAAGTTTCTTAAAAGAAAAAGACAGGTTCGCTAAGACCATTATTTTCTGTGTTGATCAGGAACATGCCGAAGATATGCGTAAAGCACTCAACAACTGCAACCTAGACCTAGTTAAAGAGCATCCAGATTATGTCTGCCGAGTCGTTTCGGATGAGGGTGACATCGGAAGAGGTCATCTAGATAGGTTCATGGAGCTTGAGACGAAAACGCCGGTTATTCTGACTACTTCGCAGCTTTTGACAACTGGAATCGATGCTCCGATGTGCAAGAACGTCGTAATATTCAAGGTCATCAATTCAATGGTGGATTTCAAGCAGATCATAGGACGGGGAACCCGAGTCCGAGATGACTACGGTAAACTGTATTTCAATATAATCGACTATACGGGAAGCGCCACTCGATTATTCGCGGATCCGGAATTCGACGGTGAACCTGCCCGCATCACTGAAGAGGAGATAGACGAAAACGGAAAGACGGTTAAAGCAACGTTTGAGGAGTACATAGACAAGGAATCACAAGAAGAAGCTCGGACGGCCCGAGATAATACTCCAAGAATAAAGGATGATTCTGAGGGAACCCCGAAAAAATACTATGTGAATGGAAGACCTGTTGAGATGGTAGCGGATATTGTTTATGAGTTGGATTCAGACGGTAAGCGACTTGTAGTTGTTAAGTACACCGATTACACGGCAGATCAGTTGAGGAGCATGTATACATCCGCTGCAGAGCTACGTTCTAAATGGAGTAATGCTGAACAGCGTAAGCAAATACTATCGGCGCTTGAGGATAGAGGCATAACCTTTGAACAGCTGGCCGAAGCAACCAAGCAATACGATGCTGACCCATTCGATCTTTTATGCCATGTTGCATATAACGCGCCATTGAGAACGAGAAGAGAGCGGGTAGAGCAAGTACGTAAGAACCGTAAGGACTTTTTCAGCAAATTTGGTGAGGAAGCGAAACAAATACTTAACGAGATGCTTGAGAAATACATCGAGTTCGGGACACAGCAACTTACGGATACGAATGTCCTGAAGATACCTCCAATATCAAATCACGGGAACTTAATGGAAATAACGGAGTTGTTCGGAGGGCCTATCGAGCTTAGAGATACCCTTGGGGAGCTACAGAATCTGCTCTATTCAAATTAGGTGAAAATGGACGGTAAGAAAGATGGTTGATAATAAACCAAAAGTGACTACGCAGCAGCTTGGAAGTCTTATCAAATCTGCGCGCGATATTATGCGCAAGGATAAGGGGTTGAACGGTGACCTAGACCGTTTACCAATGCTTACTTGGATCATGTTTCTCAAGTTCCTTGATGACATGGAGAGGATGCGTGAAACTGAGAGTATGCTCGCTGGAGAGAAGTATCTATCTGCAATCGAACGACCCTACAGGTGGAGAGACTGGGCCGAGAAAGAAGATGGAATTACCGGAGATGAGCTCATCGCCTTCATTAATAATGAAGATGCAGTTCGCCCTGATGGAACTAAGGGATTGGGACTATTTTCGTATTTGCGGAGCCTTCAAGGTTCAAACGGCGGCGATCGACGTGATGTAATCGCGATAGTATTCCGAGGAACTATCAACCGGATGGTTAACGGATATTTGCTACGCGATATTATTAATCTAGTAAATAGGATTCACTTTACATCTTCAGAGGATATCCATACCCTTTCGCATCTCTATGAGAGCATGCTAAAGGAAATGAGAGATGCAGCTGGCGACGCGGGAGAATTCTACACACCGCGGCCAGTAATTCGTTTCATGGTTGAGGTAAATGATCCGAAGCTAGGCGAAGTAGTCCTAGATCCAGCGTGCGGCACTGGGGGGTTCCTTGTTGAATCATTCGAATATCTGAAGAAGCAATGTAAGCGCGCAGAAGATTTTGAGAAACTACAACGAGATTCGCTTCTTGGTGGAGATGCTAAACCTCTGCCTTACCTATTATGCCAGATGAATTTACTGCTTCATGGCCTTGATTACCCTCGGATAGATCCCCTGAATTCTCTACGTTTTCCGTTGAGAGAGATGGGCGATAAAGAGCGGGTAGACATTATCCTTACGAACCCACCGTTCGGAGGCGAAGAGGAACGTGGGATACTCTCTAACTTCCCAGAAGATAAGCAGACAGCTGAGACGACGCTACTTTTTCTTCAGCTCATCATGAGGAAGTTGAAGAGAAATGTTGGTGGGCAAAAAGGTGGTAGATGTGGCATTGTCGTTCCAAACGGCACCTTATTTGGAGACGGGGTAAGTGCGCGTATCAAGAAAGAATTGCTTGAAAAATTTAATCTACACACAATCGTGAGGTTACCTAATGGTGTTTTTGCGCCCTATACTGGAATTGCCACTAACCTGCTATTCTTCGAACGTGATGGCCCTACTAACGAAATCTGGTATTATGAACTCCCGTTGCCGGAAGGCCGAAGACAATATACTAAAACCAACCCACTGAGATTTGAGGAATTCGAGCCGGTCGTTTCGTGGTGGGATCATAGAACAGTAAATGAATACGGTTGGAAAGTACCTGTAAAGAAAGTAATTGAAAGTGGCTATAATCTGGATATAAAAAACCCAAAGGCAAGAATAGATGCCGCCCATTTACCACCAGAACAATTAGTTGATTCCATTCTCAAAAATGAACAGCGTGTTTTCGAAATTATCGCTGAGATTAAGCAAACGCTAGAGCCGAGTAGCAAATGATTATTCCTGGGTTCAAAACAAGCGCTACTACTCGGACAGAAATATTGGATACAGCAGTCAAGCTCGTATATTCACAACTGTATTCGCGTTATGCACAAGTCCCGTTATCTGAATTAGCAACAATCTCTAGTGGAGGTACTCCGTCGAGAGGAGATCCTACACTTTACAACGGAGATATCCCTTGGGCTAAAATTGGGGATATCACAGAAGCAGGAAAATGGATAGATTCCACAGAAGAATGCATTACAAAAGAGGCATTACAGAAAAGCACAGCGAAGATGTTTCCAAAAGGAACAGTGCTCTTTTCAATCTATGGAAGTATCGGAAAGACAACGATAGTTGCAAGGCCTCTTGCAACCAATCAGGCAATTATAGGCTTAGAACCGAAACCTAATATACCATCAGAATACCTTTATTATTGCTTAATTAACGCACGTTTAGCGCTTTTTGCAGACGCAAAAGGAACTAGCCAAAAAAATATTAATGGACGAATGGTCAAGACATTTCTTGTTCCTATCCCACCACCAGATATAGTAGATTCAGTGGTTAAGATTCTATCAACAATCGAAAATGGTGAGGATACCTCCAAGTTGTTGGACTTGCCTAAGTTCCTTAAGGATCAATGTAGTATTGTAAAGCGTATCGAATCTCTCGCAGCCAAGGTTGAGAAAGCTCATAGTATTCAGCGAAAAGCAATGGAAGAATCTGAAGCGCTCAACAAGAGTATATCCGCAACGAAGGTCAAAACACTTACTGCGCAGTACGGCCTTCTGGAGTTAGATGATTTTATCATAGAAGCCGGTTACGGTACATCAATAAAGTGTGGATACACAAAAATAGCAAATTCAGTGGCTGTGTTGCGTATCCCGAATGTGGCATCTGAACTAATTAATTTTGATAATATCAAATACGGGCAAATAAGCAGCTCTGAATTGAACCGCGTGCTCCTTGCTGAAGGCGATATTTTGGTAGTCCGCACCAATGGGAGTGCCGATTTAGTTGGACGATGTGCGGTAGTACCCGCCCTCTCCGAACCTACAGCATTTGCCTCATATTTAATACGGATTCGGTGCGATCGCAATATTGTTACCCCCGAATACTTACAGCTTTTGCTCAAGTATCTTCGAACAGAAAATCAACTAGTTGACTTTGCAAGAACAACTGCTGGACAATATAACGTTAGTCTTGGAAGATTACGCATAGCAAAGATTCCCGTGCCTCCTCTATCAGAACAACTTCGTGTTGTTGCTTATCTCAATCACTTGCAAAAGAAAGTAGACGCGCTCAAGCATCATCAAGTTGAAACGGCAGCTCAAGTAGACATGTTATTGCCATCTATACTTGATAGAGCATTTAACGGCATGTTATAGGTTGAATGTCCTGTTTCAGCTTAACTAGAGTTTCGACGCCCTTAAGGTCACATTGCCTCGCGCATCCTCTACGTAGACGATGAGATCTCCTTCTTTGACCTGAAGCTTCTCCTGCACGTTTTTGACGAGGGTTACGCGGAATTTGGGGCCTACTCTGCTTGTCCCCAGCACTTTCTCTCCTTTCTCCACTAATACCACCCTCGCTACATTCCACATCTCGATGTATCTCTAATAAGGGTAGGTGAGAAAAGTAGCGATAGTGTTAAAAGCGCCACCAATTTAACCGCTACTTGAACCACATGTTAAAGAAAATCATAGTGGGAGTCGTGATTCTAATCGTCATTATAGAATTAGCAGGCTTTTCGCTGAACCAACCCAACAGTGATTATCAGACCCATACTAGTACCACGACCACCGCGACACTTTCACAAACACAACCTACAGCATCGAACAAGGTTCAGCCCACTAAAACAGTTCAGTTAGATCATGCTTCAGTTTTGAACACCACGCATAGCAATGGTCAGACTCTAGTAACCATGCAGATCTCTCTTAATGTTACTGACACATTTCCTGTTGAAATCACGTTAAAGTTAGTCGAGGCAGATCTCCGCATCGAGTTTCCCAACAGGGAAGTCACTATAGGATCTAGCACAGGTAAGAGCAATATCTCTCAACAGTCTAAATCTAACGGCCCACAAGCTCAAGGCGAAATAGGCATTACCGGGCCAGCTCGCGGCCAAACCAATCTCAGCAAAAGCCTAAACTTCACAGTTGAACCACACACATCCAGCATACTAGACATAACAACCAAGGTTGCTGTTTACGGAACAGTTCAGCCCGGAGACCAAGGCGTACTAAGTGTCAGGAGCAGCCAAGTCATGTATGACTTCAGCGGTGGCTCCGGTTCAACATCATTCACCAGCTCATCAGGAGTCACGTTTACGATACCGAAGTGAGATGACAAGCTACAGGAGGGGTTGTGATTTGGTAAATTACGTAGGTCTTATCGCTTTACTCCTCGTCGTAACAGGAGGAGTACTGCCTTGGTGGTCGATAAGCGGAGAGTATTTGTCTGAACCAGAGAAAACTAGAATCATGTCGCTCTCACTTAGTTATTCACCGTATTTACTGGGTGAATTAAACGAGGCCGCAGCACGAAACAAATCTCCTCCAGAAATTAGCGCAGAGGAGATGAAAAAACTTGACATAGACGCTGCGTTGAACAGCCCGATGTTCCAGCGTCAGCTGGGATGGGGTTTAGTACAAAGTCTTGCACTATACAGACCCCCAACGTCTACCGGAATAATTTGGTTAGCTTCAATGCTTCTCAGCCTCCTATTATACGTGGTCTCCTTGCCGATTCTCCTTGTCGCAGCGCTGAGGGAGTCAAGCAAGAAAGGACAAAAAGCAGGAGGCATCTTAGCAATATTCACAGTAGCCATATTTGTTTTCGGCCTGAACAGCGTAGGTTTAGTAACCGGCTCTCTTTCAGAAACACTAACAAGCACTCAGTCAATACATGCGAGCTGGCGCCTCGACATAGGGATCTTCCTCATCGCGATCGGGGCTGCAATCAGCTTCGCCACACCGTACGTAATACTGCCAACGAGAAAAGAGGGAGACCTTCAACACTCTGAAACCAAGGCGAGACACGTCGAAGAACCAGAAAAAGCAATAGTAAGCGAAGCGGTCAACGAGTCACCTCAGAAATTCTGCATAAACTGCGGAACTAGGATAGTGAAGGCGGCCAAATACTGTCCTAAATGCGGCGAAAAACAGGAATAGCCTAAACTCCAGAGTAAACCTTTTCTTGCCGTCACGAATCTTCGCAATCGTTTGACCCGTTTAGACGATTTCTTTGCATATTGGGAGTCTAGTATTCCAGAGCTGGAGCAGATGGAACTCGACAAGGATCAAATAAGTCGAATACGGTTAACGTACTTTTCCAGTTTTGACAGCGCATTTGAAGAGATGCTTGAGCAGGTAGATACTTGGGAACCTGTAAATCGCAGGCACATCCTAGATGCCAAGTTAGAACAAGCGCTTCAGAAAGCGTTCTCAAACTATAGGAAGGCAGAGCGAGGTAAAGGAACCCGATTTGTCGAAGCTTGCGCGAAACTCTTAGAGGGAGCAGGACGCATAGGTGGGAAAAACTAGCTGATTGATATTAGCACTGTTTAACTCACTTTCATTAAGGTTCTTTCCCAAGGTTTCCTGCATTTTTTCGTCTTGCCATCGGGAGAATGTAGATGATAAGGCACCATTCTAAACAAGATATTGCCACTAATCGTATAAGATTAGTGGGGTTCTTCAGTAATATACCGTCGTTCATCTAGCGTTAGGTAGGAGCTAGCCATCGTTGTTCTAGTCTACCCCAAGAACCTAGCCTACAACAACCTCGTTACATAGCGCACAGGACATCTAGACTAAGTTCTACTAGGGGCTAGACATGCAGCATAAACAAGGTGGGCTAGTAGGCGAATACCCGTCTAGGCCGGTATATCCGAGGTAACTGCGGGTTGTGAAGCCTCAACCTTCTTTGCCCTGTTCCAGTACGCTGACTTGCAGCGCGGGCAAACCGTTGGTAAAGCGTTAGGATCGGCTGGCGGTCGGACTATAGACAGCGGTATCCTGCCGTCTTTAGACTTTACCTTTTTACTTTCCTCCACACATTTCTCACACATACACACGGCGCTGGGAACCCATTGATGTCCGCATCGTTCACACACAAAACCGTTGATGAGTATTCTTCCCATACTCTCACGATAATAGTCTAAGAGTATATGGTTTAACAAATAGGTGGTGCGCGAAACTTGTGTGAGTTTCGAGATATTTGTGAATTCTACATTGAACATCTTGGGGCTAGCCCCAAAGGATTATTTATCACGAGATTCGCCAAATTAAATCCATTATATAGCAATATGTGCGGATAATTGATTATTATAATGAAAATAGAAATGCTTTTATTCAAATAATTGATTAGTGTTGGTACTAACATGTCCCAAAACAAAAGATCAGACGGCTTCGAGATAACCGAGGGCGGCCGCATAACCTTCTCAGATCATACGGCGAGACGGATAGGGCTAGACACAGGCACATATATGGGTCTGACAATAATCAACCTGAAAACAGGGCGAAGAAGCTCATTCTTTGAATGCTGCGTCATCGATCACGTACAAGTGGCTATTCCGGAGGAAGTTATCCGCGATTTGCAACTTAAGCCGGGCGACTTTGTAGACTTATGTGAAATTATGATAGGGCGAAGAACACGAAAGCCTACGACACGAGAATCGACCCGCAGCATGGATAAGTGACGCTAATGGAACAAGATCCTTTCTCTGTTGTTGAATACCCGTATCAACGCTTGCGATGGGAAGATTCTGTTATCTACAAGTCCGAACAATTCTTCAGGAAAAGGTTCAAGGTTGGCCCAATGTGGGCTCGAGCTCCTGCGTTAGCTTTGCTCTCGCTAGCTCTAGGCAACGCGAAGATACGGGATGAGATGGGCGACGTAAAACCGGCTTTTTGGCAACTCTACATCGCGCCCTCTGGAACAGGCTGCAAAACACCGCTCAAGAACGCTACCGAGGACATAGCGAAAAAATGGAACAAAATGATGGGTGTCGAGCATCTTGGACCAGATGACTTTACACCGGAAGGCTTCACAGAATACGTGACTGGAACTATAGGTAAGAAAGGCGGCGTCGAACGTGAAAATGTAAAGCCTCACCCGATCAACCTAATCATAAAGGATGAATTCAGCAAGCTGATAGGTGGAATAAGCAACAAACAGTACCAGAAAGATATGCTCGAATACCTGTCTAGCCTTTGGGATAGCCGTATAGGCGCAAAATACACACGCAGCATGCAGTTAGAAGGCGGGACAGAGCCATACGTAGCCTTCCTAGGCTGCGGTAGCCACATGACATACAAGGTACTTACCGAGGATTTCTTCCTGCAAGGCTTGGGATGCAGATTTCTCTGGATAACCGAAGATATCCCGCAGCCAGAGAAGCTGCCCACAAGCTTCTTCTTTGACAGTACTGAAGGTGACAAAGAACTCGAAGAATTACAGAACGAAATACTTGACCAGATGAAACTGCTGTACAGCTTTGAGTACATTTTCGTAGTCTCCGCTGCTGGCGCCTTGTGGTTAGATTATGACAAGAAAATCAGAGACCAGATCTATGAGAAGAGGCGAACTGAAGGAATAGAGGCATCAGTTCTTTCAAAGATAAAACTCAATGCGCTTAAGCTGTCTGCAATCTACGCAGGAGCTCGACTCAAGTACAGCCGCGACCAAATCCTAATGATCGACGAAGAGGATATGCGGAGAGCAATTGATGATGCAGAGATATATCTCTCGATGTGGCGTGAGGCAATGAATACTTGGAGAGAGTTCACTATAAACCGTGAAGAGAAGAGAATCCCATCATCCAAATACGATCTAGCAGACTTCGTAAGAATAGCAAAAGCGAACAATGGCCTTTTCACAACAAATATCATAATGACCGAGCTAAAAACAACATATAAGCAAAAAGTAAGCGAAGTAATTGGTCTAGGAATTAAAATGGGCCTATTCGAAGTAGCTGCAGAGCCCGGCGAGCAAGGCACACTAAAGGATGAAGAGTATGAGAAGTTCAAACCGAAAGGCGGTTTTTCTCCACAAGTATTTCGACTCACAAAGAAGGGATGGGAGACATAAGAGTGGTAAGAGTGGGAAAAGGACTTTCCAAGATTCGTCGTACTATTCTCTAAAACTAGTCGGTAGGAAGAAGAAGTAGTAAGTAGTAAAGTAATAAGTAGTAAGAAACATTAATTTCCTTACTACTTCTTAAACGATAACTAAGACGGACAATTCAACTACTTGCCACTAGTTGAAGCAGTAATGGTATTCACTGGACTTACCACTTACCACTTTGTTCAAGTTGCGACTTAACAGCTTTTGGAATTAGAAAAATGAAGGAAGAAAAAAGATGAGGCGGTTGTTTACTCGGAGTCTGCTGGGAAGCGGAACTGCGAAGCTTGCTTGAGTTCTTCGAGTTGTTTTTCGGCGAATTGTCGATTATCTTTGGAGCAGTTCTGTGTTAGGTATTCTGCTTCGGAGAGGATCTCGTTTGCCTCTTTTTCGCTGGAGGCCGTTTGTATCTGTCGTTTCATGGATTGAAACGTCCTTCGCATCTCGGACTTGTCCATATCTCGGATATTATCTGTGAGCCACATATGCTAAGCTCAATAAAAATATGATTTATGGATATGATGAATCTTTGGGTGATGTGAACGGGTGTTGAATTTATTTAGTGGTTCCGCTTCGTTGTCTGATAATTGTTGAAGGAGATTCAGTTTGGGTAATGGATGCTTTACTCTGGGCCTTTAGGGGCTAAGGCGGGTAGCTTTGATAGTGTAGACGTATCCATAAAGATGACCCCGCATTTTGGACAAGCTCTTGGAGAAAGCACTACTGCCTGATAATCCGGGGTCTGCGGTGTTGTATATTCTGTTTCGATACGTAGGACTCTGAATTGACGCCTATCGGCATCATGATGACAGCATGGGCACTTCAATCTGAACGAAAGCCTAGCAACGCTTCTAATAAAGATATCCGCATATCTCATCCATTAACGTCTATCACCGCTTTCTGAGCTGGTTTTGTCCGTCTAGCCGTGTGTTTGATTTTGAGGATAATTAGCGTCTTTAGTTAGGGGAAGCCGTTCTTGTTCTCCCTTTCTATTTGCGCCTTGAACTCCGCTTTCCCCTTTTCGTATTCTATGTCTGCTTCCCGCTCCTCTTTCTTCCAGTTCTCTTCTCTCTTCTCTTGCATCTTCTCCTCTAACTGAGCTAGTTCGTCTGGATTTAGTTCCATGAACTTCTTTGTGAACTGTTCGTATTTACTGAATCTCTCCTCAAAGGATGCGAGCCTGTCGATCAACGCTCTTTCTTGAACCTTCTCTCTTTCTCTCTCATGTTTCAGATTAGCAATTTCTTTGCGGGCCTCTTCAAGTTCGTCCCTCACCTCTCGACTGACATCGGGGAAGAAAACAACCTTGTTGTATTTAGCTCGAAGATCCTCTATCTTCGTCTTATCGTAATAGCAATCCATCGAACCATCCAATATATGACCCATTAGGAACTCCTGATCCTTCAGATCTAGTCCTGAATTGCGCAGTCGCGACTCGTATGCTTTCCTAAAGACGTGCGGGTGAACCTGTTTCCATTTGGATATGCCTACGTTCTTAGCGGCTGTTTTCACAAGCCCTTCGAGTATGGTTTTGCTAATCGGAATGAACCGTTTTTCATCTAGTGTCTTTCTCCTATCGGTGGACATGAAAATGACTTGACCCGGAACTATTCCGTACCTCTCTTCGATGAATCGCTTGTAATTCCTCAAAGCTTCAACGGTTTCCGGTGCCGCGAAGGTAAAGTAGGGTACGCGGCCCTTGCAGCTATCTGGGTCTATGCGTTTCATCTCAGGGTAAATAGGTACGTAAAGCGGCTTATCGCCGCAGGTTTCTAAGTCTGGGAAATCTTCCCAGCGCAGAGCTCGCATTGTGCTGTTTCTCAAACCGGCCGTGTAAAGAAGCAATATCCCGCAGCGGTTGCGAAGACCCACACCGGCTTTGGTGGCTATGTCACGAATCTCTTCATCAGTAGGTATGTACTCCTCGGTCCTTCTGAAACGAGCAGGCACGCTGTAGCTTTCAAGCTCTAGATTGCTGTGCTTCCCAACACGGAAACCGTTGACAAAGAAGAAAGTTACTAGCCGAGCCTGATTAACCGTTGCAACCATAGGAGAATCCGTATGCCTGTCCGTAAAGCTCTGAACAGTAGATTCCACCTTCTCTCGAGGCCAAGTCACAACCTCATCCGGTGTTGTACTATTAGCCTGACAAAATCGATGCAAAGTGTAGAGATAGCCCTTGCGGCTTGAGTCACTCTTCGTCTTACGCATCAGCCGCTTGAGTAGCTTATCGACTGCCGGAGAATCACTACTCCACTCATCATCTCTTACCTTCAAATCCCGAAGGGCTGACATAGACGAAACGTCTATACTTGACCCATTTATCTTTAATCCTTTATTCGGATAACGCTCTTAACCTTTAACAATAAAGAACCATCGTCGCCAACATGCCCATTGCTGCAGTTCCGTAGAAGAGATGTTCTAACTGTTAGAACTATCTAGACTTCTTCTATCTGGCGGATTTGTTCTGTACCCTACCTTGCAACTTTAGCTTGGAGCCAATGGAACGCACTGAATATTCGTATTTGGAAACAGGCTTCTGTGCAAGTATAGTTATGCTGCTCTGCTGGGCTAGACAGATTTGCGATGCTTCATAGAACTCGCACGCCTGCTGCCGACCTAGGGGGGAGGGTATATATTCTATTGAAATGTGCGTAAGAATCCAATTGCTGTTCTAAGCGATCTGCTTGAATGAGATCTCGGGATATACAGTGCTTGTTGAAAACGTTGGTTGTGCTTGCAAGATTATCCTCGGTGACTTTTTCCCGCTAACAAGATAGAATTGTATATGCGAATAGATTGCGTTCTGCTTCTTGTATTGGATTGGTCGGGTGAATACAAGGCGGGGTAGAAGGGTGCGCTTGTAGGATGTTGCTTTGAGGCTGTTCGCTAGGTTTGGTCGATTAGTTTGGTGAGTGAATGACGGCTGTGTTTAGCGGTAGTATGGTACTGCTGCTTTTTCGAGTGGTTTGCTTTCTCTGGATGATTTGACTTTTCTTATTGCGTCTTCGAAGTGTTTCATTGAGACTGTAGCTTCGCTGACGTGTTTAGTTGCTTCTTCGGGGTCTGGGTAGCTGGCGATGTAGTTTTGGAGGACGATGCTGACTGCTGTGTTGCCTACTGCCGCTATGTCTGCGCCGCTGAAGCCGTCGGTCATCTCGGCGAGGCGTCCAAGGTCTACGTCTTTCCCTAGGGGTTTGCCAGCGGTGTGGATTCTGAGCACCTGTTCTCTTGAGTCGCGGTCAGGCAGCGGAATGTATAGTAGTTTGTCGAAGCGTCCGGGTCTCAGCAGAGCTGGGTCTACCATATCGATGCGGTTAGTCGCGGCTAATACGATTACGCCTGCGAGTGATCTGATACCGTCGAGCTCTGTTAACAGTTGACTGACTACTCTTTCTGTGACCATGCTGTCGCCGCTTATACCTCGTATAGGTGCTAAAGCGTCTACCTCGTCGAAGAAGATGACACAGGGTGCTGCTTGACGTGCTCGTCGGAAGACTTCGCGGACACCTCGCTCCGATTCACCTACCCATTTTGAGAGTAGCTCGGGGCCTCTGATGCTGATGAAGTTAGCTTCACTTTCAGTCGCTACGGCCTTGGCCAGCAGAGTTTTGCCTGTTCCGGAGGGACCGTGCAGCATTACACCTTTAGGCATCGAGTAGCCGATTTTCTCGTAGATCGTCGGGTACTTCATAGGCCACTCAACTGCCTCTTGAAGCTCCTTCTTGATGCCTTCAAGACCACCTATATCACTCCACTTGATATCCGGGGTCTCAAGATAGACCTCGCGCATGGCTGATGGGGTCACGTCTTTCAGGGCCTGTTCAAAGTCAGACATTGTGACCTTGAGTTTGTTCAGGAATTCAGGCTGCAGCTTGCTCTCATCCAGCTTCATCTCTGGGAGTATTCTTCTCAGAGTCTTCATAGCTGCCTCTTTAGCCAAGTACTCTAGGTCTGCGCCTACGAAGCCGTGGGTTACGGAGGCAAGCTTGTCGAGATCAACATCCTCAGTCAGAGGCATGTGTCTACTGTGGATCTGCATGATCTCTAGTCGTCCACGCTTATCCGGCACGTTAATCTCGATTTCTCGGTCGAATCTTCCTGGTCGTCTCAGCGCTGGGTCGATTGCGTTTGGTCTGTTGGTTGCGGCGATGACGATGACTTTGCCTCGGCCTTCCAGTCCATCCATTAGAGAGAGGAGCTGGCTGACTACGCGGCGCTCAACCTCTCCCGTGACCTCTTCACGCTTAGGTGCGATTGAGTCTATTTCATCGATGAAAACGATAGTAGGAGCCTTCTCCTTAGCCTCCTTGAAGATTTCTCGGAGCCTAGCCTCAGACTCTCCATAGAACTTGCTCATGATCTCAGGCCCGCTGATGCTAATGAAGTGGGCGCTGCTTTCATTCGCCACTGCCTTTGCAAGCAGTGTCTTACCTGTTCCAGGAGGACCGTATAGGAGGACACCTTTAGGAGCCTCGACACCGAGTCGTTCAAAGATCTCCGGATGCCTAAGCGGAAGCTCGATCATTTCGCGGACTTTTTGAATTTCGTCTTTCAGTCCACCGATGTCCTCGTAGGTTACCTGAGGTACACCTCGTAGTACTTCACCCTTCTCAGATATTGCGAAGACGGTGCGCTGCGTGATCAGCACGGCATCAGCAATGGGGTTGACGCCGATAACTTGGAAGGTGAGTCTGCCTCCGAAGTAAGGAATCATTATGTTGTCCCCCTTGGTGACTGGGACGCTTTCAAGAGCATCCGCGAGGTATCGTTCATCTATGGGGGGAATGGCTTCAAGTGGGGCTACGACCACTTTCTCGGCGGATGGTGCCCTGATCTTCTTTATTGTAACTGTGTCACCGATGGCTACGCCCGCATTGTTTCGAATTAATCCGTCTACGCGGATTACGCCTCTTCCTTCGTCAGAAGGGTATAGTGGCAGGCATTTAGCGACTGTTCTCCGTTTTCCTCTAATCTCGATTACGTCGCCTGTTGAGGCGTCCAGCGCATCCATTGCGTCATAGTCTATTCTAGCTACACCGCGTCCAACGTCTCGGGTGTAGGCCTCAAGTACTTTCAGAACAGAGGATCGTTGACTCATTTACAGACGCCAATCAGGATATGTTAAGTTTTGTCCCCTTATTAGTCTTCCCTTCGTAGAGCGAGGGAGGTATGAAGCGCGTTTACTTGATTTGGCGCGTTATACGACGATCATCGTTAGTGTAGAACGTACGTTTTGTAGGCTGCGTATCTTTCTTGATGCGGTGTCCTTGAGCTTGTCCATAGAGTCTGACTCGATTTTCACGACGATATCGTAGACGCCGTAAACCTCGTAGACCTCTTTGACATTCTCGATTGTCCTGAGCTCCTTGATTAGATCTCTCTCAGAGCCTAGCTCTGCGTTAATCAGCATTATTGCTGTTGGCATACTAAACAGTTTATATTACTGCATATTTAACGATTTAGTAGAGCTATACCCTCAGGTGATGTACAAATGACTGGAAGAAGGATGCTCTACACAGCAATCTTAATGGCCGCTGGAGCAGCCGCCGTGTTATTCTTGCTTTACTATCAACCTATCAAGGATTGGCAGACCACTCAGTACTCTACTGGGGGCTATGCTAACCCTCAGATTCTAGTGGAGCCGGACTGGCTTGAGCAGAACAGGGATAAGGCTGATGTCCGGGTAATCGACGTTCGACCTAAAGCGCAGTACGATGAAGACCACATACCGGGTGCAGCAAACATCGATTACAGACTGCTCCAAACCTCTTTAGGAGGGGGGAGCGGCACCGTATCACCCGGAGATTTTGGAAATATCGTGGGAGCTGTCGGCGTGACGCCTGCAACCACAGTTGTGCTTTACGACGCGTCGGATAGTCTTGACGCAGCGCTGCCGTTCTGGGTCTTTGAGTATTATGGGCATGGGGATGTTCGCGTCTTGAACGGAGGCCTTCAAAGATGGGTTACGCATGGCAGGCCTACCGATAAAGTGGCGCCGAAGTTTCAGCAAGCCATCTACAACGTAGCTGTGCACGAGGATCGGATTGCGAGCGCTGACTGGGTGCTTCAGCACCTCAACGATTCTAACGTGAAGATTCTGGATGTAAGGATGCCTAAGGAGTACACAGGCGAGATTCGTAACTCGAAGCGCGGTGGGCACATACCCGGCGCTGTGAACGTGGAGTGGTCTACTGCGATGAACCCGGATGGCACATTCAAATCGGCGGACAAGCTCCTGAAGATGTATCGCGACGCGGGGGTGGCTCTGGATAAGGAGGTTGTGGTTTACTGTCAATCAGGTCACAGGGCTTCTCACGGATACCTCGTGCTGCGTTTACTTGGCTATCCGAATGTGAGAGTGTATAACCGTTCCTGGTCGGAGTGGGGTAACCGTTCTGATCTCCCGATAGAGAGGTGAGCGCTTCAGGAGTGACTTCTACCGAGGCTGATGAGAAGAAGAATGGTGCTGGAAGCACTACGAGCCTAATAGATGTGATTCCGAGTCACCGTTTCGGTGAGCTGGGTGCAGATGTGCAGTCTATCGGGGTGGTTAGCGGCTCCTCCGACTCTCTCTGTCTCTACTGTAAGGGTGGGAAGATGCTGTGCGGGAAAAGCACCTGTCCGCTTATCGCAAAGGCGATTTCGATGGTGAGGCATCAGCCCAAGATCGATGCGCTGGAGATCGAGGGGGCTGCGCCGCCTGGTGTGTTCGTGGGCCGGGAGGGTTATCCTAAGGTGTACATTGGGCCTATGGTTCCTCCTTACTATGAGAACACGGAGATTCTGGATGCGCCAGAGCGGTGGGTTGGGAAACAAATCGAGGACATTATTGATTATAGGTATTCGTTGATTCGCGGCAAAGTGCGTACCAGTATTGAGGAGCCGCAGGTTGGAGGAAGGTTTTTGGACTCGCTTCAGGAATTGTCGATGGCGTCTCAGCCGGTTGACTCCGAAGTGGTTTTCTCTAAACGTCCTGATAGCCGTTTAACTCTCAGCTCAGATGTTCAGCCTTTCGGGCCTTCAGCGCCGCTGAAATCGTTCAAGGCTTCAAGCCTGAGAGTGGATAGGCGGATTGAGAGAGCGTATTACGATAGGGATTTGCGGGCGGTTGACGCGGTGGCTGATCTCTACTCCAGAGGAGTTTCTGTCACACGTATACAGCGGTCGTTCAGCCTCGGGATGTTCGGGACAGGCGGCAGAAGAAAGCTTGTTCCCACTAGGTGGAGCATAACAGCTGTTGACGACGGGCTTTCACTACAGATCCTGGATAAGGTGAAGCAGTTCGAGACTATCGATGAGTATCGTGTCTACGTTTTCAGGAACCTCGACAATATCTTCGCAGCCATTCTCTCGCCTGAGAAGTGGAAGTTTGAGTGGATAGAAGCGTGGTTCCCCGGAACCACCTGGAACGAGGTGGGAAGCAGCCCTGTGTTGATGGGTGATCATGAGCCGTATTGGGGTCGAAAGACCTATGCAGCTGTGGGAGGCTGCTACTACTCCGCACGGCTGGCAACGGTTGAGCGGCTGATCCGAGAGAGGAGGCAGGCCTCAGCACTTATTCTTCGCGAAATACATCCGGGGTATATTCTCCCAGTGGGAGTTTGGAATGTGAGGGAGAGTGTGCGAGCTGCGTTCAGAGGACAGCCCGCGAAGTTCGACAGTTTCGATGCGTCGATCAAATATGCCTGCAGCATTCTCACTATACCTTTGCAGAACTGGATTGAGACAAGCACCTTGCTGAAGGAAGCATTCTTCCAACGGAAAATATCTGACTTCTGGTAGACCCTGTTTACTACTGCGGAACGTGGAGAAGCTGCAGTTACTCTTCTTTACAGATCTTTCTTTGAGTGGGAGGTCAAAGTGATCGAACATGGTTTCTTTTGCTTTCAGCATAAGGTGAATGTTTGGGTATGATAGACTATCGAATGTTTCTTCAGCGGAGAGGGCGTCTGAACGCGGCCGCTTTCATCGTTTCAGGCAGCTTCGCGCTGGTTATGGGAACCAGCCTTCTCCTCAGGTTCACTGGACGATTTGATTATCTTCTTCTGCTTGGACTATCGACTGCAGCCACCACCTGCATGTACTCTGGTGTGAAACCTTCTATCTTAGGGGAGACACGTATGTCCCACAGTATGTGGATGACATCCATCTTCCTGATGGGAGGAGGCGCTATCCTGGCTGCAGAGGCATCACTTCTATTCATACATATGCATGAAGCCGCACCTGCGCTCTACGCGGCGGTAACATTAGCATCTACTGCATTGATGCTCAGAGGATCCGATATCCTAGATACTATAGAAGTGAAGAACCCGATTCCCACCGAACCTATAAAGAATGAAGAACCAGTAATCGGGCCACTTACACCGTAAGATCAGCCCGGATAACTCGGTAAAACAAGGAGATATGATAGATTAGGCGGGGCTAGGTGGAACTACGTCTAGCAGATGCATCTAACAAACCTAGAGTCTATTCTAGTGGAGGGGATGCGGAGAGAAAAGAGGAGAAAAAGTATCTGAAACCGGGTTTTCAGCGGCGGCCTCTGGTATCGCCCCAGTTTTGACCGGGCTTCCGTTTCAGAGCATATCGTTTAAGGTATGTCTTTCGGTTTCGAACTTTGGGGATAGGCGAACGATGCGCTCTCGCTTCTAGCTTCGGAGTTTGGCCTCTAACCTTACCGGCTTTTGTCAGTGAACCGTGGGTTGGCGTAACTAATCACGTCCTGCATTGAAACCGGGCTGAAACCCGTTTAAAAGTCTTTACAGCGACAAATCTCTTGGTTGCTTACCCGCATCAAGCAAGAGGCGCCATAGCGCTGGATGTGTCA
The DNA here is from genome assembly GCA_016190055.1 of Nitrososphaerota archaeon. Taxonomy (GTDB): domain Archaea; phylum Thermoproteota; class Nitrososphaeria; order Nitrososphaerales; family JACPRH01; genus JACPRH01. Next base: position 50,554 of record JACPRH010000010.1, on the reverse strand, counting down.
TCATAGTCAGGTAGAAGTGATTACGCGTTATTTTGTAGCAATTACTAAGTGAGGGTTCTTGCACATAGGGCAGGGATATGGGAACATATCTCCTGGTTTTGCTCTGGCCTTGATAAGCTCTAATTTCACATCGTCTTCCACAATAACTCCGCGTTTACACTTAGGGCATACGGCTCTAAGCATATTTGATCGTCACTGCTTCAGAGAAAGCTCTATTTAAGGTAGGTCTCACGAATTGATCCTCACAGGCTTTCTTGATTATAGTTTCCTTAGTATTTGTTAGACGGGTATTGGTCGTCCTGATGAGTCTCGCCTTAAGGCTCCGAACTCCTTTGAGACTTCTCTGAGCTGTTTTGAGTTGAATATGGGGCCGTCGGCACAGACAAGGTAGGGACCGATTGCACAGCTTCCGCATAGGCCGAAGCCGCACTTCATGTATCGTTCGAGGCTGGCCTGCACTGGAATAGCCTTTGCCTCAGCTAGGTCGAAGATTTTTCGCATCATCTTCTCCGGCCCGCAGGTGTAGATCATGTCGTATCTTTCTCGTTTCAGGAGGTCTGCGACGCAGTCTGAGGCGAAGCCTTTGAAGCCGTAGCTTCCGTCGTCTGTCGCTACTATTAGCTGGTGGCGTGGGGGTTGAAAGAGATGCTCTGCCTCTTTTAGGAATAGGAGTTCGGTACGGGTCTTGGCCGCCAAGATGAGGGTTACGTGACCGCCTCTTTCGATTAGCATCTGTGAGAGCGAAATAAGCGGGGCTAAACCGGTTCCTCCGCCTATGAGCAGCGATGAGCCGTAGACTGGAGTGAAGTTGTTTCCGTAGGGACCTCGGATGCCTACTCGGTCGCCTTCTCTAAGGCTGCAGAGCGCGTTTGATGTTGGTCCCAGAGGCTTTACTGTGAAACCGCAGAGACTCTGCTTATCCATTATGGATAGGCTCATCGGTGACTCTCCTACGCCGGGCACCCAGAGCATCGCGAACTGTCCCGGAGCAGCTTTAGAGCACTGCTTATCCTCAATTAGAATTGTCCGTATAGTCTCTGACTCACTCAGTATCTTCCGGACAGTGGTTACTCTGGTTCGGTTAGTCAGAGGAGTTGTGTGCTCGACCAATTATTTCACCAATATTCTTCAATCCGCGCTGCGCCATATAGCTCCTGATACCGTCAGTGATCTCGCTAAACACGCCGAGTCCACGGTATCCTACTGCCGAACCTACTTGTACTGCTGATGCGCCCGCCAGCAGGAACTCGACAGCATCTTTCCAAGTGGTGATTCCGCCGCATCCGATAACTGGTATCTTTACTCGTTGAGAGACATCGTAGACACAACGCACCGCAATAGGCTTGATCACAGAGCCAGATAATCCGCCTATCCGGTGTGATAGGATAGGTTGACCTGTCTCGACGTCGATAACCATTGCACGCACCGTATTCACCGCTGTGATCGCGTCTGCTCCGGCGGATTCGGCTGCTGCAGCTATCTCGGCGGGGGCGGTGAGGTTCGGTGAAATCTTGACTAGCACCGGTCTGGAGGCGGCTTTTTTGGCTGCTTTAACCACCTTTGAGACGGCCACAGGGTCTTGACCTACCTCCAACCCTACCTTCTCGACGTGGGGGCAGGAGAGGTTCAGTTCGTAGCAGTCCACTGGGGTCGATTCAAGTGTTGAGACGATGTGGCTGAACTCCTCGGCTGTAGATCCGAAGAGGCTTGCGACGACAGGTATCGGTTTCTCTTTCAATCCACGCATCTCTTCAGCGAATACGTCAAGCCCCGGGTTGGAGAGTCCGACTGCGTTTACGTATCCTCCGCCTTCAACTTCAACGATTGTGGGGTTCCGGTAGCCCTGCCTAGGCTCAACGCTGATAGATTTCATCACCATCGCCCCAGCTCCTGCATCGGCAACACGTTTGATAATGTCAGGAGTAACTCCGAGGATGCCAGAAGCGAGCATCACAGGGTTCCGCATCTTGAAACCAGCCAAGTTAAAGGAGATGTCTGCGAGACTGGTCTCGGACTCCTTTTTCTTGTGGCTCGGCTCCAAGTTGTTTCAGCCTAGACGCCGGGTTAGGTCTTTACGCTTTAAACATTTGTCGGTTCATTTAGGTAAGGATTTATGCGGAGTAGCCGCAGGTTAGCCGGAGACAGATTGTTTTGAAGGGTCGGCTCTTTCTTACTGAGGCAGGCGTCATGATTCTTGATAAGCCGATGGAGACTATTGTAGCAAAGCGGTTCCCTGAAGGTGAGGCGATTCAGCTTTACAGGCGGATCGAGTCCGGTGAGATGATTCCCTTGCTTAAGACGCTTCTTTCAGAGGCGGTTGAGAAGGGTTTCGACAGTTTCCAAGTCTATGAAGAGCCGTTGCTGAAGGCCGCTGCAGAGGCAGGTTTTACAGTGGCTTCTCTTTCGGATCACGAGGTTGAGCGGATGCAGAGCCGGAAGACCGCGTTGATGGTTCAGGCGGGCTGGGCGAAGGATGAGGAGGAGGCTCAGAAGATTATCCGTGACTTCGCGCTGAAACAATCGAGTCTGAAGCTTAGGGAGATGGCGGCTAAACCGGATCTTCAAGTCATCCAGTCCGTTCAGGCCCTCGACGAGATTGATAGGACGCTGAATAATGTTGAAGCCCGTGTACGAGAGTGGTATGGGCTTCACTTCCCGGAGCTCGACAGGATTACTGATAGCCCTGAGTCCTATGTCAACTTGGTCGCAAAGTTCGGTCGCCGTGACAGCATTACTAAGGAAGAGATGGAGAAGCTCGATTTTCCAGCTGAGAAGATTGAAAAGATACTCTCATCTGCAGAGCGTTCGAGAGGAAGCGACCTCAGAGATGAGGATCTCCAGAGAATCCTTGATCTCGCCGAAGAGGCGGTGCGGATGTCCGGTATACGGGATCGCCTGAATAAGCATGTTGAGCAGACGATGAGCCACATTGCGCCTAACGTGACAGCCGTGGCTGGCGCCACAATCGGGGCCAGGTTGATTGCTAAGGCAGGTGGACTGGACAAGTTGGCACGGCGACCGGCAAGCACGATTCAGGTGCTTGGAGCTGAGAAGGCGTTGTTCAGGGCTCTCCGCACCGGGGCACGTCCTCCGAAGCACGGTATAATTTTCCAGCATCAGGCGGTTCATACTGCACCAAGGTGGCAGCGCGGGAAGATTGCCCGCTCGTTAGCGGCAAAGATCGCGATTGCAGCTAGGATAGACTATTACCGCGGCACCAGCGAGAGCGGGTTGAAGGAGAACTTGGATAAGAGGTTCGAGGAAATCAGGCAGAAGTACAGTGAGGCGCCCGCACCGACGGAAAGGCCTAGTTTTGAAAGAGAGGAGAGAAGAGGAGGGGAAAGGAGGTGGCAAGGTGGAAGAAAGAGGCGCTGGGGTAGGCAAGGCGAGGTTCAGAAGGGTCAAGGTCGAGGGCGAAGATAAGCTCGCTACTCTAAACCTGACTCCAAGCTTTAAGGTCTACGGTGAACGGCTAATTGAGGTGGATGGCGCTGAGTATCGGATGTGGGATCCGGTTCGAAGCAAGCTTGCCGCAGCCTTGTTGAAGGGTCTGAAGGATCTTCCAATCTATGAGGGAGTCAAGGTGTTGTACCTTGGCGCTTCGACAGGGACCACGGTGAGCCACGTGTCGGATCTGCTGGGTGAGAGTGGGATAGTCTTCGCTGTTGAGATGGCGCCGCGTGTCGCGAGAGAGTTTCTGGAGCAGGTTGCTTCGAAGCGACTTAATGTTATCCCTATAGTGGAGGATGCGCGGCGGCCTGAGCGGTACCGATCAGTCTTTGGTAAGGTGGATGTGGTTTACTGCGATATTGCGCAGCCGGATCAGACCGAGATTGCACTTTTGAACTGTCGACGCTATCTCTCCGGAGGAGGAAGTCTTCTCCTAATTGTCAAGGCGAGGAGCATTGACGCCCTGAAAGATCCTGACAGGGTCTTCAAGGAGGAGGGAGAGAAGATTGAGGCTGCAGGCTTCAAAATCAAGCAGCTCATCAGGCTCGACCCGTTCGATAAGGATCACGCGTTGATTAGCGCCGTGTGGACTGAGCAGCCTACTAGCTAAAACTCGTCAAGCCGCTTGTCACGTACCTTGTTCCAAGTCTTCCAAGATTTGCGTGAGAACGGAGGCATTTCTCCGTGCTGTGAGAGCCATTTGCTTAGAAACTGGATTGTTCGGGTATCGGAGGGGTATCCGCTTCCGAAGTCTCCGTGCTCCTCAGCTATTTTTCTGACCGCTGCGTCGCGTTCGCATTTGGCGACGATGGAGGCGGCTGAGACAACAGGATAGATTCTGTCTGCATGGTGGGCTGAAACTATCTCGGTGTCTCGACCTATGGCGGAAAGAACGTCTCGCCCGAACCGTTCAGGATTAATGTCTGAAGCGTCCACGTAGACTATGTCTGGGTTGAGTTCAGCCGCGATTTTGCCCATCGTGATGGCTTCGAAATAGTTGAGTCGACGGTACTTCTCGCCCTTCAAGACATATTCGTCTATCTGCTCCGGGCTCAGTTCATGGAAGATGACTTTTACGGCGATATTCTTTATCAGTTTGTAGAGGCGTTCTCGGCTAGCTGGCGACAGCAGCTTCGAGTCCCGGACACCTATCTCGGATAATTTTTTCAGTCCCTGATCATCAACAGAGATTCCGGCGATGAGCAGCGGCCCTATTATTGAGCCTCGGCCAGCGTCATCTATTCCTGCGGTAAGCCTCCGCGGTTGTTTCTCAGCCAATTAATCAGCCCCGACTTCTCAGAGATTCTAGGAGCTCAGCGGCAATACTGTCGGGAAGCTCGTCACGGTTTTCAAGCGTGACCTCGAAGATCTTTGCATGTTCTGCGGATCGTAAATTTACTAAAAGCGGGTCTCTCATCTTTTTGTGAAGCACCCCTAGGATGGGGGTGCCGCTCTTCACCACTGATTCAACTGCACGTCTAAACTCGGGGCTTAAGAGCTCCATCGGGCCTATTTCGTCGCAGACGGTTAGATCCGCCTTCTCAGAGGAGTGAAGCAGAGCTGTTGCACCTTTCTCCGCCAGTCCTTTGAGGTTCACTCGATATCTTCCCATCTTTGGCCCCGCGTCGAGGTTTGTCGACGCCAAGGTGAAGTGCTCCTCTGTGGCTAGATCGATCATTTCGAAGCCGGTTCGCTCGCCTCTCACACGCATCTCTCTTGAGACTACGCCGCCTACTGTGTAGCCTTCGCTTTTGACGGTGTTGATGATACGGGATACACAGGTGGTTTTACCTACCCCCGGGTCGCCTGTGATGAACCAGATGTGATTGGCGGAGGCGTTAGTCATGGTGGCGTCAAGTCGGCTAGGGAGGCAGTTAAAGGTTGACTGACGAGGCCATGTTGGCGCCTTAGCCGTGACCGAAACTTTTGTAGTATTTGTTGTAGTTGGTTGTGGACAATTTGTAGACGTAATGGTTATTTTGATCTATGCATGATAGCCTGCGTTGGTTTGCAGCAGAAGGATCCAAACGAGATTGACGCATTGAACCAGAAGATCACCTCACTTCTCAACTACCGAGTAGGGTTGATCACCGAGATCAAAAACCTTCATCAGAAGAGGCGGGATCTGAGAAACGAGATTCGCGCTCTTTCGGAGAAGGCTAGATCTACTCGGGACGGATTAAACAAGGGGTACGGTGAGTACAAAGAAGCACGCAAGATCCGGCGCGAGACCCTCGCCAAGATCAGAGAGATCCGGCAGAACATGCTCGCGATCGAAGGTGAGTTGGGCAAGGTTGAGCAGAATCTTCCGCGGCGCGAAGGCGACACGATTGAGGAGAGAATCAAGGCAGCTGACTGGAAGCTCCAGACTGAGCGGTTGACTAGGGAGGAGGAGAGGCAGCTTGTTGAAATGGTCAAGGACCTAGAGTTGAAGTTCCGCCTCTGGAAGAAGACCTACGCGGCTCGTCAAGAGCTTTCTAGCCTCAGGAGCGAGATGAACCAATTGAAGAGACGGCTCGACGGTCTATCGGCCTCAAGAGAGAAGGTTGAGGGGGAGATCGAATCCGGTAAGACCAGGCTAACCTACGATGTGAAAGCAAGGGACCAACTCTTCAACGAGATGGAGGAGCTCAACGAGGACATATCGGAGCTGGAGCAGACAATAGCAAAAACTGATGCTCAGCTGGAAGAGCTGAGACAGAAACGCCGTGAGATGCTGAAGGAGTCAAAGGGCCACGACAGAATTGCAGCTCAGCGGAAAGAACAGGAGATACTCGCAAAGGCCAAGGACGCAGCTAAAGAGAAGCTCCAGAGGGGAGAGAAACTAACCTTCGAAGAGCTGAAGTTAGCTCTTGAAGATGAGCCTGAGCCGACTAACCAGCCAAGCCAGCCGAGTCAAAATGATGACTCCAAGAGCTTGCCGTTAGGCGATATGCCTGAACGAGGAAGTACTGTTTAAGTAATGCCACCTAAAAGACATGACACCCCAAGTTGAGCCGAGAAAGCAGCGCACCCACCAAGTTGCTGGTGCTTTGCGTCGACAGAGATAACGACATTGGAGAAAAAGCAGGCATCAAGACGCCTATAATCGGTAGAGAGAAATGCGTTGATGCAGCCTCTAGGCTCGCCCTAAGCGACCCTGAGGAGGCTGACGCTAACGCTATCTTCGCTGCGGTTAGACAGTATGATGATTTAGCGAAACAGGAGTACGACTGCGAGGTTGCTATAATCTCCGGTGCCTATAACAGAGGCTTCGAGGCGGATCGGAAGATCCGGTGGCAGATGAAGGAGATCTCAAGCCAGTTCGACGCTGAGGGTGTGGTTCTAGTTACCGATGGCTCCGAGGATGAAGAGGTGATCCCTGTCATCCAGAACATCACTCCGGTGGTATCTGTGAAGCGTGTGGTGGTGAAGCACAGCAGAAGCCTTGAGGAGACCTACGCGGTGCTTGGAAGGTATCTTAAGATGCTGGTTTACGATACACGGTACTCTAGGATTGCGTTAGGGGTACCTGGAATTTTCCTTCTGCTCAGTCTGATCGCCATCTTGTTTGATCAGGAGCGTCTTGTGACGCTGCTTGCGCTGGGCTTGGTAGGAGTCACTCTTCTAATCAGGGGCTTCAATCTTGACGGGTGGTTTGGGACACTTCTGCATCTACGGCCATCAGGTTACATCCGGTTGTTTTCGATACTGGCAAGTTTACTCATCATTGCTACATCGTTCTATACCGCATTCGTAGCGGTTTCAGCTACTAAGGCCTTCAATGGGGTTGAGATGAATGTGAATCTTATCTGGCGTGACGGGCCGTTTCTAGCCGGGACATTTATGAAAGAGGCGCTCAATATACTCTGGATAGGATTGGCTATCTACTTTACTGGAGGAGTGCTTGTGAACTACTTGAAGGGGAACATTCGGATAATTGGGAGTACAGTGGGCTTGATAATACTTGGGTTGCTGTATCTGCCTGTGCTTCAGTTCTCGGAGATACTAATGGGAACTGGAAGCACTGCTACACTGATTTCTCTGCTGCTGCTGGGCTTCGCACTGATATTCCTCACAGCGACCGTCATCTACATGTATATACAGTCACGTAGAGGGGTACGGTAAAACACGAATCTGCTCTCGGCCGCTGTCAGGCTTTCAGGGGTTTACCGGGTGTATCAGAGTTACCTTGAGAATCAAATATGCAAACAACCGATCCCGCAGCATATCGGTATCATCCTTGACGGTAACAGGCGGTGGGCGAACCGGCATTTGTACTCCCGGCGGTTCGGTCATCTGATTGGGGCTGATAACGCGGAACAGGTTCTTGAATGGTGTCACGATCTTCATATAAAGGCGGTTACGCTCTACGTGCTGTCAACTGAGAATCTGCAGCGCCCTCCCGATGAGCTCAAGGAGCTCTACGACGTGGTTGAACGTAAGCTCAAAGAGCTGCTGAATGATGAGAGGATTCACCGCTACAAGATTAAGGTGAAGGCGCTCGGGAGACGCGAGCTCTTGCCTGACTCAATCAAGGATCTTCTGCAGAATCTTGAGAGCACAACCCAAGATTATCAGGGGCACTTCCTAAGCATCGCCATCGCCTACGGAGGCAGAACAGAGATTCTCGACGGGGTCAGGGAGATAGCCCAGAAGGTTAAGATTGGCAAGCTGAATCCGGATGAGATAACTCAGAAAACAGTTGAAAGCCACCTCTACACAGCTCATCTCCCCAATCCTGAACCTGAGCTGATTATCAGAACATCCGGTGAGGAGAGGCTCAGCGGCTTCCTCCTATGGCAAGCAGCCTACAGCGAACTGGTCTTTACCGACGTATACTGGCCCGACTTCCGGAAAATCGATTTAATGAGAGCCATCAGGACTTACCAGAGACGAAACAGACGCTTCGGCGTCTAGTGTGTCTCACAACCTCAACGGGGTGTATTCAATAATACCGCGATGGCAGCGGCTACTGTTGGGAACCAGTAAGCCGGCTCATTACTAGCTCGGTTCCGACCGCTAGGAAGAGCCTGAAGATGTTCCATAACCGCTTTACGCTGAAGTCACGTGAGACCATGCTGATGAATCTCTGCGCCATCGTTACAGCGGATTTTGGTGACTGATCGCTCATCCAGTTTAGGTCAATGTCGAAATCTATCGTTGAATCATTTGCTCTACCGTGTATGATTCTGATGTACTCGACGGTGTTTGAAGTGGTCTTGATGATGACGCTGATGCAGGTGTTGTCAAGCCTTAATGTGCACTGAACTGTGTTGGGACCGAGGATGCGGAGAAATCGTGACATTTCCAGAACAGTGTGTACACCGACTTTTCTCGTGTACTCCTCAACTCGAGGATCTGGGTAAGCATCCAAGAACGTCTTTATGTGTGAGGCGAAGTTGCTCTTCTGCAGCTTCACACCGTTGTTGCTGATGAATTGGAGATCCACGGTTCTTTCGCGGACGAACTCCATTAACGGCGGCTTCCGCCCGGTTCTCTTCATGAATACTTCTGCTCGGTCGATGAAGACATCAATGTTCCAGAATTTTGCCATACAGTATGTGGCCAGTTCCTCAACCTTTTCCTTCGGCACATGCTTGGTTCTGTAGACTGAGTGCATCTCGTCGAACTTGTTCCAGTCCGTCTCGAATATCAATCCCTGCTTGTCCAAGTCGTCGTAGAACTCTGTCCCCGGGAACGGTGTTGCGATGCCGAAGGCGGCTGCGGTCAACCCTATCTCTCTCGCATATGCTGGAAATCCTCTGATTTCTTCTTCAGTCTGGTCAGGCAGGCCTATTACGAAGGTACCGCCTGCGCTTCCGCCGTTTGCACGTATGTTCCGCACAGCCTCTCGGTGGATTTTGTTGGATATGCCTTTCTTTGTCTGCTTCAGATCCTTGAGGTTCGGGCTTTCTATGCCCATTTCGTACCAGAGTATGCCTGCGTCGCACATTTTTTTCACAAGCTGAGGGTGTGTTGCCATGATGTTAGGTCTCAGAATGGCGTGGAACTTCACGTTCAGGTTACGCTCCATAAGCAGTTCGCAGAGACGGCTGACTCGATCAGGGTAGCCGATGAAGTTGGGGTCAGTGAACATGATGTTAACTGGTCTTCCTTCCCGAGCCTCTGCGATTTCATGAATCTCCTTCATCACGCTCTCAGGAGAGCGGCACCGCAGCTGTCTCTGGCTCATGCTCGGCTCGCAGCAGAAGATGCAGGGGTTTAGACAGCCCCTTGACATAGCTATCACATCGTAATCAGTGGATCGGTCACTTGTTTTGTACAAGTACTGTCTTAAATGCCGAGCAGGGAAAGGAAGGGCATCCAGATCCTGGATCACGGGTCTTTCACCGTTGTGAATTACCTGTCCATCTTTCTTGTAGGAGAGTCCAAGCACGTTTTCAGGGCTTCCTTTGTCCAAAAGTTCCCTAATAGTGAGTTCACCCTCCCCACGGACAACCATGTCTATCTCAGGGTAGGAGAGCATTAGATCTGGAACACCAGTTGGGTGGTATCCGCCGACTATGGTGGCCGCGCCGCTTGCCTTGGCGATCTTCGCTAAATGTAGCCCAGAGTTATGCTCGGTAGCGGACATTGTGATACACACCAAGTCTGGACGGTAGAGACTCGTCAGCTCTGGGAAGCTTCGTCGATCCATTTCCATATCGACGATGTGGATGTCTTCAACCACGTCCTCAATGTACGCTGCAATATATTCAAGACCGATAGGAACAACGTCAAAAGCGAAGCTCAGACCGTTCCGCCCAGCAGGCTTCACTAGCAGCACCCGCCTGAACAACAAACAGTCACTGGCGCAAAACGCAAACAATCAGCTATTTAGCCTAGCCGGCGGGACTGGCTGAGAAATGCGTTTATCGCAAACAGATTTGGGGTTAAGCGGTCGATTATACGCATCTAGAACGGGATCGAATGGATAAATATCCGCCTTCAGGCTGCAGGGTGACGAGTAAAATGGCTGTTAACGTTGTCGTCGGAGGCTTCTTCGGCGATGAGGGGAAGGGGAAGATTATTTCGTACCTGGCTTTGAAGGATGAAGTGGCGGCAACTGTGAGAGGAGGTGTTGGGCCCAACGCCGGTCACACCGTTATCTATGAAGGTAAGAGCTACAAGCTACGGATGCTTCCGAGTGGTTTGGTGAACGAGTATTCGCGATTAATGATTGGCCCCGGTGTCCTTGTTAACCCGACTGTCCTGCTTGACGAAGTTAACAGGTACGGTGTCGGCTCAAGGCTTACAGTTGATCCGCGCTGCGCCGTTATCGAGCAGAAGCACGTTGCGAGTGACAGTCAAGGCCATTTGAAGGAAAAGGTTGGAACAACCGGAACAGGGACTGGCCCCGCTAACTCAGATAGAGTGCTCAGGGTTGGGAGGCAGATTAAGGATGTTGAAGAGATGTCTAAGTTTCTCGGTGATGTCCCGTTCGAGGTGAACCAGATCGTTGATGCGGGGCAGCCGCTTCTAGTCGAAGGAACTCAAGGCACGTTTCTTTCCCTTTACTTCGGAGGTTATCCCTACGTTACTTCGAAGGATGTCTGCGCATCAGCCACCTGCTCCGATGTAGGTTTAGGCCCGAGGAAAGTAGATGAGGTAATCGTAGTCTTCAAGGCCTACGTTACCAGAGTAGGCGGAGGTCCTTTGAAAGGAGAGTTGAGCGAGGAGGAGACGGCTCGACGAGGCTGGAGGGAGGTTGGAACAGTCACTGGCAGATCTAGGCGGGCGGCGCCGTTCGACTTCGATTTAGCTAAGCGGGCAGTTATGTTAAACAGTGCTTCTCAGATATCGGTGACTAAGCTTGATGTCGTCTTCCCTGAGTGCGCAGGCGTCAAGCAGTACGAAGATCTGTCAGGCGAAGCGAAGAAGTTTATCAGCGGCATCGAGAAGGAGACAGGTGTACCGGTGACCCTGATAGGCACAGGGGCAGAGGTCTTCGACACAATCGATCGAAGAGAAGAGTTTGAGTAATCTAAATATTGCATCGAAGCCAGCTCTGCCGCAAAGCGGTGTTAGTTAAACATGGTCAAAATCAATCTTGGAAAGCTGAAGAATAAGGAATCGGATATCGGAGCATTTCTACAGGAAAAGCTCGGAGTCGCACCTACAGTAGGAGGCGGCAGCATAACAATCGGAAACGAGGATCACCCCGTAAAGATTAACGATGTGAAAACCTATCTGAAAAGATACATCCACCGCGAAGGACTGAAGAACGAAACCCGCATACTCGTCGAGAAGGGCGAAGTAAACATCGTCCAATCGAAGCGCGGAGAAGAAGAGTAGGTAAGTAAGTAAGCAAGCAGTTTAGGAACTGCTGGCTGGCGTCGCGTAGGTCAGTTAAACTAGGTCGGTATTAGCTCAGACTTTTACCTTTCTTATCAGTAGAAGTGTTTCTCGGAGCATGTCGCGGCCTCTCCTCGCCGATTCTAAGGCTTTAGAGTAGTCGCCCCCCGCCGTGTAAGTCAGTGCCGCTGACAGTTCGTCTGAAGCCTTCTTCAGAGTGTCGATATCAGTGTCAGTGGTTTTGTTTTTTCCAGCCAGTCGCCCGGGGGTTTCGACGGCTAGGTGTAGTTTGAGCATCATGATGCTGTACTCTGCTTTACTGTAGGTCTCCCAGATTGCGTGTGAATAATCGCTGGCGCTCTTCCCTGACGACACTTGGTTGATGACTTGGTCAAGAGTCTTGACTGCTTCACGCAGCGTATCCTCAGCCTTATCTACTCGCCCAGGGCTCAGGCCCACCTTCACCTAGCTAACCAACTAATCATTCGTGGACATATCTATATCCTACAGGAACTTATCTCTATCGCTCAACTACCCGGTTCTTCTCCGTCTGATCAAGTGTAAGAGGGGTTGTCTGACCGAGTAGCCGCTTGAATCTGAGCGCGTCATCTCGTGAATAGATGTTGTTGAACATTGCATAGTATCGCTGAGGGCTGAAGCCTGAGATAACCTGTTTCAGCCTTGAGAGATCTTCATCATTGTACTTGTAATCGTAGAGACGACTTCCGAGCCCATGTAGCCGAAAATACCCGGTGCTGGAGGTCCGAACAGGAGTCTCCTTCAGCGGATCCACGATATGCAGCACATTCACCTTATCAAGAACAGCAGCTAGCTCCGCGCGGTGCCCATTCCATGAGCTGTGGCGAAGCTCTAACCCTACAGCAAAATTTTCTCCGCTGCCTTCGAAGAAGCTGTGGATCGCTTCGAGATTCTTCTCACTATATTCAAAGGAGGGCGGCATCTGGACGACGCAGACCGTTGCCCGCAGTGTTTGGCAGAGGTCGATAGTGTTTCGCCACGATATTAGACATTCTTCTGTCTGCTGCAGATGCCCGTAGTTCTTAATGTTGGATGCGGGGCGTTGGCTGCCGGCGCGTCTCCAAGTTGGGCTTGACGCTAGATGAGTGACGCCTTGAAATGCTTTGGTGGTGAACTCGAAGTTTTCTGGGACGGTTTCACGCCAGCGGGTAGCGGTCTCTGTCTTCGGAAGCCGGTAGAATGGTGTTTGAAGTTCGATTACGTTGAAGAGTTCTGCGTATTTTTCAAGGGTTAGACCAGCTTGGCCGCAGCACCCTACTTTGATATCCATCGTGAAGCGGTTAGTGAATGGAAGTGTAGCGTTTAAAGATATCAGGTATCCGCTGACTTGCAGCCTTATTTGCTGCTATTCTGGGAAAATACTAATTATTTCCCAGTTGTTGGAAAGATTTTTAAACTTAGTTGTGTTGCAGTGGGGCATATGAGCGGTGCGTTGGACGAGCAGGTTCGGGCGATTATGTCCGCCCTTTCCAATGAAGATGCGCTTCTCCTCTTCAACTTGGCTGAGGAAGGGATAGAGTCTTATGAAACGATCTTCAAGTCTCACGGATTATCTAAGAAACGCTACTATCAAAGGCTACATGAATTGGTGACGCTTGGCTTACTCTACAAGGATGAATCTATGTATAGACATACGATGCTGGGCTCTATGATCTTTGAAAATCAGGTGAAGGGGCTTAGGCAGATGCTTTTGAACCGTGGAAGCATCAGGATTCTTCATGAGCTGCGAAACCGGTTAGATGATGAGAATGATCGAGCTTCTGTAGATACGATCTCACAGGAGGTTTTGAAGAATCTCGAGTCGTCTCTAGGCGTATCTGGTTTGAAACCTATTCGTCTGCATCGAAGTTGGGACGATCTGGTCGAAGTTCTGAAGAGCAAGATGGAGAAGATGCGAACCGAGATATTTGTAGCTAGTAGGTATGTGGACTTCAGGACAGCAGAGGCCGCCATTAACGCGGCATCAAGAAACTGCAAGATTCATGTTATACACAGCAACAGAGGAGCACTTTCGGAGAGGCTTCAGATATTCGGTAACATAATTGCTAACCCTCAATCACTGTTGACTTACCGCCATCTCACGAAGAGCCCGAATGTCTTTATGAGAAAGTCGTTTGTTCCCTATAGCTTTCTAGTCATAGACGGTGTTTCCGTCGGGATCGAGATTGTGAATCCTTCTGACCCTTCCTTGTTCTTCCTAGGCCTCTGGTTTGAAAGCCCCGTTTTGGCTCAGAATATGAAGCAGTACTTCGAAGCGCTATGGGCTCACGGGGAGACGGATGATATGACTGTCATGTTCGAGAGACCTGTTGAAGATATCTTAAGAGAAGTCGAAGAGACTAGGCATGCGAAGGGTCAGGGCTTGGCTGCTGATCGTTCGGTCTGAGTCTCGGACGATTATCTTCGCCTGGTCTCTAACCGTATCTGTTCTAGTAGCTTCTGAGCTCAGGGTTGAGCTTCCGCGTTTAGCTACCGCGTCGCTAGGATATCTTCTCCTCAGTCTCTCCATCTACATTTTCAGTGCAATGATGGATGTTGATGAGGATAGAATAAACTCGCCTAATCGACCTTTGGCTTCAGGTGCGGCAAGTAACGGAGACGCGGCGATACTTGTGTGCCTGATGGCGGCCGTTGCGCTCTACGTAGCGTTCTCTATCAGTATGGTTACGGTCGCCTTATTCCTAGCGGCCTTTCTGCTAGGCATCTCCTACTCAACCCCGCCGCTCAGAGCTAAGGAGCATTTTCCACACAAGATAGTTGTCCCAGTGGCTGGTGCAATAGTGTGTAGCCTAACTGGAGGAGTTATAATAGGACAGATAAGCGCCGCGGTAATTTTGGCGTCAATCGCATTCGCTGTCTTCTCGCTGGTGACTCTGTTTCTGGGAGATGTAGCTGATTTGAAGGGCGATCTATCTGCGGGAGTACGTTCTTTATCAGTTTTAATCGGGCCGGAGAATACAGTTAAAATCACGTTAACGCTACCGCTCCTAATAGTCGCGCTAGGGTTATCGTTCTATCAGGCGGCCAACCTCAATATACTATTTCCATTGATGCTTATCGGGGCATCGGTCTACAGTAGCCTAACGATAACTAGGCTTCTTGGAAAAACTCAGGATGTCAAAAGCTGCCGCGCGGTGAAGTCGAAGATGAGAATTATGCACATAGTCATGCAGCTCTGCTTCATCATTGGAGTGATCCGTTTACCGTGAAATCCTGCAATGCAGTGTGACGGTTCAAGCGAGATTAGCTGGGTTTGGAGGATCCTCAGCTAGTGTCCTTTTTTTTAACCGACGCTGTTGCTGTGTCCTCATCTCCCTGTTTTTTGCGTCCGCCGCGTTTGAAGAGGAAGATGCCTAGTAGGATGAATATGCTGGTCTGCCCCATGTAGTAGAGGTAGTACTGGTTGTAGATGCTGTCTGGGACGAAGAGCATGCTAATACCGGTCAGTACGCCGTATGTGAACAGTAAGGCGCCGACTATCTTGGATATACGACCCATCATAAGACCAGACAAAGCAGAGTTTAATATGCTATAATATCCAGCCTTGAATTATCTTGTCTCTTCTTGTCTTGACGTTTGAGCGCGGGTTTGCTTGTTGTTTAGCTAACTTATTTAGGAACCGTTTTTAGACTCGCCGCTATGCCTGTTGCTGCTGCTGATGACAACAACAAGAAGCTTAACCCGCCTAGTTTCGTTGAGGTTGTTGGTCTGAAGGATCTCGCTAGGCTTGCCTGTGCATTGGAGCGGGTGGCTCTACCGATTTTCGGCTTCAAGATGAACGGTGAGGTTCTCTTGGCTATTCAGCTCGATCTTTTCATGGGGACGCCGGTTCTCTACTTTGCTAGGAGTGAGAGTGCAGGGAGTTTTCTGGGGTATCGAAATTTGGGTGGGAAGGAGATTGTTGAGCTCAGCAGCGCGACCCGTGATCCGTCTAATGTCTATGCGCCGATAATTTCGATTGAGAAGATTCCTGAAATATTCGCGGAAGGTTTAGTGTCAGTTACTGGGAAGAAAGAGGAGAATCCGCGTGAGCATTACCTGTCGATGCAGGTTGAGGATTTGGATAGTCTCTGCAAGGTTGCGCTTTACAAGATTGTTTTCGAGGAGTCGCCTCTGCCGCTCTTCACCTTCAAGGGAAAGGGTGAACTATGGGTCCTAGGGTCCTTCGCAAGGCTGGATGACTCGGATGAGACAGCGGTCTTCTTTTACATAGAGTTGACTGATCGTCCGAGCCACAGGTTTGTAAGATACTCCAGCGTAAATCCTGAGAAGACAGGCTTGACGGATAGGATTGATGAGCATGGGTACGTCTACGGAAAGATCTGTGAGTTGAAAGAGACGCATCCGATGGTTGATCTGTAGATGAGCACCGTAAACAGTTTTGTTGAAAGGATGCGTGAGAGTGCTGAGCGGCATTCAAGCTGCATAGTCCTTGCTCTAGACTACACTGATGACGAGCCGAAGCGGCTCCAGGAAAAGGCGCTGAACATCATCAAAGAGACAGGCAGCGGCCTCGCCGCGGTAAAAATCAACTTTCACCTTCTTCTTCCACTTGGCCTTGAAGAGGTGAAGCAAATCGTTGAAGCGGCTCACCAGAAGGGGTTGCAGGCCATTGCAGACATCAAGCTAAACGATATCGCTTCAACGAATTTGGCGGCGGGTAAAGCTCTTTGGAAAGCCGGCTTCGACGCTGTTATCTCCAATCCCATAGTCGGTTTTGAGGAGGCTTTGGGGCCTGTTATCGAGCAGGCTCACAGTGCGGGGAAAGGCGTGATATTCCTTGTTTACATGAGTCATAAAGGTGCGGAGGAGGGATATAACCTGATTGTGCTCGACAAGGCTCGTAATCAAGTTAAGATCCATAACTTGTTCCTCGAACGAGCCTTGGAGTGGGGTGCTGATGGGATAGTGGTTGGAGCCACTAAGCCTCAAACAATCTCAGAGGTCGCTGCACGGGTTAAAGGGAAGATCCCGATATTCAGCCCCGGCGTGGGGGTGCAGGGAGGTTCGCTGGTTAGAGCAGTCCGAGCTGGCACTGACTACCTAATTATTGGACGTGCAATCCTGTTGGCGGATAACCCTGCTACGGCTACTGAGCGGATTCGCCGCGACGCTTGGATCCTTCGCCGAGGAACTTAGCTGCTTCACGTAGAATTGTCTTAGAGTTGCGATAGGTGACTCGATCCACGGATTTTTCGAAGTCAAGCCAAGCGTAATTCTGATGCTCAGCTGATAACGTCACGGCGCGGGTTGTTGTCTTCGCCAGCAGGTAGATTACCTGTTTGTGGACGAGTTCGCCGCTTCGCCTATAGTAGTATTCGATTTCCCGTTTGAAGCCTGGGATTATCTCAATGTTCTTTATTCCAGTCTCCTCCTCCACCTCTCGCCTGACCGTGTCAAGAGGCTCCTCACCCTTCTCTATGTTGCCCTTCGGGAAATCCCAGTGACCAGCAGGGTAGTGGAGGACTAGGAATTTGATGCTTGCTCCGTCGTCAATGAAAAGAACCGCGCCGGCTGATCTTTCCTCGAACATGTCCAGTCTCTAGCCTGATGCGCATTACACTAATGCAGTTCTTTTTAATTGTATTGTCTCAGCTTAACTGGAAACAGGCAATTTAGGAGGTTCTGAAAGGCTTCGTCAAAGATCGTGGCAAGTGAGGAAACAGCTACGGTTTTACGGACATGATTGCTTCACCCATTTCAGCGTCACAGGCAGCTACGTATGCGAACCTTTCAGGTCCTCTCAGATCTACCTTGTCTAGATCTGTGTTTAGACATTTGAACCAGCCGCCGGCCTCCTGCACCATAAACAGCGCGCCGATGCAGTCAAAGGATCTTAGATTCGGATCGATTTGAATGAAAGCGTCTGCTCTGCCGATAGCGACGTAAGCTGTCTCCAAGGCGGCTGAGCCGAGGAAGCGAGGATACCGCACCCCATTAAGCAGAGCGCGGAGCCACTGCTCAGCTCTGTCTGACGACTTTGATCGCAGGTTTATGTTGACGTAGGCTTTATCGAAGGGCTTTGCTGAGGTTGGGGCTGCCTGTCGACCGTTTACAGTCACCTGTCCACTGCCCGCTGAAACGATTCTTTCCTTATGGATCAGGTCGAGGACCCCGGCTGCAGCTACGTCTCCGAAGTGGTGTCCTTCGAGGATGGCTATTGCGGAGGAGTAGAATGGGACGCCTCGGGAAGCGTTGGTGCTGCCATCGATAGGATCGATGAGGATTAGTGGTGTTCCGTCGTGGTCTCCTATGCTACCGGCCTCTTCGCTTACAATCAGCGAGTTGGGGAGGTGCTGCTGGATTACTTGGATGATGGCGTCTTCAGCTGCTTTGTCGATGCGGTAGGTTGTGTCTCCGAATGCGCCTACCTTGAGCGGTGTAGCAGCCTCTTTGGTTGAATGTATTTTCAGGGTTGCCTGTTCTGCTGCATTGAAGGCTTCGTCCAGAAGTTGGAGGTAGTTCACGGCGTCAATCTCTGGATTGCGCCTAATTAAGGGCGTTTTCAGTTGTTGTTACTTGGTCTGAATGGTGTTTAGTTGTCTGACCCTTTTTGAGATACCTTGAAAATGCTAGTGGTTAAGTCATAATTGTTCTATAATGCAATATAAGTAGTATTTTTGATATGTTCCAGAGTCTTTTTCTCAGTATCCTTATTAGTTTCGGAGTTACTGTGATAAATATATGAAGTCCACACCATATTTAGCAACATGCCTCATTTTGTCATCTCTGATGGCTGGATTAACCGTGATCCAACCGGTATTTGCAGCTTCGTCAAACTTAGACTCCTCAACGAGGTCGAATCGAGCTGCTCAAGATATGATTTCTGAACAAGCTATGAAAGTAGATGGCATAGAGATGCAGATGGAAAATGATATGTCAGATATGAAACAAAATGAAAGCCGTGTTTGGGGTGTCTTTGCTGGAGGTCAGTCACCAGACGGAGCTATTCAAACAATGGCGTTTTACCCGGGAGTCACCACAATAGATGAAGGTGACACGGTGGTGTGGGCGCTTGGTGGACTGGAGCCCCATACGGTCAGTTTTCTCAGCGGGACGCAGCCGCCTGCTCCTGAGAGCCTAGAGGCCACTATACCTGTGCCCTGTGATTCATACAATGGTACAGGAGTTTGCAGCTCAGGGTTATTATCGCCTGGACAAGTCTTTGTCTTGACCTTTACTAAACCAGGAGTGTATGTGTACATCTGCGAAATACATCCCGGTATGCAGGGGATTGTCGTAGTGCAGCCTAAGGGAACTCCATATCCTAAATCTCAGTTTGATCGGCAACCAGGCCCAAAGCTGCATCAGGATATTCTTGCATTGCAGGACGCAATAAACATGCATCATGTTGACACAACTTCAGGCGCCAACGGCACACTAGTCTTCAACATTGCAGCAGGAGTTAGCACTGAGGAGTCCGTCAATGTGACGCTTTCAGCTAAGCAAGGAGAAAACGCTCAAGGTTTTGCGACCCTCAATGTGACTGCGCCCGGAACCCTGCAGGTGACTGTTAATGTGACCGGTTTATCGCCGAACAGCACCCATCCAGAGCACATTCATGTTGGCACTTGCGCAGCAGGAGGACCAATTCTCTATCCGCTCAATCAACTGACTGCTGGGTCTGATGGTACAGCAAGCAGTGTGACGATTATCCGTGGGCCTCCAACTCTTCTCATCGCGTCAGACGGCTGGTTTGTTAACGTGCATACTGGGCCTACAATGGCGGGTACCGGTTCTAAGCCGATATCGTGCGGTGATGTTGTTTACAGTGCCGCGGCTTACATGCGTTTCATTCCTGAGTTCCTCGTGGTGAGGACAGGTGACACCGTTAACTGGACAAACTTTTCGCCGCAGGCGATACACACAGTTAGCTTCCTTCCAGCGGGGATGAAGATACCTGGTTTTCCAAGCCCAGAGGCTTTGAACGCTTTTGGAAACAACACAAGCTATAATGGAACAGGTTACTACAATTCAGGCGTACTTCTTCCGGGGCAAAGCTACGCATTAACCTTCACAAAGCCAGGGGTCTACACCTACATCTGCATCATTCATGACGAAATGAGAATGATAGGATATATCGAGGTGCTTCCATTTACGCTAAACGCAACAACCACAGCGGCGCCTTTGATCCAATTAGCTATTCAGCAACTCAGATCGGTCAGCCCGGTTGGAGCTGCGATATCTGAGCAGGTGGCTGAAATGAACGACACGGTTCTACCTGCTGCGATCGGCTCGGTAGCGCTAATCGGTATTGTGTCAACAATGCTGGCGATTACTTTCCGCAAATACAAGAGACTAAATTAACTCTGAACAGCGTATACGCAAAGCGCAGTAATAGATCTTATCTGGAAAGCCGTGAACAGGAAGCTAATAGAGAGTTTAGTAGGAAAATACTGGTCTCTGCTGGCGGGGCTGTCTTTTTTATATAGCTGTAGTGGCTGGGTTCTGGCGGAACTGATCAGCTTATGGGGAGAATCAAGGTTGCGATAGTCGGTGTCGGAAACTGCGCCTCGGCGCTTGTTCAGGGTGTCCATTACTATAGTGGGAAGAAGGGTGCAGATGACGCGATTGGTCTTGCAGCGTATAATCTTGGGGGGTTTGAGCCTAGCGACATTGAGTTTGTAGCCGCCTTTGATGTGCATAAGGAGAAGGTTGGTAAAGATCTTTCAGAGGCCATTTACCAGCCGCCTAATAACACAGTGAAGATTACTGATGTGTCGAAGCTCGGGGTAAAGGTTCAGAAGGGACCCACCATGGACGGAATCGGAAAGTATCTCACCGGCATTGTTAACCCAGATGGCAGTAAGCCGGTTGATGTTGCAAAGGCGTTAAAGGACTCCGGTGCAGAGGTTGTGGCAAGCTATCTCCCAGTAGGAAGCAAAAAGGCTACCGAGTTTTACGCGGAGCAGGCTTTGAAGGCTAAGGTTGCATTCATCAACGCAATGCCGGTGTTCATCGCATCTAACCCGAAGTGGCAGAAACGGTTCGTTGAAGCTAATCTGCCGGTTGCGGGTGACGATGTTATGAGTCAGCTCGGTGCAACCGTTCTCCACAAGACGCTGGTGAAGCTCTGCATCGACAGAGGAGTCAAGGTTGACGAAACCTATCAGCTGAATATTGGAGGAGACACCGATTTCCTGAACATGCAAGAGGAGACCCGTCTCGCCGACAAACGAGAGAGCAAGACCAGCGCAGTGCGGGCTATGACGCCCTACGCGGTGCCCACCCGTATCGGTCCAAGCGACTTCGTGCGCTTCCTCGACAACGACAAGATCTGCTACATCTACCTGAAAGGAAGATACTTTGGTGACACACCTGTGCAGATTGATGTAAAGCTCCATGTCGTAGACGCTTACAACAGCGCGGGAGTTATGATTGATGCAGTCCGCTGCTCCAAGATAGCTCTTGAACGCGGCATATCAGGACAGCTTGAAAGCATCTCAGCTTACTGCTTCAAACATCCACCAGTCCAGATGCCGTACAACGAAGCGAAGCAGGCGCTCCTAGATTTCGTCGCAGGCAAACGCGAACGATAGATAACTGGCAGACAGACTGGTAGCAACGCTAAGAACGCTGCCGGTCAGTTCTCCTTCTTTCTTCATAGTCACTGCACAATGCTTATGTGTAGCACTGGCTTTGCTTTTTTTACGGGGTCTTGTTGAGTTATGGATGTTTTTGAGACCATTAAGACGAGGCGAAGTATTGGTAAGGTGACGGATGAGGTGCCGCCTAAGGCTTTGATAGAGAAGATTCTCGAGGCGGGCACTTGGGCGCCTAGTCACCACCGAACAGAGCCTTGGAGGTTCGTTGTCCTCTCGGGTGATGCACGGAAAAGGCTGGGAGAGGTCATGGCTGAAGCATTACGGGATACTTTACAGGATCCTGATAGTCAAGAAGCGAAGGCTAAGCTAGATTCGGAGCGAGGTAAACCGCTTAGAGCGCCTGTGATAATTGCGGTGGTAGCGAGTCCTCAGGATAAGCCGGGGGTGAAGGTGGTTGAGGAGTTTGCATCCGTAGCTATGGCTGCGCAGAACATGATGTTAGAGGCACAGGCACTAGGTCTCGCTACACTCCTCAGGACGGGTGATGCGACTTACCAGAAGAAGGTCAACCAGTTCTTCGCATTAAAGAATCCTGAGTACCTCTTCGGATTCATATACCTAGGCTATTCATCGATGCCTACCCCACCGCCAGCTTCACGTATCTCGTTCAAAGAAAAGTCAGTCTGGCTAGACTAGACAACGGTCTGACCTTGATTAGGCGGCGGTCTTGGTTCACGCTTGTGTTGTTTGCTTGTAGGGTTCTGCTTCTTTCCAGAGGAAGGTGAAGTAGTTTTTCGCGAACTTCGCTAGTCCTGAGTGTTCTGAGCAGATTGCTAGGGCGGATGATATTTGTTGTTCAGGTGGTTGCTGCTGTTGTTCTTCGTCGCCTAGTAGGAGTACTACTTCTTTTGCGTCACTGATTACTCCTCCGCCGAACATGTTGTCTCTGACGCGGAGTTCGGTGAGTTTGGCTAGCCTGTTTAGGACGTTTGGTGAGACGTCTTTGGTGGTGAGGATGGTGATTTTGACGCCTTTGCTTCTCAGGGTGAGCAGTAGGGGAGTGAGGAGGTCTACTACTTCGTCTAGTATTGAGGGTACGGCTATCAGGAGTTCATGTTCGCAGCCTGAGAGGGTTTGTCTGATGCGGGCTAGGATGTTGAATTCGCCATGAACGATCCAGATGTTGGGGCGCTCTCTGGTTTCTTTCTGCTCGTAGAGAGGTTGCAGCTCTTCAACGACTTGCGACTCGTGGCGTTTCAGGTCGCTTTCGACCTTTGTCTTCATGGTTTCTACGGCCATTGACGGTGATTTTGGGTAGTATTTTGAGGGGCGGTCGTGATCCACTTCTATCCAGCCTTTCTTCTCAAGGCTTCCCATAACCTCGTATATTTTTGAGTACGGCACCTCCGCTTCGCGGCTGACTTGGTTTGCCTGCATTGGGCCCCGGGCTAGTAGTGCGACGTAGGACTTGATTTCGTACTGCGTCAGGCCTAGATCCTTCAGGGATCGCCATGTTTTCTCGCTTATAGTCAACGTGGGTTCACCTACTACTCACCTGTTTATTCTTCTGAAAACGTTAAAAATGGCGCTTAGCGCACCATATTACAACTGTCAGTGGTAATAAGTTTTGACCCAAGTTCAATATACAAATGGCTCAGAGGCCCTTATCAGAAAAACTGAGAGTATTTGCCCGGAGTGCAACAGGGTTATCCCCGCCAATATCTTTGAGCGGAATCAAAAGGTTTGGATCCGAAAGGTTTGTGCCAAGCACGGCGAGGTTGAAGATCTCTATTTTGGATCCTACGAGACCTACGTCAAATTCAGCAGGTATGCTGAGGACGGCCCCGGTGTCGAGAATCCTCATGTGAAGAAGAAGAGAGTTGTTTGTCCCAAGGACTGCGGTCTCTGCGGTGACCATCTAAGCCACACAGCTCTAGCGAACCTTGTTGTGACGAACCGTTGCGATCTGACCTGCTGGTACTGCTTCTTCTACGCGAAGAAGGGTGTCGACGGCTCCTACGTGTATGAGCCTACGCTTGATGAGATCCGTGAGATGGCGAAGGAGTTGCGGGCTGAGAGGCCGGTGCAGGGTAACGCGGTTCAGATCACCGGTGGGGAGCCTGCGCTTCGCGAAGATCTTGTGGACATCATTAAGATCTTGAAGGAGGAGAATGTTGGTCACGTTCAGCTGAACACTAACGGTATTCGGTTAGCGACTGAGCCTGAGTTCGCCAAGAGAGTTAGGGATGCAGGTGTTAATACGGTCTACATGAGTTTTGACGGAGTAACTTCGAAGACCAACCCGAAGAATCACTGGGAGGCACCCTACGCTGTTGAAAACTGCCGAACTGCTGGGCTAGGGATTGTGCTTGTACCAACGGTCATGGGGACTGTGAATGATCATGAGTTGGGCGCAATTATCCGGTATGCGCAGCGGAACATCGATGTAATCCGTTCAGTTAACTTCCAGCCGGTTTCGCTTGTTGGACGGACACCTAGAGAGGAGCGTATGAAGCTCCGCATCACTATACCTGATTGTATGCAGCGGGTTGAGGAGCAGACTGAAGGTGAAATTCCAGTCTCCTCGTGGTTCCCTATCCCGGCCTGCACACCTATCTCAGACTTCGTGGAGGCGATAACTAAGAGGTCTGAGTACAAGTTGACGACGCACTTTGCCTGCGGTGCCGGCACCTACGTATTCAAGGATGGTGATCGATTAGTTCCGATATCCACCTTCGTCGATATTGAGGGGTTGCTGGAGTATCTGCGGGGAAAGGCTGAGGATCTGAAGAAGGGTCGCAGCAAAGTCTTGGTTGGGGCGAAAATCCTAACTCATCTCGGAAGCTTCGTAGATCTTAAGAAGCAGCCTGAGGGCCTCAGTATTCCGAAGCTACTCTTCAATGCTATAGTCAAGCATGATTATACGGCGCTAGGTGAGTTCCATAAGAGATCCCTTTTCCTAGGAATGATGCATTTCCAGGACAAGTACAACTACGATGTCGAGAGGGTGAAGCGGTGTGACATACATTACCTGACACCCGGCAGCGGAATCATCCCCTTCTGCGCCTTCAACGTGATACCGGAGTGGTACCGAGACCTGATACAGAAAGCTCACGGGTTACCAACCGAGAAGTGGGAGGAGAAGAGCGGACAAAGACTTGAAGACTCACTATACCGCGGAGACCTGAGGCGACGCGCACACCACGCTAACTGCGGCTGTCCCAAAGCGGGAAAGATCGCAAAACCTGAAGACAACAGCTTCTGTGCGTACGACCAGAACTAATCTAGGCTAGGCCAATCTAAGCTAAGCTAAACCGGCTCAACAGACCATTATCAGTAGAAGAACACGTAGAGCAGAACAGAGCGGAGTATCATAACGTAGACAGAGTCTACATGGAAAATGGCAAATAGAGGTGTTATAATGATACCCAGAATTGTGTGAGGCGGCTGTTGCGCTGATTACGCGGTTTTTGCCGCCTTTGATGTGATTGCTGTTTTTCTGGCTATGAGGACTGTTGCTAGTATGAGTATTGCCGCTACTGCTAGGGGTATGGCGTAGCGTGTGGTTGAGTTGTCTCTGACTAGTATATCTGCTGGTGCGGATGCTCCGTTGAAGGTTTCTCCGCTGTATGTGAAGGTGACTTTTGGCTGTGGGATGGTGGTTGATACGGGGTTGTCTGAGATTATTGTTGCGCTCTTTGTGATTGTCGCATTGGGGTTTATGTCTTCGGAGTTGACTTGGAGTGATCCTGAGGTAACTCTGAAGCCTGTGGGTAGGTTGACGGCTACGTTTACGCCTTTGACGGTGACTGCGGAGGGGTTCTTCACGGTCAGTGTTGCTGTGAACTCCTGTTTTTCGACTGGTGCTGCGGGGTTTACTGTTAGTGCTGCTGAGATGGGGCTGTAGACTGTTACGGTGGTTGTGTTGGAGATTTTTGTGGTTGTGTGTCCTGCGATGTTGAAGCGGGTTGCTGCTTCGGAGGTGTTGAACTCTCCGGCGGATACTAGGAGCGCTTGGTTGCTACCACCCAAGACATCGTCTTTGTTCATTGTGGCCTTTGTGTAGGTTGTCTGTTCGTTTGTGACATTCATGAAGGTGTCTGTGCCTGCGGCGAACACTACATCGTAGATTGGTACGGAGCCTTTGTTGACCACTCGTGCATCAAGCGTTACGTTGCCGCCTTCGAAGTTCGTGGTAGGCGTGACTGTCTTGGTTATCTTGACGCCTAGCGGAATTACTTCCGAGTCTGTTAGCCGGGTTATCTGTAGCCCTGAGGCTTCTACGGTGACTTGGCTCGGCTGAATGACGTAGTTCTCATCCGGGTTTGAGACTGATGCGGTGTAGATGTAGCTGACCTTGCTGCCGTTCGCCACGTTTGTTGACTGTGCCGATAAGGTGGTTCCTTGCTGGGTGTAGTTGCCGCCTAGCATTGTGAAGCCAGGTGATGCTGTGCCTTTGAGGCTGACTTTCTCCAGCGGGTTTTTGCCTTTATTGGTGACTGTGATTGTTTCGTTTATTGTGGCGGATGCGTCTTTAACTGTGGGTGTGGCGCCGCTTGTTATTTCGAAGCTGGGGAGTGCGCTGCCGGTTAGATCGTAGTATATGGTTATGCTGTTTGAGTTGACCTGTTTTCGTTGGCCGCCGTCGTCAAAGTTGACGACCCAGTCGCTCGAGGCTTTCAGAGTGGATATGGTGGTTGGGGGTAGGTTAACGGTTAGCTTCCAAGTTTCTCCTGAGAGGAGGCTCGGCCTTGTGTTTCCTGCGACTTCAAGGTTAGCCGCATGACCGTTGCCTGCGTTTCTTATCGTCAGGTTAACCGGGATTGAGCCTAGTATTGGGTAGGAGGTTGAGGCGACTGTTGCCTCTACGCTGACGGCTGGGTGAATATCGTTGAAAATTAGCTGAAGCGCATTCATCTTGACGGTCTCGCGTACTGTGCTGCCCTGAATAGGGTAGGAGTAAGATACCGTGCTGGCGGGTGCAAGCGCCTCTCCTTTATCAGCTGAGACGAGTCTCAACCTGTATGACAGCGTAATCTCGACGCCTGCCGCTAAATGGCCTAGGTTTCTGCTACTTTCCCCGTCAACAAACTGTAATGCGGGGACGCTCTGCCACCAGTTGTCGGCGACAGTGATGTTTGCTACGGGGGTTGAGCCGGTGGGAGCTGCGTTCTTAACGTGCACTACGACTGTGGCGATGTCGCCTTGGTTCAAAGCGGCCTTGTCGACTGTTCTCGTGGCTATGAGATTAGGGAAGTTTTGAACCATATCTACGGTGGTCTCGAATGGTTTGGTGGCTGCTACGGTGTTGAGGACCTTTGAAGAGCGGTTGTCAACGTAATTGGTTACGTTACCTTTGTCGGCGTAGGTGATGAAGCCGCCGATTACGTGTACAGATACTTTGGATGAGGCGGCTGTTAAAGAGGCGTTTATAGTTCTGACGTTAGGTATCAGGTCTGATATCTTAATCTCGTTTGTCGCTGGGACGGCGTTCTGCCTCAATCCTGCGATAACTACTGTGTGGATGAAACTGCTACCGGACTTTTCGCCTGCAAACTTGAAGATCGGTATACCTTGAGAGTAGAACTGGTTTATGTCAACCAGTCTTGCTGCACCGCCTTCGACCACTGGGACTGCGGTGAACAGTTTTTGTGTCAGGAACGGATCCATATGTGAGTAGAAGGTGTAGAGGTTTCCTGCGGAGGGGAACTTGTTGAACTGCACCTGAAGCAGGGCTCCAACTGAGTCAGCGAACTTCGCGGCGTTGTCCGCGTTTTCCGCGGTGACCTTCAGAAATATCCCTGAGGAGGGGATTGTGTCGAAGCCTAGAAGGTTGTAGCCTGCGTTTGAGAAGAGCTCAAAGTCAGGCGACCACCTGGACGACTCCATATACGCCATGCTGTAGCTAGATACTCCGCTCGCGTTATTTTCAACGTCAGGCAGCCCTGTTATTGTGGTGGTGTTGCTGCCTTTCATCGTGATAGCCCAGTAAGCTGATCTTCCGATAAGCGTGACAGAGATATCCTCCGTGTAATCAGGTGCGGAGGCGGCTAACGGGAGACTAGAAGTGAAGAGAGGCATTAACAGTATGGCGGTGATAATGAGTACAACCGGTGTTCTTCTTGAAACCATCTGGGTTCACTCATCCCCGCTCTATGACGCTTATAAAAAGTACGGTAATCTAGGAGATGCGAATCAAACGTTCTAGCATTATGTTAGAATCTGAGTCGCATTCTGTACAAGGCGTCCATTTGGTTTTTTATTGTCTGGAACTCTATTTCGTTGCGGGTTAGCAGTGTTAAAACATTCCAATCAATGTCCTTGTATTTTTTATACGTCAATGTGCGTATATCGGTGTTATCGGCGCCTTGTCTTTTTGCGGCAGCTCTGAACTTTGAAACGACAAGAACCTCTATGCTGGCAGCCTTTATGGCTACTCCTTTCTTGACTTCAATTGATTTTGGGTAGTGTCCCAGTTACGTTATTGCGTCTTGCCAATATAGTCCGATTTAGTCCATGGAGACAGCAGGCATGGTTCTAGATAGTTGTTGCCGTAAGATAGATGGGCTGCTTTGCCAAAGGTGCTCAGGCTTCACCGCGTACTCTTCCAAAGTTGATTGAGAAGACAGGACTGGTCAGGTTAACGATCCTATTTCATCTGAAGCATCTTGAGACCGATACATTGCTGATCAAGGAGGAGATACTTCAGAGAAAGGAGGAAGGCCCAAGGTGCTTGACAAGCCCTCAAAGAAGCTGTTGAACCTTGTCAAGACTAAATCGGACTAAATCACACCCTTGTACAACTCCTTAATCTGAGTCCCACTTAATGTCTACCCAATGAGGGTTCTGCTCATTCTTCAGGTGGGCGCCTATTTATCCTTCGTGACCAATTGTGACGAAATAGAACAGTCTAGATTGATTCTTCAGAACCTGCTCTAAATGCCAAGTGACTGGTAATGGATGATAAAGAAAGATCAGTGTATAGGGAAAGTCTGTAATTGTTGAAAATAAAGGAGGTGGCCCATTATCTGGGCCTGAATTAGCTACTTGTGTCTATTTACTTGCCGTGGCAGGTTGAGCAGACTGCGCGTGCATCTTCGAAGGACTTATGATCTGGTGTGCTTGGGAATATTGGTGCACCTGCTGCGCCTGTTGCGTGGCAGACCGCGCATGTTGTTCGTCCCTCATGGGATGCGGGTATAGCTGGAATTCCAGCTGCAGTCGTTGTTTCTGCGGTTTGGAAGGTCAGTTTGAGAGGTATGTCGGTCCAGGCGTGGCGGACTGCTGCGTTCTCGAAGACTGCTACTCCGAAGAGGTACTCGGCGGTCATGTTTGAGTATTGGACGTCGTACTTTGAGCCGGTGACGAGTTTTCTGCTCATTTCAATTGTCCAGATGCCGTCTTTCCAGACTGAACCTACCTTGATGTCGCCTCGGTCACCGACTATGGGTGCGATTATGATACCTGGGACTTCGTCACCTGCTTTGTAGTTGGACGCGTTGATTGGTACCTTCTCTGAGTCTAGAATATAGTATGGAGGAGCGGGCATGTTGTTTGCGCGACCGTACTGAGGTCCGTTCTTTGCAGCGTTGACGTTATCGTTGTATCCTCCTGAGGTCTTAGGGTCTGAGTGTCTTCCGGCTTCTGGAGCTGATGTTTTATTGTATCTTGTAGAGTCTAGGTACTGGTCATCTACTTGGCCATTGGGAGCTGTTCTGATGCTCTTGAAGTGCCACATGTCTGCGATTTCACCTGCGTTCGATGTGTACATGTTTCCGTATGGCTTGGTCTCACCTGGGTGACAGCTTGCTAGGCAGCCCACCTTCTCGAAGCCCTTTACGCCGGTGTTAGTGGGCCAAATGAAGGAGGCCTTATCCTCGTAGTAGAGGTTGTTGTCGCCACCCTTGTCGTTGGGATCCGTCAGCTTCTTCCATGTACCATCGGCTTGCATCTGCCAAGGCGATCTCCTCTGAGATAAAGTAGGATCACTCCATTGAGCTAGGAAATAGATGGTGTCCTTGGTGTAGAGTGCTCTCATAAGAACAGTTGTGGAGCCGTTCGGAAGGTTGGCACCATTCTTCACCTGCACAACTAATGGAGTAGCCTTGAGCCAAACAGGATCCACTGCGCCGTCCAGAGAAGGCGTAGCGACGGTCGGAGAAGCCTTCAGGATAGAAGACTCAACACCGACTCCTGCTGCTCCAGCAGGACCAGCGGGGCCAAGGGCGCCCTGAGCACCCTGAGGCCCTTGGGGTCCAGCCGAGCCAGCAGGACCTTGGGCACCGGCTGAACCTTGTGGGCCAGCGGAACCGGCAGGACCAGCAGGACCCTGAGCGCCTTGGGCGCCAGCTGGACCTTGAGGACCAGCTGGGCCTGTTTGACCCTGAGCGCCAGCTGCTCCTTGAGACCCTGCTTGACCAGCTGGGCCGGCGGGGCCTGTGTCACCTTTCTGACCTGGTAACGCTAGGCCTGCTGCGGCTATAATGACTGCTATTACTGCGATTGCAATCGCAATATTCATTCTAGATGCGGCTGACATAACGGCGTGCTTGCCAAAGTGAAGAGTTTAAATGGCTAAGCACTTTCTAGGTTTTGTAGAAATAGCGCGATGCGCATTACTGATGACAAGCGGAAATACGACATTGTAGGGGTCTTGGGGGATAATGTCTGCTTGGCTATTCTCAGCCGCATGACTAATCCTATGTCTGTTAATGATGTGAGTGATGCGTTTGATATTCCGCTGAGTACTGCTTACAAGTATATTACTGCGCTCAGGAATGCAGGGCTGATTGTTGTTAAAGAGTGTGTGGTTAGAGATACTGGTTCTAAATACAATGTTTTTGAAAGTGCTGTTAAAGCGGTCCTGATAACTTTTGGTAAGAAAGGTGGGGTTGAGGTTGATCTGATTTTGAATGCGGATGTTACAGAAAAGTTCATGAGGTACTGGAGGGGACTCGGCGGAGTATGACTTCAGAGATTGTATGGTTTGTAAGAATAATGGAAGGCATAGGACTAAGCCTTGGAGGTCTAATTGCATACTTATCTCTTAAGGCCTATAGGAAGGGGGGAGGAAATAACTTCATACTCTCAGCTCTAGGCTTCATTCTACTCACAGTCTCATCTATTATTGAAGGGGCAATGTATGAGCTTACTAAGGCGAGCGTCTTTGAGGTGCATGCTGTAAGGGCGGTTATTCTGGTAGCGGCCTTAACGCTTATCGTGGTCTCAGTGCTAAAGATGAAATAGTTTTACGCCACGACCAAGTTAAGTTTTTCACAGCTCTCGCTGCACGACATTGCTGCTGTTGTCAACCTGCACCGTGTTCGTGTTCTACTGATTCGCTGAAGAGTTAACAGAATCGGCAACTGCTTCTCTTCTGGAAAATCTACAACAACGTTTAAGTATTACTTGGCGTAAAATTTTACTTGGTGTTAGATTATGCGTGTTAGAGGTCGGGTTAGGAGGGTTGGAAACTCGCTAGGGGTTGTGATTCCAAAAGATGAAGCTGAGAGACATAATCTTGCGGAGGGAGATTTAGTGGAGCTAGAGGTGGAAAGACGGATTAACCTTGAAGAGATGTTTGGGTCACTTAAGTTCTCCAAGAGCACTCAACAGATGAAGGAAGAGTCGCGAGCCGGCTGGGGAGACTAGTCTTTCTTTGCCAGCCTTCTTTCTCGATACCTATGCGATGGTAGAATACCTGAGAGGCAATCAGAACTACCACAAGTACTTCTCTAGCACTACTCTAACAACATCAGTTCTGAACCTGATAGAGCTATACTTCATGGTCTTGCGCGAATATGGCGAAGAGATTGCGGACAACGCCTATGGAGCCTTCAGACAATATCAAGCAGAGATAAGTGAAGAGGACATCAAGCAAGGTATGAAGTTAAGGCTAAGAATGAAGCTCAACAAGACCGCTTTGTCCTATGCAGATGCGTTAGGATACGTTATGGCAGAACGCTTGGGAGTAAAGTATCTTACGGGTGATACTGCGTTCAAGACGCTTCCAAACGTGGAGTTCATCAAGTGAGAAATGAAGAACAAGTTAAGCGGTGGATTAGGAGCTAGTCCTCTAGAAATAGGATGTCGTAATCTTTTTTGAGCCGACTTATGTTTTTTGCCATCTCGCTTTCTCTTTTTCTGAAGAGAGGTTTACCGTTGTAGATCTGTGAGGCAGCGATCACGTAGGCGTCGGTTAATGCTACTTGGAAGTTTGTTTTGATTTGACCGGCGAGGATAGCGAGGCGGAGTGTCGGTTCGGCTATTTTGAAGTTAGGTGAACTGTAGAGCCATGTGACAAGCTCCTGTGATCTCCGCTCGGATCCGGCTAGACCTAATTTCTCGTAGATGCGGAGTGAGACGTAGTAGGTTTCGGCTAGAGTTGGATGTGTAATTATGGCGGTGAGTTTGCCGAGCCTAACGCTTTCGATTATGGCTTCTGCTTGTTGGTGGAGTGTGCCAGATAGGTCGATGTATTCGGCGATGACGCCTGTGTCGAGCACTACGGTTCTGCTCATTCTGTGGCGCCGAGTCTTTCAAGGAGTCGCTTGATCTTTAATTCATCAGCCTGTTTCGCTTCTCTGAGGGTTTGGTCGACCAGTTGGCCGCCTGCTCTTACAAATATCTCCTCTGGAGGTTCAGCGTGAAATTGCAATACGATCTTCTTATCCTCAACTTGGAGCCGAACTTTGTCGCCAGGTTTCAGGCCAAGCTTCTCTCTAACCTCTTTTGGAATTACGATTTGACCCTTCGATGAGAGTGTAGTCTCCATATCTATCCCAAATACGGTAAGAATACAATCTTACTTAAGTCTTACCCTGAAGTACTCTGCTGGAGACCGTGTCCACTGCTTCGTGTTTGTTGATAAAAATGGGACTAGGCTAGTTTCGTTTCGTGTTTTTTGGAATCTTTCGTTCGTTCGTTTTGGTGTTCTAGCCTAGTGAGCTATTATTCGGTTTATCGTCGTTTTGAGGGTGCGTCTTCTGGTACGTCGTCGACGCCTTTGGATCCGAGCATGAAGGCGGCTTCTTGGTCTGGGTGGTAGGGGCTGTCTACCATTCTTGCTATGCGGTTTTTGCCTGCTTTTCGTAGGTAGATGCGGTAGGTGCTGGTGTGGCCGACTACGTGTCCGCCTGTTGGTTTATTGGGGTCTCCGAAGAAGGCGTCTGGTGTTGCTTGTACTTGGTTTGTGACGACGACTGCGAGGTTTCTGGCTTCGCTTGTTCTTGTTAGCATGTGCATGAAGCGGTTGAGTTTTTGCTGCCTGTCTGCGAGGGTTCCTCTTCCGAGGAATTCTGCTCTGAAGTGGGCGACTGCTGAGTCGACGATGACGAGTTTGATTTTTTGTTTGTCTAGTACGCTGCCTAGTTCGCCGACGATTAGTTCTTGGTGGCTACTGTTGTAGGCTTTTGCGACTGTGATGCGGCTTAAGATTTGATCAGGATCTAGGCCTCTTGCCTCTGCGATGCCTGCGATACGTTCGGGTCTGAAGGTATTTTCGGTGTCGACGTAGATTGCGCCTGCGTCGAGTCCGCCTTGTTCTTTGGGTAGTTGGACCATGACGCAGAGGGTGTGGCAGACCTGTGTTTTGCCTGAGCCGAACTCTCCGTAAAACTCTGTGACGGCTTGAGTCTCGATGCCGCCGCTGAGGAGGGTGTCGAGGCTTTTTACGCCGGTTGAGATGCGTTCGATTGCTAGGCGTTTCTTGTAGATTTCGCTCGCAGGAACAAAGTCCTTCTCAAGGACTCCGGCTGATACTAGTTGTAGCCGCGCCTTGTTAGCGAACTCTGTTGCACGGGCAAGATCGCTGCCTATTCGGTCAGCGATTTCACTTGGGCTTTTAACTGCTAAATCGAGAATAGTGTAAATTCCGGCGTCATTCAGCTTCTTCTTCGTCGCTGGGCCTAGGCCCGGCAGCGATTCAAGATCGGTATCGAGAATATCGGTAGTATCTTCTTTCTTCTTGGTTGTTTCCGTTGTTTCTTCTGTTGCTTCCGTTTCTTCCTCTTGTGTAGCTTTGGTCATTTCTATGCACAAGTACTATCATTAATCCCAATATTAACCTTTCAAAACCGGTTCGATCCGCTCTGGTGGACGCTACTGAAGTTCTGATCCGTTGATTTTTGCCGAGGTAAGGCCTGTGGAAACCAATGGGGAGGCTGTTGCAGAGCAGAGTTAGCCTTGTTGTGGGGCTTTGCATGCTTGGTTGCTTGCTTGCTTGCTTGCTTGCTTGCTTGCTTGCTTGCTTATTCGATGTTTATTGGTAGTGAGGTTTTGTCTTTTCGGGCTTTTCTTCTGATGTCGTGGCGTTGTCGTTCGTCAAGAATATTTATTGTAGGGGTTAGGCTGTTTCGGAATCTTCGTCCTCTATCGGTGACTACGTATTTCTTCGGCTGAGTCTGGCTTGCTGTTAACAGGCGTCTTGCAGTGAGTTTTTCAGTGAACTTCTTGGCTCTTTCTCGGCCCATAAGTGTCTTGTCCGTAATCTTTGTGATATCGGCTCCAGGGGGCTCGCATAGTCGAAGAACATCAACAAGCACCACCAACCGGTCTCTAGCCATGTGGCGGCTAGCATCTGTCCTTACAGTAATTGAAGAATCCTGGCTCATACAATGGTACAATGCGTATCCAAACAATATAACAGTTAACGACGCCTCTTAGCTGCGGTCAGCTGCGCAGCCTCCCCTGCAACTTTTGGTTAGAGTCATGAGGATGCTCTGAGTATTTGCGTTTGAAAACAGGGTGTTGCACAAGTAGAGTAATGCTTCACTGCTATGCTAGACAGATTTGCGATGCTTCACGGTGTAGACTATTACGCTGGCTTGCCTCGTCCTAGGGGGGGAGGTTATAAAGCGATGAAAGCAGTATAAGAAGCTAGCTGCTGTTCTAAGCGTTCTGCTAGGATGAGATACTAGGCTTGCAATGCTTGTTGGAAGCATTGGTTCTGGCTGCAAGATTATCCCCTGAGTTTTTGGTTGAAGGTTATGTTAGAATTGCAAGTGCTGTTTGCTATGGCGCTGTTTACTGTATTGGTTTGATTGGGTTTATGTAGGGCTGGGCAAGAGGCTTTTTGATTAGATCGGCTGTGTTTTGGGCGGTTTGATAATGTTGATATGTTGCTGATGCGGTTTTATTATTTTGGGGGATATGGATTTCGGTAAGGGTGCTTGGAAACTTATTCTGATCGGGTCGATAATAGCGCTACTTGCAGTTGTGGGTGATCTTCTCTACCATAATTCTATTGGAGAGATTCAGGATGCCATCGGCAAGACACCTCTAGAAATGACACTTCACAGTACTCCAGTAGTGATCGTAGTTGCTTTTCTGCTAATCTCTATGCGGCAGATAAGTAAGAGATAGATTTGCAATGCTTCACAGTGTAGTATGGTGGATGGGTGCAGGCATGTGGCTCCTGCACCCTGTGGGGAAGATACTGACCAGCCTGTCATCTAGGCCGCCACAACCCCACCATAGGTATTGCTGCGTTTGAGGTGCAAGCATAATCGGTAGTTGTTTTACCAATAAAATATGGGGAGGACGATCCTTGCTAGGGATCGTCTGCCACTTGCGTCTATTACTATCTCTTTCTCATTGCTAGGAATGCTGCTGCGATGATTGCGATTACAGCTATTGCTGCTACTGCGTAGGTGATTTCTACTGGGAGACCACCTGCTTGTGGGGATGTGATGGTTGTTACACCGCCGGGTATAGTTGTTGTGATGGTTTGAGCGGGGATTGTGCTTGTGATTGTGGTTGTTTGGCCTCCTGGGAGCGTTGATGTAATGGTGGTTGTGGTTGCAGGTATAGTGGATGTGATTGTCGTAGCGGCAGCAGTTGTAGTTGAAACGGAAGTAGTTGTTGTCGTTACTGTGGTTGTGGCTGTGGTGACCGTGGCTCCGGGTGCCTGTGCGGATAACCCTAGTGCGACGACTGTGCCGGGTGTTGCTGGTGTGATTGCGCTGGCGCCTGTGCCGACGATTGTGAATATCAGTTGTTTGCCATCAGAGTCCTGTCCAGTAGTAATACCGACCCTCATGTCTGATCCTAGATTGATTTCGTTGAGGACTGTGCCGGTGTTTTTGTCGAAGAATCTCATGTAGCCGTCTGTGAAGCCTGTGAAGAGCAGTTCGGGTGTAACTACCATGTGTGAGCGTTGCTGGGCTATTGGATAGAAGTATCTCCACTTCACATTACCTGTAGCTATGTCTCTTGCAACTATCGTGGTGTTTGTTTTTGGATCCACTACGCTGACGGTAACACTTTGACCTATGATGTAGGGGTTTTCTTTAACTATTCTTACTTGTAATGCTGAAGCATAATGGTACAGCGTGCTGTTACCATCATAGGACATGTCTGTGGCGAAGATGCCGTTGCTCCAGAATGGGTAGACATTGCAAGGAGCTGTACAGTGTTTTCCATCTGTGATTGCGGTCCAGTTTCTCAGATCATCGCTGTACGGGTCAGTGAGATGATACTTGACTCCGCCTGCTCCGTGCTCTTGAGAGGCTGCTGAGGTAATCTGGGCCCACTGCACCTGCTCCTCCACCACATCTTTCACATAGAGAGGTTTGCCGTTTGTCGCATTCATTACGTAGAGTCTTCCTTCCTTGCATCCCTTCATGTAGACTTTACCTAGTCCTTGGACATCTGCAAGTATTCCTCCCCAGTTGCAGTCGTAGTCGTATGGATCATGTGGGAAGGGTTGTAGCCACCATATGCGCTTTCCTGCATTCATGTCGATAGCCATTATGGTGCTGCCGTAGAGTCTTGGTCCGGGGGTAAGAGAGACATTTGTAAATGGTCCTTGGTTGCCTGTTTGTGTGTAGAATATGCCTGTGTCTTCATCTACTATTGCTTGTCCCCAGTTGGCTGTGACTCCACCGTATGGGCTTGGGTTCTGGTTCGGGAAGGTCCAGTCCCATTCGAGTTGTGCGCGGTTCTTCGCTGCCACATCTTGGCAGGGGAATGTCTGGAAGTATCCGATGCTGCACTCCTCAAATGCCCAGTCTTTACTGGGCCTGTCTTGCGGTGGATAGCTGAAGATTCTCCATTTAATTTGCGAGGTGTTCATATCGATGCCGAGAGTTACGTGTCGTGAGTCGCCGAGGAAGATTGTTGCATGCATACTGCCCGGTAGTATGAATACGAACTGCTTGCCTTTGTCGTAGGTTCCTATGTTAGCTAGGCTTGAAGCGGCTGCGAAGGCGGCGTATTTGTAATACGCGTAAATGTTTCCAGGTATGTCTTTGCAGAGGTCTTTGACCCATAGGGCGTTCTTGCCGGTGTCTGCGTTAATACCGTAAAAGTCGCAGGCTAATCCGTTAAGGAGAAGCATGTTGCCGCCTTCCCAGTATCGGAAGCCGTGCAGATGAGGTCTCGGCCCTAGAGATACAGGGATCCGATTCTGAACGTCTGTTATGTTGATGACGTAGTCATATCTCCAGGCCTCTTTACCGGTCTTGGCGTCGATAGCGATTGTTCGCATGAAGTTGGTTGTCACAAAGACCTTGCCGTTTCTAACTATTGGTGGTGTGGTTGAGCCTTCACCGCCAAGCCCAGATTGAATGAACGCCATTGCCGGTGAGACTGAGCTCTTGCCTTGTAGCGGGAAGATCCACTTTACCTCAAGATTCTTGACGCTGCTCTTGTTGATCTGTGTCTCTGGGCTGTAGTTCCAGCCCCAGCTGTTGCCGTTGACGTACTGCCAGTCCTTCGCCGTGTCGGCGAGAGGCGCAGCATACGCGAATGAGGATGCGAAGCTACTGAACGCAAACATTGCTACAATAAACAGAGAGAATAGTCTAAGTTTTGCTTTATATGACATTTTAACTAATAACGCGTTCCTTAATAATAAGTATTTCTGACTTCTTTTAAGATTTAATATGTAAAAATAAACCTATGCTGAAAGACCCGATAAATTCGTTCGATTACTGGTCTCAGCCCGACAATATCCAGCTATGCTAGGAAAGGGTAGACTATCCTTGTGGATCGTCTATTGATAATTCTATACTCGTCTATGCATTACTAGTACTGCTGCCTGCACCTACGATCGCTATTATTGCTACTGCTACTGCTGCGCAGGTTACTTCTGCGGGGAGTCTTGAGGTCTGTGTGATTTGTGAGATTATGGTTTGAGCTGGTGCGGTTGTGGTCACTGTTGTTGAGGCGGTGCTGGTGACTGTTGTGGTTTTTGCGCGTGGTTCAGCTTTGTCTGATAGGCCGATGCTGAGTAGTGTAACGTACCTTCTGGATATCTATCGAATTAAGAATGCTAGGCTAGGTTGGGCGCAAAAAACCGAGAAGATTGGTGGGTGGGCTGGTTGACTTATGCTCTAGGCTTGTAGGTTTCGCAGTCAGCGTGGGTTTGATCGTCGCCTACGTCGATGTTGGGAGCTTTGCACTCCAGCATCTCATTATACTGGCAGCTGGATGCTATGCAGGCGCCTACGCCTCCGATCACTTCTTGTAATCCGCCTGAACTGTTTCCTCTATAGTTGAAGGTATTGCACTCTGCGTGCGGCCCGACACTTATCCCTGGTGTATGGCACTGGTTCTCCTTGTTGTATGAGCAGCTAGTCATATCGCAACCTGCTACCCTAACCATTTCCACTGTTGTCATTTGATTGTCATAATGTGTAACGGATATTTATTTCTACCGAATATACTTAGATTAATTACTGTATTGCAGAATTATATAGATTCATTGTAGTGTTTAGGAGTAGAATTCTAATTCTCTAATTCTACGGAATCTGACACAGGTAGAATTCGGCGACAACAAAGAGGCGGATAAGGTATTATTGTTGGATGCAGACATGTGAATCCTAGCATTCACGGGGAAAATACTAACCAGCCTGTTGCGGGCCGCCATAACCCTACCTGTAGAGCTGCTGCGTTTGAGGAGCTAGGTGTTATTTCCCAATAAAATAGGAGAAGGACGATCTCGTGAGATCGTCCGATGTTACTGCTTCTACTTCTTTCGCATTACTAGTACTGCTGCTGCAATCAGAGCAATTACTGCTACTCCAACTGCTGCATAGGTAACTTCTGATGGTAGGCCTGTGGTTTGGGTGACTGATTGAGTTGCTGTCACGGTTTGTGCTGGTGCAGATGTGGTGACTGTTGTGGCTACGGTTGTAGATGAGGTTGTTGTTAGGGTTGTGCTCTGGGTGGTGGTGACAGTGGTTGTTTGGCCGGTAGTCGCCTTATCGGAGAGGCCTATTGCAACGAGGGTGCCAGGCACCATGTCTGCTACTTTATAGTAGGCTGGAGCAATTAGTGCAGATGAGCCGGACATTGCGAATATTTTTGAGTCTCCGCTGGAATCTTTGCCTATTGTTACACCTATTGTTACCGGTGCACCTAGCGGTAGTTCTTTCAGCAATTTTCCTGAGTTTATGTCAAAGAACCTTAGGTAGCCATCTGTGAAGCCGCTGAAGACCATGTCGCCTGAGACCGCCATGGCGGAACGTTGTGCACTGTATCCGTAGAACCAGGTCCATTTGACTTTGCCTGTTACGATGTCTCTTGCAACTACTGTGCTATTAGCGGGCTCTGCACGAATGGTGGTG
Organism: Nitrososphaerota archaeon; assembly: GCA_016190055.1. GTDB lineage: Archaea > Thermoproteota > Nitrososphaeria > Nitrososphaerales > JACPRH01 > JACPRH01. Next base: position 11,673 of record JACPRH010000010.1, on the reverse strand, counting down.
AAGAGCTCTCGACCCGGCTCGGAGGGAAACTCTCGAGTTACAACTCGCACTATGGCATCTTCGTAGAGCATCAGTGTTTGTGTTTTTGGATCGAACGACATATCAGTTCCGAAGATTCCGTTTGTCCAGCTCGGATACATAGTTGCGGGTAGAGTGAAGTACTTACCTTTCTCACCTGGCTTGGTAGCTGGGTAGCTGATCCAGTTCCATTCCCTCATGTCGTAGTAGCTCTTCGGATCGGGCATGTATGTTCGTATCCCGTCCGGCGGAGGCGTTGTGGCAATTGGTAAAATTTGTCCTCTTGCAGCTTGGTCTTGAACTACATCAACCTTGTACTTTGGTTGGCCTGTAGCTGCATCCATGACGTAGAAGATGCCTTCCTTGCAGCCCTTAACGTAGACTTTGCCGAGTGTCGGATTCTCTAGTAATATGCCGCTCCAGTTGCAGTCGTAGTCATATGGGTCATGCGGGAATGGTTGTAGCCACCAGACACGTTTGCCCTTGTTCATATCTATGGCCATAATGGTGCTGCCGTAGAGTCTTGGTCCTGGTGCTAATGACATGTTCGAGTAGGGTCCTTGGTTGCCTGTCTGTGTGTACATGATGCCGGTGTCTTCGTCTACTACTGGTTGACCCCAGTTAGCTGTTACTCCAGCCCATTTGCTGGGTGGTTCATTGGGTCGTGCGAAGTCCCATTCCAGTCCTGCTCTGTTCACTTTCGCAACTTCGCTGCACGGGATGTCTCGGAAGTATCCGATGTCGCATTCCTCTAGTGCCCAGTCCTTGACTAAGACGCCCTGAGGTGGAGCGCTGAATACTCGCCACATGATTTGATAGGGTGCATCCATGCTGATGCCCATTGTAACGTGTCTTGAGTCCGGTCTAGCCAGATTACTATGCATGCTGCCAGGTAAAACGTAGATGAACTGTCGGCCTTTTTCATAGGTTCCTACGCTTGCACCGTAGCTTAAGCCAGTCCCGTAACTATTCGTATTTCCAGGTACGTTGAGACAGAGATCGTTGATCCTGAACTTCTCTTTACCGGTCTTGGCGTCGATTGCGTAGATGTCGCATGCTATCCCGTAGTCGAGTATTGCATTGCCACTCTCCCAGTATCTGAAGCCGTGTGAGTGGGGAACACTTGTCAACGCCACAGGTAGCCTTTGTCTGGTGGCTGTAACGTTGATTGTGTAGTCATACGCCCATGCCTGTTTTCCTGTTTTGGCGTCTATGGCATATGTACGCTTGTAGTTGGTCATGATATAGACTACGCCATCTCTCACGATGGGCGGAGTAGTTGATCCTTCGCTGATAGAAAGCGTCTGTAACGCGGTTGGTGCTAGGGTTTTGCTCCCAACTGGGAAGATCCATTTTACTTCTAGATTCTGAACGTTGTCTTTGTTGATCTGGGTCTGAGGGCTGTAATTCTGGGCCCAGCTGTTACCGTTGACATCCATCCAGTCCTTGCCGTTGCCTCCTAGGGGTGCTGCGAACGCTAGTGTTGGTGTGAATATGCTGAATGCTAGTATGGCTAGTATTATACAGTTAGTAGTTATCCAATATTTGCTCGATAACATTTTCAGGTATCTTGCCAACTAGTTTGATATAAAGAACGGTAAGACGGTCTCCATACGACCATTTGTGGCCTAATCGTGAAAATAGGTTTCGCGGTTAATGTGTAGTAATAGGAAGAGTGCGGTGAGGGGTTGAACCAGCCAAATTGTTATGAATGGTTGAAGGCCGGAGAGGTAGAACTCAAATGATAACCAGCATCTCCAGATTACGCCGAGAAGGATACCGAGAGGCCAGGCCCAGCGTTTTTGCCTCCAAAGACCGTATATCTCCAGTGAGAGCCCGGCTCCATACACAAAGAATAGCCATAATCCGGCTGGAAAGTAGTTTGTGATAGGTAGGCCTTTGAGAAGGTCTGATGGGAGTCTTAGGAGCCTCCTGCTTGGATCGTGGAGGAGGAGCGGTTCTCCTCCCGAGAAGCCTGCGATTGCCCCGAATATCTCGGCGATCAAGAGACCCTTGGCCGCTAAAGGAGCTCGCAACAAGACTCACCTATATGTGGGGCTCTCAGCCTCGTCTGGTTAAGAATGTACAAATCTAACCAACAAGAACTGTGACGATATCTTAAATTAATATTTAGTTCTTCTCTGTAGAAGCAGAACAGTGGCCAATACCGGATTAGTTTTGGCGTGGAAGTCTAAACGGTCAGTTGTGGCCATAACTGGAGATATTGGTTGTGGATTTGCCATTTGTGCAGTGTTTAAGCTTATATGTAGCGTTTTAGTCAAATATGGTGTAGGTTGATGTATAGTAGTTGAAGATTGATGAGATTGACGCTAAATTGTTGACGGCTCTTACTGAGGATGCCAGTATCTCTGTGCCTAAGCTCAGCAAGAAAATCAAGGTTAACCCCTCGGTCTGCTACAGCCGCATCAAACGACTAATAAAAAGAGGTTACATCCAGAAATTCACTATCGTTACAAATGAGGAGTTACTCGGGAACAACGTCACCGCCCTAGTTGGGTTGAACATAGATGCGAAGAAACGCGATAATGTCCTCAAAAACGTCACAACGCTAGCTGAAACGCGCGGGGTTGAAGAGGTCACTGGACGCTTCGACATGCTAGTCACCATTAAGGCACGCTCCCTAGACGATATGCACAACATCGTAACACGAAAGATAGGCGGCATCGACGGAGTAAACAAGAGTGAGACATTCATCGAACTAAAAAGCCAGCTGAAAGAACCAATATTCGAAGAGCAAGCCTAGTTAAAATCTGGGCGGAAGGTAAGTTAGGCAAATCCAAGGCGCACTGTTCCACCTGATTGCTGCAGCCTCATATGTCTGTGCGGCCACTCGATGATGAACAGACTATGTCTTAGGATCCTTTATACTCGTTTTGTGACTGAGTCAGGTGGGTTAAGTTTGATTAGATTAACTGCGTTTCAAGCAAGCCGCTTGCCAATCTTGATATGTTGGGTACTGTAGAATAAGGAAGGTTGATTGCAAGGATCTGTTGCATGCAAGCAATCTAAGATTTGACAGCGTCGATCAGAAGCCGAAAATCTTAAGGAGGACTGCGTATTGTTCGAACTTGAAATTACTTTATGCCGTATGATGAACGTTTGGGGGAGCGTATTCAGAAGGTTTTGGTGAGTAGGAATGGTGTGGCTCAGCAGAGGATGTTTGGGGGATTGGCGTTTATGTTGAATGGTAACATGTGTTGCGGTGTGATTAAGGACTTTCTGGTTCTGCGTCTTGGATTGGAGCTTTCTCAGAAGGCGTTGAGTGAGTCTCATACGAGATTGTTTGACTTAGTGGCTGGTCGAGTCGAGAAGGGAATAATCTTGGTGATGCCTCCCGGATACGAATCTGAGGATTCGCTCAGGAAATGGGTGGATCGAGCAGTCGATTTTACCTCTTCACTACAACCAAAGGCGCCGAAAGATCACAAAACCTCCAGCAGGGCACCGTAAAGTTATCGGTTGCTCCTGATTAGAATGCACGCGTTAGCAACCGAAGACTTGACAGGATTTTATTTTTGGTGACATAACAGATTTGGGCTTGCTTGTTAGAAGTTGCACTCACTTTTGTGTCCACATGTGGTAAGTGTCCCCAGGAAGCGCCCTAAGGTGGGTCCAAGAATCCACTAACTATAATAACCTCAGGTTTAGTTAGGGATACTGGTAATACCACGGTAGTATCTTATGATGAAGAAAATGTGCATTTCAATAACACCTGCGGTGTACAATGCACTAGAGTCTTTATCCAACGATTTGAGTAGTCCAAAAAGTAGGCTTATCGATAGTTACTTAAGGGAACACCCTGCGGTAAAGCGAAGATTAACGGAGTATAGTAAACAACAAAAAATACAGCAATGCAAGTTATGCAAGGCCAAATTAGGACCTAAGGATGTGAAGATAGAAACTCCAGAATATGGTGCAATCTGTATTAATTGTTGGTCCGAAAAAATGGGCGATGCGGTGGCTAAACGCCCTATAATGGGTAGCGACTAGCTCACTTAGACAAGTCAAGCTCCATTGAAGCAACCTTGCCGTTCCAACGCTCATCGAAATATGTTTTCACAACTCTGAAGCCACCTGCGATAAAATACTCAACCACATCTTGATGCGCTTCTAAGACAATCTTACTCCTGTCTCGCTTAATCGCTTCTTCTAGCACAAATCTCATTAATAACGTCCCACGCCCTGCACTCCAGTGCCCATTTAGGATCCCTAGCCGACTTACGTAGAGCGCGTTTTGCCTATTTTGTAGACATAACACGCCAGTTATTTTTGCGTTCTCTACTAAGACGTATGATTCATATTTGCCAGATATATCGCGTGCATAGTAAAAGCTGAGATCTTCGGCCTGTCCCTGTAGATCATAGTCGAAACAGTGCTCGCCAGTTTTAAAGCGTTGCTTGGAGTCGCCTCTCCTGATTCTTCTGATTTTAGCTGTAAATCGAGAACGCTTGACAGCCATTGGCCATCAGATAGTCAAGACATTGGTTAGATAATTTAAATATTTCATAGTAACCTACAGGTGAAAGAGGTGAATTATAGGATTTCGTTAATTCGGTTGCATGGTCTAAAAAAGTTGGTGCTAATTCAGGTTACGATGAGCATAGGCTTACAATTTAGCCTACGTCCAGAGACAACAGGCTGTACTTCTGCAAGTCTTAAAGACGTCTATGGTTACCCAGCCTATCTGTTGCACATCGGGAAAACAGGTTTAGGGAAAAGGAAGAAGATCGCAATCATCGGAATACTCCTTCTAACCCTGCTGTTGTTGCTTCTTCTTGTTTTCACTAGTTTCTTTAGATGCGGACAGCCCACACCTTGCCTAGCATCGGATTTTTCTTCTCCATCTGAAGGTAACTTGAACTCCGCTGTAACCTATCTCAAGAGCCACTTTGATTCTGATGTTGGACTCATCTACGAGAGTGAGGATTCTGGTAATAGAACGATAGTGGGACAAGGCTACCGGTATAATCAGATTTACTGGTTGTATTCTGATAATCTCTTGGCTTCTTGGGCTCTCAAACCCTGCGACAGTAAGATGAGCGGCACAATCAACCAGACCGTTCACTCATACACCAGTGAGAGAAGCGGATTCTTCGATGTCCTGTTCGGTGATCCAATCGCTCAAGATATGTCTGAGGCTACTCAACTCGTTATTGCGCAGGATTCTCAGCGAGTCATTATGGCTGAGTTCCACAACTCATCAACACCATCATCGTTCCTGCGTTGGCAGAGCTATGGTGACACCTTGATTTACCAGTCCTTGAATGAGCATCTCAAAGGCAACAGGACAGCCGCCATACAGTACTTCACAGAAGCCTACCGGATGTTTGACGGAAAAGGCGTATACGATCTTGCGACGCAGACTGATGGCAGATACGCGAACTACAAGCTTGCCCTAATCCTATACGCAAGCAAAGTCCTCGACTACCCCATCCCATATAACAACACCATACCAAACTACAATCCTATCCAAGACAGATTATGGAGCATGCAGCAAGAAAACGGAGGAATAACCAGCCTATCCAATCTAGACGGGAACCCTGTGGGCTCAGCCAACACCGAAACCACAGCAATGACCCTACTCCTATACAATGACGAACTCATAACAAGAATGCACTCACTATTCGGAGCATATCAACCAAGAAAATAAGTATTCAAAGTCATATCTCGACTAAGTGTTACCCCGATTTGTATGTCGTCTGACAAGGCTGAGTATCGTTACGAGCATCCCCACGACTAGGATACCGCAACGTTTCTGTTAAGTTAAGGGACATGGGTTAGGTGGTAAAATACCGCATTTTACGGTCAGTGGCTCTATTTTTCATTTCTTATTGTATGCTTTTGAGATATGATGTAATTACTGCTATGACGTATGATGCATTTCTGGATATCTCCTGATAATCAGACACTCTTTCTGATCTCGTCGTAACGTATCTGTTCCAGACGTTAAGGAAATCCTCAAATTTTATTGGTCGTTCTACACCAGTATCTTCAGGAATGATCCAAACCGAGTCTCCCAATGCACGTGACATTCGAAACTTGTTGTGCCTAGACAATGTGTGCGCAGAGTCCAGCCTTTTGAAGAATGACCAAACATCACTACTAGTAATCCCGAGTTCGGGGTAACCATCTTTCTTAATCAATAAATCAGGTTTTTGCGGTGTAATGCTCTGCTTGGCAATTAGGCGCATCTGACAAGCTGAACAGTATGTATTTCGCCGCCTATACTCGGCATCGTAGGTTTTCGAGCATTTTGGGCATTTGAATTCCAATCGATCGCCTGCTTTATCGAGATGTTTCATAGAATCATAAAAACTAATCTATCATACTGAAACTCCGGGATTTAATTTCCAGAGGTTGGCAGTGCAAGAATTGTAGGCGCAGACTAACCATAGATGAGACAGAACTGTTTAAAGAAACATCTAATAATTTAGGAGCGATAGATTCACTTCTTGGAGTCTCTTTTGTATTATGTTCCAGTACTTCTTACTTATCTCGCAGCCCAAATAGTTTCGTCCATTCTTCTTTGCAGCGACTGCAGTGGTTCCTGAGCCCATGAAAGGGTCAAAGACAATCTGTCCTTTCTTGCTGCTTGCTCTTACGAATATCTCTACGAGAGCAAGAGGTAGTTGCGCAATATGCTCTGTTTTCTCTTTGCTCACGTTCTTGACTATATTGAAAATGAATGTGTCATAAGGTCCGGTTCCGTTGCGTCCTTGAGCTATTAGCTTTTGTATTCTCTTGTCTGTTGGGTTCTTGTAGGGTTGTGCTACATCTTCTTTGTTGAAGATGTAGGTATTGCTCTTAGTGTAGAATAGTATGGAGTGCTGCGTACGGGTATAATTTCGCTTGGAGTGACCGGTGTTAGTGTGGTAATGCCATGTTAACCACCTACGAAATTGCATCTTGTTGTCCAAGTATATCTTCAGGTAGGCGTTGTTCTCAGGGTAGTTGAACAGGTAAAGACTCCCGTCTGGCTTTAGTATCCTGATGCATTCAGCAAGCCATTCTTTGCACCAAGTAATATATTCTTCAAACCCCAAGTTATCAGCATAGGACTCGTACTTTTTTCCTATGTTGAATGGCGGATCAGTAATGATCAAGTCAACGCATTCATTTGGCAGCGTCTTCATATAATCTAGGCAGTCACCTAAGTGAACATAATTCGTCTGTATCTCAGTCTTCAAGGTGGGTAGCCTTTGGCAGTAGACAGAAGTTGTCGAGTTTCAGTATTAATGTCTTCCCAGAAGATACCGCCGAACATATAGTTAGCCACAGCCGGCCAAAACAATCTTGATTATGTGAGGACTAGAGAGGAAATACGTGGTGATATGTTCACAGCATGTGCTTTCTCATGACCGATTTTAACGTCATTTTCTTGAGAAATAGATCCTCTAGAGCGTGAAGTGGCTTTTATCTCCCCTCATACATGCCGCCATTCTTTTTCTGCCCCCAATAATTGACATCCTCCTGCAACCCCAGCCAGCGAATAGATACTAGTAGGAACTCTATCGTGTGTCCTATGAGAGGACTTTTTTCAAACTCACTAAGTTTAGGATACTTGCCCATGATCTCATTTAAAGGTAGCAATTCAACGGAGTCTTTCATTCCAGTGAGGAGATACTTGATGTCTGCACCTATTAGAGCTTCTTTCCTTATCAGGTCAACCAGAATATCATCAACATAACTTATTCTTCGCGTCTCGCCATCGTAATGAACTGTAAAATCAAACTGACCGGCTTCTTCACCATCCGATATACTCGTCTTCTTTCCATCGGTTCTAATGAATACTCTACGTCCGTCTTTAAGTCGGTGAACTTCAAACTCTTGGTTCCTTGCCAGTTTGATAAGTTTACTTCTTGCCTCTGCTCTTGATAATCTATCAACACCGATGTTAAGCATTAGGGTCCCCAAGCAAGACCGACATACATTGGGATTAGAAAAAAGACCTGATTACAACAATTTCTTAAATGCGTTATATAACTTTGACAAAGGCACAAGCCTGAATTTGCATTCTGCTAAAAGGAGTAACCCAGTATGTAATTATCCTATCCTAACGGGCATTAATAAAATCATTTCTAAAGATTCTAATTCGATTATAACCTCCACGAAGAATGGGTTCATGACAAGTAATGCAACAGAATCCTGTAAGCAAAAGTCTTAATGCTGGGGTGAACCTTGACTAGTGAATTCATGAAAAGAAAATTGCTGGGCGATGGTAAAGAGTGGATCATATATCCTAGAGAATGGTATCGAACAGGCGAGCTGTATGTATTTGGAACAGAGGGAGTAAGCACTGATGATGTCAAAAGATCGGTGAACCTAGTCAGCAACATCGTAAGGGAACTCAGCTTACCTCTACAGGTCTTCAACGGCAACACCAGCAGAACCAAAGACGCTTCACAGATAATGGCATTGATCGCCAAACACACTCGACAAAACATCATCGATTGCGACGCTATACTGGCAGAGTTAAGCAGAGGCAGTTACAAGGCGTCTCTTCCCTATGGAATAGTTGTTCTAGCTAACCCCGATAAATATCACTTCAAGAAAAAACCCGGCCAGCAACAAACCTCCATTAATGGTGAAGGGTACCCTCAAGGCCTAGTCATACTCCGCAGATACGATCTCGAGAACGCAGTGAAACACGAAATCGGCCACATGATCGGGTTAAACCACCACCTAAACTGCGTCATGGACAGCTACTGCCTAACAAGCCACTACTGCGAACAATGCAAGAAAAAAATACGCGCGATATGGAGTCTCGACAACAACGATACGAGCAGTCAAAGCCAGACCTGATGGTCGTTCAAAAGACACTGTAAAGTTGTCGGTTGCGCATAAGTGGTCTACTATGCACCAACAACCTAAGACTTGACAGTATCCATTTTGATTATCTGACCCGCTAGCATCACTCTGGGCGAGGTATCGCCTAGGGTGCAGTCCCGCATTCTAGTCTGAATAGCTTCCGCTATGTGCGTTTTTAGAAAAGAAAAAACAGAAAAAAGGGGGGTAGCTAGCCCCAATAAAATTGGGTAGCTAGCTTCTTAACTGAAGAGTGCCATGATTTGGTCGATTATTGTAGTAAGGGTGGTGCGGGCGCTGGTTCCTGCTTCGATGAGATAGCCGCCCTGTTTTGCGTGCTGGTTAAGGACTGCTAGTTCGCTTGCCGCGTCTTCGTTGATGATTTGTGCTCTGTGGCATGAACCGCATGCTCTTGAAGCTGGACCTGATACATATGAGGGTACGCCGCTGATGTTTCTGTCGAAGCCTTTAGGTGTAGGATCAGATGCTGACAATACGCCTGGTAGTGACTTGGCTTGATCAGGTACCTCGTATGTGCCTTTGATGTGGCATGATTCGCAGTCTGTGATACCGTGCTTGGGGAATGGCATTTCGGTGTGTTCTGCATACTTTAGGGCTACTACTGGATCGGTGAAGTTAAGGTCTCCGATGTCGAAATACTGCATTGAGTGTATTGAGTGGATGTATGAGTCGATTGATCTTGACTGCAATTCAAGATGAGATCCACCGCTAGTCGGAGTGTGGCATGACCTGCAGGCAACGATGTTGCCTCCTCGGTCTGGAGAGTGGAAGGTTACTGCAAGCGCGTCGTGACATGCATTACATTTCTGTATATCCACAATAGGTTTGTAGAAGCTGTCAGCGAAGGCATTGGTTGCAATGTTGAAGACTCTAGAAGGAGCATTGAGCGCAATGAGGTTGTCAGTAGCGTTTGCTGGGAGATTTGGATCTTTCAGAGCAGGCATTACAGCAATGCTTACTCTTTTTACGGTGCCGTTAGCGATTAGGTTGCTCCAAGCTGACAGGTCTGCTACGACTTCCCACTTTCCGCCTGCTGCTGAGACTGTTGTTAAGCGCGGATGCTTTACACCTACTTTGGATTCAAGTGCTCGTGAGTCGCCTGTTCCAACCTTTCCATCACCGTTGTCGTCAATGAGTGTTTCGTGTGGTCCAACGATGAAGTCCTTGGTGTCGTAGCCGTATAATCCGACTAGGACTGTTGGGCTAATGTTTGCTACATCGAGTCCTGGAAGATCTGGAGACTCGGTTGCGCTGAACTTGAATGTAAGTTTGTTGTTAGAAATGGATGCAGAGTCGATTGTTACGTTGATTGCTTTAGAGTACTTTTGACCAGCTGCGTTGTAGATCTCTGCGTCGTATCCGGTGTGAATCTGGCTGAAGGTCGGAGCACCCATACCGTTTCCTGTAACATGGCATGAATTACATTTCACGGTGCCTGCAACTAGGTCGAATCCTCCGTGAAGTGCTTGGGGTAATATGGTTTTTAGTGCACGTGCGTTTGTTCCATATTTAGCGGAACCGGTGACTGCGTGACAGCTCTTACAGGTCTCTAGGTTGAAGTTATCGTCAGTCAATGTCACGTTTAGTTTGTCTTGGTGGCATGTTACACAGTTAGACATAGACTGCGGATATGGGAATTCCATGGAATGTGACATGTGCACGTCATTCATGAGTTTGGTTTTGTAGGCGTACTGTGCTTTCTGCGCAGCAGTTAGTGCAGTGCCTGATAGGTATGATGCTGCCAGCGGTGGGTTATCAACTAGGAGCTGCCAGTCGAAGTGGCTTCCTGCACCGTTGTCTACGTGACAGGATTTGCAGATGTAGAAGTCGGTTGTCTTATTGTGGTTTACTTCGCCGTAGATGTAGCCGTGCTTGAGGAAGGGTGTTGAATGGCACTTCTCGCAGCCTGCGTTGTTGGCTGCAGAGACGTAGTTGGCGCCAGATCCTATCTGGATGAATGCTGCAAATGGGTACTTGCCTTGATCTACTCTGGAGTTGGGTATTCTTTGGACAATCTCGTCTGTGCCATATACGTTGATGAGGCCGTTTAGTCCGTTCAGATCGACGAGGTCAACGTAGCCGGTGGCCCCGGGGGCTTTTTCGACTAGTGTGCTCGTGATCTTGCCTGCACCGTCATAGCTTAGAGTTCCTTTTATGGACAGTCTGTAGATGAACTGGGTCGCGCTACTGTTGTATCGTGTGAAGTAGATGTTTAGCGCATCTGCGGTTCTGCCATCAAAAGGTACGCCGTTCTTTGTCATCTTGAAAGTTACTGTGTGAGTATCTGGTGATGCAGAGAATGTGTAGGTCAGATCTGTGACTTTGATGACGCCGTCCTGGTACAGTTCATCATATGAGGCTTGATGGTTGGCTCCTTGTTCTTTGTGGCAGATTGCACAGGTCTCAGGCTGGGCTGCAAGTGTCTCTACCGCAGACACACCAGCAGGACCAGCTGGACCTTGTGCGCCGGCAGAACCTGCTGGACCAGCAGGACCTGTGGCGCCAGCAGCACCAGCTGGACCTTGGGGTCCTTGAGGGCCGGTAGCGCCAGCAGCACCAGTGGCACCTACCGGACCTTGTGAACCAGCAGGACCCTGAGGACCAGTGGCGCCAGTAGTGCCAGCGGGACCTGCGGCACCTGGTGCGCCCGCTGCTCCTGTTGCGCCTTCTGGGCCTGGTGTGGCGATTGTTCCTGATAGTACTAAACCTGCGACTGCTAATGCGAGTAGTAGACTAGCCATACTAATGGCTAATGTAGAAGAAACTTTAGACATGGTAACGACAGTTTCAGTCTTGAGATTATATGTA
>JACPRH010000028.1 GCA_016190055.1 Nitrososphaerota archaeon | reverse complement strand
GCTAGGTCGGCTGCTTTTCCGAAGCCTATGTAGCCTGGGATGTTTTCGCTGCCTGATCTGAGTCCGCGTTGCTGTCCTCCTCCTTGGAGGATGGGTTCTATGACTGTGCCTAGTTTGACGTAGAGGGTGCCTACGCCTTTGGGGCCGTAGATGTCGTTGGATGATGCTGTGAGGAGGTCGATGTTGTCTTTTATGACGTCGATGGGGATTTTTCCCGCTGCGACTGTTGCGTCTACGTGGAAGGTGATCTTCTTCTCGTGTGCTATGCGGCCGGCTTCGCGTATCGGTTGTATTGTTCCTAGTTCGTTGTTGGCGTACATTATTGAGATTAGGATGGTTTTGTCTGTGATTGCTTTCTCGAGCGCGTTGAGGTTGACTACGCCGTACTTGTCGACCGGTATCATTGTGATGTTGAAGCCGGTTCGCTTCAGGTACTTTGCGATGTTGATTGTTGAGATGTGTTCGATTGAGGAGATGATGACGTGGTCGCCTTTACGCTGATTCCTAAAGCCGAAGCCTTTCAACGCAAGGTTATTCGACTCCGTGGCTCCAGAGGTGAAGAAGATTTCTTTATCAGGAGACTCTGCACCGATTAGCTCGCCTATTTGGGTTTGAGCTTGCGTCAATGGGCCTCTGACTTCGCCGCCTAAAGTGTGAAGCGAAGAAGGGTTCCCGTACTTCTCAGAGAAGTACGGCAGCATTGTTTCTAAAACTTCAGGGTCTACAGGGTAGCCTGCTGCGTAATCAAAGTTAATTCGGCGTGGCGCATCCAACTTCAGCCAAGGCTCCTCTTTTTTTCTATGTTTAGAGGTGTTATTTTGTTACTACCTTAGCTAGCTCAGGGTGCTTCGAGTAGTAGTCGTTCATAGCTGCTTCAATGGCCTCTGTGGCCAGTACGGAGCAGTGCATCTTGATCGGTGGAAGCCCTCCTAACGAGTCTGCTATAGCCTGTTTGCTTAGCTTCATAGCCTCTTCAATTGTCTTGCCCTTAACGAGTTCGGTAGCCATGCTGCTTGAAGCGATTGCGGCGCCGCATCCAAAAGTCATGAACTTGATATCTACGATGCGGTCGTCTTTGATTTTGAGGAAAATTGTCATAAGGTCTCCGCACACAGGGTTGCCGGCTGTTCCGACAGCGTCAGCATCCGGGATCTCTCCTACATTTCGAGGATTACGGAAGTGATCCATAACCTTTTCACTGTACCCCATATTGCCGTACTGGCTCATTACAGCATTCCTCCCGTGAAATAACCATGGTTATGAACCCCATATATATCTTCTTTACGCTTAGATTTCACATCTAATAGATTCCTGCGAGCGGTGGCTTATGCTGTCCGTTCAGCATTTGTGCAAGTATTATGTCGAGGTCTAGTTCTGGTTGCACCCTAAGCTGGCCGGTTTATGGAGCCTCTGGCTGGTGCTGGAGATTCTTGGGTTTTTCGTCGTTGATTCCGAGGTTGTTGGCGTATCCTTGTATAACTTTGAATGCGACGAGTGCTGCGGTTTTCTCCTGTTCATGTGTGTTAGGTTTGGTTGTTGCTATTTGGTTGACGACTGGTTGGAAGTATTCTCGCATCTTCTGGATTGCCCATTCGGGAAGTTGTTTTTCAGTGGAGTAGATTTCTTTGATATCTCCTTTGTGGCCTGTGAAGAAGCGTTTCCAGTCCGGGTGTACTCCTGCTGCTAGGAGGTCGGTGTCTTTCTACCTGAAGTTAATAGCCCTCCCGAGCCGCCTTGAGTTAAGACAACATCTTCAACATTAACGCCGTTGAGAGTTAGTTGAGTGAAACCATCTTTTCCGGTGGAACTGTTTTAGCCGTATTATGGTTTTTGTTTCTGTTTTTCAAAACAAGTCTAAAAACTCAAATAAACGCTTAAATAGACTGGTTCCTAAAACTAAGATGTCAATTGTCTGCCTCTGCCTCACGCCGGCAAAAACGCATCGACGATAGGCATAAGTTGATCAAGGGGTTTCTGGCCGATAGTAAATCTTACTCGAAGGAGCAGGGCAAAACTGCTTCAGAGATTGCGGCCCGTATAGACGAGCCAGTGTCCACTGTACGAATAGACCTTAAATCGATGAGTCAATACATCGACGTAGACGACGACCGCACACCATACAAATTCTATCTTAACGAGGGCGCAAAGCGATGAGCAAAACAAAACCATTAATAATGATGTTCAGAGGCAGGAAGGTTCGTTCAGGGAGAAGGTATCCTGATGGCTAGACCGTTAAAAATAGAGAATCACATAATACATGCTCTTGATGTAGAGGATAAGGAAAAGCGTCAGATATTTAGAATTGTCAAGGATGTATCGCCGTATGTTGACGCTATAAAGATCTCTACACCCCTAATCTTCCGATATGGTGGTTCCATTATCGGTGAACTCAAGGAGCAGACAAGCCTGCCCATTATTGGTTGCTTCAAGGTGGGCGATATTCCTGACATGTCACGGAGAATCGTAAAAATTGCGATTGACTCAGGTGCAGACGGTTTAACACTTCACGGTATTGTAGGCCGCGATTCTATGACTGCATGCATTAAGGTTGCGCATGAGAAAGGCGCTTACGTTTTCATGGTGGCCGAGATGTCGCACCCCGGTGCCTTGGACTTCATGAAACAACATGGATTTGAGATTGCAAAGATGGCCCGAGAATTAGGTTCAGACGGTATAGTTGCACCGGCTACGAGGCCCGATACAATACGAAAGTACCGAGAGATCGTTGGCGATGACATGTGGATAATGTCACCCGGCGTAGGAGTACAAGGCGGTAAGCTAGGTGATGCTATTCTTGCAGGGGCCACATTCGAAGTTGTGGGACACCGAATTTACGAAGCGCCAGATCCTAAGCAGGCCGCCAAGACGTTCTGCTCCTCACTTAAAGAGAGACTCGCGGAAAAACAACTCATTAGCACAAGCCATTAGAACAAACCTGTGCCAAAATATCGTCCTAACTCCATTCATTACTTGGGACTATTTCCAAATTGGCACCGGCCTTCAGGCCTTCACCAATAGGTAATCCTTCGCCTTTAGATGCAATTATTTCGAAGCCGTTACCAACCTTTTCTCTGACCTTTTTAATCCGATCTGGGAAGAGACTTGTCATAAGCACGCTTCTACATCCATAATCTCTGGCAGTGATTGCAGAACTGACAACCGCTTTATCCGGAACCATTGTTCTGTAAAATTGTGTCCCGATATCAACAACAGCCACGATATTCTTTTTAATCTGTTGGAATTCGGTTGTAATAGACTCTTTACCGTATATCCCCATCACAGTTATTGCATCTGCCCGAGTGCTCCTTAAAGTGAATCCCATTCCTTGATAATCTTCAATTGAAGGATGCTCAAGTCTCAAATCTAGAATTAATAATCTCTCGTCTCCTATCAACTGCTTTATCCCATTAAAACGAGACAGGTTCCCCGGCAGGAATGCCCGTGAAACAAAAACTCCTTGAGCCCTCTCAATAGCCTTTGATAGGATATCGTTTTCTATCAATTCGCTCAATTCAAGGAGGATACCATTTAACGGATACGCTGGAATCAAGAAATTACCTCATCATAACGAAACTGCTCTTTTAAATATGTCTAATATTCGTCTCGGCATCAACTAATATGCCAGACATCAACTGAATCCCACCTAACTATCTAAGGTGTCTTTCTACCTGAAGCCAATGGCCCTCCCGAGGCTCGGTTTCATATTGAGAGATGTGACTGACTACACTTCTCCAAAATCTGAATTGAAATAAAGAAAAAGGAGGTGAAGGGTCCCCTTATTCGAGCACCCATTTGTTATTAGCTATGCAAAAACGTAGAGGTAATCTTCTTTTCCAGTTTTATTCAGAGTAGGTAGGAAAGAATCGGTTGCCGAGAATTAGCCCCTCGGGTTCAAATCCGTGACAAAGGAAAAAACCAGCGGTCGGAATCAGAGAGGCCCAAATGCTCTCCGAGCTATTGATGCATTCCTTCATGGAACCACTTCACAAGTGAGACTTCGTTCGTGTTTCCTCGCTTTTCAACGTGGACGATACCTCGCTCCGAAAGCGCGGCGATGACCCTGTGTGTCTTCAGTCTTGATAGACCCGCCTCTTTCGTGATGAACTTTTGCAGGTAGGTGCCTCCGTGGGAGTCGAGCACGCCAACTACCTTCCTTTCCTCGGGCTTGAGAGTTCTCAAGACTACTGAGGTGGTTTCTCTTCCGTTGCCTGATACGTAGTTCTTCATCTCGGGGAGCATGAGGAAGTAGATGACCCCCACCATGCTGGCAAGGACGGTGCTGAGAAAAAGAAGGGATGACAGCGGTATTAAGAAGGGTAGGTCCGGCGAGAAGCCGCGTGTCAGAATTTGTGCGAGCACGTTCAGCGGTGACTCCGTGGGAGCTAGGCTCAGGGCAAGGATGTACATGGAGACCGCAAGCCCGGAGGCTGCTGCTAGGAACATTATCAGTAGAACCTTGAGCTTCTCCATCTTGTCTACTTCCTCCTACTCCAGAGTTAACTCCTCCCACTCATTCGGGCCTACAAGATCGATGTGGTTCTCCCACAATCGATCCTATTGGGTCGGCGGTTTCCACCGTAGGGTCAATATGCCTCCCGCCATCCCCAGAATCGCCCCCACGATGAAGCCTCCCAAGCCTAAGAAGCTCATGATTGAGAAGACCAGTATGAGCACGCCCCAGGTCTTCCTCTGACCCGAATTCGCTAGGAGCATCACCGCCGATACCAGCACTATGACTCCCGATGCAAGCCCGAACAACCCCATCACTCCGACAATGCCTGACACGATAGCCGGGATACTGGCTGGGGTGAGGCCTCGTGGTGTGTTGAGGTTGGTGTAGTCGAGGTACGGCAGGATATAAGAGGAGACGAACGTAAGCAAAACCCCACCCAATATTATCACGATACCGCCCACGAGAGCGAGTATCGAAGCAGTCTTCGGATAACCAGATGTCGTCTTTTGTGTCATTTCTCTTTAACCACGGATAAAGTATGGACTTGATAAGAGAAATATGTTCGGTGAAACGATCTTGATACTGTCCTCCACATACGTGAAATGATAAGAACGGGTTCTCTTAACTCTTCGGCATCTGCTGAGGAAAAGCCAACCTCAGCTGCCAAATACTTAACAAAACTCTTTTCCTTGTATCCCTTACCTTCATATTTGACAGGCTGTTCTGGTTAACATTGGCTCCAGCGATTTTCTTTCTATGGTCTGCTCGAAGATTTGCCACACTAAATGGAACACACCGAAAGAGAATAGTGCAGAATAATTCAACCTAGCTGAGGAGACTTAACACGTAGATGATTATGCACAAGATGACGTTAACTTAACAAAAACGATTTGAGAAAAGGAAGAAAAAAGAACTGAAGGCTGGTCTGAGCCTGATTGGCTTAGCTACTCAGTAGGCCATAAAACATGTCTTTTTAGGTACATGTTTTTGGGTTTCTTTTTTCGCCAAGCAACCTTAGCTTGCTCCCAGCCTTCCCTTGATTCTAGATGACGCTTCAGATCAATAAAAACAGTTTGGTTCACAGTGAAGGCTATAGCTCCTGCTAATCTTGCTCCGGCTGTGTCTTGCTTTGAAATGATTCAGATAACAAAAAGGAGTGTGAGGTGCTTCCGTGATCGGCACCCACCGGTCTACATACATCTTAACCCTCAGAAACAAGAGTTAAGTTCAAAGCTTAGCGCTATAACACAACACAACTGGCAGAATTAATGACGTACAGGAGTGAGAAAAAGATGTGAAGGGTACCCGTCTTATTCAGGCACCCATTTATTATTAGCTATGCAAAAATGTAGAGGTAATATCTTCTTTACTCCTCAAGGCTCTGTAAAGTTGAAGGTTGCTCGTAAATAATCTGCAGACGCTAGCAAATGGAGGCTTGACAGTTCTACTGGGATCAAGATGAGGGGAGTTTCCGATTATTTGGAGCACTTATGTTCTTGGGGCGTTAGCGTCTCATTGGGAGGTCGGTGCCCGAAGCTGCTTTGAATTTTGCTCGGAATATCCAGTCCAAATTTTCTAGGTTGGATGGGTAGAGCGAAACGAACCTGATATTATTCTGATGGTACTGCGCCATCTTCCAGCGCATATTCCGTTGATACTCAGACTTCTTGCGCTTGTCCGCTACATCTATCATGCCCCAGTATTCAACATAGACATCGTAATTTGGCAGGTAAAAGTCTGGTCTGCTTATCTTTTCCTTGAAAATCCACGCATTAGTCTTCGCTACTTTCTCATACTCATATCGGATATTATTTCGATAGAAGTAATCCGCTATCATCTTTTCAGCTTTACTCTTAACCCTCTCCCCTTGAAGGGTCACACAATCGGTTCCGTATTCATTCCTTGGTGAGAAGATAATTGAAATTAATGAACGGAGTAATTTCATCTGATAAACTAATAGTCATCGTAATTTGCAATTAAATGTAGGGTATCCCCAATATAGATCCTGAATCCGTACAGAGTTACATCTTTGTCAATGATAGCGTCATTACCTAGAGGCAACCATCGGACGGAAAGTAGAACATAATATAAGATCACTAAAACACGGGGGTTTTGTTTCATCTTCGGGTGATGCACGCTCACTCGCACCCCGTTATCACCGGATAACAAAGCAGAACCCATAAATTAGTAACATTATTATTGCTTCGAAGCTCGACAAACGAAGGTGAGAACCAGAGGATGAAGCAGAAACAGAGGCAGCAGCAACGGCAGCGGAAGAAGATGATTAGACGGGTAATGTATCTATCAGTGGTTGTGGCGGTGGTGCTGGTTGTTGCTATTGGTCTTTACTTTAGTATGAGTAGTAAGAATCCGCTGGATGCGCAGCTTGGTAAGCCGGTTTCGGCTGAGGTGTATTCGGCGTTGGAGCGGGCTGCAGCTCAACCGTATGGGGCAAGTGATTCGTCGACGCTTTCTAGGATTCAGGCGTATCAGGGCACCCCGTTCTCTCAGGACGGTAAGCCGGTTGTGATCTATATCGGCGCAGATTATTGTCCGTTCTGTGCTGTTGAGAGGTGGCCGTTGATTATCGCGTTGATGCGTTTCGGTAACTTCTCCGGCTTGGAGTATACGGCGTCTAGCAGCAATGAGAGGTATGCGAATATACCTACGTTCACGTTCGTGCGCAGCAGCTACACCAGCCCGTACCTGGTCTTCAAACCCTACGAGACCGCTGATAGGGTCGGGACACCGATGCAGACAGTACCCGAAAACTATTCGTCAGTAGTGAATCAGTTCGGAGGAGGTATACCGTTCATCAACTTCGACAACAGATACGTTCTGCCGGGCGCAACAATCTCTAACGACTACTTCTACCAAGATCCTCCTGGAGATAGAAACCCGAAGAACTGGACCCAAGTGCTGAATGATCTTGACTCAAACTCTCAGGCAGGCGTAGCGATAAAACGGGCAGCTAACGCAATAACCGCCTACATCTGCAAAATCAACGGCGGACAACCGTCAAACATCTGCGCAGCATTCCCAATCGCCTACCACACCCCATCTCAAACATCAACATCGTCGCCCATTAACATCGCCAATATGGGCACTATGAGCAGCAGTCCCGCTACATGGGCGATTGTGCAGTACAAGCAGATAGCGTGGAGCACGAAGAGTTCAACGTAAATCAAGTAGCCTGCGAAAATCGCTCCTGCGAGCCAAAGCGGAAACACCACATACACGTAGAACGAAGGCTTCTTCACACCCAGCCACAACATCGCGGCAAACCAGAAAATCGCGATGAAAGCAACAGGCACCCCGTAAAAGTAACTATACGGACTCGAAGTAACCTTCTCACAGTTAAGAATACCACCCGAAGGACAAATACTAGCCACCGTAGGATAAATCGAATCAGAAGCAAGATACGCAGAAACAACAATACCAACAACACAAAGAACAAACAACACCTTAGTCCAAGTATCCAACGACCCTCTACACCCCACCAACCACTAACTATCCTTTAACGTGAGCAGGTGTTGTTTGGCTGAGATATTGGAGCCAACCGATGTGAGGAGGCTCGACGTTTATCTGCCAAAGCAGACAAATCAACTCTCCAATGTGATGAATCTGCTCTAAGACCAGATGAGTGATTATGTCTTCACCACGGCCCCGCATAGCGGTGCCATCAAACCTCGTCCATTCATACTGAGCTGCAAGCTCCTCCGCAGTAATGGATGATAGACATCCCTTCGTCTTGGCTTCAACTTCATTCATCTGCATCCTGATCGCATCTAGGCCGCTGAACTTGCTGAAATCGTAAGGAGTATACTTGCCGCCCTTCTTCGCAAGAATATAGTTGATGTAAGAGTCCTCCACATTAACAATATGCAAGAACACATCCCGCATAGAGCTGAAGCTCGCATCCCTGTTCCGAACCAACTCATCCCAAGACAGCTTCGCCAAGGCATCGAAATACCTGTGCTTGAGAAAGGTAGCGTAATCCATCAGCCTAAACGCATCATCGCTCATATCTACGCCCTTCCCTTCAACTGATACTTATCAGTTAATCAAAATACGGTGGCTCCAGTTCATCTCCGAGTAGAGCATACTTACCCTAGTCGTCATCATTTGATGACGAAGCAGAACAACGAAGAGACAATATCTTCTATATTTCCATTCAAACAAAAATATATAAGTCAAAAGGCATTGACCTTGTTGATTTATTTATCTCATTGTGCCAATATCTCAAGAAGTTACAATGAACAAGGTACATATCTCTATTTCTGTAACAGTAATCAGCATTATTGTTGCTGCCACTCTGCTAATTTTGAGCATAGCGGCGTTTAACCTGCCTGCTGCACAGGCCGCCACAACAGGCACCTTAACCATAACCTCTAACACAGTTCTCACAGAGGATCATTACGGCAACATCATAATAGCCGCAGACAACATCACCCTCGACGGCAACGGATACACCGTAACAGGGAATAACAGCGGGGTTGGCGTATCTCTCTCCGAAAGAACAGGCGTTACCGTCAAGAACTTGAAGATTAAGAATTTTGCAACCGGGGTCTCCGTTGGTGGGTATTCCAATAACAACGACATAATTGGCAACACTATCACAAATAATGAATGGAATGGAATCGGGGTTGGCGTGGGCTCCCGTAACAACACTATAGCCAGCAACACCATTAGGAATAACCTCCAATACGGAATCTATCTTCACATTACCAGTGGCAACACTGTAACCGGTAACATTATCTCGAATAACGGCAACGGAGTCTTCCTCGACACCGCATGTGACAGCACCACCGTAACTGGCAATACAATCATAAACAACGGCGGGAGAGGACTCTGGCTTACAATTTCCAAGGGGAACACCATAACTAGCAACACAATCTCGAATAACACAGATGGAATCCTCCTTACTTCTTCATCCAATCACAACACCGTCACCGGCAACGCCGTCTCAGACAATGACTACGGAATCTACATCTTTTCTTCTGAAAATAACACCTTAACCAGTAACAGCGTCTCAAACAACAACCGCGATGGAATCCGAATCTGGAGTAGCAACAACAGCCTAAAGGGCAATGTCGTCTCCAACAACAACATCGGAATCCTCATCCAAGGTTCCAACAACACCTTAACCGACAATAACATATCGAATAACAACTATGGAGTCTGGTTCCTCTTTCCCAGTTACAGCAAGATCTACCACAACAACTTCATCAGCAACCCAACCCAAGTTTATTTTGAAGACAGAGGACTCGGCGATTTATTCAACTTGCCACTACCCATTGGCGGCAACTACTGGAGCAACTATGACACACCTGCAGAAGGCTGCATCGACACCAACAATAACGGCTTCTGCGATGCACCCTACGTATTCAGCGGAGGAAACGATAGCCTTCCTTGGACAAGGATGAACGGCTGGTTGAAATCCGGAGTTATTACTTTGACCTTCCAAGGCTATGACTACGATAATCAAGACGAGGTATCCATACTTGTCAACAACCAACAGGTTGCAGTCCTACCCACTACCTACTCACCACATAACAACAACCTATTCGCCAACTACGCTCTGGATATATCCGAGTATGTGGTGGCGGGTATGAACACACTTACCTTCAAGCAGAACATATACTCATCAGGCGTAAGGAACTTAGTGATCGAGAACTCAAGCACTGCTACCACTACTACACTCTACAGCAACAGCACCAACTACAATCTGTGGATAGGCGGAAGAGAATCAGTCACCTACAGCTTCAGTACTTCACCGTTTACGCTGGCATTTCAGGGCTACGACTACAACAACAGGGGTGAAGTCTCTATACTCGTCAACGATCAAGTGGCATACACATTACCTACAAGTTATTCTCCGCATAACGTCAAGACCTATGCCAGCTACACGCTGGACATATCGAAATACATCGTGCCCGGGAACAGCAACACCATCACCTTCAGGCAAAACATGTACTCATCAGCTGTGAAAGATGTCCAAGTCACCCATTTGGGCAGCATCATCTACAGCAACAGCACACGCTACAGCATATGGATAGGTGGAAGAGAATCGGTCACATACACCCGAGATTAGCCGTAATATCGCCTCTCTCTTAGCTCTTGTCTTGCCTCTGCTGTGTGTTTGCATCTGTTATCTCTAGCATAGGTTGCGCAATCGCATTCTAGCCATCCGTCCTTGAGTACAGCTACCCTGTGAATAGCACCTCGAAGCCCTAGGCCCGGCTTAACGTGATCCTCTATCAGGATGTGTTCAGTTGACTTTTCTTGATCTGTAATTCTTCCGCCTCACCATGATAGAAAATGCGGTGCTATATTATACTTCTAGGCTAGTGATTAGCTATATTCTCCGATGATGAAGCAGTAACATCCCCGAAAAACCACCCATCACCCGAAACGGGACAGGCTAACAAATACCCCGAAGAAGGGACACAACCAGCGCGCCTTAACGTAAGTATATCTAGAGGTGACGGTGCTTGAGTTTACGCAGTCAACGGATCAAGGACAGATCTAAAAGAACTCAATAGGAGATTAAAGGTGGTTGGTATGGTAGAGGTTAACCCAGAAGAACAATTAAAGATAGAAGAAGAGAAGAAAAGCAAGGCTATAGAGGCGCCCCTCAAAAAGCATGGGCAACTCTTCAAGAAGCTAGCCAAAATGTGAATGATGGACACTACTCCTGCGTCTATTGCTCAGAAGCCTGCGCTGACAATTCTATTGTATTCATCGCTTTGAGATTACGCCGAAGAGCGCTTGCAGCACTGGTTGAGGCATCTCCAATAGCTGGAAGTCCTGGTAGCGGAGATCTTTGACACGCGCATTCATAGACTCGATTTCCTGCATCACACTTCGTACATCTGATACCTGTCTCTGCTGCATGCGTCTATGCAGCAGATCCAAGGCATCTCTGAAGCCGGTTTTATACAGTGACATGGATTTCCTATTAGATTGAGAATGCTAAATAGAGTTGTTTGTCCGATTTTGGACAAACATTACAGTTATTTCCTGTTTAAGTAAAAGATAAAAAGGAGTTAACTCTGAAGGCGAGAATGACCGACGAAGATGCTGCCAGACTCTTCGGATGATTATGTGACGCTCAGGAAGCAGATGCTCGCAGACTTTGCGCAGTCTGTAAGCGAGCTGTTCGGCCGTGAAGGAGGCACTATTTTCTTCCTCGTCGGGGAGAAGTCTGGACGAAGGTCAGCGCAGAAGCGGTTGAATGAAAGTATTGGCAGCAATGAGAAGGCGCTTCACCGCCTAGAATATCTTAAGCATGAGCAGCACTGGGGAGACATCGAGTTCTCAGGGCTTGACTTGGAGAGAAAGACAGGGAAGATCAGTCTCAGGAACTGTTTTGATGTTTCCTTCAAGAGCAGTATTGGTGAATGCTTTTTTATGCGAGGTTTCCTCACAGGCTTCCTATCCGAACTGTTCCAAGAGAATATCACTACGTCTAATTCTTACGACAAGCCTTGCGACGGCACCTGCACACAGCTATTCTGGGCATCCGATGTCAAGAGAGAAGCGTAATGCGAAACTGGGTCAAAAGACTGGACGCTTGCTTGCCTACCTATCGGCCTACTTACGTGTTTACAGCTGCTAGCTGTTTCACTCGGCTTCGAGGAGGGTTGTGAACTCGTTGTGGTGGTCTTCCTCGTCTGAGAGTATTTCTTCGAAGAGTAGGCGAGTTGTGGTGTCGTTTTCTGCAGCCGCGGTCTTGATGATTTTACGGTACAGCTGAATTGCGTCCTCTTCTTTTGCAGCGTCCTGCTTGATCATCTCTTCAATGCTTCCACCTACATTGATCGGGGTGGGTTTGACGGTTGGAACTCCGCCTAGATAGTCGAGGCGCTCAGCAATCTTCTCAGCATGCTTCATCTCGTCGACCGCAATATCTTGAAGCTTGTCTCGAACCTCAGGGCTCCTCATACCTATCGCCATGACATGTTGCCACATATACTGGATAGAAACGGATAATTCTCTGGCGATAGCGTCGTTTAATAAGCCTAGAAGTTTTTGGGAAGCCATATTTCCCAACGCAACCCGTGGATTATTTAAAGATTCTAAAGCAAGTCGTGGACAGCTGCATCAGTCTCTCTAGTTTCCAGTAGACGAAGATAAGAAAAATAATTGGGCCTATAGAATTTTACGCGCCGATCTTGAAAATCTCGATTCTGCAGACTGGACAGGCTCTCCTTGAGTAGCGGGCCTTCCGTTCTTCATTGTGATTTTCTGCGTGAACGTCCTTTAGGACTAACTAACTACCGTTAATTAGTTATAGTGAAACCGCTATTCATATTTGACGAACAATCGTTCGATAAGTGGAAATACGATTATTATGAGCACTGAGAGGGTGGTCGCATCAAAGGTTGAGAAGTATCTTGCCAGCATGGGCTGGAAAGTACAGCGGGAATTTAAGATCAGGGGCAGGACTGCCGACATCGTTGCAGTGAAGGGCAAGGAGATATAGGCAAAAGGTTAGTCGAGAAGTTCCAGTCTGACCAAGAGCAGATCGTCTAAGCTGTCGAAGAGGCGGGTATTTCGAACTGCGTAGAATTGGTAGGCAGATATAGGGTCGTTTTTATTTGAGAGTGATATTATTAGGGTCTGGTTTTGCTTTAGTTTTGAATGATGTCTGTCTAGGATTGGTAGCCTTGCCTATAAGTTCGGTAGTCGATTGGGGTCTTTCTTGCTGTGGCGACGAAAAGCTGCGTCCGAGGCTGGTTTTGGTTTCTCATTGTTGGGTGTGAATGCTGTAAAGATTCCGTCTATCACTCTTTGTGCTACGGGGGTTATCTCATAGTATGAACGGTCGTGAGTTGTGGGGTCTTTTTTGGAGAAGTTTCGAATCAGGCCGGCAGCTTCGAGTACGCTCAAATGATGGTTTAATGTGCCCTTTCTAATCGTTGTAAGTTCCAATAAGTTCGTCCAAGATAGATCACCTTCTTTTTGTAAGTTAATCAATAGATTGCGGCGTTGTCGATCAGATAGCGCTTCAATGATATTTACTATTGGGGCTGGGAAATCAATTGCCTCTGCATGAAGTCGCACTTCATTCTGTTCCATAGGACGATCACTGTCGTCCTATCTATATATATGTTGTCGAAAATAAAACACGAAGGACTACAAGAGATTGCCTCCAGACTGGACGAAAGCACCTAGTTATCTAAATGTACTTCCAAAGGTTAGGTTACTAATCTTAGGGCCATATAGGGGAGGAGGGGCTCTAAGCTAAAGCGAATTAGATCATCTTTGATTACAAAAGGTATTTTGAACTGCAGGCTTGTATTGGATTTCCGATCACCCCCAGAACAACCTGAAGATATGACTTACGATCTTGCTAAGAGCGAGTATTGGATCCGGCGAGCAGACATACTCTTATTCATATTCCTAGGTAACACCGATAATACGGGAGTCGCATACGAACTCGCTTATGCAAATAGGGTTATCCGACGAGCATCCGATAGCATTGTAGCCTATTATGAGACTAACTCTGCTTCCACATCTAGACTGATTAAGCAACATGTTATACGCTATAGTCGAGAAATTACCGAAATACGTTTTGATAATGATGACATCCTAATTGAGAAAGCTTATGGACAAATTATCCCAAAGCTTGACATCCTTTATCACAAACTTTCCCGAAGAAGATTTGGAGAATGGGAAAAATCCTCTTTTATCCCAGGTTCCCCCACACCAACTTAAGTGCTGAATTGTCTCATTCATAAAATATCCAAGGACATCTTGACTCCTGCACTAGTGAGGAAAATACGGATAGAGCATTCAACCTACTATGATGATCCCGCCACATCTAAGTAGAAGCAACGGCTCACCTTACAGCAATTCATCAAAAAGGAGTTAACGTCATTTAACAATTGCTGGGGGTTTTGTTAATTGACGTTAATTGACGTTAAGTCGTGCTAGGAAGATATCGGTACCTTATTATTAGCTAATTTAAAACGAATCCTCTTTACGTTGCTCAAAACCGAGTCGTTAACTTGTCTTCACGGGGATTAAACGTCTTGACTTACGATCTCGTTATATCGACAAAATCAAATGTTTCTATGAGTAGTTTGGTGTATGTGCAGCGATGAAAGAGCCGATCGCCGTCTTTCATGGCTGAGTAGGTTCCTAACAGTCTGGATATTCTTGGCAATGCTGATTGGCGTAGGCCTTGGGTATGTGTTCCCAGAGATGTCTGCAATCATTGGTTCAATCAGCTTCGGTACCACTTCAATTCCGATTGCGGTTGGGTTGATATGGATGATGTATCCGCCTTTAGCCTCTGTCCGATATGAAGAGTTGAGGAAACAGTCAAGTTGGGAAGCTGTTAAGGCGAGAATTGCGAGGGAAAAAGGTGGCTATATCAACAAGGCAACGTAAGAAAAAAGGATAAAAGTGTGTCAAGATAAGTTTAGGAGACAAAATTAATGTTAAATTCTATGCAGCTCGGTATTAGGGGTGAAGAGTGGATTATCCTCATTATTGTGGTTGTTGTCTTGCTCTTCGGCGCCAAAAAGATTCCGGATCTTGCTCGCTCGGTTGGTCGGGCACGAGGCGAATTCGAGAGAGGCAAGGTTGAGGGTGAGGCGGAGATACGGAAAGATCGGGAAAACGCGAAGAAGCAGCCAGCTGAACGAGAGAAGCTAGAGAAGGCGGCGACCTCATTCGGAATACCGGTCGAAGGAAAGAGCGATGAGCAGCTCCGTGAAGACGTGCGAAAGGTGCTCGAAAAAACATCCTGAAAAAATCGCTCTTCTCCTTCTTTCTCGACTTACCGGTAATTGGAATCTGGCTGTTGCAGTTAGATTCTTCCTGACATTTACGTTACAAGGCTTTCGCTACTAGTTGTCTTATCTTGGCCGTCGTACAATTTATGAGATGGCCTTTAGTGTTTTTCAACCGATATTTCGTGCGTGATTGAGAGGACATCCGCTTATGAATAGTCCGATCAACCGTCCCGTCAGGTGTTTTTCACGGGGTTGGCGAGAACCTGTCCAGAGGAACGAATGCATTTCCGGCCCACCAATCTACATCACCAATTCAGGATTTTTCTCAATTTTCTGGGCAAGTTCCTTTGCAAGAGCTTCCTTGGGCAAAGATCTCGCCATGTTCTTTATCGTCTGCTCGTCTGGGAAGGAGATCGCGTTCCACAGGCAGCCGACCATACAGTTGATGCAGCCGACCATGCAATTGTCGGGGAACATGACGACCGCCTTTCTTCTTTGCTTGTCGTAACCGAATACGTTTCTCTTCTCACCGCACGTCACTACGCACAGGCCGCAGCCGGTGCACTTGTTCTCATCTATGACCGGATGCCAGTTTATTTCTGACCTGTCCATCCCATGCCACTTAAATTGGCCTTCCACGTCAGGGCATCTCCGCCTCTCTTACACTTGCGGTCTGCTGGTGAACGGCATGGTCTGGGAACGTTGAGAGTCTCACTTCGAGTTCCTTCTTTACAGTTGGAAATATCTTGTATCTTATCACAACCTTTCTGACAAAGTCCTTCGGATCGGAAGGAAAAGTGATTGCGTCTTCCGGGCAGACTCTTGCGCACGTTGTACATCCCACCACGCATTTCTTCGGATTGGCAACTCTCGGTTTTCCCTCCGACCTGACCCATCCGAAAACGTTGTTGCCGCAGGTCAGGGCGCACAGACCGCAACCGCTACATTTGTCGTAATCCAGAGACGGGAACCAATCCAGCTCATCCCGGTCCACGCCGTGCCACGACTTTGCTTGACTCAAAAAATATCTACAAAACCAATAGGCACGCAGTAATATATATGCCTGTGTATGGTTGTCGAGTGTGAGAGTCGACTCGCTAAGTCGATGTTGCTTTCCAGTAGTTCCACAGTCATCTCCTTTATTCTAATAGCTTCTTTCAATTCTTGCATCACTTGCATTCGATAAGGCGGTCGGATACTATGTGCTCACATCTACTCTACGATGGTGGATACCTTCCCCTGACTTATCGGCCTTTACGCTGCAATGGCTTTGCTACCTAATTCTTCCGCATGAAGTTCAGCGGGTCTAGTTTGGGACCATCGAATCACTGTTGAGTAGGTGTGTCTTCGATTATGTCTATTGTTTTACGGGTGGAGAGGCTGTATATGACCCATTTGCCTTCATGTCTTTTTTCTACAATGCCTTCCCTTTCAAGGATGCCTAGATGGTGGGAGGCTGTTGGCTGCGAGATGTCCAAAGCGGTCATCACTTCACAGACACACATCTCTCTGATACCCAACATCTTCACTATTTTCAGCCGTGTCGTGTCTCCCAACGCCTTGAAGAATCGTTCCTTGGCTCGAAGCGAGGTGTCTTCCCCTAGACTTGCGGCCAGTGTCTTCAGTTCAGCGGCGTACGCTTCGGCGTTCTGAGAGGTGCAGTTGCAGCGCTCTGATAAGACCAGTCGGCCTAGCCGCGCTGTTGTAATGTCTTCGTTCACACACTCCTATCATATCGACAAAGTTAAATATGTTTCTTCACATCATCGACCGTTGATATGCAAATCAAAGATAAGGTAAAGGAGCGCTACGGCAAGATCGCTGTATCTGGCAATACGGAAAATTGCTGCATGCCAGGAGACTGTTGCTCTCCATCATCCAACATCATACCAATATCGTCACTAAGAAGTCAGCAGGCTGCAAAGTCGATAGGGTATGGGCAGAGTGAATTAGAATCAATACCGAGTGAATCAATTCTTGGAGTAGGGTGCGGCGCACCAACTAGGTTTGCCGACATCAAGGAAGGAGAAGTTGTAGTTGACTTAGGATCCGGTGCCGGCATTGATGTGTTCATTGCCGCTAACAAAGTTGGACAGTCTGGCAAAGCGATCGGCATAGACATGACTGACGAGATGCTAGAAAAAGCTAGGAGCAATGCAAGAACCAACGGCTACACAAACGTTGAATTTAGAAAGGGAGACATTGAAGAAACACTTCCCGTTGACGATAACAGCGTTGATCTTGTTATCAGCAACTGCGTGATCAACCTGACAATAGACAAAACAGCAACGTTCAGACAGATCCACCGCATCCTAAAGGACGGTGGAAGGATGATCATATCCGACCTTGTAACTGACAAGGAAGTTCACGGCGAGTCTGTTGATGCTGAAAAATGGTGCGAATGCATTGACGGCGCGCTGACTAGGGAAAACTATCTTGAAAGCATAAGGAAGGCAGGCTTCTCGAAGATTGAGGTCATCAGTGAAGTGCCATACATGAAGGACAGCGAGCAAACAGGCGGAAGAAACGTGGCGAGCATTACTGTCAAGGCTGTCAAGGGCGACTAGAGGCTCTTTGCCGAAGTAAGTCATTGGCACGTTCATTGTCGTGGTTTTAGCCACCGGCTCAATTGTTCTTTATGCAAAAGTAGGAGGCGTGCTAGGCACGACCCTTCACTACCTTCCCCACATCATATAGACAAAGTTAAATATGTTTCTACGTCTAGTCTAATGGATGTGCAGTGATGAAGGAGAAGGAGCCAACGGGCGGCTCCCATGGCTAAGCAGGTTTTTAACGCTCTGGATATTCTTGGCAATGCTGCTCGGCGTAGGTCTTGGATATATCTTCCCAAAGACATCCGAGATCATAGGCGCAATGAGCCTCGGCACCACCTCAATCCCGATAGCTGTTGGCTTGATCTGGATGATGTACCCACCTTTAGCGAAGATCCGCTACGAAGAGCTGAGAAAGATTGTGGGTGCAAGCGGCTCGAAAGCAATGCTGTCTGCTTCTCTTGTGTTGAACTGGGTGATCGGGCCTCTTCTGATGTTTGTGTTGGCGTGGATCTTTCTTGCTGACTATCCTGATCTCAGGAACGGGGTGATTCTGATTGGTTTGGCTCGCTGCATCGCGATGGTGATTGTTTGGAATGGCTTGGCGAAGGGAGATAACGAGTGGGCTACTATTCTTGTCGCGTTAAACTCTGTGTTCCAGATTGTGTTCTACTCGGTGCTGGTCTACTTCTACATCACGATTGCAGGAGGCTGGATATCTGGAGAAGGAATGACTGCAGCAGCAGTCAACATTTCCATGGGGGAGGTGGCTACATCGGTAGCTGTCTATCTGGGTATACCGTTCTTCGCGGGGATGTTGACCAGATTCTACTTTCTGCGAGCAAAGGGCAGGGAGTGGTATGAGGAGAAGTTTCTGGCTAAGCTGAGCCCCACTTCGCTTATCGCGCTTCTCTTCACCATTGTAGTAATGTTCTCTCTGAAAGGTGAGTATATCGTTAGTTTGCCGCTTGATGTGCTGCGGGTCGCAGCTCCTCTTCTGATATACTTCGTTGTTATGTTCGGCGTCTCATTCATTACCGGCTACTACGCTAGAGTGGGTTATGCCAGAACCACATCTCTTGCCTTCACAGCCGCGAGCAACAACTTCGAGCTAGCTATCGCCGTCGCCGTTTCAGTGTTCGGGCTCGCTTCACAGGAAGCTTTTGCGGCTGTAGTCGGCCCATTAATCGAAGTACCCGTGATGATAAGCCTCGTAAACGTCGCCCTCTGGAGCAGAGAGAAGTTATTTCCATCTAAGAAACAGATCGAACCAGAACAAGAACATAGTCATCACCATCATCATCGTGATCGTCGTCATCGCCATCATAATCGACGCCACCATTAGCATCAGCAGGTGTATCTGACGATAATCCCGCAAAAACAAAAACAACAACGACAGCAGCACATTCTTTTCGTATGTGTTGGGAACTCTGGGAGAAGCCAGATGGCTGAGGGCTTCACCAAAAAATACGGTTTGTCAGCGTCCAGCGCAGGAACAAACCCCGCTGAAGTAGTAAACCCGGTGGTTGTCCAGTTGATGCAGGAGAAAGGCATCGACATCTCGTCAAACAAGCCTAAGATGCTTACCAATGAAATGATCGAGGAGGCCAGTCTTGTTATCACTATGGGCTGCTCTGTAGAAGCAGTATGTCCCAGACCGATGCTTGCCCAGATGCAGAAGAAGCTGGTAGACTGGGATCTTGAAGACCCGAAAGGAAAACCAGTAGAGGAAATAAGAAGAATCAGAGACGAGATCGAGCGAAGAGTCGCTGAGCTTGCAAAAAGCTAAACATTTCATTGAAGAATTAAAAAAAGAAGTCACGATTTCTCCGCAGGTTACTCGCAGAACTATCTGACACTGAACTAGGTAGACCAGAATTTTAGCTAATCTTTTCCTACAGTTATAATTCGGTAGGTGGAACTCGCGTGAACGGGCCGAGAATGAAATGGGGTGCCCGTGATCATTTTGGTATCTGGCCGATGGGACTCACAACTAACGGTCAATCGGCAATCTTAACAAAAACAATTTCTGGATACGTGTACAGGCAAATTCTTTACCCACCAAAGTATAACTTAACAATATTACTTTTCAAATTGCTTAGATTGAGCAAGTATCATCAACATTGGTGTCTTAAAAGCGCTTGGAACTTTACGCTTCGCAGAAAGCATTTGCAACGGTGGTGGGACCCTTAATTGAGGTTCCGGTTATGATAAGCCTCGTAAATGTTGCGCTTTGGACTAGAAAGAAATTATTTTTATTCAGGGAACACAATGCTACCGGTGGCGCCGCAGGTCTCCAAGGAGCCTGAGCAAAGAAATATCCGCGTCGAATATCTAAAAGCGAAACAGTTCGAGATACGGTCATTAATCGTGAGGCCGTAGTGCTTTCAACGTTGTGATTTACAGTATACGCACAGATAGATATGGTTATGCATATCTACGCCATTAGTTGAGAGTAGTTTCTCCACTTTTTCTAACTTTCGCGCTGGACCTAGGTAGCCTCCGCACTTTAGACAGGTAGCTTTACTGTCCTTTATCTTCATCACCTTTACATCTTCAATGAGTTCTTTTGGATTAAAGGCCCGTTCTACATGTATTGAATGCTCGGGACATGCCGCTTCGCATGCGTAACAGAATGAGCATTTCTCCGGAGTGAAAACAAGGGCTAGAGATGATATTTCATCTATCGATTCAAGAGCATTTTCGGGACAGACTCTTGAACAGGCACCGCACAGGGTGCAAGTATCAGTATCAACCGAGACGTTACAGAAAGGCGACCCGACTCCTTTAAACCCAAAGTCTACGCCCGAAGCGATACTTGACAAAGCAGTCGTGAGCAACCGCCTCTTCGAACCCGTATCCAGCACAGGAAGCCTATCAGCAATCGTTTTTGGCGTTAGAGCTTGATTTAAAAGCGATACGACGTCATCTTTTATCTCTGTTTCAATAAGCCTTATGTTTGGAGAAGGCCGCTTTGCCTCTTTAACGATATTGTTCACTATCTCTGAAGCGCTTCGGCCGAGATTCAAAGCAACTTTTCTTTTACAGAGGCTGTTTGGACAAAGAGCTAACAGATCTATGTTTAGTGCTGCCGCAACCATGTAGTGTAAGGAACCTACGGCGGCTACGCATGACATTTTGACAACGCCTACACCTTTAGGTAGTTTTGGTGCGCTCTCCTGCTTCAATATTGCCCAGATACCTTGGTCACAGGTGAAGATAATGCCTCGACGCGAGTAATCAGTGGATTCAGATGCAGCGGACTCTAAGAGGTTTACCAGCTGTACATCTGATAAGTTTGGATTTTGAAGCGCGCCGTTAGGGCAGTCTACTACACAGGCTCCGCATAAGTTGCATTTATCATCGTCGAACGTTATGACTAATCCGTCTTTCCGCACAGCCCCATAATGGCAGGCACTTACGCAATGGGTGCAATATTTGATGTATGGTGCACAGAGCCTACTTTGGTAAGCAGGAGTATCAGAGTATTCCTCTAGAGTTGCAGTAGCTGCTCTGAAGAACTGTCTTCTCGAAACGGTGTTTGAGAACTGGAAAGGCTTGTGTTTAGGTTGAAGGTGAAGCTCAGAGGCATGAGCTGCCCTCACAATGTGAAGTTCCACATTGAAATTGAAGGCATCATAATCGTGGCCGTATGCATTGAGTAACCGGAGATCAGCGACCTCTATGTAGTTAGGCGGGATCTTCGACGCGCCAGCATGCCTGTACCGTCTGAAATGATCCGCATCTCCGCACCCAACTATAACAACACCCCGCGAGTAGTCATCTTTGACTAGCTCAGCTAATCGTATTGGCGATTCGCATATTGATCTGGTTACTGTGACATCTGGAGCTAGTTCCTTCAGAGTCAGATTGAGTTTGTCCCAGTCTACCTTCAATGTTTCTGAATGTTTGCAGACATCAATTATCAGCCTGCAATCAGATGAGATGCATTCAGCCGAGTCACTACCAAGATTTGCTGATGTCGTTGATCTGCTCATAATCTAAATCGACCCAGTTTTCTGTAGCTTCAGCTAACCCTATGTAGAAGTCAGTTCGACTGTGATTCTTTATTTGGTCGCAAAAGTTGAACACCCAGATCATTAGGTGCTCCTCAAGGAACCGCGTCTCTTGCTTCAAAATCTCTAGGCACTTCTCATAGTCGCATTCATGCCAAGCTTTTGCTTCCAGCCTGCAAAGGTGCGCCATGAAATCAAGCTCGATACCTATATGGTCAGGCGGTTCCCCCCGATATTCATCAGCGATCTTTACGTCTGCATTCGCGTATTCAGAGGATACGTTGAAAGTTGAGACGCCGAAGGTGCGATCTTCACCTCTATAGACAGATTCGTAGGGCGGCAGCGGAGGAATATTTGGTCTGAACCCCCGTAGCAGATTAGTGAAGTCAATTTGCAGCGATTTCTGGCCATCTCCACTGGACGTTATGCTAGAGCTTATTTTAAGAAAGCTTTTTCTCACATTTTCCGGTATTTTTTCTAGGAAGACACTGGTCTTCGGTTCGGAGAAAAATTGGCTAAGCGATCGCGTAACTTTTTTGTCAGGGGATCGCAGGTACATTGTGCTGAGAAGCTTGTAGACCTGTCTACGAGTATTAGCTAGATTAGCGAGATCCATCTCGTCGCTTAAAGTCTTTTTTGACAGTGAATCCTTAACTATAGACATGTTTGTGTTTTACCTATCTATTTTTCGCGGCCCATTACGTAGGCGACTGGTGTTAGCAGCGAGGTCATCATTCCTAATACCCAGATTCCTGCGGCGAACGGTATCTTTGGATTGCTTATGACCGGACCTGCTGTTTCGCCTACCGGTGCAACAGTCATTAATCCAACGGCCATGAGTATCAAACCGATTGCTAGGGTCAGCAAGGCTAGTGTTCTTCCCATTACCTCTCACCTCGCACTTCTTCTGGGAACTCGATTATTGGGAATATCTTTGTGAAGATACTGTAGAGGAAGACCCCGAGTGCGAAGAGCCCCACTACAACTGAGATCTCAATCCATGACGGGAAGTAAGATCCTAAAGCGTAGGGCAGCTGCATACCTAGAGTTTGTGATGGGATTATTATCATGTTGCGTGCAAGTAGTGCACCGATGTTCACCAGAACTGCCGATGTTGTAATACCAAGTAAGCTGTAACTCTTGCGAGCGAACATTGCGAAGATTATGAGGAATGCCGCTATGAAAGAGAGGATTTCCGCCCAGAAGTACGGTGCCAGCTGGCCTGAGAGCATCGAGTCAGCTATCAATACTTCTCCCGAAGGTCCTGCGTATTTCATCACGTACATTTCGCTGATTATCATGTAAATGTAGACGCCTGTCGCTGCACCCATGAAGTTGCCGAGACCTCTGAATATATCTTGAGTCAGTATTTGCTGCAGGCCATAGGTGCGTCGGATCACTAGGGAGATTATGATTAATGCTCCGATGCCTGATGCGGCTGCTAGTGTGACGAATGCTGGGGCCTGAATTGCCGTGTACCAGCCGGGTCTACCTACCTGTAACCCGAAGACGAAGCCGAGGAATGAGTGAGCCATTACTAGCAGCGGGAGTATCGCTACAGCGAGAGCCTTCAGAACCTTGTTATGCTTTTCCCTTGCCTTATGGGAGTCCACATATCCACCTGACAGCACTGTGTAGAGAGGCTTTATCCCGAGGCCATTCGCCTTCATAATGGATGCGTCTCTTCTACCCGATATGTACATGAATATCAGGGTTGACCAGAGGTAGCCGGTAGCGATGACGCTGAATGTGAAGAAGAGGGGGGACATTGGTCTTCCGAACTGGAACATGTTGATGACACCTCTTATCGGCTGTCCTAAGTCAAATAGTATGAAGAGCGAGCCGAGTAGCAGTGCTATTATCGTGAGAAGTTCACCCATACGTGCTACGGGCTTGTACTTCTCAAGGTTAAGAAGACGAACGGCGGCTGATACCGATATGCCAGCGTAACTTATGCCGATGAAGTAGACTAGCATCCCGATATAGATGCCCCACGCAGCGCCTCCTGCACCTACATCGCGCATACCGGAGACATAATGCCCCTCGGTAAACTGGATATACAGCGCATAACCTCCAAGTGCCATCGCGCCTAGAAGTACTGCGATTAAAGCTAAGAATTTTCCGCCAGTACGATTGAACGGTTTCAGGTAAACTCCTAATTCTTCTTTACTCATGCTTCCACCTCTAATCCTACACGCAACTCGTAATCTGACCTAATTTTGACCAATTCAATCAACCTCAAACTGAGATGTTCTCCAGATGCTTCCTATGCTCAAGCGGCATCGGAGTACCTAAGTAGTAAACTCTAGGGTGAGTGTTTGTCTCCTCCAGCAGTCTGAACGAAGACCTGCTTGCCAAGAGCTTTGATATGCTGCTGTTAGGGTCGTCGAGATCTCCGAAGGTATATACTGAGACTGGGCAATTGGCCACGCAAGCGGGGTCTAATCCTTTATCTGTTCGTTGAACACAGAACGTGCACTTTTCGATAACCCCCACGTAATGTCCGCCGCCGGCAACTGTCCTTTTCTCTGCGCCATGCGGTTCATCAAGAGTTGGATTTCTGTAAGGCGATATCGATCCATTTGCTAGAGTCCTTATGTCAGCCGTTCCATATTTTCCTTCAGCTTCGCCTTTCCCCCAATGATAATACTGGTTATCAGCGGGTTCTCTCCAGTTGAAGTAGTTTACACCGTACGGGCAGGAGACTTCGCAATACCTGCAACCTACGCACCGGTCGAAATCTGTAAGAACTGCTCCAGTTTCGCTCTTGAATCTTGCTCCAACTGGGCACACCTTTACACACGGAGCGTTGTCACAGTGCATGCACGGTCTAGGCATGTAATTTGTGGTTGTGTTCGGGTATTCGCCGCTCTCCTGTTTGAACACGAACATCCAGAAAATGTTTCGTCCAGTGTTGTTCTCTATTTTACAGGCTTCCATGCAGGCGCGGCAACCCATGCATCTATCCAGATCTATAGCCATCGCGTACTTGACCATCTCAATTCACCTATGCTTTGGTTACCCTCACTTTTACTTGGAATGACTGATCCGCAGTCATCTGCACATACCCTTCGCCGCTGAAGAAGAGTGTATTAGGTGCAGGTCCAACCTCTTTGACGTTCGGATTTACCCAGTGCCCGTAATGATGGGACATTGAGACGGTATCCGGTCTAATTCCTTCAGCATATTGTACTTTGACCTTGACCTGTCGAGTTTCTTTGGTGATGGCGTTTTGAGATTCCACCACGATTTCATCGCCGTCATTAATGCCTCTTGCCTCCGCAGCTTTGGGGTTCATTTCAAGATACTGATTTGGTTCCAGTTCCTTAAGGAGGGGATTGGAGGTGCTTCTAGACTGCTTGAACATAATTTTCTTATGTGAGATAAGGTACAGATCGTATTCTGATGGGGAGCTATCCATAGTGGGGCTTCTCCAAGTTGGGAACGGCGTGTAATCTCTCCTGAAGTTCTCAGGGGTACCTTTTTCTTTCATCACTTCTCCATAGCGTTTGAGAGATTCACCGTATAATCGGTGCCTAAGCCCGCCGTAGGGGGGGTTCCACGCAGGGGCGTAGAGGTCCTTGATTGCGAACTTCTTTGGATTGGCTACGGTTTTATTCTCGAAGTATTTTACGCCTTCCCCGATGCCTGAGGACTTGGCCCAGCGGTCGAAGATATCTCTGGCATCAGGTTTCTTATCCAAGTCCATCTTGTACGGATCTTTCAAGCCTAGCGAACCGTTGAGCTTGTCAATATAGCCATCCTTGCCGTAGAGGAACCCAGCCCTCTCGCACAGATCGATGTAGATGTCGATGTCAGCTCTAGACTGGAATTGGGGCCGCATCGGTGGCGTTCGTATTACGCTACCATCGTTGTATCCGTCATTAACACTTGAGGGGCCCTCGTACTTTTCTATCGTGGCTGCTGGAAGCACTACATCTGCATAGTAGTCTGCTGTTTCGCTCATCCACGGGTCAATTACCACAGTGAACTTGAATTTGCCCAGCCACTCCATAAGCGCCTTTTGATCCGCAAATGATAGTAGTGGATTTGACATGTGTATCATCAATACTTCAGGAGTATAGTCCACGCCGTATTTGCCTGGGTCTTGGGAAACTCTTGCTACAAGCGATGAGTTGTTACTGTTTATCGGGAAGTACTTGCTGTTCTGAAGCCAGATATTATACGGAGGATCTTTGATCTGCACTTCGTCTAGACTCTTGAAGTTTCCGTGAGTTTTTCTTCCAAAGTCTGATCGGAGACCTCCAACAGCTTCTATCGCGCCTAGTAGCATGAATGCCATTATTGCGGCTCGGCAAGCTTGGAAACCGAGTTCCTGCTGAGTTACATGGTAAGCTGCGATGCCTACTGGGCGATAGGGCAGCTCAACCCCGTCTAGAACTATCTTGCTGCCGATCATCGCATTCTGTCCAAGCTCTTCTCCAACTTTCCTTATTCTTTCGGCAGGTAGCCCGCAGATGTCTTCAGCCCATTCAGGTGTGTATTGCGCTATATGCTCCTTAAAGGCTTGGAAGGCCGGCTTGACCTTCTCATTCCCCACACTATATTCACCCTCCAGTGCTGGGTTAACTCCGGCAGCATCGAAGGGTTTGGCAGAGCTAGAGACGGTGTCCCAAACCTGCTCCTTACCATCTACCTTCAGAAGATAGCCGTCGCTCTTAATTAGGTATGGAGAGTTGGTGTATTTCTTAAGATAATCCACATCAACGTATCCGCGTTCAATGAGTACATTCGATAAAGTCAAGAAGAATGCGAGATCGCTACCAGGCTTGTTAGGTAACCATTCATCTGTATGTGGACCGGCACCCCTCTTCCAAGGATCCAGCGTGACAACCTTCATACCTCGTCCCCGTGCGTCAAGTAACTGTTGGTTGAAGGTTATCCAACACAGCTTATTTCCACCCGCGTTAACTATGTTCCAACCCCAGTTCAGGAGATACTTGCAATGATTGAAGTCAGGATGTAGAACACCGTTAAACCCGATTGTGTACTCGTTTGCACGGTAACCGGCGTCTGAGCAGAAGGCACCATGGTGCAGTTTAGTTGCGCCTGACGCTGGGACAAATGCGTTATCGTAGAATGGTTCTGCCTTGCTACGTCCTTTCTGCCAGACCAGAAGTCGCTTATCTTTAGCTCGAACCTCCTTAACCTTGTCACTGACAAGCGTTAAGGCTTCATCCCACGATGTTTCCACCCATTCACCTGGAACGCCCTTACCGTTGACTCTCCTGAGTGGGGCTTTGACCCGATATGGATCGTAGAACGAAATTATCTGGGCTTGACCTTTTGGACATAATCGTCCTTTGTTACGAGGATTATCAGGATCACCTTCAAGCTTCACGACGCGCCCGTTTACAACATGGGCGAGAATACTGCAGTCCTGCTTACCTATCCAGCAAGTAGTATGCACAATTTCTTCGGTTATTTCCGGTTTTCCACTGGCTCTTGGAAGAACTGGCTTTAATGTCTCGATAAAAAGATCATCAGCACCAAGCAGTTTTAGACTCGCAGCGCCTACTACTGTTACAGCACCTGCAGTCTTTACGAAACTACGACGAGTTAGTTGAGCCATATCCTACTCTCACTATGGCCACTACCAAGTAAAATTAAAAAGGGTTTTTTTGAAATAAAGTTCAATTATCAAAGTCTTGTTGAAATAAGTTTCAACTATTTGTAGTTTTCAATTTTTCAAGAATATTTTTACCATTATTCGTAAGAGAGTAAACCTTCTCCACGTCTTGCTCAACAATTCCGTAGGATTTCAGGATTCGAAGGTGGAAACTAAGCTTAGTGGGATCGTCGATATGGAGCTGATTCTTAATATCAGTGAACCTAAGCTGTCTATCTCGATCAAGAAGCTTCACAATATCCTTCCTAATAGGGTTCGAGATAGCTTTGAAGAAATGAGAATCAAGTATTGACGTAGGTTGTTCGAACTCGGCTTCAGCAATGACCTTTCGGATTTTTGTCTGAACCTCGTCTACTTTGAACGGCTTTGTGATGTAGTCCGAGGCCCCGGCCTTCATCGCTTCTACAGCGTTTTCCACTGTCGCAAAAGCGGTTATCAGAATCACATGGGATCTAGGCTTGATTCGCTTTGCTTCTCGCAGCACATCCATCCCGCCTATCCCCGGCATAATCAAATCGGTCAGCACAACATCGTAATCATTACTCTTAACGGCCTCAAGGCCTCTTTGACCGTTCTCGGCCGAAGCAACTTCGTAGCCTTCCTCCGAAAGTAACTCCACCAATCCACTACGCATCTTCGGATCGTCTTCAATTACAAGAATCTTCAATCAGATAGGCAACCTCACTGTGAATGTGGTTCCAACATCGACTTCGCTCTCCACATCAATAGAACCATTGTGCCGCTGAACAATTCCGTAGCAGATTGAGAGCCCAAGACCTGTTCCTTTGCCGGGAGATTTTGTCGTGAAGAAGGGATCAAAGACCTTACCGAGATTCTCTGGAGGAATACCGCACCCGTTATCTGAAAATCTGACCTCCACACTGCCCTGTTTCACAACAGTCTTGACCCTAATTACCCCGTTCTCACCCACTGCCTGTATTGAATTCGTCAAAAGATTCATGAAGACCTGTTGAATTTGCCCGCTATCTGCTGAGATTCTAGGGATAGCGCCTAGATCTGTGATTACATCGATCCCTTTCAGCTCAGGGCCTAGGATACTCAGCACCTTCTTGACCTCCTCATTAACATCAGTAGGGACTGACTTAATCTCGGGCTGATGAGCAAAATCAAGCAGACCCTTAGCAATCAAAGCTGCTCTGTTCGCTTCCTCGTTTATTACCTTTAATTTCTCACTTAATTTACCGTCAGATGTCCGCTTCATCGCCATCTCAGAGTATAGGGAGATATTGGCGAGTGGATTGTTAATTTCATGGGCGACGCCAGCGGCGAGCGTGCCTAACGTAGCCAATTTATCAGCCTGAAGAAGCTGCTTCTCAAGCTTCTCTTTCTCCTTTTGCTCAGAGACATCTCTGATAACAAGTACATGCCCATCCTCATCGTCAACCTTCAAAGGTTTGCAGTGTACAACACCTGAGAAGGTTGAGCCGCCGCGCTTAACGAAAAGAGATTCCCCGTCGAGCATCTCGTCATCTTGGCATCTGCATCCATCAGTTGAAGAGTGGAAGAGAATGCTTGTATCTTTGCCGACCATCTCTTCGAAGTTATAGCCGAACATCTTTGCAGCGGCACTGTTCCATGAGAGGATCGTCCTTTTAGTATCTATTAGTATCACAGCGTCGCTGATACCGTCTACTAGCCGCTTATACCGCTCTTCCGACGTTCGAAGATCCTCAATATTGCTTCCAAGGTTGCGTGACATTTGATTAAACGCATTTGCCAAATGAGATATCTCATCAGTTGTATCGACCTCTATCCGGTATCCGAGGTTTCCCCGACCGACCTCTTCAGTTCCCTTGACTACAGCTCGAAGCGGCGTTGTTAGATAGTTTCCAGCCATATACGCTAGAAAAACTCCTACGGATCCTACAATAAGCACTAGGATAATGATCAAGTTGCTTGTCTCGCTCACCTTCTCGGTTATTATTCTCTCATCCAATCCAATATGGACGAACCCGGCGTTACCTTCCAATATAGGAGCACGAAAATCGATTACACGATCCTCGCCTGTGTCTATAAGGCGAGAATCGCCTTCAAAGTTCCTGTAGATATCTAGCAGCCCCACTGGAAAACCGGTGTCAAAGGTATGAGCTAAAACCCGGCCTTTACCATCGGTAATGTAGATGTAGCGAACATTATCTTCAGTAGCTTTAATTTTGTCAACGAGTCGATGTAAGGTCACCATGTCGTCGACTAGCACGGGTTCCACGCTACTCGCAGCAAGATTCTTGGATATTATCTCGCCTCGGTCTTTCAATTCGTCGGATAGGGTCTGCGTCAGATTCGTCTGGACGACAATATTGGTCAATATTCCAAGAAGGAGGATAATCGCGAGTATCCAGAAGACGAAGCGCCTGGTGAGACCTCCGCCTATGATATTATTGATTCGGTTTACTGCCTTCGATAGCATCCTTGACGACGCTGTTCATCTCCCTGATCGAATCGTATTTTTGATCATCCGCCTGAACAAATCCATCTATGCTGAGACGCTTCAGGATAGCTTGGCCCTCCGCGTCCTCATGCATTTCGAGAAAGACCTTTCGAATCTTTTCCTTTAAGACGGGGTCAACATCCTTGGATACTACTACAGGCGGTATTCCGTACGGTGGCGACTTTGATATTATTTTAGTCTTTGAAGTGAACTGTGGATTAGTAGCGTTTTTGTAGTCCCACACCAAGCTATCCACCGCAGCTCCATCAACCATCTTCTCAGCTACCGCCTGAATAGATTTATCGTGGCTATAGGTGAAGAAGGTCATCCCGAAAAAGTTCAGAGGGTTATATCCCATCTTGGTCAGTAGATAATCGGGTGAAAGCTTGCCTGAGTTTGAGAGCGGATCTGAGTAGGCGAATACTTTTCCCTTTAAATCTTGAAGACTTGTGGCTGGACTATCCTTCGGCACGATTATGTAAGAGTAGTATACCGGAGCGCCTTTCACGACCGGCACGGCAAGGAGCTCCATACCAAATTGCTGATGTCCCTCGACGTAAGCCAAACTGCATACAAATGCAACATCTACACTATTTCGTCTTACAAGATCGTTGACTTCCTGATAGGTCCTCCTTTGAACAAGCTCAACCGGAGCATCAATTCTCGCCGAAACATAATCAAACATATCCTGATAAAACTGAGAGGTTTCCTCTGGTGAAAGAATCGCCGCGACAGCTATTCTGACAGTCGCCGAATCAGAGATTGTGCCGATGTATTTACTTCTTTCCCTGAAATCGACCTTCAAAGGTTCCTCGGCTCTTAGGTATACATTAGCTATCTCGAAGGATAGAACTAGAAGTAGCAGTATCGCAAAGAACATAACCGTCTTTTTCCCGGTACGCATACAGCTCATCCCTGATTAGGAGAAGCAGCTTTTCTGAAGTTGGAAATGTATATAACGCTTGCTGCCTATCGCCCTCGAAAACCTCGTTATGGTTTCAGCAGATATGCTAAAGTGAGATATGATATTGGAGATGAATCAATGGGAGACTCAAATTTGGGCAGTGATAATAAGTTCAGTAAGGAGCTCCGCTAATGGGTTGCTGCTTGACCTCATGCTCATGATGGAGAGATAATGTTACAGATGCGTCGCACCAGTTGCAATGATCGTAGCATCTGTTGATTGTTACTTCACCAAGTGGATTGCTAGATCGTGCAACATGTATCAAGTCATCTATTATCCGGTAGATTGCTAATAGATGTCGTACTCCGTCGTTACTCATTTCGTC
Organism: Nitrososphaerota archaeon; assembly: GCA_016190055.1. Classification (GTDB taxonomy): domain Archaea; phylum Thermoproteota; class Nitrososphaeria; order Nitrososphaerales; family JACPRH01; genus JACPRH01. Next base: position 35,835 of record JACPRH010000028.1, on the reverse strand, counting down.
AGCCAAAGCAATCCCAAATACTTCGCTTGGAGAACCGATCTTTAGAAACTCGGCTTCCAGTTGCGTCGATTCTTCGATCGCCGTGTTTGCGAGGTCAACATCTCCAGCGAAATAGGCATCTGCGGCCTTATTGAAGGTCATTCTAATCGACCTAGCCCATTCAAGGAGCCGCTCCGGCAGGTAAGTTCTGGGAGCCGTGCTGAGAGCCGTCATATTCAGGGCTATATCTTTGGAATAGTCACCAATTTTTTTGAATACCTTGATTGCGAGTCGGGCGTCGACCACATGTCTGGCGCTCATTCCTATCTTAATCGCCACGTCACGCCTTTCGGCATAGAAGAGGAGCTGTCTCAGCGCTAGCCAATATAGCCTATCAACTTCATCTTCAAGCACAAGAACCTTTTTCGGAGATTCTTTATTTTGCTCTAGTGAGTAGATTGCCTGTTCAAGAGATTCATCGGCGGCTTGGTAAAGACGCTTTTGAAGACTGGTGAATAGATATTTGGTCTGATCTAGGAAGCATTGAATGATAACCTTCCTAGGGCTCTTGTAAATGATATCGACACCGTGGAGCCTCCGCAATTCAGCCCGCAAGATGGAAAGAAACTCCGCGCTCATATCATCTTGGGAGATGAGAATGATTTGATCAACACAGTGGAGATAAAGTGAGACAATTGACCTGTAGATGTGTTTTGGATTAGAGAATCTGTTGACAGGAATGACGCAGTTGCTAGGCCTGCTCTCTAGTATTGATGCCTTTGCGGATATGCTAAGTGCGCCATCACTCATCCAATCGATCAAGATATGACACGATGAGTCAACGCTCATCTCTCGAGCCCATTCAAGAGGCAGTGCAACCGCAAGACTAGAGGGCCCAATCTTCTGAACTTTCCGGTTGTACTGTCTTACCAGATTCATTCACCCAGATAAATGGACATATAGAATTAATAGTTTTCTATGTTTATGTATTTTGCAAAAGTATTCAGATATTATTTTGACCATTAAAGCGTTATTTAATATAACATTACTAATAATAGTTAAATTAACTGTTATTATCTAATGTGAGAGCTGCGACTCAACACACTGCGAATGCTTAGCGAGAAGAGCCGAATCAAACCCTATCCAAGTCTCGGTGATTTCAGCTACCCGTCCGTAGATGCCAATCTCATCGTACTGCTTAATCTCCCCTGATAATTGGCTAATCCATACAGCTAGATGTTTTTTCAGAAAGCCGCTTTCAAGACTTAACAGGTGGTGCGCCTTCTCAAAATCCTCATTTGCCCAAGCTTCAGATTCCCTACGAGACAAAAAGGACAGGTATCCGAGCTCAAGACCAATATGATCCTGCGGCTCACCTAGCCATTGATTTGACAGGTCGAAGTGGGATTCGAGATATTCATTTCGAATCTCAGTCGTGAGAGATCCGTCCAACCATCCACCAAGGTAGAGCGACTCGTATGGTGGAAGAGGCGAATATCCCGGTTTCACTCCACGGAATAGCTTCGTCCACTCTACTGATAGACGCGTACGGTGTTCTTCTGAAGATAGATGTTCCTGAATATCAGCAGCCAGATGCTGAAAATCTGTTTTTAAATGATTCAAATCATTGCCGCCACTTCTTATGTTGAAGAGCTTTGAAGAAGAGGCGTTTTGAAGAAACAAAACATGCTCACTACCAACAGGTGTAAGATACAGTGAACTTAAGGACAAATATATCTCTGCGCGAGACGTGGCTATGCTTGATCGATCGCTTGAAACCCACTGACACAGTGCTGGCTCTTTAGTTTCGATGGTAGCATAAATAGAAGCAACAATGATAACGAAGCCAGCTGCAGTAACAAGTGACTTGTTGAAAACGATGACCAGCTCGTGAATCACCGCTGGTTCAGATTCGATAGCCTCTGGAAATTACTATCGTTATTATGATAAGTATGGCGTAAGTACAATAAGGATAGCGAAGACTTCTCCAGCTTTTGCTGAATCTACCGTAAAACCGATATTTTGCTTCGAGTTAGCCTTAACCATTTCTAGGAGAAGAGGCGATGGCTTTAGCGTGGCGTGGCCTGCTATTTTGCTCTGAAGCATCTCCTCTTTGATCAGCAGCGAATCTGCGTCCATATGCTTCAGGTGAGCCACTACGGTTGAACGAAGGCTGTTTTCTCCACAAGCTTTACTGGGTTACGAAGTGAAGACTGACCGTCTTGGCGAAGCATAGTATTCGCACCTCACCGCTTCGATTATTTCTGGGATGTGTTCTCTTTCAGAAGATACGAAACCAGATAGTAGTAATGCTACGCCTTTGTAAAAATCTTGTTTGGTGTTCCTTAATATATCGTCGGAGAACTCGGGCACCCAATTAATCAAATGCTCATCAAGAAACTTCCTTTGTGACTCAAGATGTTTTATCGCCGTATGAGGCTTTCTCTTCTTCAGAGATGAGGCAGTTTTGACGCAGAGATGTTGCATGAACTCAAGCTCGGCGCATACATGATCATCAGGACTGGTGCTGATTCCCTTAACTTCGAGGCCTGCGTCTCGATATGCTCGCCTCACCTCTTTAGTTGGTTGCTGCATTACGAGCCGCTCAGCCGTTCGATATACAGATTCGTATGGTGGCGCAGGAAGCCTGTAGGGGCCGATAAACAGAAGTGTATGCTCCAGAGCCAGTCGCTCTGGCAAGATATTCGCTCCTTTTCTAAGGAGATCGATTCCTTTAGCTATTTCGGGTGTGGCCACACTGTCTCTGACGTCTTCGATTTTTCTCAGATAGTTGAGAAGATCTTTCGAAGGAGGCCTGAGAAAAAGAGTCTTCAATAAATTGTAGATTTCTCCTCTTAATTCAAGGTCTCTCAATATTTCATGCATTAGGAACGACCAGAAATGGATGGTTACATCTTCTTCGCCTTAATGAAGCGTGTAGAAGGCTCTGTAAAGGTGGGGTTGAATCCTGTGATCTCTTGGGAAGCTGTCGCGTGTGTTTTATCTATGTCGGCCAGAGCCCTGTTATCCAAGGCAAGACCCATACAGGTTAACGCACAGGCGGGCTTCAGCCCCTTATCTATACGGTGAACACAATATGTACACTTCTCAACTTTATTCGTCTCTGGATTGTACTGGGGTGCCCCGTATGGGCAGGCCCATATGCAACGTCTGCACCCTATGCACTTCTCCTGATCGATAAGGACTATACCGTCCTTAGCGCGCTTTGTAATCGCGTCAACTGGGCAGGATTTGATACATGCTGGTTGCGCGCAGTGGTGGCATGCGCTTGTGACGTAATATTTTACTGGTGATGGGTACTCTCCCTTTTGACGCGTCACTACGCGTCTCCATCTGACACCTACAGCGACTTTGTTCTCATTTTTGCATGCGCCTTCACATGCTCTGCATCCAACGCACCGTTCAAGGTTTATCAGCCAACCGACCTGATTTTCTTTCGGAACCGTTGGGATATCTACGACCATTTAAGATACCACCTTGATTATCCTGACCGCAGCTTCCTTATTCCTAGCCATCCCCGATATCCTCTCGGCTTTGCCGGGTAATATCCAGCCGTCGTGAGATCCTTTACCCTTAGCGATGTTTCCGAGTCTCCAATGGCCAAATCCTCGTGGAAACGCCACTACCTCGGGATGGACCTCGTTCGTTACATGCACCTTTGATTTTATTTTACCAGTCAAAGACTCAATATACGAGTCATCGCCTTCTGCAAGACCGAGTTTCTCAGCTGTCTTCGTGTTTATCCAGATAGGATTGCTTCCAAGCATCTCAACCAGCCAGACGTTGTTTTGTGTCCTTGTATGCGTATGTTCCTGCGGTTTCCATGAAACGAAGTAGTATGGGTATTCAGCGTTTGGTCTATCCTCTGTGGGCATATAGTCCGGCAGCGGATTCAGCCCCTTAGTCTTCATCTGATTGGAGTAGAACTCGAACTTTCGCGACGGCGTATTGAACCCTTTCATCACCGTTCCGCCTATGTTGACACCGATTACTGCATTAGCCTTGTCCTTCACAACTCCGGTAGTGGGGTCGGTTGTAGCACCGTCTGGTACTGTTACTTTGCTCTTGAACTTCTCATATGTAGTCCCTTTTCCAATCCAAACAGCTCCTGGAAGGAGTTTCAGTTCATCAAGGGTTATACCTATGCCGGCCTTTATTTTGTCGCTGAGATACTGTTCATAAGGCATGTCGAATCCTTTAAGTCCCATTTTAGTGGCTAACCTCATGAAGAACTCGGTCTCAGTTAGACCGTTAATCCAAGACTTTACAACCGGTTGTCTCAGAGAAAGGCTCTGGAAGGTTACCCAGTTACTGGTGATGTCATATCTTTCGAGGTAGTTCGTCCCAGGAATTATTATGTCTGCCAGATCCGCAGTTTCGCTAATATGTGTGTCCACGGCGACCACAAACTCCATTTTCTTTATGGCATCTATGTTCTTCTGCGCATTTGGTACAGACATTACGAAGTTCTGCATTACAAAGACAGCGGCGCGCGCCTGATACGGTTGTCCGCTTAACATAGCGTCGCGTGTCTCTACATATATCCCGGAGCTGTGAGCGAACGGGTATTTCTCACCTCTACCGTCAAGCCTCTTCGCAGTGATCTTTGGCCAGTCAGCTAAGTTTGCCCGTTTCTTTCCGCCCTTCCGGTCAGGGTTCATCATTGTTCCAGGTTTGTCAACCTGTCCAAGAAGCCCTGCGAGCATCACGATAGCTCTTCCACCTTCAGTACCGTTAGCCTGCTGCCCGGGCCCTGACCATACATCAATGGCGGCAGGTTTCGTGGTTGCTAACTCTCTTGCCAGCCTGCGTATGGTGTCTGCAGGTACGCTCGTAACTTTCTCCGCCCACTCAGGTGTTTTATCCTTCACGAATTCCGCGTATTCGTTAAAGCCTACAGTCCATGTGTTAACGAATTCACTGTCATACAGCTTCTCGTTAACGATTACGTTGCCCATTGCTAAAGCTAGAGCTCCATCAGTTCCAGGCCTTATCGGGATCCATTCGTGAGCCTTTGATGCAGTCTTGCTGAAGACAGGGTCGATAACAACCATTTTTGCGCCGTTCTTTTCTATCCCGTCCATTATAATGGCGGGCAGATGAGCCCACTTTGTTGCGTCAAGTGGGTTCCATCCGAAGAGCAGAATGTACTTTGCGTGCGCAAAATCGCCTATCGGTCGCTCATCACCCATAGTTAGTTTGTACGATGCTTTTCTAGCCACGTCACAGAGGTTTGCGTGGTTATGATAGTTGGGAGTTCCGTAGGCTGCGCACAACTCTGATTGAAGATCTGTGTCTAGCGAGTGGTCTTCTCCGAACCATACAAGGGACTCTGCACCATACTTGGCTTTGATATCGTTCAGCTTCACAGATATTTCGTTAATCGCTTCATCCCATGTTATGGGTAACCATTGGCCTTCTCCCCTCGCCCCAACTCTCTTCATAGGTGTCTTGATTCGGTCAGGGTCGTAGAGGGACTTTATTCCACTATTTCCCTTAGAGCACATCCGGCCGCCACGTACTTTTTCGACCTCAAAATCTGTGGAGATGTTGTGAACACCCACTGGGTTGAAGCTATTTGGCTCTATCTTCACAACTGAACCATCCACCACATGGGCCACTATTCCTGTCTGGCCACCACACATATTGCATGCTGAGTATATCCATTCGTCTTGGCCTAATGCCTGAGCCTGCAACGTCCAGTTGTTTTGACCCGCTGCCTGAGCCCGCATAGGTTGTAATACCTCGAACGCGCTTACTCCGAATAGGCCGCTTCCTGCAGCCAGAGTGGCCAAAGCAGCTGAGCCCTTTACGAACTTTCTTCTCGTAATTCTCCCTTTCATCGACACATTTGACAAATTAGATTCTTCTTTGTCCATCTAGACACCTCCAACATACCATGCGCGTCCCCCGTGACATCCAAGGCAATCCTTGGGCTGTATCAAGTCCATATTAACAAACGACGCGGCTTCAGCCCCCATCCTATCCTTCCAATTCGAATGGCAGGTTGTACAATCAATCTTTTGATAGGCATCATCCATCTTCTTTGGGAATGAAGAGTGACATTTGGCGCAGAAAGTAGTGTCTACCTGCTTACGAATGGAAGCAGCTGATTTTTCATTCAGGTCAACAACATTGTGACATGTGTTGCACTCCATCTTAAGAAGATCTGATGATAAATGCGCAGAATGAGGAGTCTCCTCATCCTGTCTTAATGATACTTCACTGATTACATCATGACACCACCTACACGTTCCGCTCGACACAGTTGTAGTGTTAAGGTGGAGCTGCATAACATTTCCAGCAGGCATCACCTCCTGAGTCGTAGTGGTAACTGTAACGTTAGTGATGACGGTAGAGGTGGTCGTCGCAGTAGAAGTAACTCTGGCAGTGGTGGTGGTAATAGTGGAAGCAATAGTGGTAGCGGTAGACGTAGTAGTAGCGGTAATTGCAGTAGTAGTTGTGGTAATAGAAGTAGTGATGACGGTAGAGGTGGTCGTCGCAGTAGAAGTTGCAATAACAGGTATCTGCTGCGGAGTTACCATTTGCATGCCCGCATAGCCGATAGCGAGACCTGCGGCCAACATTAACACCGCTAGTAAATACTGTCTACTATTCATTACGAGAACTCACCTAAGTCGTTAACTAGCGGAGTGAAGCTTGCCGGACAAACAGGTTCGAGATGTGGGGATGCTACAATTAAGATACTTGCGATTCTTTGGAATTTGACGATCATTTTGTTTCGTCTGTTCCTCTACTGTTAGACTTCTCACGTGATGCATTGCTCCTATATATTTATTTAATTCAATACACATAATTATATAAAATTATTTAATGATTTCAATTTATCCTGCAACTTATAATATAGTTTGCCGGAATGAGGGGTGGCGACCGTCGATTGACTTTGCGGCGTAATCAATAATATCGGCTCGCAAAGGTTCTCTAACTAGCATTAGATGGTAATCTTCGTAGTTAGATTGAAGCACATCCTTTCGCATTAAGAGTGAGGAGCATTCGATATGACTAACTCGTCGAATGATATCTAAGCCTGTTTATTCATCTGGCCACGGTTGATATGTAATCAGGAATTTTCAATCGCTCAGCATGCTTAGACAGGAACAACGACGGACTAATGCATCTACTTATAGGACAGATAGAGAGGCAGCCTGGTGGAATCTATAGCTGATTATGACTCTGGGTAGTGGGACGGCTCATCAACCTATCTTTTTCAACCTTCTCAACCTCTCTCGCCCTAACCAAAGTATCAGTAAAACGCCTGCCAATCACCTTTCCGACCAGACGATAAACCTACAACAAAAGAAAACGCATGATTCCACAAACCGAAAATACTTCTAATGAACATAAATCAGGCAAGACCATACCAGACAATCAAAACTTTTGTAGAACTGGATTGACAAGCCAGAGGATGCAGTTGAACCCTAGAAAGGTCGAAAAGTCTGACAGCGCGAAGCCGGCCAGCCTAGGGGTTGTCATACTCGCGGGGGGAAGAAGTAGCAGGCTGAGGGTCAACAAGGTCTTCCTCAAGATTCGCAGCGAACCGCTAATCAGCGAGATCGTAAAGGCTGCCTTGGAAGTGGCTGGGAAAGTTGTAGTGACAATTGGTAAGCAGGATCAAGAAGAAAAGTTCGCCGAGATTCTACCGAAGCGGGTGAAGATCGCGAAAGACATCACCGAGGATAAGGCTGCGCTTTACGGAGTCCTCACCGGGCTTAGGGCTATCGAGACCATCTATACTGCTATCCTCGCGTCTGATCTCCCCTTCGTCAACCCAGAGGTGCTCAGGATACTGCACCGGGAAGCAGAGGGATTTGACCTAGCTATCCCAAGGTGGCCGAGCGGCGATGTAGAGCCGCTATACGCGGTCTACCGGGTGTCGGCAGCCCAGAAGGCGTTCCACGATACCGTCGAGTCGGGCTCTGTTCGGATGCGCGACGCAATCAATCGGTTGGGGAGGATCAATTATGTTCCAGTGGAGCTGCTTCAGTCGGTGGACAAGTCGCTTCACTGCTTCATCAATCTGAATACAGCTGCAGATCTGGAGAGAGTAAGGGCAATCATGCAGGCAGAAGCAAACTCGGTCGAGACGTTTGCCAACAAAATCTAAATATTGCGACATGCACAGCCGAGCATGTCGAGGGGCTACTTGACTACTGCAGCTACGAGACAAGAATCGGAAAGAAGCCCGCGTTTCGCTTGGACGTTGAACGAGCTTTCAGGCGCCCTAGGCGACCTAGGTCTCTTCATCCCCATAGTTGTCAGCCTCATAGTGATTAACGGAATGGATCCGTCTCGCCTTCTTACCACATTTGGAATCTTTTTCGTTGCCAACGGATTAGCCTTCGGTATCCCTCTTCCAGTCGAACCTATGAAGGAGATCGCGGGCGTAGCCATCGCCAACGGATACGCGCCAGAAACCATAATGCTGGCGGGTATATTCGCTGGAGCCATAATCCTCGTATTAACGCTGACCGGACTCTTAACCCGTATTCAGCGGCTAGTGCCAATATCTGTCGTTCGCGGAATTCAGATGGGACTCGGAATCTCCCTCGCGGTCAAAGGTCTAACAATGATCAGCAAGACCCCGCTCCTAGGTCTCGATAGCATAACTCTAGCAGTTCTATCAGCCTTATTCATTTCCGCCTCGTTCAGGAGACGTTTTCCAGCAGCTTTAGCGTTGGCGATCGCTGGGGCAGCTATTGCACTCACAATACATCCAGAAGCTATGAGGGAAGAGAACGGGTTCGGCCTCATGATACCGGCTCTGATGTTTCCGCTCACAGCCGATGTCTTCACTAGTCTTAACTTAGCTCTCGCTCAGATTCCGCTCACAGTTACTAACTCGCTGATCGCGACATCTGGTCTCCTACATACTCGTTACGGTGATAAAGCACCGAAGATCAAGTCGATTGGGAAAAGCATAGGGTTGATGAGCCTCGTTTCACCGCTCATTGGTGGAATAGGAATGTGTCACGGTGCAGGTGGAGTCGCTGCGTGGCACCGCTTCGGAGCCAAGACAGGTGGCTCGATGATCATGTTCGGCGCCGCCCTACTCAGTCTAGGTATCTTTGCAGGAGGGTTTGTCACAGGAGTGATGCAGGCCTTCCCGCTCAGCATACTTGGCACGCTCCTACTTTTCGTTGCTTTCGAGCTTGCAAGGCAGAGCCGAGATATTCGGCGCCCCATGGACTGGGTGGTGGTCTTGGCGACCGCTCTGGTCGGGTTTGCATATAACCTGCTGGTAGGAGTCCTTATCGGGCTGTTGATAACTTACCTTTTATGGCTTAGAGAATCGAGAAAAGGGCGGTGAGGAAGAAGATTGAATGATCGTCGAAAACATGGCTTTAAGCTGATCAGGCTGGAGGAGGCGCTACACCGAATAGAACAGGCCGCTTCTTCAAACCAACCTATTCTTGAAGAGACCGTAGATACAGTTAAGTCTCTAGGCAGAGTCCTAGCTGAAGACATCGTGTCTGGGTTTAACCTGCCTGACCACAACTTCGCCGCGATGGACGGCTACGCTATTAACACTAAGGATATCCAAAAAGCTTCAGACAGCAACCAGATCCGGCTTGTCGTTAAGGGAGAACTTTACCCGCCGGATCACCCAACAGACGCCGTCATCAAGAACAGTGAGACAATGTATGTGGCCTGTGGCGCACCGATTCCGAAGGGAGCTGATGCGGTGCTGACGGTGGAGAGCGCTCGGCAAGAAGAGGCAACTATAGTGGTTCAGACGCCGTTGAAGCCTAACCGCAACATCTGTTTGATTGGAGAAGATGTAAAGGAGCAGGATTTAGTCATTCCGAAGGGCCGCATAATCCGGCCGCAGGATATTGGGCTTCTCGTCGCGTTAAACCGAGAGACAATTAAAGTCGCTCGGAAACCGCGTGTCGCAGTAATCTCGGTGGGAGAAGAGCTTACTGAACCATTCCGAGGTACTCCGAACAAGATCGTAAATAACAACGCATACATCATAGGAGACCTAATCAAAGTCTTTAACGCCGAACCTGTACTAATTGGGATCGCCAAGGACAGCATCGAAGATATCACGCAGAAAATAATCACAGCTACCCAGCAGGCAGATATCATCGTCACGATAGCCGGATGCTCAGTAGGCGTCAAGGATTTTGTGCCAGACACTATTGAAAAACTCGGTGGAGAAGGACATGGAATCGTCTTCCACGGAGTGGCGGTGAGCGCAGGTAAGGTCAGCGGCTTCGGCCTAGTTCAGGGCAAACCAGTAGTGATGCTTCCAGGGCATGTGGGATCTACAGTAGCAACATTCTACCTTCTAGTTCTTCCGCTACTGAATCGTCAGCTAGGCCTAGGCTTCAAAGATCATCTACCCATAGTGAAATGTGTGCTCGACGAGCCTATCAGGCCCAGTAAACCCGGGATTGAGCTGGTGTTACCGGTGAAGATATACAGGCGCGGCGGAGAGCATCGCGCGGTCCCGATGAGAAAACCATTGTCAGTGTTGAAGAACCTTGCCGATGCGAACGGTTTCGCGATGATTCAGGCTGGTGTCGCATTGGATGCGGGAGCAAGCGTGGATGTTAAAGTTTACAGCGGTCTAGAGTTCTATGCGCTTGGAGAGAGTAGATAGAGACATGAGGATTCTGTCAGTTATTGGTAGCAGCAAGTCTGGTAAGACATCTACTGTTGAGTATCTTATCGCTAGGCTGACTGAAAAGGGGTTTAAGATTGGATCCGCTAAGCATGTTCATCACTCTAATTTCACGATTGATGTTGAAGGCAAAGACACTTGGAGGCATACTAAGGCTGGAGCCACCAGAGTTGTCTGTGTAGCTGAGAATGAGGTTACCGTGTTTCGGAAGGAGCATGGGCCCGACTATACTTTGGAGAGACTTGTGGATCTTTTCAAAGATGGAGGATTTGACCTAGTCATACTTGAAGGGTTTCACTGGATGCTAGCTAAACGAGAAGATGTAGTCAAAATAGTGTCTGCTAAAGATGTGGAAGACGTTGAAAATCGCCTTAAGGGAACGAGCCCACCCATAATAGCTATCGTCGGACGAGTTTCAAATGAAGAGAAAGGACCTATACACGGAATACCTGTCATCAACATGCAGAAAAACGGTGAACAGCTAGTCAACGTAGTCACAGAACAGTTCAAACTGAACTAGCTAAATAGATTGTTCTGTTCCGTTATCGGGTGACGACGCTGGACAAATGAGCGTGCACCACCCGGAAATGAAACAGCGCAAAATAGATAGTCCAAACGCTTATTGGATAGGACATCTAATTGTTGCTTCGACTCAGGGTCCAACTTCAAGCTGATCTGAGAATGAAAGAAAAACAGCATGTCCTGTTCGTGTGTGTCGGAAACTCTGGAAGAAGCCAAATGGCTGAGGCCTTCGCTAAGAAACTTGGTTTGCGGGTATCTAGTGCGGGAACAGCCCCAGCGAAAACTGTGAGCCCAGTGACTGTGCAGTTGATGCAGGAGAAAGGTATCGACATCTCGTCAAACAAGCCTAAGATGCTTACGAATGAGATGATTGAGGAGGCCAGTTTGGTTGTCACTATGGGCTGCTCTATAGAGGCTGTCTGTCCTGCACCGATGCTTGCCAAGATGCAGAAGAAGCTGGTAGACTGGGGCCTTGAGGATCCGAAAGGAAAGCCGATAGAAGAGATAAGAAGAATCAGGGACGAGATAGAGCGAAGAGTAGTTGAGCTATCAGAGAAGGAGAAGGCTTAGCTAGCCGCTGTTGCTTTTCCCGGTGTCAATAATAACTTGTCCAGCCGTCATGTTGAGCACTATCTCAGCTATGTCGCTTGAATGCTCCGCTGTTCTTCTCAGGTCACCTATTATGAGCCGAGCAGTGTAGTAGGGTTCGGTTGGTTTCTCTCGTCCTATCGTGACTAGTAGATCCTTCTCCATGTCTTCGAAGATGTTTACTCTCCCAACTATTCCGTCGGCCGCGTCGTAGTCTCGTTTGAACAGTGAGAGGCCTGACTCCTCGAAGATGTTCAGCGCAAAATCGCTGAGATTTGTGATTTTGGCGAGTATTGACTCGTCTAAGGGCTCCTCAAGATCAAGGACGCCTTGAGCTATTCTCGCAGCGTGGTCAGCAACTCTCTCCACGCTCTTCACTATCAACCTGTATCCTAGGCATTCTCTAGGTGTCGTTAGACCTATCTCCTTCAACACGCGGTCGTTCTGAACGGCCATCTGCAGCTGCCGTATCACATAGATATTGAACCGGTCTACCTCATCATCACTCTTCACTACAGCTTTAGCTGAGTCTTTATCGAACTGTTTCATGGCGAGTATAGCGTCCTTATGCATCGAAGCGGTCAAAAGAAACATCCGCCGCAACGCGTTCTCTACGCTGAGCTCAGGGTAGCTGAGAAGAACCTGCAGCGTAGTCTCCTCAGTAGAGTCAGCCACCACCTCCGTTCCAACAAGATGCCTGCGAGCGGCCTCCTTGATCACATCTCGCTGGGTTGATGTTAAACGACCCTCCTTCGCCTTTATGTGAAGCACGTTGTACCCTAAGAGGTACACTGAGATCAGTTTCCGGACTAGGGAGCCTGCGCTATCTTTCTGAGAAACCTCGACTACGGCCTCACCTCTGCCGCCTCGAACATAATCCCCTTTCTGTGAAAGTAGAAGCGACGCGTCACTCTGCCTCGCAACTATGATTTGATCGCCGGGTCCAAGCCCCATCTCCTCAATCCACTTCTTCGGAAGAGCAACAGTATACGATGACTTACCGGAGAACTGTATCTTCCTAACCTCTTCATCCCTACGCTGAATCGCTACCAAATCCAATCACTATAGATAATTGTTATCCATATGGTTAACTGCTGCCAATATATTTGGCTTGTGATTACCATATATACGGCGTTCGAGATACCTTCCTTCGTAAAGTGATAACAAATTTGCGAAGCAAAAGAGCAAGAAAAGCGGTAGCTAAGACGACCCTTGTCGTAGGCGCCGCAGCAATAATAGTGGCGGCCGGCATCATAGCATACTTGGCTTTACCCCAAGCAGCCAAGCCGCAGGGAGGCACAAGTCAAAACCAGTCAGTTACGATAAACGGGGCTGGAGCAACATTCCCATATCCGCTTCTATCCACAATGACGGTTGAATACAACAAGATCCACCCGAACATCAGAATCGGCTACCAATCTATCGGTAGCGGCGGAGGAATCAGACAGCTAACCGAGAAGACGGTTGATTTCGCAGCATCCGACGCACCACTCAACGCGAAGCAGAGACAGGCTGCATCTAATACACTTCACATCCCTGAAACAATCGGCTCAGTAGTATTAGCCTACAATCTACCCGGAGTAGAGAAGGGATTGAAGATAACAGGCCCAATCATAGCTGACATCTTCCTAGGCAAAATCACAAAGTGGAACGATCCAGCGATACAGAACCTGAACCCCGACATTAAGCTGCCCAACAACGACATACAGGTAGTGCATAGATCAGACGGCTCAGGAACTACATTCATCTGGACAAGCTACCTATCCCTAGTTAGCCCAGACTGGCAAAGCAAGGTAGGGAGCGGAACAGCAGTTCAATGGCCTGCTGGATTAGGCTCATCGGGTAACGAGGGCGTAGCAGGACTAGTCCGAGGAACACAGTACACAGTAGGATACGTTGAGCTCGCCTACGCGCTGCAGAACAAGATGAGCTATGCTTTCATCCAGAACAAGGAAGGCAAGTTCATCGAGCCCACACTGGGATCAACAGGCGCAGCAGTATCCTCGGTAGCAGCAAACCTACCCAGAGGCGACCAGAGATGGGAAAACGTCAGCGTATTGAACGCACCGGGAGCAGACTCATACCCAATCGCGAGCTTCAGCTACCTACTAGTCTACAAAGACCTCTCAACCGTACCTTCAATGAACAGCGAAAAAGCTAAGGCCCTAGTAGACTTCCTATGGTGGGTAGTTCACGACGGACAAAACTACTCATCAAAGCTCCAATACGTTCCACTGCCTCAAACCGTCGTCACAATAGACGAACAGACAATCAACTCAATCACCTTCAACGGACAACCACTACGAAGCCAATAGACGAACATGAACGAAGTGTAACCTATGAACAGCGACGATGACGCCCAGAAGAGCAGCAAGCAGACGCATCACAAACGCAAAATCACATGGTCAGGAGACAGTTTCTTCAAACTCCTGACGCTAGTGCTGGCGTCAGGCGTCATCATCACCATCATACTAATGGTCATAGAGTTAGTCACAGGATCTCTCCCAGCGCTGGAGCGGTTCGGCCTAGGCTTCGTTACCGGTTTGAACTGGAACCCCGTGGCTGGAAGAGAAGCCTTCGGAATCCTCCCCTACATTCTGGGAACACTGGCAACATCAGCATTAGCCTTGCTGATAGGTGTCCCAATCAGCCTAGGCATCGCGATCTTCCTCTCCGAAATGGCGCCTAACGCCATCAGAACCCCATTATCCTTCCTCATAGAACTGTTAGCAGCCGTTCCGAGCGTAGTCTACGGGCTTTGGGGCATCTTCATCCTAAGGTTCTGGGTCAAAGACTACATCGAGACACCGCTCTCAACCTACTTAGGATTCATACCGGTCTTCCAAGGCACACCCTTCGGCCTCGACATACTCACAGCCGGCATCATCCTAGCCATAATGATCATTCCAACAGTCTCAGCAGTCTCAAGAGAGATTATGAATGCGGTTCCAGACAGCCAGAGAGAAGCAGCCTACAGCATCGGCGCGACTCGCTGGGAAACCATCAGAATAGGTGTTCTAAGCTACGCCCGCTCAGGCATCTTCGGAGCCGCCATCCTAGGCCTAGGAAGAGCAGTGGGAGAAACGATGGCTGTGACAATGGTCATCGGAAACACAGTTGGACCAGCGGCTCTACCAACATCGCTTCTGAAAGGCGGCCAAACAATGGCCTCACTCATCGCTAACGAGTTTAACGAGGCCGATCCAACGTCTCTGCACCCCTCTGCACTGATAGGCGTAGGGCTGGTGCTGTTCCTGTTCGCTTTAGCCATCAACATCTTTGCGCAGTTCCTGGTGTGGCGAGTATTGAAGGTTAAAGGAGGAGCGGTGGAGTAACAATTGGCAAGCTACACAGTTAGGAAGCTCAAAGACAGATTGGCCTTCGGCTTAGCCGCCTTCTGCGTCCTGATAGCGGTGATTCCGCTTGGAAGCATCCTGTTTGAGGTGATTAGAAACGGTGCTCCAGCGCTCAGCATAGAGTTCCTCACCCAGACCCCCGGCCCAATCGGGCAGCCGGGAGGAGGCATCGCGAACGCCATCGAAGGCACACTCATCCTGATAGGCTTAACCTGCCTGATCGGCGTCCCTCTAGGCGTAATATCCGGCATATACCTGTCAGAGTACGGTGACAACAAGTTCGGAAGAACAGTGCGGTTCTTCAACGATGTGTTATCAGAGTTCCCATCTATCGTGGTAGGTATCTTCGTGTATGTGCTGGTGGTCTTGGCGCTAGGCAGCTTCTCAGTAATCGCGGGCGCCATCGCTCTCGCCATCATTATGCTTCCAGTGGTTTCACGAACCACTGAGGAGTCGCTGAAGCTTGTCCCCAACTCGATCCGTGAAGCAGCAATGGCCCTCGGCATCAGAAGATGGAGAACTATCGTCAGCGTCGTTTTAAGCACCGGTAGAGGAGGAATAATCACCGGCGTAATGCTCTCAGTCGCCAGGATCGCGGGTGAAACAGCGCCGCTCATCATGACGATACTGGGCAGCCAATGGTTCTTCGCCGGGTTTAACCAACCTATGGATGCGCTTCCTCTTAGAGTGTGGAGGCTGGCTCTGCTACCCTACGACTACGCTCACCAGCAGGGATGGGGTGCAGCATTAATCCTCATCCTCCTAATCCTGCTACTGAATATCGGGGTACGTGTAGCAACTAGAGGTAGGTATAAGACAAGGAGATGATCAGATTGATTCCGAAGATAAATCTAGAGAGTGTCAGGATGAACTTGGGGCAAAAGTCTATGAGTGAAGTAGAGGCTCAGCCGAGCAGCACGATCAGCAAGTACAAGATTGAGGCGCAGGATCTCAACGCTTGGTTCGGCGAAAACCAAGCCGTCAAAGACATCTCAATCAAAATAAAGAGCAACGCGTTAACCGCGATAATCGGCCCCTCCGGCTGCGGAAAATCCACTTTGATACGCTGCTTCAACCGGATGCATGAGCTAGTTCCTAACGCCAAGGTCTCCGGGAAGGTTCTTCTCGACAACGTAGACATCTACTCAGAAGGAACCGATCCAGTGGCAGTTAGAAGAAGGGTTGGAATGGTCTTCCAGAAACCTAACCCGTTTCCAACCATGTCGATCTACGATAACGTAGTAGCGGGATTGAAGCTCAGCGGAGTACGAGATAAAAAGAGGCTGGAGCAAGCAGCTAAAAGGAGCCTTGAGTTAGCTGGACTCTGGGATGAGGTGAAGGATGATCTCTACAAATCTGGAGCAAACCTCTCAGGAGGACAGCAGCAGAGACTCTGCATCGCAAGAGCCCTCGCAGTAGAGCCTGAAGTAATCCTGATGGATGAGCCGACTTCAGCCCTAGATCCGATAGCGACCTCCAAGATAGAGCAGTTAGTAATAGCCTTGAAGGAGAACTACACAGTGGTGTTGGTAACTCACAACATGCAGCAGGCAGCCAGAGTCTCAGACTACACAGCCTTTCTCTACCTAGGCAAACTTATCGAATACGGTCCCACTTCACAGATCTTTGAAAACCCTAAAGAAGAACTCACAGAAAGATACATCACAGGCAGGTTCGGCTAAGAAGCAAGCACATAGGAGTAGTAGAAAGAGTTTGGCTAGATTAATGGACGTAGGCTTGGAGAGGCTGAAGAACATGATTCTGGACATGGCTGAGCGTTCTCAGCAAACTGTCTCCACAGCTATTGACGCCTACATAAACGGGAAGGACTTGACGAAGCAGATATACAAATCGTCAGAAGAGCTCCGCATACATCAGGAAGAAGCAAGCAACCTAGCTGTCGAACTAATAGCAAGATACCAGCCGGTCGCCTCCGACCTACGATTCATAAAATCCTGCATGGAGATCGCGTACGACTTCTCTCGCTTCGGAAGATACGCCTACGACATCTCCCAAGTACTAACGCTCTTCGGAGACCTCTCAAGCTGCGATAAAGCACCAGTAGAGAAAGCGGGCAACGAAGCGAAAGAGATGATAAAACTAAGCATAAAGGCCTTCGCTGAAAGAGACATCACCCTCGCAAAAAAGATCAAGCAAATGGATGACGTCGTCGACAAAACCTACCTAGACTTCGTCCAGAAAGCCGCCAAGGCAGAGGAAGCAGATCTCAAATGCGTGCTCGCAGGAACACTCATCCTCCGCTACCTAGAAAGAATAGCCGATCACGCCACCTACGTGGCCGACTCAGTCGTATACATAGTGTCAGGGCAACAGGCTGAAAGAAAGTAACCGCGTCAAAATAATGCATTTATCCTGCCTAAAATCAGGGGAAAACCGTTTTTATTTACGTAATATTTAACATATGTTAAGACTAGAAGAAAATTCTACTAAACTTAATTAGACACGCAGTGAATCGCAATACCAAGATGAACAGACAACTAACCACCTCAATTCTAATCGCCACCACCATACTACTAATCACTGTGGCAGCAGTTGGACTCTCCACAGTAAGAGTCGGAGCACAAGCCCAATCCGGAGGCAACCTAACCGCTGCGGATGTGGCTAGAATCGCAAATGAAACAGTTACAAATGTTCTTGCTAAGCAACTAGCATTCCCTATCGAAGCTGAAGTTGAGCCTAGACGAGGCTGCCCAGCCTGCCATGACCTAGTTAATGCTACATCTGGACAGTTCACATTAGCTTACGAGGCTCATGCCGCTACGAAAGCTAGGAACCGCACACATCCAGCTTTCCAGCCTACAGACAATCCTAATGTTACCGAATGCTTCGCCTGTCATGCACCTGGCACGGGTGCTCGTGCAGGCAAAGGTACTGTAGCTCCTCTAGCGTTGAGAGACATCGTGCACCCAGCACACCTGGGCAGCCAGATATTCAAGTACGAGTTAGGCGGAAGCTGTTTCTCCTGTCACAACGTGGATGGTGAAGGCAACTGGCTCATACTCAGCCAGAAAGTAGACACCAACGACAAGGGAGTGCCTAACCCAGACAAACTACCAATACCTGGAGCAATACCAGCACCCTAAGTAACTAGAAGCAAGGAATAATCTTCAACTGGCTTGGGACCAGAAGTTAGCGAAGCGGTTCCAAGCTAGTTTTTCTTTCTTTCTTTAAGAAAGGGGTACAGATTTATGTCGGAGAAGCAGCGACCATCGGTGTCGAAGCGGTATGGAGAACAACTACGATGTTTTGATCGTTGGAGCCGGGCCCGCAGGAGTCTGCGCGGCTAAGACAGCGGCTCTTAACGGAGCTAAAACCATTATTCTTGAGAAGCAACCGACCATCATGGCCTCAAAGCCCTGTGGAGAAGCGACAAGCCAGCAGACTTTGAAGACCGCCGGAGTCGCTGACAAGCCGAGTATTGTGATGCATCGCACCGATGCAATGGTCTTCTCACCCAACCTGAAATCTATTCACATCAAAGAAATCGGTTTCTCACTCAACAAAACCATGTTCATACAGGAAATCGCGGCCGCAGCAGCCGAAGCCGGTGCACAGATCAGGGTGAGAGAAGAGGTTCAAGGAATCAGTCGCGCCTCAGACGGCACAATGAACATCAAAACCTCGCAGAACGAATACCGAGCAAAAGTCGTGATCGGAGCGGATGGCTATAACTCCACTATGGCGCGCAACCTAGGAGTATCCGAGAAGTCGGAGCCCATCCCTACAGTTCAATACATAATGGTGAACTGCCACCTAGAATACCCGAACACCGTACGCTTCTACCTAGGAAACGAGATTGCTCCGATGGGCTACGCCTGGATCTTTCCGAAAGGCGAGAAGCTCACTGAAGTAGGCATCGGGGTTAGAGGAGGTTCCGCTAAGCAGTACCTGGACAAGTTCGTGGGAATGTTCCCGAAAGAATTAGCGAAAGGTCAGATTATCGATTACCGAGGTGCACCCGTTCCAGTAGGCGGCATTATCGAGAACAACATTCAGGACGGAGCTATGCTGATAGGCGACGCAGCAGGAATGGTAATACCACTCACGGGTGCAGGCATCCACTCTTCAGTAGCAGCCGGACTAATGGCGGGCGAAGTAGCCGCAGCCGCAGTCTCCGAAGGCAACTGCTCAAAGAAGAGGCTAGAAGAGTTCAACCGAAAATACGACGAGCAGTGGGGCCAACGCATCAAGAAGAGCCTAAAAGCTATGCGAGCAATAGAGCAGCTAAGCGACAACGAGCTAAACCTGCTTCAACAGGTTCTTGCGGCTGACGATATCCTAGACTTGGCGAACGGCTTCGAAATCAGAAAAGTCGCGAAGAAACTACTAGCACACCCAGCTCTAGCCGTCAAACTCGCAAAATCGCTCGTCTAAGAGGCTTCTCCACACATCTTCGCGGCCTGTTAAACACGCAGTGGTAATCTTAAATATACCATGTGAAGTGTTGGATAGAAGATGAGCTCAACAGTATCATCTCCGGAAGAGCTGTTTGAAATTGATAAGAAGAAATTCCTAGAGATGCGACCTGCATTGTTGAGAACGCCGAAATATGTCGACAAATACGTGGCAGTTGTAGACGGAGAAGTTGCCGATAGCGATAAAGACAAAGTGACGCTAGCCAAAAGAATTTACAGCCGTAGAGGATACATCCCTATGTACATTGGAAAGGTATCCAAAGAAGAAAGGCATTGGGAGCTGCCCTCACCGGAAAAACCATGACTCCAACCCATCCTTACGATAACTCCTACGAACCACCTGCTCTAATCGTGGACGTAACTATCATTCATCCTACGAATAGGAAAAAGATATTCATGAAAGGAAAAATCGACACGGGTGCGGATGGCACAGTGATACCACTAGACGCTGCAGGAAAGTTAGGACTTATACCCGCCTCCGAAATTAGATACAGCGACTTTTTACAACATACAGGAACGCTCAAAACCTATTTCAGCCACATAACCCTAGACAGCTTCAGATTCGAATTTGTTGAAGTAGCCGCCGCTCCCCGTAGAACCGTGCTCATTGGAAGAGACATCCTGAACTAACTGAACATGCATTGCAACGGAAAAGATCAGTTTTTCTCACTTGAGAAGCCATAATCGTCCAATCACTTTTTGACATTGTTTTCAATGCTTCAACAAATTCCCAGCCTACCGCAGCACCAATGCTTGTGCACAAGCGTAGGTTAAGCCGATCAGAATGTTATTCTAAGATGATATCATCGTAAACCACTTCATTAATGCTAAAATAACTAGGCCGAGTAGAGTGCTGGACGTCTAGCATGATTACTATTGTTGGCGCTGGAAGAATCGGAAGCACCGTCGCAGCTAACATAATACCGAAAGAACTCGATGACATACTTCTCATCGACATTATTCAAGGGTTACCGCAGGGCGAAGCTCTTGACCTAGGCCACATGGCCGCATCTTTCGGCGTCGACGTATCGCTTAGAGGAACCAACGACTACAAAGATATGGAGGGCTCAGACCTAGTTATCGTTACAGGCGGGCTTCCACGAAAACCCGGTATGACCAGGCTCGATCTTCTCCAGAAGAACAGCCAGATCATAGGAGACATCGCTTTGAAGATAAAGGAGCACGCACCGAAATCGCTCGTATTGATGGTGACGAACCCACTTGACGTCATGACTTACGTGGCGTTGAAGAAAACCGGGTTTGACAAAAACCGAGTCTTCGGAATGAGCGGCCAACTAGACTCCTGCAGATTCAGATACTTCATAGCCCAAACAATGAAGGTACCCGTATCCGCAGTCCACGCCATCGTAATCGGTGAACACGGCGAATCAATGCTTCCGCTGCCCCAGTACTCAACCGTAAACGGCAAGCCGCTGACCAAGCTAATGTCAAAAGAAGAAATCACGAAGCTAATAGAGGGCACACGCAAAACCGCCGCCGACGTCATCGCGTTGAAAGGAGGAACAGTCTACGCCCCAGGCAACGCAGTCGGCTCAATGGTCGAAGCCATCATCAAGAACAAACACGAGCAGATGCCGCTCTCAGCCTATCAGAACGGCGAATACGACGTAAACGGATTCTACATCGGTGTCCCAGCGGTGCTCGGCCGAAACGGCGTAGAGAAAATCGTCAAGCTCGACCTAGACGAGGAGCAGAAAGCAGTCTTCCAGAAAGGCGCCGACTCGATAAAGAACGCAATCTCAGAGATCGGTCTAGCTTAGCCTAAGAAACTGTAAGCTTCGCCTAGTAGCTCAACTGTCAAGCCGATTTTTCGGCCTGACCCAGCCTCAATCTGCATGGCGCATGACTCACCCGTCGAATACACATCACGATCAGCTAAGCGAACAGCCTGTATCAGCGGCTCACCGATCTCCAGCGATCTCTTGTAATGACCCTTCACGAAACCGAAGGCTCCACCTATACCGCAGCAACCCTTCTCCAAAACCTCAAACTTCAAACCCGGCAGCAAACCCAGAAGCCCAGTGACATCACCCTCAATCCTCTGCACACGATCGTGACAGTGCAGATGAAGATAGATATTCTTCTCAACGGGCTTGAAACCCTCATCCAACTCACTCTTCCTGTGCAGGGAGTAGAGAAACTCATGAATATCTGAAGTGGAGTCTGCTACACTTCTCGCGGCCGGTGTATCAAGCACATTCAGATACTCAAGCTTCAAAGCAACTCCTGCGCTCGGCGAAAACGTCACAATCGGAACACCTTTCTCAGCATAAGGCGCTAGCATCGAAACATTATATTCAGCAGTCTCCTTCCCAACAACCGGGCTACCCTCAATCAACGCGCTCAAACCCGACGACCGCTGCGGAGGAGTCAGCACAGTGTAGCCGTTCCGCTCAAGAATCTTAACCAACAACAAGCCGAGATCCGGCCTAAGATAGCTAACGAACGTATCATAGAAGAAAACCACGCTTCTAGACGTCTCAGGCTGCGCGGTCGCTGTTGTTTGATGTGGTTCCCTGAACTGTTGAGCAAAGGTCTTTCGGCTGAACTTGGGGAATGGGCGTTGCTGATCTATTCCTGAGCTGCGCTCCAAGATTTTGCGGAAAACAGTGTTTCCCATTAAGCGGTTTGAGACTGGGGCGAAGCTGCTCCCCAGCTTAGCGTACCGGTCAATGTCTGCGAAGAAGCTGTATCCCGGTGGAGAACCGTGTTTAGCAGAGTATCTTGCTCGAGCCTCAGCCATAAGCTTCCCAACATTCACGTTAGAAGGACACTCAACCAGACACATCTTGCACTGAACACAGTGATCGAAAACAACGTCACGATACTGCTCAGTATCCTCGAACCCCTCTGGAAGACCATCCGCCTTAAGCAGCCAGCGAAGAACACTGAGCCTACCTCTACAGCTATCAGTCTCACCTCGATAAGCCTTGAAGACAGGGCACATCCTTCCCGGTGTCAGCTCACGGCAGGTTCCGCACCCGTGGCAGAGCTCAACCTCATCCTCATAGCTCAACTCATCCGAGAAACCGGTAACGCTCTTTCTCAGCAGGCTATTTTTAATGCCCCAGTTCAGAGCCGTGTTAACCTGCTTCCCACCGCTAGAAGAAGAAACGTAGCGCAGGTTCTGAAGCCAAGCCCCAGAATCTTCAACGATTTTGCGCCCTGGGTTCAGAATACCCTCTGGATCAAACGTGTGTTTAGTCTCTTTGAAAATCTGGTAGAGATCGTCGCCGAACATCTTCCGCACATATCGGCCTCTGACCAGCCCGTCTCCATGCTCGCCGGTGATTGAGCCGCCAGACTCAATTACTATTTGGAAGACCTCGTCAGCAATCTTACCCATCAAATCTAGGTCTCCCTCTTTCTTCAGGTTCAGAAGCGGCCTCGTGTGTAGCTGACCGTCTCCAGCGTGGCCGTATACGACGCCTTCAACATCGTATTTCCGATAGATTTCGTAGAGCTTCTCAATGAAGGATGCGAGCTGCTCAGGCTGTACCACCACATCCTCAATGAAGGGTGTGGGGCGCCTGCCTTCACGTCGAAGTTTCATTACGTAGGGAAGGGATTTTTTGCGGAGAGCCCAGAACTTTTCAGCAGTAGACGGGTCGTAGGCGAACCCAGCCTTCAGCACAAGCCCACTCTTCTTCACAACAACATTGTCGAGTCGCTTCAGACCCTCCTCCACATCTTTACTCTCAGATCCGTCGTACTCAACCAGCAGGAAGGCCTTAGCGTCTTCAGCGATATCTTTCCTGAGCTCAGGATGTGTGCTTGAAGCTAAATCCACCACATGATCGTCGAGAAGCTCAACGGCTGAAGGCTTCGTCTTCAGAACCTTAGCGACCGCCTTCCCCATCTTCTCAAGGCTGTCGAACTGAAGCATCGCAGTACCCTTGAACCTAGGAAGATCTACAACCCTGAGCTTAGCCTGCAGCACAACTCCAAGCGTCCCTTCAGACGCCGCGAAAACCGAGCCTAAATCAAACACACCTTTGGGAAGAAGCAGCCGATCCAACCTGTAGCCGGAGCAGTTCTTACGAACCTTCGGAGCCCTCTCCTCAATAAGAGAACCATTCTCTTGAACAGCCTTAGAGAGGCCGCGGTAAATCTTCGCTTCCAACGTATCAGCATCTGTGACTTGACGCCACTCATCGCCGCCAATCTTCACGGGCTTGGTCTCAATTACTTCGCCGTTGGAGAGTGCTACTCTGAGCGAAACGATGTAGTCGATGACGCTGCCGTACTTCACGGTATGTGGTCCGCTGGAGTTGTTCGCGATCATTCCGCCGATGGTGCAGAAATCTGAGCTAGAGGGATCAGGTGGGAAGAATTTGCCTGAGGCTTTGAGCCAAAGATCCAGCTCGCTCTTGTTTATGCCGGGCTCGACCACTACGTAGCTTTTCTCAGCGTTAACTTCGAGCACCTGGTTCAAGTATTTTGAGAAGTCTATGGTGATGCCGTTGCCTATGGTTTGACCGGCGAGCGCGGTTCCGCCGCCTCTAGCAGTGACTGGAATCCGGTTGTCATAGGCGTATCTTACCGTCTTTACAACGTCATCTTCGCTTTTAGGTATCACAACGCAGAGTGGGAGTGTTTCGTAGATGCTTGCATCAGCCGCGTATAGGGTGCGCTGCCAATCTTCGTCAAGAACCTCGCCGCTCACTAGCCCCCTCAGATCAGAAGCTATGTTGTTTTGGTGTTGTTGTGACATTTAGATTAGAATCTCCGAGTTTTTTTCTTGACGACTACTGTAACTGGTTCACTTTTAGGTTCGTTAAATGGGTTATGTCCATCTTTGCTAGATTATCTCTTCACATAACACATAACATACGTTGTCCGCTTAAATATGGCGGTTATGTAATTCTAGCCTTGATCGAGGCCGAATTAATGATACTGCCCTATGAAATCATCCACAGATCAGTAGTACCAGCAATCCGCTACATGACCGCAATCAGCCTAATCGAAAAACACGGTCTCACACAGAAACAGGCAGCCGCTAAGCTGGGAGTAACTCAAGCCGCAATCAGCAACTATGTCCGACGGACACGAGCCGTCGCCGTAAAAATCGACAGCAACAAACACATCAAAGAGTCTGTCGATAAGCTAACTGATCTGCTCCTAGACGGAGACGTCAACAGCCCTCAAGTCACAGAAACATTCACGGAAATCTGCGAATACATGAGAAGGAAAAGACTACTCTGCAGTTTCCACAAGAAAATGGAGCCATGTTACACCATCGACAAATGCCATGCCTGCGACAAACCTCCACAACCCAGCCTCTAACGGATTAACCGATGGCTTAACCTACGCTAGTTAGCTCATTTAACGCTCGGCTAATTTCTTGTGCAGTCTCCTCTAACTCTTGACTGCTCATATTTTTCCTCGGAGGAAAGAAGCCGAAGCCCTCCTTCGCATCCCCTTCAAACCGGGGAACAATATGCACGTGAACATGGAAGATGTCTTGAGAAGCGGCTCTCCCGTTTGATTGAGCAACATTCATGCCATCCGCCTTGACAGCGCGGAAAACAGCCTTCACAACACGGTTGGTGACGGCGAAGAGTCTCGCAACCTCCTCATCGCTCATCTCGGTAAGAAATGCGTAATGCTTCTTAGGAATAACCAACGTATGCCCCACGTTAAACGGCGCCTTATCCATAAAGACCAGAACCTCATCATCCTCATAGACCCGAGCCGCAGAAGCCTCACGCTTCACAATCCTGCAGAAGACGCATTGACCTGCATCAGCAGCCGGCATGTGCTACGTTTCACCTGCGAGCTCCTTAGCCTTCTTCAAGTTGCCTTGATCATCGCGTCTATTGTCCACCGGAGTCTCCATAACCAGCGGCCGAGTCTGCGCAAACTCACTCTGCAGAAAGGCTCTGAAACCCTTCTCCCCGATATGCCCAAGCCCAATATGATCATGCCGATCTGAATGCGAGTTGAACTCACCCTTCGAATCATTCAGATGAACCAGCTTAACCTTATCCAGACCAATAATGTCTTTGAGCAGACCAAGCGTTCTATCAACATCTTCACCGCTGCGGAGATCATATCCGGCGGCGAAGGCGTGACAGGTATCGAAGCATACTCCGATCCGCTGCTTCAACTCAACGTTTTCGAGTATGTAACTCAAGTTTTCAAACTTAGAGCCGATGCTGTTCTTCGTACCCGCAGTGTTTTCAAGAAGAATCATAACTTCACCATCAACCTCTGAAAGAGCCTTATTGCAGGCAGCAACAGCCCGATCTAACCCAAACTTCTCACCTTTACCGAGATGACTCCCAGTATGCGTTACGAGATACGGAATCTTCAATGCTTCACAACGCCGCAGCTCCGTCACTAACGATGAAACAGATCTATTGTAGGTGTCATCGGTGGGTGATGCTAGGTTCGGGAGATACGGCATATGATCCGCAGGCTGCTTAAAACCATGCTCGCGGCACTTCTCGACAAATCCATCAATCTCTTTCACAGCCAAATTCTCATACTCCCAGCCTCTAGGACTCTTCGTAAAGATCTGAAAGGTTGCGCAACCCATCTTGACAGCACGATCAACAGCCAAATCAATCGTACCGGCTATTGAGACATGGAAGCCCAGCAGCATATCGATGCACTGCTGGCAACCGCAGATATTAAGATGACTAAAGTGTGTTTTGTTAAGTCTTCGGCAGCTGAATTGTATCGTTTTGCCGGAATTTTATTGTACTGGGTGAGTAGATTTTAGAAAAAAGTCGGAGCCTACTGCCACGTAGGCTTGTAGGCGAATAGTGTCTCGCTGCTCTGAACGCCCTGTATTTCGGAAATCTTCGAAACCTCGGTAAGAACCTCTTCGTTGTTCTTGCCGTAGACTGTTGCGACGATGTCGAATTCGCCTGGTGTGACGAATGCATTGCGGATATGCGAGAGTTGTTTCATCGATTGAAGAACGTTTTGTGCAGACTGGTTGACATTCACTAGGCACAGTGCCAGTGAGTCAAAAGCCTGGAAGTTCTTTCCGTCAGTGAAGCCTTCGAATGGGGTGGCGGTTCTTGTTGAGGTGATCCCGTTAATGGACCTTACCTTGTTGACGAGTTCATAGATTTGGCTTGGATTTGCTGCCTTGAGCTCGATGGCTAGGTCGAATCTGCCTGTCAATGGTGAGAAGTAGGTGATTCCCTGAATTTGGGTTAGTTGCTCTGCAACTTCGTTCCACATCTTTGGCTGAACTGATGCAATGATGATTGTTGGATAGTTTGTGGTACTCATTATATTTCAATCTGTAATACCTATAACAGTATATATAGCTTTCTATATTGATAGTTACACTTATTACTGCTCGCTTCCATCGATCAAAGCGGAAATGCCTGGTTCTTCGGGCAGCGTCGGATCTATCCGTGACCACAGTAATTCTGGCGAATTCTCTTAACTCTCTGGCATCTGCTGAGGAAAAGATACACCTCGGCTGCCGAAGACTTAACAAAACCCTTACTGGATAGCAAACAAAGTGATTCCCTACCCAACAACGAGAAGGCGAAGACGCGATCTAGTAGACATTTATGTAATTTATGCTTCAAAATCGTGAATGTTAGATGTTGTATTCCTTTGCCTTCTCAGGTCGGACGACCTTGCTCTTCAACCCGCTGAGGAAACGTCTGCAGAGATCAGGGTTCTCCGTATGGATTGGGTAAATCTTCTTCGGCGATATCTGCTCAAGCATTTCTCGAAGCTGCAGCGGCATGATGTGCCCTGAAACGTGCACATGATACTGGGGAACACCATAATGATCCAGCCAAGCGGTTAACCGGTCGAAATCGATCTGCATCTCCTCGTTGAACGGCTCTGAGGTGGAGAGTACAAAGACGCTTCCAGCCACCGGATCTATCTCGATAAGCTCCTCAAAGTCGTAGAAGGAGGCGGCCAAAACCACCTTGTTCTGCATAGCTGCGACCAGCGATGAATCAGTTATGTTTGGAAGGTCGAGTAGGGTCTGCTCCCACTTCATGTACCGCTTCTTGTTCTTCCGGAAAATCAGGATATCCTCGCCGCCGATGTCGGGAACATCGAGGTGCGGATCATTCTTCAACAGGCTCAGCAAATACGCCTGCCGCATCGAAATAGCTAGTTTCCGCCCGTTATTCGAAGCTGCTTGAATAAAGGATCTGAGCCGGTCAATATCAGTTCGCGAAAAGTCAGCCATTACAAGCCCCCGTGCACTACGTGTGATAGCGTCCAGCTTCGAAGCCACCTCAGCCTCGGTTGAAACGGTCGCGCCGGTGGTGTTAGTGCCTTCGCAGAGCATCAAATCAGGCGGATCCTCGGCTAGACGATTCCGGAAATCCTCCGTCATACTGTTCTTGGTACCGTGAACCCTGAGATCCCCGGTGTAAGCTAAGGTGCCGCTGGAGGTGTGAATATTGAAGCCGTAGGCACCAGCAACCGAGTGATCCACATGTATAGGTTCCAGCTCGATTGAACCTATCCTCACCTTATCACCAGTCCTGAATGTCCTGAATTCAATGTCGCTAAAGTCCTGCTCAAAGCTAGGGGCTCGCATCTCACTCAAACCTTTCAGTATCGTAGCTGTCGTCTCGCCGCAGTAAACCGGGATATCCCGCTTCAGGAAGGAGATGTAGCCAGAGTGATCCAGATGCGCGTGAGAAAGTATTACGCCATCTATCTCCGTCTCAGAGTCGTCAAAACGATAGGTTCCGTTCACCTTCGGCAGCACACCGAGCTCCAGCAACCCGTTGCAGCTTCGCGGAGAAAGAAAGGGAGGATCGTAGAATTTGCTTCTTGAGCCGAATGACATTCCGAAGTCGAGAAAAATCTTCGTACCGTGATCCTGGATTAGGAACTTGTTGCCGCCTATCTGGTCGACGCCGTCATAGAGAGTTATGGAAGCCAAGGATCAATCATCATGCTTCGGCTTCCTCTTCTTCACACCCGAGGGCTTAAAGAGATTATGCCGCTTCTACTCTACGGTTTTTGGGGAGTCAGTTTTTCGACTATGTCTGCAGCTTCTACTAGACTCTTGACTCGGTAGATAACTGGGTGCGGCTCCATGTCTTGGTTCCAAGGTTGATCATAAAGGATGGAGTGGCGGTTTTTGTCTGCTGCGCCTACAATGTTTAGAGGCGAGTCGTCGATGAAGATGTCGTACTCAAGACTGCTTTTGAGTGTGTATGTGGGTACGCGGACGAACTGCTCGTAGTCTATGTTCTGCCAGCTCAACCACTTCTTGACGTCGGGAACGGTGTTGAGCGTTCTGCCGGTCACAATGTCAACTGTGTGGAGCCGCCTGAGACGCTTCACTGTTCCAGCTAGGTTGTTCTCTGTCGGCGGGATCCTTTCCCATCGAACCCACGCCTCTGTGAAGATATCTTCAAACTGCTTCCGCGTCAAACCTAAGGTTTTCCAGAAGTTCCAGGTGTTCACATCAGCCTTCTTCAGAGAACGACCTGAGGACTCCCTGTAGACGTCTAGCCAAGTAACGATGACGTCTGCCAGTACACTATCTACATCTAAAGCGATCTTCATCTTTCTTTACGATACTAAGATTCAAGCGTTACTAGGCTTAAAAGTTATATCAAGCCAACACCCAGTCATACGCGGTTCCCGTTGGAAGAGAAGCAGCAGCAACCTTCTGTCAGCTTCAAGGTTTCGTTCAAACCTACTTGCAACTGGGCGGACAAAACGTATCTAGGGAACATGTTAACTGAACTTCTCGGTCTCGTAGCTAAAAAAACTACAGCCTTCGAATTTGAGATCGAGACCTTTCCCGAAGAAAATGGCTCGAAACAGTAGCCGACTTAACGTTAACCCAGTTGAAAAGGTTCTTATCGGAGATCAAAATCTCACTGATCAAGTAAAAGTAAAGATGCAGGAAGCACTGTTGTGGACTACCGAAGGAGAGAAGATCCGGTGCAATCTCTGCGCGCGACGCTGCCTTATCCCGCAAGGCTTGAAGGGCTTCTGTCAAACTCGAGAGAACATCGGAGGAATACTCTACGCGCCGATGTACGGCGAAATCTCGATGTCAGGCATCGACCCGATTGAAAAGAAACCGTTCTTCCACTTCTACCCCGGAAGCACAAGCCTCTCAATCTCAACCGTAGGCTGCACCTTCCGCTGCAAATTCTGCCAAAACTACGACATCTCCCAAAGACCATTCAACATGCGGCAGATTGAGCCGAAGAAAATCGCGGAAGAAGCTCAGAGAATGGGATGCCGCAGCATAAGCTACACCTACAACGAGCCGACCGTCTTCTTCGAATACGCAATAGACACAGCAAAAGAGGCCTTGAAAAGAACCGTCCTCAACACCTTCGTCACCAACGGATACATGACACCTGAAGCCGTCGAATATGCTGCTCCATACATTCAGGCAATGACGGTCGGGATCAAGGGCTCACTGAACCGCGAATTCGCAGCTAAGCAGATGATGGTACCCAACCCCGCAGCAATCCAAGAGGCCCTCCTAGAGATGAAACGCCAAGGCATCCACATCGAAATCACCGACCTGCTCGTCACAAAATACGGCGACAACCTAGACGATGCGAGAAAACTAGCAAGATGGATACACGACAATTTGGGTCCAGATACACCGCTCCACTTCACGCGGTTCCATCCTGACTGGCAGCTCACCGATGTCCCTCCGACACTGATCAAGACACTCGAAAAGGCTCACGCCGCAGCAAAAGAAGAGGGATTAAGATACGTCTACCTCGGAAACGTAGCTGGCCACCAGCTCGAAAACACCTACTGCCCAGAATGCAACGCACTTCTCGTCGGAAGATGGGGCTTCCACATAGAAGAATGGCGCATCACCAAAAACAAGAAATGCCCAGACTGCGGAGCCGAAATAGCCTTCCGTGATCACTAACAAGAATACTACGTGTTACTTACTTCTTCTGTTGTCCGTCGCAGAACCTGATGATATAATCTACTGCAGTTCGCTCTGCTTTTGACAAAGTTTCCGCGGTTACTCCTGGGGCACCGCAGGTCACAAGGAGAAGGTTGCGTGTTGACTCTTGAACCTTGGTCTTATCAGAGTCCCTGTGAGGGTAGATTGCTACTAGTTTCTCATCATCGGTTATCACGATTTCTCCTCCTTTGAGCTTAGCAGGCTTATCCATCCCGATCCCTGAGAACTCTTCATTCGGCTTCGCGAACCTAGCCTGCAGCTCGCCGGTGATGGTGTCAGCGTCGAAGGCCGCTAATGGGACACCGGTCTTTATCGAGGCAAGATTGTAGGCGTCCACCAAGGTGTTGATCTGGGGTATCGGTTTACCCGCTAAAACCCGTCGAATCAAAGCTTCAGACGCTGGACGAGTCTTCGTAGGATCAATCCCGATGCCCCAGAAAAAGTCCCGGTAGACGCGGAACAAATAGACGTCCTTCAACGCCTCAAGCTTATACTCGCCGGAAACCTCCTGAAGCACCTGCTTCTTGAACTCCTCAA
Organism: Nitrososphaerota archaeon; assembly: GCA_016190055.1. Lineage (GTDB taxonomy): Archaea > Thermoproteota > Nitrososphaeria > Nitrososphaerales > JACPRH01 > JACPRH01. Next base: position 4,821 of record JACPRH010000028.1, on the reverse strand, counting down.
GCTGCAGACTGCTCTTAGCTATAGTGACACCTGTTAAAGAAGTCAAAAGAATAGTTAAGCCCGGGAAACGGCTCCGCACATCACCATCAATTTTCACAGACATCCTCGCATCACGACTAACCCAGTGACGCTGAGCTTGCTAACCTTTCTTATCTGCTAACCGGACTATTCTTCGTGTTTAGCATGTTTTTGACTGGTCATCTTCAGCCACCAGCCGGGAACACGAATATTCTGCTTCACATCATAACTATCGTACGGCTTGATATCCAGAATTGGACTGCCGTCAAAAGCATCTAGTCCCCGAACCTTCAATGTGTTCCCATCTCTACCGAGCAGCTCCACGACGGCTAAGCCGATCGGGTTTGGTCTAGCTCTGCCACGTGTAGCAAAAACACCCACCTCCGGCAAATCATTCATCCCCCGCGGGTGAATCCTCATCACTGTCCGGTCTTCAGCGACAATCTTGTCCATCCAGAAGAGCACAATGATGTGAGAATAGTCTTCAATACCCTCTAAACCTTCAACATACGACTTGTCGAGAACCAGTTCAGCAACTATGCTCCACTTATCACCCGAGTCTGAACCAAAAATGGATCTGACCGCACCAATAGGATTAATTTGAATTCGACTCAAGGCCATAAGATACTAAAGCGCGCAGGATCCCCTATATTCTTTCTCAGCAGACCGACTTAATCATCAGGTCAGCTTGAGGCTACTGCTTCAAGAAACATGTCGATGAAACGCTTCGCATCGATATTGACAGCGATGTCAATCTCGTGACCTGTTGCTGATGATGACTCATCTCTTCTAATGATGGTTGTTCTTCCAATGCCTTTCTCGGTAACATCAATATCCACCATGTGCTTCTCAGTTCTCAGAAGAGTCTTATCGACGGCAGCTGCAATCGCTATCGGATCGTGTAGATAGACTAGACCCCAGCGGCTCACCATGTTAGCAGTGACTTTTCTGATCACATCGCTCACAACGGTTCCTTTCGAGGCTAGATGATCAATATGCTGCCGTGTAAGAGCGGCACTTGGATTCATCGTCACATCCAAGCCTACTGCAGTGATTCTTGCGTTTGAATGAAAGACTATCTCAGCAGCCTCAGGATCTTCATAGATGTTGTACTCAGCCTCCGAAGTCACATTGCCACCACGACCATACCTTGTTAACCCGTAAGCGCCGCCCATTATCACTACCCTGTCAAGCCTGTCTGCTAAACGCGGCTCCCTAGTGAAGGCTTGAGCCACATTAGTCAAAGGACCGATAGTGACCAGTGTAACCTCGCCTTTTCTGGCAGCCAATACTCTCTGTATCAGCAGGCCTACTCCATCGTCGTAGACTGTTCGCAGCTGAGGCTCTGGCAGACCCGAATCACCGAGACCGTTCCGCCCATGTATCTCCTGAGAATGCACATGGCTTCTAGCGAGTGGCTTAGCCGCTCCTCTACCTACCAAGACGTTCTTCTTACCCAGCACATCAAGTATCTTCAAAGCGTTCTCAGTAGCTTGATCCACATGCACATTGCCGCTTACAGTCGTGACAGCATCTATCTGAACCTCGGGCAGCTTAGCGGCGAAAATCAGTGCCAGCGCATCGTCAACTCCCATGTCTGTGTCGATAATGATTTTGCGCGGCATCCCTGTGCGTTTAAGTTGTACCGCGTCTGATACAAACCTTAGGGTAAGGTGTTCAAGCAAACTGGTTTCTCTGGCGGTACTCGGCTCAGTCAACTGGGACATCAACCTCTTCATCGACAGGTTCGCTGAAGTCGGGGCGGAGGTCTCGGTCAAACAGATCTTGGAGGTGCCGGGTGGAAAAGGAGGTAACGTTGCAGTGGCTGCTGCCAGAATCCTCGGATCGAAGCAAGCAGCAGTCATCGGAGGCTTAGGACGAGACGAGTTAGCGCAGGTGCAGATCAAGATCTTGAAGCAGGAAGGCGTAGAGACATCTGGGTTGAAGCGGATGAGTGAAGTGATCTCCGGCCGAGCCTACATTGTCATCGACCGCAACGGAGGAAAAATGATACACACATTATTCAAGGCTAATCTGAGACTAAATCCCGATGACATTGAAGATCCTCATATCAGTCGCTTGATCAAGCAGGCCCAGATAATAGTCATAATCGATCCGAAGAAGGAGACGATAATCAGGGCGTCTGAGATGTCTAAGAGTCTGGGGAAGACCGTGATCTTCTCACCGGCCACAAGATGCAGTGAGGGATTGAAGGAGCTGGGTGAAGCGATACGTAACTCTGATTACATAGTGGTGAACCGGTTTGAGCTCAAATGCCTCACCGGCAAAGAAAAAATCGTTGACGCAAAGAACGCTTTGCTCGAAATCAACCCGGACGTCAAAATCATAGCTACCCTCGGGAAGAAAGGAGCAGTAATGATGCATAAGCATGGGCAAAACAAGATACAGGGCGTTGATCCCAGCCGGTTCGGTCTAAAGGTGGTTAACACAACAGGATGTGGAGACGCCTTTCTAGGAGTGTTTTGCGCATCAAAGATTCAAGGCTACTCCGATGAGGAATCAGCTAGACGTGGAAACCTCGCGGGAGCAGTAAAAGCGACTCGGCAAGAAACGCGGGGAAGCCTCACCGCTGAAGAGCTTGAAAGTTACTTGAAGATGTTACAGCAGTAACTAACTAACTAACTAACTGGTTAGCTATTCTTCGTGATTTCAGATAAGGCGGTTAGAAGCAGATCGTCCTGCTCAGGCAGTCGGACGCTGAAGCGCAGGCACTTCTCAAGCCCCTTTGTCTTGCTGACGTTTCTGACGATTAATCCTTTTTTCATCAGCTCCTTGTGCACCTTGTCGGGGTCAAGCTTCTCGAAGCTGAGGAGTAGAAAGTTTGTTTCAGAAGGATAGACATGAATGCCTTTCAGCTGCTCTATGAATTTTCGGCAGCGGTCTCTCTCCTGCACAGCAGCTTTGATATTTCTCTTTACGGTTTCAAGATCGTTTGCGGCCAGTTCAGCTAATGCTAGTGATACGACGCTTAGGCTGTTAGGTGGACGCACCTTGTTTATGAGATCGATAGTGGGTTTGGAGGCGACTGTGTATCCGACTCGGGCTCCTGCGAGAGCAAAGGCCTTTGAGAAGGTTCTGAGAATAATCAGGTTGTCATATCGATTAGTTAGGTCTACGAGAGTTTTGCCGCTGAACTCGCTGTACGCTTCATCCACCACGATTGCTACATCTGTTTCTTCAAGCAGCTGAATAACATCTTCACGTTTAGACGAGTTTCCCGTCGGGTTGTTAGGGCTGCAGAGAAACACTATCCGAGTATCTTCTCGTTTAGCGGCCTTCAACAGGCCTTCAATATCGTCAGAGAAATCTTTGAGGCGAGGCACCGAGACGATGTCACCTCCGGCGGTTTGCGCAATAGTCCTGTAGTAGCTATAGGTGGGGGCTGAGACAACCGCTTTGCTGCTCACATCCATAAACGTCTTGACTAAGAGATCAAGCCCTTCATCTGCTCCGTCCGTTACAGTAATCCAGTCTACGGGAATATTGACGTATTTTGAAAGAGCCTTCCTGAGGCTCAGGTAAGAAGTATCAGGATAATCATTAATCCCTATCTCATCCAGTTTTGAAGATAGGTCTCGAAGCCATCTAATCGGGACGTCAGGTGAAGTGTTTGTGTCAAACCGGATTATCTGCTCCACAGCGAGTCCGAGTCTTGCAGCAATATCTGCGCTAGGTGTCTCCCACTCATAAGGCTCAAAACCTTCAAGCGCCTTCCTAGACCGCAAACAGACATCTCCCCAATACGAACAGTCACTACGCTCTACTTATTAACTGAACCCCAATGACAATAACATAACAGAAGAGCGTTAAGGCTTATCTTCGTAACCTGTTTTGAAGCTCATCTTGCCGGTTGATTGATCCGGAGCGTGGCAGTAGAGACATTCTCCAGTGTGGCTAATAGTAGAATTGTTCTCTGGGTTGATTTCATAGCCTAAGTGGATTAGGTGTAGTGTGTTGCCGAGTCGGTTCACGTGGCAGGTTTTGCAGATTGTTGGTAGTTCAGAGTTGGAGACGGAATTGATGGTGTCGCTGGTGTGATTTTTGATGCCTGAGGTTAGAACGCTTAGTCTGAGGTCTCGTCCGATGTCGGGGCGAGGTTGATGGCAGTCGACGCATCCATTGGGTTTGACGTTCCTATCTGATGCGCTTAGCAGTCCTTGGAATACACTCGGTTTCGAGAGCACGGCAGGTAAACCGGCGAGGCTGAGCGTGATTATACCAATGATGAGTATTGAAGCTATGAGTATCTTTGTCCCCATGCGCTCCGCCTTAGCCAGATTAAATAGGTGATTTGCTAAAAATTCTCTGTATAGAGAATTCTAACAATATTAATATGAAGAGAATACGATAATTGTGAATAAAATTATGATAATGAGGCTAACGTTTTAGGCTACCAAACACTACTAGAGCCTAAAGATTTAAGGAACTTACTCCCAGCAACCACTATAAGTTGAGGATCAGCGACTCTAAACCGAGCATCGCCAGCATAACTGTACTGCTTGCTGCAGCAGCTGTTGTTACCCTGTTGTCTCCATCTGAGCGAATACTAGGCGCCGCAGTCAAAGCTGTCTATGTCCACGGCGCAATGATATGGGTCAGTCTGATGCTCTTCGGATTAACTGGAGCCCTCGGTGTAACACAGATAGTGAGAGCAAGCGACTCCAGAGACGTGTATCTTCTCGCCTTCAAGGAGACCGCTACCGGCTTCTGGATCGCCTCAACAATCCTAGGCTTCTTCGTAGCCTACATAACATGGGGCGGAATAATCTGGGCTGAACCGAG
>JACPRH010000030.1 GCA_016190055.1 Nitrososphaerota archaeon | reverse complement strand
GGTAGGATTGCTCATGCATTGATCGAGGTGAATAATGGAATGATGCAAGGAAAGAATAATGACGTGGCGTTCATTCTTACCGCGGTACCTGGTCTACTCGGGCTGTTCGGTCTTGGGCATCTCTGTCTTGGTGCACGTAGGCGAGCAATTGAATTCTTGGCAGTGACAGCGGTGCTTTACGTAGTGCTTGTTCTCGGCTTGGTCTTTCCACAGCTCATCCCCGCCTTAATCATGGTGCCTGTGCTGCCGGTCGCTTGGGCTCTTGGTTACTTGGTGGAGCTTTACGACGCCCGTGAGACGGCGAAGCGAAGACAGTATGAGGAGGTGGCCCGTGAAAGATGAGCGTCCCTAGCAGCACTAAAAGGGGTGGTGGGGTTGTTCTCGGCAGCGTTCCTCACCAGTATAAGTGGTCAGATGCGATAGCGGGCTCATTCTTCGCGCTCCTTACAGTTGCGTTCTTCGCCGCTCATCAGACATGGGCTACTGGGTTCTTCCTTCCAAGCTTCGGCTTGGTTGAGCAGGTGTTGTTCTACGGCTCAATACTTTCTTCGGCGGTAATCGCAGCTAATGTCATTGCCCTCGGCATCAGAGAGGATAGGTCTCTAGTTTTGCAGCTAATGGTGGCATCTCTGTGGACGGTCGCAGCATTCTGGTTGTACATGGTCTTCCCCTTCAACTTCTCTCACTTCGCTGATGTAGTGCCTTGGCCTCTCCAGTTCCTTGTAACTTGGATTACAAACGATATTGCGCGAACCATCTGGGCCCTATTCATAATCGGATCCGCCACATTCTGGGCCCTATTCATAATCAGATCCGTCGCATTCATCCCGTCCTTCGCAATTCAGCTAAGAGGAGCGCGCCGCCGAATCCGTGAGCAGGAAAGAACCTAGGAGTGGAAAAAAGAAGAAGGAATCGACATGCATGGGTGCCTAGTGCTGGCTACGTACGGTTAACCCATTTTCATCATTTATTCGTGGACTAATATTCTATATTTACATGAGGATATGTGCGGCAAGATTAATAATTCTCTTTTACTTACATGTCATTGTGAAGAATAGTTACGTAATTGTGATTCTTGTCGTCGTGGTAATTATCGTGGTGGCGGCGGCAGCGCTCTTTCTACTTCAACCTGCTGCGAATCAACCTAAGGTTCCGGGGAAAAGCACGCCCGAGCTATTTGTAACAATCCAGGACACCGACGGTGCCTCGCAGACCCCGTCTAACGCTGAGGGAATCATCACAGATTCGAAAGGTAATGTTTACGCTAGTCTGCTGGCTGAGCGCGCAGTAGTTATTATTGATCAGACCGGGGCGCAACGTATTTTCGCAAGGGTTCCGGGTAACGGTAGTCTACTAGGCTTAGCTGTTGATGCTACAGACAATATTTACGTTGCTGACGCTAACTTCGGGGATCCTCAGAGAAGCTGTAACTGCATCCGCAAAATTACTCAAGAAGGTAATGTCACGATATTCGCCTCTGGAATACCTATTCCGAACGGGCTGGTCTTTGACAGAGACGGGAACCTGCTGGTAGCCTCATCAGGACAGGGTGCAATCTACAAGGTGGACAAGGACGGCAGAGTCTCACTGTTCCTAGATAATGACTTGATCAAGTCGCATAATACCCAGCGACCAATCGGGGCTAACGGCATCGCGGTTACGAATGACGGAACTATTTACGTAACGAACACCGGAGACTCCAGCGTCATCAAAATAAAGGACGGTAACGTCTCAATCTTCGGCTCAGCTAATGACTTTCCAGGTGCTGACGGACTAACTCTCGACTCAGCTGGGAACCTCTACATCGCCCAGAACTCAGTCAACACAATATCCGCCTTAACGCCTCAAGGAGCAAAAGTAATCGTCGCGCAAAACGGCAACTCCACCGGCGTCAACGGCGAACTCGAAGCGCCGGCAAGCCTCGCCTTTTACCAAGATCGTCTGTATGTGTCGAATGCAGACTTTCCCGGAGGCACAAACAGCAAAACAGAAGCCCCATACACGATATCTGTGCTCAAAATAGGCATCCCCGGGCAGTAACCGCCTCGCAAAAAATAGGCTGTCGCAGGCACCTTACCATGTTGCATTAAAGTGTCAAGCTAAATTGTGCAACGAAACATAGGGTATCAGTTAGTTACCAGCATCTTTTATTTATCGGGAGGCCACTATAACTTCTATGGTCTCTAGCGTATCGATAGGTGGTCTGCAGAAGAAGAGTTTCAACCGGCCTGATGATGTCCACACATCCCCAAATGTAAGGACTGAGACGGTAGACCTTGGAGGTGTACAGGTGGCGAAAATCACATTTGAACCCGGCTGGAAATCGAAGCATGACAAATCCTCTGAAGGAGCTGAATCCTGTCAACTGCGTCACTTCGGATTTCAGGAGAAAGGTAGACTGCACGTAGTCTCGGATGACGGTAAAGAGATGGACATAGAGCCCGGCGACATCGTGGACATTTCTCCTGGGCATAACGGCTGGGTTGTTGGAGACGAAGAAGCAGTCTTCTACGACTTCGGCCAGCTACGCCGCGAGAAAAAGAAGGAGTAAGTCTCTTTCATTCGTTCATTCGCGGTTTAAGGCGCTTGGTTTAGTTTGAACTCTTTGTGGAGTGCTCTGACAGCTTCTTCGCACTCCTCCTCCTTCACCACGAAGGAGATGTTTAGCTCAGAGGAGCCTTGAGCAATCATACGCACGTTAATGCCGCGATCCGCAACAGCTTTGAAGACTCGGGCGGCTACGCCCGGTGCGCCTTTCATTCCTGCTCCTACTATTGCTACCACTGCGACGTCGTCTTCTGCGTTAACTTGGTTAGCAAAGCCTTTTCCGAGGAGCGATATCTCAAGGGCGCTGACAGCCTTTTCAAGGTGGCTGCGCCGTAGCACCATGCTGATGTTGGCTTCGGAGACGCTTTGTGATATCATCAGGATGTTGATGCTGTTCTGTCCCAGTATCTGGAAGATTCTAGCAGCTATCCCGGGTTTCCCAACCATGCTTGCTCCGCCGATGTTTATCATCGCTACATCGCGGATCAGCGCGACTGACTTGGCGACTTCGCCGTCAGCCACATTCTGATCTCGTGTAATCAGGGTGCCGGGGTGCTTTAGATCGAAGGTGTTTTTGACCCAGAGCGGCCTGTTGTACTCCATCACCGGCTCCAGTGATCTTGCGTGCAGCGCCTTTGCGCCGAACACCGTCATTTCCAATGCTTCAGCGTAGGAGAGTCTCGGTATGGTGCGCGCATCCGGCACAATCTTGGGGTCCGCGGTCATCATGCCGTTAACGTCGGTGCAGATCCAGATGTCGTCAGCTGAGAGGGCGGCGCCTAGGATGGTGCCTGTGTAGTCGGATCCTCCTCTTCCAAGCGTTGTGATTTCACCGGTCTGGGTGGCTGCGATAAATCCTGAGACAACCGGGATTACACCCTCGTTTAGGAGCGGTTCGAGTGTTTTGCCGGTCTTCATCTTCGTAATATTCATCAGCGGATTAGCTTCACCGAACTCGTCGTCGGTTACGATGCCGGCTTCGCCGCCTGTGAAGTGCTTTGTCTTTAATCCGAGGTCTGTGATAGCGCCGCTGACGATCGGTGCGGATATCTGTTCTCCGAATGAAATTACTCGGTCTTTTGATCTTGGGGTCATCTCTCCTAGGATGGAGATGCCTTCAAGCACCTTTTCTAACGCGTTTATCCGCTCCTCGACTGTTTTTCGGACTTCGCTGCGGATCTTCGGGTTGCTGATAGAGTCCTCCACTACCTGTAGGTGTCTCTCCCTCAGTTTTTCCAGCTCGCTTCGAAGCTTGTCGAGATGACAGCTCTTCGCAAGATCACTCATCCGGATCAAGGTGTCGGTGATGCCGTTCATAGCGGAGGCGACGACGATAACCTGGTTTTCTTTAGCTGCTTCGGCGACGCTTTTAGCTACATCTTTGATGCGCTCAGCGTTTCCGATGGATGTCCCGCCGAACTTTAACACAATTCTCCTTCTTCTACTCATTCTTCTAATTCACCGACATTCTTTCCCGGATCTCTAGGAGGTCTCTCAGCACTGCGCTTGCAGTTTCAGGACCCCCTGCCCCTTTCCCTATTATTATCTCGTTCCCCGCGAACTCAGAGTGGAAGCGAACAGCGTTCAACGTTCCCCCGATGCAGATAGGATCGTCCCGCTTAACTAGGGTCGGTGCGACGCTGATATCGTCTTCTCCGTCACCGATTCTTCCAATGAGCTTCACCGCCCCACCCTGCTTAGCCGCGTTCTTCAAATCAGCAGGCTTCACGTCTCGGATGCCTTTGACTGACACGTCCTTCAAAGTGATTTCGCGGCCTGTGAGCCAGTTAGCCATAATCGTCACCTTCGCAGCAGCATCCCAGCCGTCAACGTCAAGAGCCGGGTTGGCTTCAGCGTAGCCTTTCTCCTGGGCTGCTTTAAGCGCCTCTTCGAAGGTTAACCCTAGCTTATCCATCTCTGTCAGCATGTAGTTGGTTGTGCCGTTCAGGATGCCTTCGATTGAGAGGATCTTGTCTGAGGTGAGGCATTTGCGTCCAAAGTCGAGGATAGGTGTTCCGCCTCCGACTGTCCCGCTGAACCTGAGATAAGCGCAGTTGTAAGCAGCCATCTCCATCAACGCGGGCAAAGCTAAGGCTAAGGGGCCTTTGTTCACCGTCACAACATGTCTACCGGCCTTCAAAGCCGTCTCGATGTGAGTCATTCCCGGCTCACCTGTCTCAAGATTAGTCGGCGTAGCCTCCACAACAACCTCAGCATCAACTTCATCGATAATAGCGACAGCTGAGGTGCGTTTACTCCCATACTCAGGAGTCTCAGCTACTGTGCCAAACTCGCTCTTAACCCGCCGTACCTCATCCAAGTCAAGGCCTTTTGGGTTCAACACTGAACCACCCTTATCAACAATGGCGACTACACGCGGATGCATACCGTACCGTTCAAGAAGTTCCTGCTTCCTCACTGTAAGAATATCCGTTAGGCTCCGCGCCACAACCCCAAAGCCGACAAGAATCAGCCTCAACTTGCTACTAACGCTCCCTCTCGCTCACAGGTTCAACATATAAGGGATATATTTTGTCTTTGCCTCCAAATTTGTCTCATAACCTCTGTTGCGGGTAATGTTAAGTTATTTGAGATGGGTCGGATTCTGTTAACTCTGTTTCACGACTGAATCCTTATCTGTAACTTCGTATTGCTTTAACGCGATCTTTCGAGTGTTTGGGAAAAGCCGTCATGTTGCAGTAACCCTGTTAGTTGTGTTAGCTGCTGCTCTGATGGTTCCTGAGTCTGCCTTTGCTATAAGTGGGCCGCCTCCGCCAAGTGTCTCGCTTGAGTTTGAGCGTGGCTGGGCAGCCGCCCCTAAGTGCCCAGCAGAGTACACAATCAAACTAAGGCCTGAGGATGGTTTCCAAGGAGCAGTAAATCTGACGCTAGCAAATCCCCCTAAAGGTGTAACGGCGGACATCTATCCAAACCCCGTCTTGTTATCATACTGGAACTGGGCTGGCATCATTTTCCCTATGAGAGTTGATGTTTCGCCTGATACACCAAATGGAACCTACAAGGTAAAAGTCATAGCCACAGCACTGCCGGGACCGGGCAGCATATTATACAACGAAGTATTCAACAACAAAACCGCTACCCGATTTGATGGCTACTTCACCCTCGTAGTGGGCAAGTGCGGAGAACCGCTTCCAGATGCGACAACAACTACAAGCACCACCCCTTCTTCTACTATTTCCGTTACTACAACAACCGTGACAACTACTGTAACAACAACCTTGCCTAATACGCTCACAGGCACAATCACTGCCGTACCTACTGCAACAGCACAAGAGGGAACCACAGATCCCACAGCTTATGGTTGGGCAATAAGCGCCACGGTAGCTACAGTAGTTTTGGCGGTTACTCTGCTTATGCAGAGAAGAACAAAACAATAGGCAATGAAGCGTCAATCAAATTGTCGTTTCTACATCCGGCGCATATCTGTTTAGTCATCAACCTTAATCGAGCAGAATCTCCTTGCTTGCTTTGTTTTTATCCGATTTTGCCGCGGAATGCTAGGAATGCGATTGCGATTAGGATGAGGACTATTATGAATGCGGCTATGGGGATTGTCGGGTCTGGTGCGGGGATCGGTTGGAATACGCCTGCGTAGGTGGATCTTGATCCTGTGGCTAGGGAGGTTACTGTGTTGTAGCTTGTGGTGGTTAATGTGATGGTTGTTAGATTGGTTTTTGTGGCTATCGTAAAGGTTGTGTTGCTTGGCAGCGTGGTTGTTTTTGTGGTTGTGTTGGTTGAGGTTTTTGTGGTGGATGTTGTGTTAATGGTTGTTGTTATTGCGGGTGCGATTTTCAGCGGGACCTCGATGCTGGCGTTTAGGTTGACGCCCTCCTGATCTTCCCTTCCGAAAGCGAACACCGTCAAGACTACTGCCCCTTGAGATGCGTCGGGCGCCGCCTTAATCGTCATCTGCGTCGAAGCGACTCCGTTCGTAGGAATCCCGTCTATCTTCCCAGGATCGAAGGTCGCGGTCACTCCTTTAGGCAGGTTTGTGACGTTGAAATAGCTGATGTGGCCAACGCTCCATTTACCCTGCGGATACACACTAACAGTGAGGTTAGAAGAGCCTCCGACAGCGATGGTTGGAGACGGCGGCTCAACTCCTAGAAAGATAGATGGCGGCGCCTCAGCTAACCCCAAGACCGCAGGAGCAGTCAAAAGAACAAGCAGAGCAACAGCCGCTATCGTAGATCTCACCGTATCTCACCTAACTCTGCCTTCTGGATACGTCGTCTCTAACTAAAAACGTATCTAAACGAACCGGTAGCGTAGAGCAGTTTCAAATCTGCCCTACGCTGCTGTCGAGATGATTATTCTGGTTTCTTATTGTTGCTGTTGTTGCTTCTTCTTTGTGTCTGTGTTTGTTGGTACGATGACTGGTGCTGATTGTCCGACTAGGCTGTTTAGCCAATGAAGTGGTTTGGGGAAACAAAGAAACCCCACATGCTTTAGCAGTGGGATGAATTATTTGTTTCTCCATCAACAGTCAATCAAAAAGTGAGTCGCATCACCTCCTTCATCTATCTCGCTGATAGTTAGTCAGAGTCTTCCATTCAAGTGAGCGCATAGGACGGTTATCATGAAGGGCATCGTTACCCGATACCCGCCTGTCATTCCCTCCTTCTCGGTGGCGATGAGCATGATGTTCACGAGTTGCCAGAGGTTGTAGAGTATCATCGCCACCATGAAGTAGGCGAGTCTTACCGCGGGCAGTGGTGACGTGGTCATGGGGAAGACCTCCTTCACCTTCCTGAACGATGTCTCAATCCCCCATCTCTTCCTGTAATGCTTCGGTATCGTGCTGACGAGCCTTCTCACGCTCCTCCCCTCGACATTCGTAGCGAATGGAATGAACTTCCTCTTCTCCCTGCTCCAGTACACCACCATCGTGAAGGCAGCTTCATTCTTTGAGCTGTCGTGGATCGAGAAGAGAAATCTTCCTTCCTTCCTTCCCGCCGAACGAGTTCACTGCGCCCTGCACCCTCTCGTTGCACACGCACGGCATGATGAATTGCAGTCCGAGTTCCTTGAGCAGGTTGATGCATTCGACTGTGAAGAAGGCCCTGTCGAGGAGGATAAGTTTGATTCTCACACCTCTTTTTCTGGTCTCCTCTATCAGCTCCCTCACCACCTCTCCCTTCGTGTCAAGCAGGGTCACCGGCCTTGAGTAGATACAGAGCCTCAACCCATCCTGAACGATGCTTATCGTGGCGTACTCGTAGAAGCGGCTCGTACCTCTTTCATGCTTGCTTCTCGTCACGTAGCGGTTGAACTCTCCGTAGTACGGCACCTTGGTGTAGTCGATGGCGCAGATTACCGGTTCTCTGAGCAGCCCGAGGCTCGACACCAGGGAGAGCACGGCATCGTTGACGCCCTTGAGCCTCAAGTGCCACTCTTCATACTTGAGCGTCTTCAGCCTGTACAGGAAGGCGCCTCCGCAAGGAGCGTCTATCCCATACCTAAGCCTGAGATCCATCATAGTGGATTCGGCGTATCCTCCGTTCATGGAGAGCTGCATCAGGCCTGTGTACATCACGTTCGGTTGATAATGGATGTTGGGAGCTGAAGGGAGACTGACGTATTTGTCAAATAGCTCCAACGCGAGCGAATATGCCTTGAGGCAGGCACCTATGTCTCGTATCCTCTTGCCGGACACCTTACTGAATAGATCGTTGGAAATCATTGGTGCTTGGTGAGGGGATACGGCTAACCGTGCCTCACTCAAACGGGCTAAACAATCAGGTCACTTTTTGATTGACTGTGAAGGGACAAAAGCTTTAAAGTAATGGGGCGGGTAAGTCGAAATGATGTCTATCAAGATAAAAGACATTGAAGCCAAGGTCATTAAGGAGAAGGACGGTACCTATTCGATCGCATGCTCCTCTCTTGGCGTCTGCACAGTAGGGGAGACGTTGACCGAAGCCAAAAAGAACTTTGAAGAGGCCTTGGATCTGCATCTTTCTGTGCTTAGAGAGAAAGCTATCAAAAGAGTTGCTTCGCTCAATCCAGTCTAGTGCGTTATTTAGAAAAGGCGTTCTGAAGGCTCGGCTGGCTTGCTTGAATAGATTAACGCCGATACATGGTCTAGAACTCATCAAAATTCTTTGCAATAAATTCGGCTTCAGCGTGATAAGGCAGAAGGGAAGTCACGTCACCCTATACAATGGAGAAATCCACGTGACGGTTCCAGCCAAAGAAATCCAAGTTGGATTGCTAAGGGTAATATTAGACGATTGCGTGATAGCTAGAGACGAATTTCTTGAGAATCTATAAGGGTGGGAGTTACAATATCGATAGAGCGCTCTGTTGAGTTAGTGGTTGGTTGATTGTGGAATCTGTTCAACGTCAACCAATATCTTAACAGCTCTGATTAGTGTAAAAACGCATTACACAAGTGCAAGGGATTTGAACAGAGGGCACCTGAAAGGTTAAGTGGTGGAGTTAAATCTTATATTACCGATTTGAGCGGCCGTTTGGTAACAGAACTAGAAAGTAAGTGAGGCCTTGAAGATTCAAATTAATGAGGAGTTCTGCATTGGTTGTAGGCTCTGTGAGGTTCATTGTCTTGTTGAGCATT
>JACPRH010000001.1 GCA_016190055.1 Nitrososphaerota archaeon | reverse complement strand
TCGGATGCGCCGTAGACGGAAGCCGCCTCCCAGATGTCTCGAGGAATGTCTTGGAAGAAGCCGCGCATCATCCATACGACTACGGGCAGATTTATCACCCAGTAGACTACCATCATACCTTGATAGGTGTCCCAGAGACCGATATGCGCGTAAATCGAGTAGAAGGGCACAATTACAGCGAAGGGTGAGATTGTCCTCAATATCAGTATCAGGAACTCAAATAGGCCCTTGCCTCGGAAGTGATGCCTAGCCAAGGTGAATGCCGCTGGAGTTCCTATCACTAAGCTTGTCAAAACGCTTGAAAGTGCGATTATCACCGTGTTAAAGACAAGTATTGGAAACGCGTCGAAGGCGAAGGCGTTAAAGTAATTGATTGTGCTAGGCCGAAATCCACCGCTGAAGAATGGAACGCCTCCTATCCATCCTACTCCTTTTCCCGCTAGGAGCGGGCTGAGATCTATGCGGAAGCTCTCCAAAATCATGATGGAAATTGGCCAAAGGACCCACAGGCAGACCAAGACGTAGATTAGTGTACGCCGCGCTTTGCGCAGTTTACGTTTGATGTCTTGATTCAAAGTTTAACGTGCCTCCCAGGTTCGTCGTCCAACTCTCAGGATGATGGTTGTCACAACTAGGCTTATGAGTAGTAGTGTAAGCGCTATAGTTGCGATGTATGAGTAAGGTGATCCGTAGACCGGGAAGCTCAGCATCTTATACATCATCAGGCTCAACGTATCTATTGGTGTCCCAATGCTTTCTTGACCAATCCATCCTGCCCATGTGAAGGGAATCTCAAAGGATCTAAACGCATCGATCGAGCGTATCGCGACAATTATGTAGATAACTGGGCTCCTCATGAGCATCGGTAAAGTTACTTGTCTGAAGCTCTGCCATGCTGAGGCACCATGAATCTCCGCTGCTTCGAAGATTCCTTTAGGTATTGTCTGAAGTACACTCAGTATGACCAGCATAAAGAGCGGTGTCCAGAGCCAAGCGTCTGAAACAACGATGAACGTAAAGGCCAGGTTCGGATCGAATACGTTGACCATCGGTAGCCCAAGATCATATTTGAGAACTACATTGAAATCATCCCAGATCGCTGGGGGTGCAAAGAATATTCCGGCGATTATGGGTGAAACAGCTATGGGCAGAATCAAGATGGTCTGTAGACGCCTGAAGCCTTTGTCTCGAAAGATGAGCATGGCGAAGGTTAAGCCAAGTAGGAAGGACAGGGTTACTGTTCCGAAAACGTAGAGTAAGGTGACTCTGACTGATGTCCAGAAGCTGGCATCAGTTATCATCTTCAGGTAGTTGGCTGCACCGATGTATACCGGCTCTGGAGTTGTGGGGTTGAACTCGGTTACACTAAGGTATAGCGAGTAAGCGATCGGGTATCCCTCCACCAGCAGTAGTACGAGGATTGCTGGAATAATGAAGAGGTATGGTAGCGTATTCCTCAACCGCTCTGCATCCCAAAGAGATGTGAATCGCTGCATATCTATAAATATTTCAAGTTTATCGAAGCTGTTTGTAGGTGTATCTGTAATGTGCGAGTTCAAGGTCTTCGTCAAGAAGAGGCGCGGTAACGTAGAGGTTGTGGCGGAGGACATCGTGTACGCCAAAGCTGAAGGCAGCTCGATTATTCTGAAAGATGTGCTGGGTAACTCTGTTAAAGTTGAGAATGCTGCTGTCCTCGAGGTTGATGTGGAGGCTGAGCGGCTGATTCTCGCAGAGACCGCGGCGCTGCGCGAGAGCGTTGGCAAAAGTATTAGGTGACTAACAGATAGATAATCTCAGTATTTCGCCAGAGGAGGATTAGACGGATTTGACATTTAGCATTGCTGTTTCAGGTAAAGGAGGCACCGGTAAGACCACTATATCGGCGCTACTGGTTTCTCTTCTCAAGAACTATAACGGTAATCCGATACTGGCGGTGGATGCGGATCCTAATTCGAATCTGAACGAGGCGTTAGGTGTCAAGGCTGAGCTCTCAGTAGGGCGTGCGCGCGAGCTGCTTTTGGAGAACCGGGATAAGCTTGGTCCGACTCAGACTAAAGAGGAGTACTTCAACTACCTGTTTCAGAGCGCTGTTGAGGAGTTCGACGGCTTCGATCTGCTAGTTATGGGTAGAGCAGAGGGCCCCGGGTGCTACTGCTACGTTAACAATTTGCTCCGGAAAATTATGGATGAGCTCGCCGGGAGATACCAGCTTATGGTTGTGGATACTGAGGCTGGGCTGGAGCATTTCAGTCGAAGGACAACCCGCGATATAGACATACTTCTGGTTGTGACTGATCCGACGGCTAAGGGAGTGCTGACTGCTAAACGAGTTGGTGATCTTATCAAGTCGCTGAACGTGGGTATACACAAGGTCTTCCTAGTGATAAACCGGGTTCCTCCGCAGTTCATGGATAAGGTCAAGGATTTGGAGGCGGCTTCAGGGCTCAAGTGCATCGCAGTTATTCCTGAAGACTCATCGGTTCAGGAGTACGACTTGGCTGGAAAACCTATTCCAGATCTGCCTAACAACTCCCCTGCTCTGAAGGCTGTTAAGGCGCTGGTGGAGAAGCTAGAGATTCCCCAGTTTCAAAAGGTGAAGCCTTAGCGTGAAGCTGGCCGTCGTAGGCAAAGGCGGGGTAGGTAAAACTCTGATCTCAGGCACCTTAGCCCGACTCTTGGCCAGAGACGGCTACAAGGTGTTGGCGATCGATGTTGATCCTTCTATGAACCTAGCCTATTCTATCGGGGTGCCCGCTGATGTTGCTGCCAAGATTGTTCCTCTCTCGGAGGATCATGACTTGATTGAGGAGCGCACGGGTGCGAGGCCAGGTTCTTCAGGCGCGGTCTTCAGCATGACCCCGACTGTTTTCGACATTGCTGAGAAGTACGGTGTCCCGGGGCCTGATGGCATTAGGTTGCTTGTGATGGGTACTGTTCGGTCAGGAGGCTCAGGCTGCATGTGTCCAACGAATGCGTTGGCGAAGGCTTTGATGCGGCATCTTCTGGTCTCGGTGAAGGAGGCGGTTGTGATGGATATGGAGGCTGGGCTTGAGCATCTTGGTCGTGGAACTGTTCGAGGTGTTGATGTGATGCTTTGCGTGGTTGAGCCTCGGATGCAGTCGATTGAGACGGCTAAGCGTATCAAAGATCTCTCTACGGATCTGGGTGTTAAGGCAGTTCTAGTTGTAGCTAACAAGGTTAAGCGAGACGAGGATTTGACTTTGATTGAGCGGGCTCTTGTCGGTTCTGGGATGCCGATAATTGCATCTGTCCCGTATGATGAGTCGATGGAGCAGGCCGATATGTCACGGATAGCCCCGTTAGATTATGCGCCTAACTCTCCTGCTGTCAAAGCTGTGGATACTCTAAAAAGTGGTATTATCTCCCGCTACAGTTAGTATATAGTTAGCTAGGCAGTTACCTTGCAACTAGTCGTTTGCCGCTAGGTTCATCAGTCTATCTGGGCCGGTTAGCTAATTGTCTCTTAGGTAGAACTCTATTGTCGAGAACACCATTGTTGCTGCGAACCAAGCTCCCATTGATATTGTGAGGGGCACTAGGGATCCGTTGAAGCCGAAGTAGCGTATCATGAAGTTTTCGGAGATGCTGGGTGAGAATTCTGGCCGGATCAGGATGAAGGCGATGATGCGGGTGGTCTCTATCGGGTTGAAAAGTATGAAGTAGAGGAAGGATTGGCTTTCACCTGATGCTATGAAGGTTATGCCGAGTAGCCCTATGTCGTAGATTACTGTCATGAAGAGCCAGATGAAGAGTGCTATCGATATGGCCATCACTCGGCTGGCTGATACTACTGATATGGCGAAGGATATTGCAAGCATGACTGCTGACATTCCTACAAGTATTATAACTCCGTAGAAGAAGTCGTGCATTCCCATCTCCGCTACGTTCGTGCCTCCGAATGAGGGCAGCAGTGCTAGTCCGACGCCGATGATCATTATCACCGAGATTGTTAGGAATAATCCGATGTATTTGCCGATGAGAACATCGATTCTTCTAATGGGTTGTGACAACAGGTAGGATATTGTTCTCTGCTCCTTTTCAGCGGAGATGCTTAGTGCGCCGATGCTGATTGTGATTAAGGCACCAAGCGAGGTTGCGACGCTCAGGAACGTTCCTATCTTACCCGGTATGTTCGAGTAGGGGAAGAGTCCTAGTAAAACTAGGGATATGTAGGGTATCTGAAGCACTAAGAGGAAGAAGAGTGCTGAGAGGACAAGAAACCATCTGTTGGTAATGGAGTCCTTGAACTCCTTCTTGGCGATAATCAAAATCGGTGGAAGTCTCATTACCTGTTTACACCTCCTTTTTACTTCGCTTCGGCTGGTCACCGGTGATTTTGAGGAAGGCGTCCTCTAAGCTTGGATCGTAGACTCTGAAGTCTTTGATGATTAAGCCCGATTCATCTAGTGCTCTAAGCACCGCTATCTTGTCGGGCACTTCCAGTGAGACTATGATGCGGTCGGCTTTGATGTCGACGGTCTTGGCTCCAGCCTTTGTCAACATCTCCTCAACATTGTTTACTGCTTCACTCTCGATTTTTTTGCCGAGAGTTATGAGTATGCGGGTGTTTAACTCGACCTTCCTCATTATTTCGCTGATGGAGCCTTCTGCGACTAATCTTCCTTGATTCATCACAATAATCCGGTTAGCGATTTCGTTAATGTCGCTGAGGAGGTGTGTGGATAGGATGATTGTCTTTCCTTTTCGTGAAAGCGAGTCAACCACTTCCTTGAAGGCGAGTACGCCTCTGATATCGAGGTTAGCGGATGGCTCGTCGAAGAGAATAATGGGGCTGTCCCCTAGAAGGGTTGTGGCGAGCATTAGCCTCTGCTTCAACCCTTCGGAGAGTTCTGAAACTTTTTTGCTAGCATGATCTTTCAATCCGTTCTCCTCAAGGCTTCTGTTGATTGTTTCTCCGTCGAGCCGTTTGACCCCCGCGAAAAACTTCAGGTTGTCTACCACGCTCATGTGGTTGTAGAGCGAGACATGCTGCGGATGATAGGCTACTCGTCTCCTAACATCTACACCGCTCTTCTTCACATCTAACCCGTCGACTGTGATGCTTCCATTGAAGGCGACTAAGCCGATTATGCATTTCAAAATAGTGGTTTTTCCTGCGCCGTTAGGGCCTAGCAGGGCGATTAGCTCGTTTTTGTCAACTTTGAAGCTCACATCATCTACTGCGTTGAACTTTCCGTACTTTTTAGTCACTTCGTTCAGTTCAATCATAAATCGAAGCTCCCTGACAATACAGGTAACTCGTCTTTAATAAGATGAACACCGTCGAGGCCACTTTTTTACATGTAACAACTAATTTTTGACGTATGGTTTGTGGCAGTCGCTGCAGATGCTTTTAGTAGTTTCTCTTGGAAGACCTAGCTCGAACTTGTGCTGGAGATGGCAGGTGGTGCATCTAGCAGGAATATGTGCTTGGTGTGAGTGGGCATCAACGATGCGTACCTCGACCACCCAGAGCCACGGGAAGCTGGTTTTATTCGAGCGATCATAATCTTCGTGACAGGTTAAGCAGTTAGCATCAGTAATCGGGCTTGGATATTTGTGGCAGTCCATGCAAGTGACATTTGCCTCTCCGTGAGGGGAGCTGATGTGGCCATTAACGTAGGGTTGCTCGTTGTGGCATGATGCGCAGCTCTTAGGATCATTACTATAGGTTGATCCGCCTACAGATGTTGATGTTGCCATAGCGAGCGTGACTGCGGCTAATGCAACGATGAGTACAATCGTGAAGATGATTGTTACCGCTAGGTTGCGCGCCATCTTCCGTATAGTTTAAACTAGCTGTATATATCTACTTCTAGTTCTGGAAGCATCTCTGGATTACTGTCTGTTAACTGCATCTGCAGCATTGACGGTTGGTTGAACATTAGATATGTTGTTTGTATATTGTTGAGTGCACATTTTCTGTTGCGCTATTGTTTTGCAATGCTCTTGTGGTTTAGTTAGCGATATGTCGTTGTTGCAGCGTCAAGGTTATAGTGTTTGGAGTAAGTATTAAACATGGTTTCCATACATAGTTGAGCCTTGAGCACGATGTGTTGAGCGTTAAATCAAGTTTCCCCAAAGGAGAGATCGTTTCGAAGGTCTCTGTATTTGTCTTGCTAGGTGTTGGTCTAATAGAGATATTGGTGGCAATATTTTCGGGTAGTGTAGCGGTTTTGGCTGATGGCGCGCATACATTCGCTGACGGTATAATTTCTACGATAGTTTGGCTTGGGTTGAAGGTGTCTGGGCGAGCGCCTGATGGCAAGTTTCACTACGGCTATTTTCGGGTTGAGACCTTCTCTGCTGTCATTGTAGCCTTTATTCTAGTCGGTGTTGGTATTGTTATTCTCATTCGTTCATATTTCGCCCTTTTGAGACCGGTGGAGATTACGAATTCATTCTCGGTGCTATTTATTGCAGCGGTTGCTGCAGTCGCAGGTTGGAGCCTAGGTTTCATAAAGCGTCGGATTGCTGAGGATGAAATGAGCGCGGCGTTGCGGCTTGACGCATATAATACAATGAAGAGTGGGTTCACTTCATTCTTCGCCTTTATGGGCGTTCTTTTGGCGACGTATTTTCCGCAGGCCGATGCGTTAGCTGGGATAGGCATCTCTTTCTTCGTCTTTGTGGTTGCCTATACAACTGTTCGCGAGTCGGCGCTTGTCTTGATGGACGCCTGTGAATGCGTTGATATTATCGATGCTATCCGGTCAACGGCAGAGGGAATAAACGGAGTGAAGCGGGTAGACGCTGTCAAGCTCAGGCACTCCGGCCCGTATATTTTTGGTGATCTGTATATTGAGGTGAATGGTGAAATAGCGGTGCGGGAGTCGGAGCGAATTATTCGTAGCATCAAGTCAGCAATCAAAGAGATCGTGCCAAATCTTGGACAGTTGACTGTGGAGGTCAAGTCCGGCGAACAGGAAGAATGATATGCTGCTGTCTTATCTATCAAAAACTGAGCGTTAATTAAATCATAATAGAAAGCATAATTACCGAATCTGACGGGTAGAAGAGTATGCGCAGCGATACAATCAAGAAAGGTGTTGAAAAGGCGCCGCAACGCAGCTTGCTGAGAGCTGTCGGTCTTACCGAGGAGGATTTCGGGAAACCATTCATAGGTGTAGCTAACTCCTTCGTTGAGATAATTCCGGGACATGTACATCTGCAAGAGTTCGGTAAAATTGTGAAGCAGGCTATCCGTGAAGCCGGTGGTGTCCCCTTCGAATTCAATACTATAGGTGTAGATGACGGTATTACTATGGGTCACTCGGGGATGCGCTACTCGCTCCCCAGCCGTGAAATCATCGCTGACTCTGTTGAAACGATGATCCAGGCTCATAGTCTTGATGGGTTAGTGTGCATACCTAACTGCGATAAGATTGTGCCGGGGATGATTATGGGTGCGCTGCGCGTTAATGTTCCAACGATTTTTGTCAGCGGCGGCGCAATGCGGGCTGGAAAAACACCTGATGGCCGAGCAATCGACTTCATCTCGGTTTACGAGGGTGTTGGGGCTTACCGCTCTGGAAGTATCAGTAAAGAAGATCTTGAGGAGCTAGAGCGGTATGGTTGCCCCGGCTGCGGATCTTGCGCCGGTCTCTTCACAGCCAACTCGATGAACTGCCTCTGTGAAGCGCTTGGCATCGCTCTCCCAAGAAATGGTACTGCGCTAGCTAAAACTCCTGAGCGTGAAGAGTTGGCTCGGCAGGCTGGGCGGCAGATTATGCAGTTAATCAAAAAGGATCTGAAGCCCCGTGAGATAATTACGTCGGCGGCGCTGGATAATGCGATGGCGCTTGACCTCGCGATGGGCGGCTCCACCAACACTGTGCTTCACCTGCTCGCGATTGCGTCAGAGGCTGGTGTAGACTACTCCGTTTCAACGATTAACGAGTTGGCTGAGAAGGTTCCTCATCTTTGCAAGGTTAGTCCCGCATCTAAGTGGCATATGGAGGATATAGATCGGGCGGGTGGTGTTTCTGCTATCTTGAAGGAGATCAGCCGGCGGCCCGGGGTGCTTAACCTCGACGCGAAGACTGTGACCCTCCGCAGTCTAGGGGAGAACATCGAGAACAGCCCTATCGAGGATGATGAGGTGATTAGGCGGCTGGAGAATCCTTACAGCCAATACGGCGGTTTAATGGTGCTCTACGGTAACCTCGCACCTGATGGAGCGCTACTGAAGATCGGTGCAGTAGATCCTGACATACGTCACCATGAAGGCCCGGCCAATATCTTCGAATCACAGGAGGAGGCTGGTGAAAAGATTCTTCAGGGCGCGGTGAAACCTGGAGATGTCACGGTGATTCGTTACGAAGGGCCTAGAGGTGGCCCAGGGATGCCTGAGATGCTGGCTCCAACAGCGGCTCTCGTAGGCATGGGGCTCGGTCGAACAACCGCGTTAATCACCGACGGAAGATTCTCAGGCGGCACAAGAGGCATCGCGATCGGACATATCTCACCTGAAGCCGCGGACGGCGGCCCAATAGGCTTGCTCGAAGAGGGCGACATCATCCAGATAGATCTTGAGAAGAGGACGTTGAATGTTAAGCTCACCGATAAAGAGTTGAATGCGCGCCGCGCAAAATGGACACCCCCAGAATCGAAGGTCAAGACAGGTTACTTGGCTAGGTATGCGAAGATGGTGTCGTCAGCAAACTCCGGAGCAGTCCTCAAAATATAAGGTGCTAAACCGCAGGACTAAAATTAACTTGTTAATGCAACCAGTTGCTCTGTTATCCTGCTGTTAGATACTTGTTGCTCTGCAATACTTGCAGTGCTTCACAAAGTAGACTATTACGCTGGCTTGCCTCGGCCTAGGGGAAGGTTATAAAGCAATGAAAAGAGCGTAAGAATCTAATTGTTGTTCTAATGGATCCGCTTGGATTGAAGCTATGGCCATGCAACGCTTGTTGAAAGCGTTGATTCTGGCTGCAAGATTATCCCCGAAGTTTTTGGTTGAAAAGTGTGTTAGAATTGCATACGCTGGCAACTGGGCGCTGTTTATTGTATTGGATTCGTTGGGTTTGTGCAGGGCTGGACAGGTGGTCTTTGCTTAGGTGCGATAGTGTAGGTGGAAATTTTTTGTTTTTTCGTTTGGTTGGCGTTCTGTCCTGATAATGGTGTTGGATTAGGTAACTCAAGGTATTTATGGGGCGGCGTCATGTTGAGGTCGGATGCCTGTTTCACGTCGTAGAATGATCTATCTGGCTGTAACTGCGGGTGGAGCTGTGATTGTGCTCTCCGCTACTGGCGGGTTGCTGTATTTGGGTGGGCAACCGGGCGGGGTTGGGAATGGGACTCGCACCACCTCTGCTGATGTGGTGACTAAGCATCTTACTACAACAAGTACCACTACTACGAGTACTCAGGTTAAGCTGAGGTTCAATAATCCTTACACGGAGAACGGTAAGAGTTTCGTTAGTGTTGTTCAGGGGAGTGGGAGGCCTGAGGATGTCCCTGAGATGGTGAAAAATAGTGTTGATCTGATAGGTGGGATTGAGAAGATTGATGTTAAAGGCAGAAAGGTGTTTGTGAAGCCTAACACTAATAGTAATCGTCCACCGCCGGCTGTTACTAATCCGCTTGTTGTTGGCGCGGTTGTGAAGATGTTTGTGGATGCGGGTGCGGCGGAGGTAAAAGTGGGAGATTGCTCCAACATCAATAATCAGACTACTCAAGTTATGGCTGATCAAGGGATCCAGAAGGCTGTTGAGGAGGCGGGTGGTGAGGTGGTCTTTCTGGATCAACAGGAGTACGTTACGGTGGCGATGCCTTGGGGCAAGTGGTTGACTGAGACACGTATCTCAAAACCGGTTTACGAGGCTGAGCGGCTAATTGATCTCCCAGTCATTAAAAGCCACAACGTCGCGGGATTTACTATGAGTATGAAGAACTTTGTCGGTGCGATTCACAAGTCAAGCCGTCTTGATCCTTCTTGGCTCCCCAGTACCACTGTCTTTCACAGCTGCGGGAACCCGTCGGAAGCGGTTGCTGAGCTGAATGTGTTGGTGAAGCCTGATCTCATCGTGATGGATGGGACAAAGAGCCTCGTGTCCTACGGGGAGGGTGATGATACTGGCGAGGTTCGGGACACTAACTTGGTGGTGGCTAGCGGTGATAGGGTGGCTAATGATATTGTTGGGTTAAGCGTCATCAAGAGCTTCGGTCTCTGGCCTATGGTTACCGACAAGGATGTTTGGGCGCAGGGTACGATTCAGCGAGCACTGGATCTTTCGCTTGGGCAGCGTAGCGAAGGAATAAAGATAATCAGCAAATCTCTTGTAGGACAAGAGAAACTTGACCCACTTCTCCAAAAGATTCACAGTATTTCCGGAATACCCACCTGAGAACTTTTCAAAAGTAACCTATCAAAAAAGTTAAATCTGTAAAGCCCCCGGAGACTACTGAGGGCTCGAAAATCGGCAAACGTAAAGTCTTGAACGAAGCGGATCTGAAGAAGCTCACTCTACCCGAGGCGGGAGAGTTGATCGGCCGGGTTTTGAAGATGTCCGGCGGAGAGCACGTCATCGTAAAGTGCACCGATGGAAAGACCCGTTTGGCGAGAATCCGAGGAAAGATGAAGCGGCGCATGTGGGTTCGCGAGAACGACATGGTTTTGGTGGCACCTTGGGATTTTAAGGACGATAGAGCCGACATCGTATGGAGATACACCATCTCACAGGTCGAGTGGCTAAGGAATAACAACTACATTCCAGACGGGCTATAATCAGAATATTCTCTCCCCAATATCAAACCGTCATTTGCCATATTCGGAAGGCCGCTCGTCCGGCTCACACTGCCTGTTAATCTAGAATGAACCATCCTTACTGCTGATTGGTGCCGGCATAAGGCGTCATAAAGTTATGACGATGGAATAAGCGGGTATTGGTCGTCAAAAGATACCTGTTTATCGGCGTTCTGTTAACAGAAAGTTGTGATTCAAGCTAAGTTATTACCAGCAATTCATCTGATGAAAAACTGTTCATTCGAAAAGGTTTTTTAACACAGCATCTTCTATATCGAACAGGCGGAGCATGGTGCTTCGGACATTAGTTAACGCGCTGTATACCCCGAATATATGGCAGAACAGGCTTGACGATAACATAGGGTTAATCGTGGTCGTAGCCGCTGTCACAGTCGTAGCTGTTCACTTCATAATCAGGCATATCAACCCTCCTCTCAGGGGAGATCATTGAAATGACTGATGAAAGAGTTAGACGACACGATATTCCCCAGAGAGTGTATCACTGGGTAAACCTCTCAAGCTTGCTTATACTCCTCTGGACTGGATTAACTATTTATGATCTAAATCTTTTCGGATTGCAGCCTTTATCCGTGTTCGCACAGACTGTTATCGGAGCCACATACACTCCGTTAATTTACGATCTGCACCGATATGCAGCATTCACCCTCCTAGGCTCACTGATATTCCACATCACATACGATACTGGGATAAGAGGTGTCTTTTGGAGCGAATTGCCGTCTAAAGCCGACTTTAAGGCTCAGAATATTATGGCCAAAAACTTCCTAGGCAGATCAAGAGAGTACGTAAAGTTCCACAAGTACAACCCTGGTCAGAAGATGCTTCACATCGGCATTGCAGTAGTTGTCATTCTGATCGGTGCAACTGGCTTAATGTTAAGTGCTAATTACCGTTGGCTTGTCCCAGTCTGGTTCTTCAATGTTGACTTTGATTTCCTGCTCTACTGGACTAGAGTTCTCCATGATGTGCTAACCTTTGCGCTCGTCGCGATGGTGGTGATGCACTTCTACTTCTCTGTAAGGCTGGAGAACCTGCCGGCATTCAGGAGCATGATAACTGGTTGGGTGCCAAGGCGCTATCAGGAGAAGCACTTCTCTTCCACTGAGGAGCCTGAGATAATTCCTGCACCGCACGAAAAAGGAAAGTAAAAAGTGATAATAAATGGGTGAAGAATCAAGTATGCCAAAAACTTCACGTAGAAAGTTCATAGCTGGCGCCGCTATAGTTGGCGCAGTAGCAACCGTTGAGGCTGCCTCGACAGTCGGCTACTTCAATCACCAATATGAGCCGAGGACACCGCCGAAGTCTAAGGGTGTCGTTGTAACCGATATGGAGGTGTGCGGTGGCTGCAGAAGCTGTCAAGCAGCCTGCACTGTCTTCAATGAAGGTGAGTGCCAGCCGGATCTAGCTAGAATTCAGATACTGAAGGATTACTTTGAGGGCGACTATCTGCCTAATCCGTGCTCTCAATGTGTTTGGCCAGGTTGCCTCTACTCCTGTCCAACAGGTGCGCTACAAGTTGACACAGGTACGGAGGGCGGTTTTCCGCAGATGGAGGTCAGGCTTACCTCGTTGCTATCAGGCAAGCTAACTCCCGACACTACACCAGGCACTAATGCGCGTGTCGTCAATACAAGAGAGTGCATCGGGTGCCAACAGTGCGTCGAGGGATGCGCTAAGATATTCGATATCTCAAGAGTTAGGTTCAACTCGAAGAAGCAAGTAGTGACCAAATGTCACCTCTGCGGCGGAAAGCCTCAATGTGTCAGGTTCTGCCCAGTAGGAGCCATCATGTATGCTAGCTCAGATCAAGGTGTTTCCAACGGCTACGACGGCCAAGGCAACATAATCTGGAGGCCTCCTGAAGCTAAAGCTAAGCGTGAAGATGAACTCAGAGGAATCTTGTGGTAAATAGGAGATAGGTGAATAGAAGATGTTCGGTTGGAAAGGTAAGGTCCTAAGAGTAGATCTAACGTCTGATAAAATTACGACTGAGCCGACTACAAACTATGCCCCGAAATTCATCGGTGGACGAGGCATAATCGCCAAAGTCATGTGGGATGAGGTTTCACCTGAAGTAAAGGCGTTTGATCCTGAGAACAGAATCGTCTTCGCAACAGGACCACTCACAGGCACAAACACACCCACTAATGGACGCTGCCGCATCGGTTCTCTCGCGCCTCAGCACCCTAAGGAGTACCCGTCACACTCAGGAATGGGCGGACACTGGGGAGCCGAGCTAAAGTTCGCAGGATACGATGCGGTCATTGTTCAGGGCAAAGCGAAGAAACCCAGCTACGTATTCATCTACGACGATCTAGTGGAGATTAGAAGCGCGAGCAAAATCTGGGGCACTGACGCCATCAAGAGCCAGAAGTTGATCCAAGATGATCTTGCCAATGACCATAAGATAACTGGTTCAGAGAAGCCTCAGGCAGGACGTTACGATCCCAGACTCGTCAGAAGTGTCCTAATTGGCCCAGCGGGTGAAAACCAGACTAGGGTTTCCTCAATCCTTCACGACTCAGGTGATGCTGCTGGTCAATGCGGCTTCGGCGGAGTGATGGGTTCAAAGAACCTCAAGGCCCTGTCAATAAGGGGAACCGGGAGCGTACCGGTTGCGAAGCCCAAGGATTTGGTCGAATCGGTGTTTAAGGCTCGAAAACTGCTCAGGGCTCAGGCAAAACCAGTTGTCCCTGCTTACGGTGGCCCAGGCGGCATTTATGGCGGAGACCCAAAGATCCTGACCAGCCACATGAAGAGGCTTG
This sequence comes from Nitrososphaerota archaeon, assembly GCA_016190055.1. Classification (GTDB taxonomy): domain Archaea; phylum Thermoproteota; class Nitrososphaeria; order Nitrososphaerales; family JACPRH01; genus JACPRH01. Next base: position 29,156 of record JACPRH010000001.1, on the reverse strand, counting down.
ACGGTTGCTTCGGGTGCCAAGTCATATGCAGGGCGTATATTGCGCCGCCAGGGATTACTGCGGGTCAAGCTCAGTGTGTCCAGCTTCAGATGTACTATAACTGGGAGGGCGTCGGACCTGTGTGCCCACCTCACCCAGACTTCCTGAATAGGCCACAAGATGAGACAAGCTGGTACGGCGTAAAACTCGCGGACGAATATACTATCAACTCCTTCGAGCTAACCGGGTTCCTATCATACCTATGGGCAGCATACAAAGAAGGTATCCTTACTGAGGAGAATACAGGCATTCCATTCAAAGACTTTGGAAGCAAGGAGTTTGCTGACAAGCTCTTCAGCATGATAGCTAAGCGTGAAGGGTTCAGGAACGAGTTCGGAGACCTCTTAGCTGAGGGAATGCACCGAGCAGCACTCCAGCTGAAGGAGAAGTACGGTGATAAGATGTGGCAACTCTACGAGGAACGATATACAGCTCATGGAATGAGACAGCACTGGTTCTACATAGGAAGCGCTAAAGGCCCTGGAGACCAAACAGGTTACCCGAACCCGATTGGACAGCTTCTGTGGGCTACTGATACGCGCGATCCTTACTCGAACACTAGCCGAAACAGAGAAACCTATGGTAGTCCAGAGCTCTGCCAATACTTGTATGGCACTAAAGACGCGGCAAACCCCTTTAGCTATGCGGGTAAAGCACAGGCTGCTGTAGTCAGCCAGCACCGCGCGGTCTTAATTGACTCCGTCAGTGCTTGCGACTGGTTCTTCCCAATTCAGACCAACAACCCCTTGTTCAAGGAGGAGGCCGGTATCAAATCTGAAGGCACTGGTTGGAAGGAGGCTGAAGCCGAGTTCTACTCACTCGTCACAGGTATAAACACGACACTAGACGGTCTCTTCACTGACTCAGAACGCGTCTTCAACATCGAGCGCGCAGCCCAAGTTCTAAGGGGTAGAACACGTGAAGAAGACACATTCAACGAATACTACTTCACGCACAAGGACCGACGAAATAACGCAGTCGACCGCCCCGCTTGGGAGAAGGCGAAGGACGACTACTACCAGATACGCGGCTGGGACTTAAAGACCGGCATACCCACAAGAGAACAGCTGGAGAAGCTCGACCTCAAAGACGTCGCGAACAAGCTCAACGTATAGACACTGACACCTCGCAAACAAGTCGGCTAGTGCGTTAGCCAAGTCCACTAATTAGGGTAGCCACGCGGCTACTCTAAACAACTTTGATGGCGCCTAAAGCAGTGTGGAAGAACATTCGTAACAAGTGAGTCGATTCTATTTTTTACTGTCGCATAAGCTCCGCGTCGATAGTTTCTTTGAAGACAGTGTAAGGCTGTGCTCCCACTACTCTGATTCCGTTGATGAAGAAGGTCGGTGTTCCAGATACTCCCGCATTTTGTCCGTCTTGGATGTCTTTTGAGATTTCACTGGAGTACTTGTTGGTGTCGATGCAGCTGTTGAAACCGGTTGTGTTTAATTTGAGGGTTGAAGCGTATTCTTTGAATATGGTTGTAGCGTTTTTCGATATCCATGTCTGCTGGTTTGCGAAGAGTAGGTCGTGGTATTCCCAGAATTTCCCTTGTTCTCCAGCGCATTCCGCTGCCTCAGCGGCTCTTTCCGCGTAGGGGTGGATCTTTGTGATTGGGAGGTGTTTGTAGACAAGTCTGGCCTTTCCTGTGTCTATGTAGTCTTTTTGTATCTGTGGTAACGTTTGGTTGAAAAAGCTTGCGCAGAAGGGGCATTGGAAGTCGCTGAACTCGACTATTGTTACTGGAGCGTTCGCTGCTCCTAGTGACGGGGCGTTGTCTATCGGGATGTTTTGTCGTTGTTGAGGCTGGTTGCCGGTGGGCTGCTGAGTTGATAGTAGTGAGGGTAGGTAGATTCCGATTAGGATTCCTCCTAGAAGCCCGATTGCCAGCATGACTGCTCCGAATGTCTTTGGATGGGCCAGTAAGTCGCTTGAGGGCCTGTTTTCCATAATGAATAGAACAATAGGCACTGTTGATAAACTTATTTTGGGGTGTGAAGCTTTCCGAATTTGTAGATTTAATGGATTTCCTTTTTCATGTGATTATCAGTGAAGTTATTTTTAGTTCTTAATGTTTAAGTCAAAGGTATTTATCAACGGCTAATGCGGGGTTACACTGACGGCTCACCAAGTGACGAAGCATCCCTTGAAGCGCAGACGTTTGCTGCTTGTTACGCTAGTGCTTGGACTGCTCATCGGCACAACCTCTACAGGCCTTGTGATGGCTCAGTCAACATCAGACAGCTACGTAAAGAAGTTTAATGTGAAAGCTTTTCGCTTCGGGTACAGCCCAGAGGTCTTGGTGGTCAACCAAGGTGATATCGTTGTTATCACGGTGGAGTCACAGGATGCTGTGCACGGCTTTTATATTGAAGAGTATGAGGTCAGGCAGGATTCCATTCTCCCTGGCACACCGCAGACAGTCTCTTTCGTCGCTGATAAGGTCGGGATGTTCAGGATCCACTGCTCAACAATATGCGGCTCGCTGCATCCGTTCATGATGGGGCAGCTGATTGTTCAGCCGAGCATTCGCTTCATCGGGAGCGCACTCGGTATTTCAGGCCTGACCGTCGCATTCTTCGCGTATGTCTGGATGAGATCTGAGCCCAAGGAAGAAAGTAGGAAAGAGGAGGATAATAAAAAGTGACCGAAGAGAAGGCGCCGCAGCAGCAACAACAGGAGCGGCAACAAGAGCCGCAGCAACCGCCTCCTTACTGGAGGAAGGATCTGCTTCAATATCCGTTTGTGAAGAAGGCGATTTTGAATCGGAATCTGCAGCCTTTAGCGCAGCTCATCAACTTTGCTCTCTTCACTTTTGTTATAGCAACCGGTTTCATAGGGATTAGTCTTGGAGCCAAGAACCTTGCCGTCGTATTCACCTGGATACTGTGGTCTGTGCTTCTTGCATTAGTTTTGACTCCGTTGATGGGCAGATCCTGGTGCTTCATGTGCCCAGTCGTATGGCCTGGAGAAATAATACAAAGGAGACTATGGAATCGTTTCGGCACATCATCGCTTCGGAATCGGCGTTGGCCTAGGGTGCTGCAGAATGTTTGGATTCAGGATTTTATCTTCCTCATCTTCGCAAGCTGGATGGTTGTCCTAGTCACGCAACCGTTTGTAACCGCAGTCGCTGTAATCCTCCTAATGTCTGTTGCAGTGGTTGTGTTTTCTCTCTTTCCGCGAAGGCAGTTTTGCCGCCGTCTATGTCCAATGGGTTCGTTCATTGGACTGTATTCCTCCTTCTCACCTGTAGAGGTTAGAGTGAAAGATCGGGACACCTGCCTAATTCCGCCTGAGAAAGGAGGATGCCATAAGGAGTGTTATGTGGGAAGTGAGAAGGGTTACGGCTGCCCATGGTACGAGTTTCCTCAGAACATGGTTTCAGATGTTGACTGCGGCTTATGCACAGAATGCTACAAGACCTGTCCTTTGGATAACATTGCACTCAACGTAAGGCATTTCGGCGTAGAGCTCGAGTCTGAGAAGGTGAAGCGTAAGCCGGATGAGGCTTGGAGATCTATGATTTTGCTCGCGTTGCCAATCGTATACACTGCTGTGCTCTTTGGTCCGTGGAGCTGGATTAAGAACTGGGGGGATCTGCTGCTTTACAACAGTTCAGTAGGTCTCACGCAGCACATCTTCTACGTCCTCCTAGTTGCCGACGTCGTACTCGGCTTAGTGCCTGGGCTTCACTATCTCGCCTCTCTAGGAGCAAAGTTCCTAGCGGAGCCGAAGGGGGTCTCAGCTAGAACGCTTTTCGTGAACTATGCTTACGCGTATATCCCGCTTGGACTGATGCTCTGGGTGGGCTTCAACTTCTCGCTGATTATGATGGAGTGGTCATACATTCCTGTCGTTGCTTCAGATCCGCTTGGTGCGGGATGGAACCTGCTGGGGACTACTCATCTGTCTTGGATGCCTTTCGCGCTCCCTATTCCTATCGCGGAGATTGCGTTTGCGCTTCTAGGAGTGTTTTTCTCGCTTAAAGTCGGGTATACCACGCTCAGACGAATGTTCCCAGATAAGCTGCAGGCGATTATGGCGCTAATTCCATTCGCCGTCTTAACAGCTACTTTGGCGATAATCTTCCTATGGTTCTATGTATGAAATAGGTGAATGAGAGAGTTGGAGCGAAAAAATATTCGTGTTAAGAAGAGCGGGTTCGAACGAACCCTCGCTGTGCTGCTAATAGTCATTACTGCCGTGCCCACTTACGGTGTTGTCTACTGGTATGAGACCAATAGATACCCGGTTGTAGGCGGAGACGGGGGCACAAAGGAGTTCTATGTGACTGCGATTATGTGGCAGTTCTACCCTCAGAACATTACTGTGAATAAAGGTGATCACGTCATCATCCACTTAACAAGTATGGATGTTCAGCACGGCCTCTATAATGTGCAGTGGAACCTCACATCCAACGTGTTCGCAAACGAAACTAAGACTATAGCGTTCACTGCAGACAAAGTCGGCGTCTTCGAGTACTACTGCACCTACTACTGTGGGATTGGTCATTTCGACATGAAAGGCTACATCAAGGTCGAAGACCAGCAATAGGTCCGAGCAAGAAGTCAACCAGTTTAACCTTAGATGGGAGTTGGAAACAGCTTCCAACCCTTTCGCCTATTCTGATGGATACATAGAGCCATGGTGTGGCTTGCTTAGGACTAGCTGAACAGCTATAGTTCAGCTAGTCTACAACTTTGACTTGAGCAATCATCTGCGGATGCGGTACGCAGTAGTATTGGTATGCTCCTACTTTGTCGAACTTGAAGACGTATTCTTGATTCTGCTGTAGAAGCTTTGAGTCCCATGTTCTGTCGTTGGCAGTAGCGGTGTGTCCTGTCGGATCCTTGTTTATCCATAGGACCTCAGTTCCTTTTCGGATTGTTAGGTTGGTTGGGTAGAACCAGAAGTTTACGATGTTGACGACGACGCGCCCTGTTCCTACGATGTTTATCTTCCCTGTGATTTTATGTACCAGTCCTCCGCCGTTTGCTTCAATTATAATGTCGTTGAGGCCGGCTGGTGCATCTTTGGCGACTTTGAAACTCATTTTTAGCGAGGTGTTCTGGCTGCTGGCCAGCTGGGTGACGTTATTTTCGAAATACGCGTCTACTCCTTCAGGCGCTTGAGTGACTCGGAGACGAATCTGCGATGAGTAGCCGCGTAGCGACGATAGGTCAACACTATATGCGCCGGAGTCGCCTTGATAGACCTGCTGCGTGTTTGGTGCGATGTTTACCGAGTAGTCCGGCGGCTCGCTGAAGGCCATGTAACCTATTGCAATGTTCAGCCCCAGCATCGCTGCAACTACGGCCATGATGAGAGTGTTCGAGACATGCATCTTGTGTTGCGTGGCGTTTACCTAGTGATATATAGATTCTCCCATCCATTTGAACCGCGTATGTCTCAACAGGCTTCTTCAGGTGTAATCTAGGTTAGATCCGCTTACTGTGTAGGCAAGTTCAGGTAAGAATATATGACCTAAAGGTAATAATTACTTGTGACCCAACGGTTTTTCTTTGTAACCTGCCTCCTGCTAATTTCCCTAACCTTTACGCCGCTGACGGTTTTCGCGCAAAACGTAGTTATTGAGCTAACAGGAAATACAGCTAAAGTGTCAAAGTTATCGGTTAACGGTGGAACTGCAGCTACTATACCTATCAGCAGCCGTGAAGAGTTCCCGATAAAAACGCTGGAAATTGCAGTATCTAAAAATATTGAGAATGCAGACCTAACAATCGAGGTGCGCGACAGTAAGCCTGCTGAGCTCGCTGATGCGCAGGGTTCAGTCTACAAGTACTTGTCAATCCGAACCAACATACCTTTAGAGAACATTCTCTGCACTAAGATAATCTTCGGGGTTCCATCAGCCTGGTTATCTCAGAATCAAGATGATGCTAAGAGCACGGTCGGTGTCCTCGGCGCAGCTAAGGGAGACTGGTCACTGATTTCCTTCGCAAAGAATGTTAACTCGACGTCGTCGGATGAAGTGTTGTTCTCAGCTGAAATGCAGAACCTTTCCTCCAGCGACTACGCCATATCCGGTAGACTAGCGACCGCGGATAATACAACCGAGGGCGCAGCCGCTAAAACTATGACTGCCACAACATCACAGACCACTGTAACCTCTACATCTACACCCGTAGTAACGACCACAGTAACCACCATTGTCCAGAACGACGATACATTCACCTACGTAGCTATCGGTGTAGCAGTGGTAGCCACAATAGTTTTGCTCGCCGTAATTCGCTCCAAACAAATGTAGCCTAGTTAGTGAACGGACTCGTTACATCTTCTCAGGTTAAGTTAAGCGGAGCCTAACTGTGATAGATGGATCCGGCTTTTTGTTGATGGGTGTTGTGATTACTGCTGTTTAGGCGTTTGTTGTTTCTGGCTGCTTCTTTTGATCGACTTCTTCTTCAAGCTTCAGTCTGCCGTAGATGATGCCTCGGAACACTTTCCAGTTTGTCGGAATTAGGGTGCTGAAGTAGAAGTGTCCTATTATGAGTCCTACAAGCGTGAAGGTGAGTATATCGTGCAGGAACCTGCTCTTGAAGATGTAGAGCCAGTCGTTGAATGCACCTAAACCTGATGCTTGGATGAAGCCTTGGAAAGGCTCCCAGATAGTAAGCCCGGTGAAGCCTAGTAGAAAGATGTTGACAAATGTGGCCCAGTGGAACATTTTCTGCATTGGATGAAGCTTCTCAAGCCGCGGATACTCCTTTGTCCGCGCAGTAAAGTTTTGAATAATCGCCTTCATGTTCGTGATGTCTCGTCGTGAGACCCATGCTTCCCTGAATTTGCGGATGATTAAGGAGTCGTAGATAATGTGGAATATGCCTATATTGATCACAGCGATGGAGAAGTACCAGTGGTACGCAACCCAGTTTCTGAGACCTACTGACGCTATCTGGGGACTAGCGTCTAAAAAGTAGTCCATTTTGTATATGAATAACCCAGTGATGAAGAGACCGAGGAGTAGGGCAAGAAAGACCCAGTGAATCACTATTTGGATCTTGTCGTATCGCTCAATCTGCTCGAAGATCATGTTCCACCGCTGGCCTCTTCGCCCGTAGATGATTTCACGGAAGAAATGCGCGGCGCAGCCGAAAATAGCTGCGGCGATAATCGCTAATGCGAGCAAGTCATCTAGGCGGAACGGGACACCTGATATCTGGAGCAGGCTAGAGAACATCCGAGCAGTTATTGTAATTCAGTTTGGTTATAACTCTTTTTATTGGGTTTAATTTCAAGTGATAACAATTCTTCCATCTGACAGATGCCTGCATGCAGCACCTTCCCCTTCTTTTAACTTGGTCTTGATGTAGCACTATGTCTTCTCTTTAGGCGCAGAGCAATCGCCAACATCACTGCAGCAATTGTAGCACTTCTCCCAGCTTGGTGTCTATGAAAAAGTAAAGGATACGCTGTCAACCTTCCGGTATTTGCGTATCCTGAGAGTTTATTTAGCGTGTTGCGGTTGGAGTTTTTGGTTGAGTCACAAGCGGCGGTTGTTGGTTGATGGTCATTATCGCTGTTGAATCTCTGCCTTTCCACAGTACGGGCGAAGAAGTATCGTCGTAAGTGATTGGGCTGATTGTGGAGTCTTTGTGTGCTTTGGGAATTTCGCGGGCATATGAGGTAAGGATAGTTGGGTTGTTCCAAGGTAATGAGGCTTGTATGTCTGAGATCCAGGTTCCTGTTGTTTTGGATGACCAGTAGAAGTATCCGGTGACGTTCTTAGCCTTGAAGAGAATTATTGAGTTCTGGATCCATTGTTGATCCTCGTCGCCTTCGCTGTTTGTGTAGATGTTGCCGAACTCTCCGATGTCGAACGGCACATTGGGATAGGCGTCCTGTGCCTGCTTAAGCCAGACCGGGGTGTCTTTGCAGGAGATGTCAACGTCTAAAGTGATGTTTCCCCAGAGTCTAGTGAGGTTCTCCATCGAGGGGAATCCACTACATGTAGTCATTGCGCCACTATGGCTAGCTAATCCCTCGTACCAGTGCCATGAGTAGACTACGTTGTTGTCGCTCTGCTTGGTGAAGGTGAAGCCCACGTATTCATCTCCGAAGCGCGACCACATTGGAGCGGGCTCGACGAAGATTATCTTGTTGTCTCCATTGCTTCGAAGATCCGAGATCAACTCATTAACTCTGTTCACCCATCCTGCTCGAATAGGCACGGCTTCACTCGCGGTTTTTGTAATGCATGTCCAAGGCTCGTTCAGGAGATCGTAGCCCGCTACTTTGTCGTTATTTCTTGTGGTCTCCGAGAGTTTCTCCCACATCGCGCTGAAGTGAGCGAAGGGCCCTGTTGGGTTGGCTGCGCGGGACTGGTAGTAGAAGTTGTCTCCCAGCCTAGTGTTAAACGCGTTGCCGATGTCAGGATCCTCATTGCAGTATTGGTCGCCGAGGAAATTCTTCAGATTGACGTATCTAAACCGAGGCTCTCCATCTGTGTGGAGCTTGATGATTACATAGAGGCCTTGTCCAGTAAGTTCATCGATCATGTTGAGAACATCGTTGATGCCTGTCTCGTTGTATGTGAAGACAGATGGGTTGGCGCTAGTTTCAAGGTTACCCCACTCTACAACCAGCCTTACAGCGTTGAAACCGTCATTCTTGATGTTAATTGCTTCCTGATGGTAGTTTCGCGGATCAAGCCCGTAAGCTCCTTTGAAATGGCCATAGTTGATTCCCACCATTTTAACTGGGCTACCGTACGCATCGACAATTTGGTTCCCACTAACTTGCAGCAGCTGCGAAATCTGTTCGCCCATAAATGTATACGTTATTGATGCGGTGCCACCGACCCATAGATCGTAATAGGTGCTGTTGCTTAACAATACTGTAGATTCTGCTGTTACTTGGACATCTTGAACTCCTGAGGAGTAGAGGTTCTGCTGGAAAGTAATTGTATTGGTGCCTGAAACTATATGCGTAGTAATGTCTAGTGTGAAGCTCTTGAATATGTTGTTGTTCTGAGAGGACTCACTTTCAGGCAGCGACATAACAAACTGATTGTTGACTAGAACAGTTACTTCAGCCACGCTATCATAATCATACCCCTGGAAGCTTAGAGTGTATTGGCCGCTGGGCGGCGGAGACACTTCAGTATATGTTCCTGTAACTGAGGTTGTCAATCCAGCAGTAACAGATACGGTATCATCAGCAGGCGTATTATATCCTGACACTGTACCAAATGACACGGTATGCGATCCTGCAGCTATTGACTTGCTTACTGGAGCAACACCCCATGATATGCTGTCAACGAACACCTCCCCATTAACAGGTGTGGTGGTGACTGAAAGTGTCCCATTGATTGGTGGAGGCGGAGCAGTGATAGTAGTAGTGAACTTGTATGTTACTGATGGTCTACTACCGCCTGCTTGCATGCTGTAATAGGTGGTGTTGCTGTAGATGACTGCGGTTGAGTTGCTGATTACGACGTTTCTTACTCCGCCTGAGTATAGGTTCTGTCTAATGGTGACGGTGTTGCTGCCATTTACCACGTAGCTGGTTATGTTGAGCGAGAAGTCTACGTATACCAGTTTGTTCTGAGGAGCATAGCTTGTAGGAAGCGTAGCAACCACTTGGTTGTTCACTAGTACTGATACCTCTCCCTTGTTGTTGAAGTCATATCCTTGGAATGATAGCCTGTAGGTTCCTGTTAAGTTGCCTGGTGGAGCGGAGATGTATGTGCCTGTGACTGAAGTAGTTACTTCTGCTGTAACTGAGACTGTAACACTAGATGGTGCTGTATAACCTGGCACTGCTCCGAAGGAGACTTTATGGGCGCCTGTAGCTACCGAGTTACTAACTGGAGCTGATCCCCATAATATGCTGTCTACGAATACTTCTCCATTCACTGGAGTCGTGGTGACAGATAGGGTTCCGCTGAGTGGAGTAACAGGTATGTACGTTCCTTCAACCGGGGTCGTCAATCCAGCAGTAACTGAGACCGTGACACTGGATGGCGTAGTGTATCCTGCCACTGAGCCGAATGACACAGTATAGGTTCCTGCTGCTACAGATTTGCTTACTGGAGCTACTCCCCAGGATGTGCCGTTCACGAACACCTCTCCGCTAACAGGGGTAGTAGTTACTGAGAGTATTCCTTGATCTGGGGGCGGAGGAGTAGTGCTGAATGTATATGTGACTGAGCTTGTGCCACCTGTCCACAAATCATGAGGTGTGTTGTCGTCCAACAGCATATTGCTTGACTCAGTTACCTGAACAGCTTGTACTCCCGATGAGTATAGGTTCTGCTGGAAGGTGATGGTGTTGCTGCCTGACACTACGTAATTGGATATGTCTAGTGAGAAGCTCTTCCACACATTGTTGTTCTGATAGGATTCAACTGTAGGGAGTGAAGCTACCACTTGGTTGTTCACTAGTACAGTGACTTCGCCTTTGTTATCGTAGTCGTAGCCTTGGAAGGATAGCGTGTATTGACCGTTAGGTGGAGGATTGGCTGGAATATATGTTCCTGTGACTGAGGTGGTTAACTCAGCTGTGACTGATGTCGTGACACTAGCTGGTGTTGTATAGCCTGACACTGTACCGAAGGACACGGTGTGTGATCCTGCAGCTATGGACTTGCTTACAGGAGCTGATCCCCATGATATGCTGTCTACGAATACTTCTCCGTTAACAGGGGTGGTGGTGACTGAGAGTGTTCCGTTGACTGGTGGAGGCGGAGTATTGACCGTGGTTGTGAAACTATATGTTACTGATGGTCTTGAACCTCCTGCCCGCATGCTGTAGTAGGTGCTGTTGCTGTAGATGACTGCGCTCGAGTTGCTGATTACTACGTTTCTTACGCCGCCTGAGTACATGTTCTGCTGGAAGGTGAGCGTATTAGCGCCGTTAACCACATAGTTTGTTATGTTCAATGAGAAGTCTATGTAGGCCTGAGCGTTCTGCGGTGAATAGCTTGTAGGAAGCGTAGCTACTACCTGATTGTTCACTAGCACCGACACTTCACCCTTGTTGTTGAAATCGTATCCCTGGAAGGATAGCATGTAGGTTGGGTTGTTGGACAGCGGGATGATCGATCCATATGTTCCTGTTACCGATGTGTTGTTTCCTTCATTCACCGATACTGGGATGTCAGCTGGCTCTGTGTAGCCTGATACAGCGCCGAAGGAGACTAAGTGGGATCCTGCAGCTATGGACTTGCTTACTGGAGCAATGCCCCATGAAGACCCGTCTACGAATACTTCTCCGTTAACAGGGGTGGTGGTGACTGAGAGAGTTCCTCCTTCAACTCCGGGCTCGGGTCCAGATGGGTCATACATATCTTGGGTGACCATCCAGAAGCCGCCTGATTCGCTGCTGACCACAAAGTCATATTTCGCGTTGACAAATGCTATGCCTCCTCCTGCGCCGTTGTAGAAGCTAAGCTTCCACTCGTGAGTTGGGGAGGTGAAGAAGTCTTTGACGTTTGTGGAGCTTGCAGATCGCTCTATTACCCACTGGTTGTCATTTGTGTCTGAGAGAAATACAAGTCTACGTCCATCCTTTGAGATATCTGCGCCGCCTATGTAGCTGTCTTTGTTGAATGTAGCTACTAGTTGCGCAGTAACTGTTTTGGATGTGTCTAATGATGGGATCTTGTACATTCTTGCGCCCGTTCCCTTATGGATGACGTATGGGATTCCTTGCCAAACGAAGCAACTGTCCATGTCTCTGGACCCGTCAGGGAGAGCAAATCTGTAGGTGGCAGCTACTGAGGCAGTAGTTTTGCTGCCGTAAGGATTTGGCTCTGGGATCTTGTAGAGCGCATAGGTGGCTCTTTGTCGGTCATTGTCACCTATGTCGCATATCCATAGGTTTCTGTTCTCGTCTATGGCGATGTCCTCCCAGTTATCGTGGCTCGCTCCAGTGACCATGAATTTTTTCACGGTCTTTCCATTATCACCTACCGCGTAAACAGCATAGTCGTCTGACGTGCCCCTCCAATCTGAGTGCATCCAGTAGATGTTGGAGTAGGTTCTGGAAGCTACGATCCCTGAGGCTTCAGGCACAGAGTGCCTGCCTAGGCTGATTGGTGTTATAGAGGTAGAGGTTAGTGCATAAGATGGCGTGATAATAAGAATCTGAGACACAAGTAGAAGTGTAATCAAGAGAGTAACACCCTTTATTGAAGCAGTACCGAGGCTCTTCTTCAGATCAATAAACGATTTCAGTTCCAAGACTATTTCATCTTCGGGTAAGATTGTAGTGAGGATGATATAAACACCTATGGAAAAGTCAATGATTTAATACATTTTTAGCGATTTTGTTCCAGAAATACCTAAATAGCTTTACAGTAATTGAAATCTTTGACCGTAAGTCTCTAACATTGATCCATTATCATTGGATGGTTGAGCGAAGGACCTTGCTGGCGGTCTCGTTAATGATTATCACAGTCAGTAGTTGATGTAGCGGCCTATGATATGTTATCACACTGCTCAAAATACGAGAGAATGTAATCACTGCTAGAACCACCGCTGCAACGACTATGCCTAACGGTCACCAGCACTGTTACAGTTACCAGTACTGCTGTGTCCACCAAGACTTCAACCCAAGCCAAAACGCCGCTGACAACCGTAACAACAACATCATCCGAAACAATCTCAGCAACCTCTATCTAAGCTTGGGCAATAGATGCCGCATTCATAGCTGCGGTATTGGCAGGTAGTCATTCTAAGAAAGAGAAGGTAAACTCCTAGTCGAATCTAGCGCAACTGGTTAGACCAGAGTCCTACTCTTTGAACTAGTCCTACGCAAAACTTCGCCGGTTTTTCAAGTCATCAAGCGCGAGTATGAAGACAATTTCATCAAAGGATTAACCTATAACATTAAGCGTACAGTTATTCGCACCTGATTCGTTGTATATTCGACTGGTTCTACCTAATTAATCAGCGTCTTGACCGGTAGGAGTCTCCTGAAAAGGTGATCGAGGTGTTCTTGCTACAAAGAGCTTCTAGAGGACAGTTTGAGCAATCTCTAGAGGTGCATAGCTCGGAACCGATGAGCCATAACGCTTCATCAAGATAAGCGGCCGGTACTCCTAATGGCTTGGCGGCTTCGCTCCAGACATGCTCGATGTGTGATCTAACAGGGTCGTTTCCAACGAAAACTACCTGCCACTGTTGCTGATCAGTATTATCCTCCTCTGCATTCGTCTTTAACACGCCGGTGTAGAATGAGAGTCGGCCTATCTGAATATCTGGAACAACTGGGATATTCACGGGATCAACTATTTTGAAGAAGCCTTTCTCGAACATTAATCGAATGTAGAAGTTTGAGAGCTTGCGCCGCTTTAGATGGGGAAACCTAGCTATCTTTTGTCTGAGGGTGCTGACTGTTACCGGGTCCTTGGTCAGGTTGAGAGGTGTTCCCTGATAATCTCTTAGGAGTATCTCGGAGATTTTTTTCCACGCCCAAGCCCCGTTCGACGGATACCCTGATCCAAGACTTCTGACAAACCGCTCCAAAATATTGGGATAAGACTTGATGACTCCTTCAGGAGTAAACATCTCCGGATTACGCTGATACTCTACTTTAGCCTGCTCCAAAAGCCGGTCAACGTCGGTCTGATAATCAATCGTGGCTACAACATACGTAAGGTACAGGGCAAGTTGGTTGGAACCCGGGTCAGCAGCGCCTGCTGCTGCCGGGCTGCTGATAACGTATACAAGCGATTCATAGCCTTCAAAGAAACCAGTTCTACGGCTGAACTGATCATATAGGGTGCTGGCGATCTTTGTGGCTTTCTCAACATCTTCAGTCACCGCTACTGGGCCTCTGAGTGGGGCCGGCGGGACTCTAGGTTTGTAGGATTGCTGCTTGTCTCGTTCAAATTTTTTCTCCTCCTTCTTGCGTACACTATCGCCGCTGTCCTTCTCATCAGGCTTTTGTATCTGGCAAGGTCGGTGGGGTTGTTGTTCTCGCTGCATTGTTAGCTTTGTTTTGCAGTTGCGGCAGAAGCGGTTGCTTCGGTACTCTTCGTTGGATAGCAAGTACTCGTTTTTACAGTTTGGGCAGGCGTATCTAGGCAAGTAGGTGAGTGGCCTCTCTCTCTAATGGCTGGGTGAATGTTAGCTGGTGGATGTCTTTCTCAAAGTGAAAGACCTTTAGCTCGTCACATATATTTCCAGAAGAAAGCAACACTAACATTATATTCCCTTAGTTAGGAAACGTTTGTAATATATAACAATATCTATCGTTAATTGGGTTTAGTTTTGCGAAAAAAGGTAATAATGAGATTAATGTATAAATATTGAGTGCTTCATCGTTCTGGCAATGACTGCTTCTACATTGAAGCTACAAGGCATCTTAGAAGCGTTGTTACCGCGATTGTTATCCAGAACCTTGACTAGATGGAACTCTACTTGCCGGTTAGGCTAGCATCCTTGCAATAGTCCAATTCGACCAGCATCTGACAAGCGTTAGATTCAATACGGATCTTAAAATAAGATATTGCCCCTTTTTTAGGGTCTGCCTCATTATCGATTTTCACGCAATATACATGGTATATGTGGCCGCTGAGATGAAACAGAGCTTGTTGGATGTTGGCTCTAAACGATGCACATTATGACAATGATGCTCAAGGTTTTCGCCAAAATTAATATTTATTAGTGCCGATGCAATTGCTATTCATATGCCGAAAGAGGATCAGATGCTGGACGAGCTGCGCCGGATTAGGGAATTGCTAGAGCCAAAGCCTGCGCCACCTGCACCGCCTCCACATGGAATGATGAATGAGTTCAGAGCCTTTATTGTGAAGTACAAAATCCTAGGGTTGGCTGTTGCCTTCATATTGGGTCTTTACTTGGGTGCTTTAGTACAGGCGCTCGTAGCTGATCTGATTATGCCTATAATCTCCTTGTTTCTGCCGGGAACTGCTTGGGATGCGCTCATGGTTGGGCCCTTTCGTGTCGGGCATTTCTTCGGTGCGCTGCTAACTTTTCTGATCGTAGCTCTGGTAATATTCGGCCTTGTTAGGCAAACTACGAAAATGGGAATAGAGTAGTCCTGATAGGTTTCGATTAAATTATCAGAGCTTTAACAAAGCGTATGGTATATCTCATCGGTTCGACGGAATCCGAATGCACAAAGCTTATTAACGCGGTGAGGCGTGACTGTCCTTGAAATGAGAGGCGGCGCCGAAACCGGTCGAAGACTATCGGTACAAGTAGTACTTCTAGTCCTCAACGTGTTGCCTCTAGTGGTGCTTTTATAAGCCCACGCGCGCCGCCAACAAAAGACGTATGTGGGTGTAACAATCCGGGTGAGAGGTTAGAATAACAATATGGTAAAAATGTCTGGAAGCCAAGCCCTAGTTCAGGGCCTTTGGAGCGAAGGGGTCAGAGCGATTTTCGGCATCCCCGGAGGACAAATTATGCCTGTTTACGACGCGCTTTACGATAGTGAGATTCGACATATCCTCGCGAGGCATGAGCAGTGCGCCGCACACATGGCCGACGGCTATGCTCGAGCAAGCGGCCACCCCGGTGTTTGCATGGCAACCTCAGGCCCCGGTGCCACAAACCTCGTAACCGGGATCGCGACGGCTTATGCGGATTCGTCACCAATTGTAGCGATCACAGGACAGGTCGCAAAGCCCTTCATCGGTAAAGACGCTTTTCAGGAGTGCGATACAATCGGCATCGTCACCCCAATTACAAAGTACACTTTACAGCCGATGGAGCCAAACGAGATTCCTGAGGCTATTAAGAAGGCGTTTCTAATCGCCTCCACCGGCAGACCGGGACCGGTGCTAATCGATATTCCTAGGGATGTTCAGACCGGTGTTTCAGACATCAGCATCCCCGATAAAGTGGAGATTAGAGGCTACAAACCACACATTAAACCTCACCCGCTCCAGATCGAACGCGCAGCAGATCTGCTGCTAAACGCTGACAAGCCAATAATATGGTCAGGTGGAGGCGTTATCATAGCGAATGCGGCCCCTCAGCTGCGAGCAATCGCCGAGCTCCTTCTAGCGCCGGTGGTAACCAGTCTCATCGGGAAAGGAAGTTTCCCTGAAAACCATCCACTGTCACTTGGCCCAATCGGTATGCACGGTAGACCAGAGGCCAATAAGATGGTCTGCGAGACCGACTGCCTCCTAGCTGTAGGCGTCAGGTTCTCCGACCGCTCGACCGGAAGGTTCGACGAGTTCTGCCAAGACGCAAGCATCATCCATATCGACATCGATCCGGCGGAGCTCGGGAAGAACAAGAAGCCCAATCTGCCGATAGTGGCAGACGTAGGGATCGCCTTAAACGAGCTACTTGCAGCCATCAAACGGAAGCTTGCTAAGCGTGAGGAGACCGCCTGGTCTAAACGGGTAGAGGAGGTTAAGGAGCAGTTCCAGAACGGTAGCTTCGGTGAATCAAAAGGTTACCAGCCGCAGATCGTTGAGAAGATACGGGAGATACTGCCATCTAACGGCATCCTCACTACCGAAGTAGGTAAGAATCAGATGTGGGGCGAGCTCTACTACAAGGTCATCGAGCCCCGCACGTGGATCACCTCGACGGGACTGGGAACTATGGGCTTCGGCTTCCCCGCCGCTGTTGGAGCGAAGGTAGCGAAGCCAGATGTTCCGGTTGTAGATCTAGCTGGTGACGGTAGCTTCAGAATGACCGAGAACTCTTTGGCAGTATGTGTTGATGAGCATATCCCAGTAACTGTTGTCATACTGAACAACTCTTCACTAGGAATGGTTGAACAGTGGCAGCGACTCTTCCACGACAAGAGGTATTCCGCTGTTAAACTAAGCGGCTCACCGGACTTTGTTAAGCTGGCTGAAGCCTATGGTGCGCAGGGCTTCAGGGCTCAATCTATAGATGAGTTCGGGAAGGTCTTCAAAGAGGCTATCAAGAGCGAGGTAGCGACGGTTATCGACTGCCCGGTTGCGTCTGAAGAGGATGTTTTCCCATTCGTTCCACCGGGACGTGGGCTTAAGGACGTATTGTACGGTGCGGAGGGTGTTTGATGAGGTTGAACGAGAAGCTCTACACTCTCTCAACGATTGTGGAGAACAAGCCGGGTGTCCTATTCAGAACCGCAAACATGTTTAGGCGACGCGGCTTCAACATTGAGAGCATCAGCGTCGGTACAATTGAGCAGGACGGGCTATCACGGATGACAATCACTGTTTACGCCGATGAAGACACTGCCGAGCAGATAATCAAGCAGCTAAGCAAGCTGATCGACGTAATCAAGGTAAACGTCTTAGACGAGACGGATATCGTTAAGCGGGAGCTAGCGTTAATCAAGATTCAGATACAGGACAGCCGATCACTTACAGAGCTCACAAACTACTGCAACATCTTTAGAAACCGCATCATAGATGTGTCCCCGGACTCAATGATCGTTGAGGTAACAGGTACTCCGGATAAGGTTGACGCCTTCGTCCAGCTCGTCCAAGGCTACGGAATCCGAGAAATGGCCCGGACAGGTATAACGGCGCTTCAACGAGGCTCAAAGAAATGAGCGGCAGTAGCAGCAACAACAAGAAAAGTAAACGCGGTGGCAGCGTCGATTACGAACGCATCCTGATTTTCGACACTACTCTACGTGACGGTGAACAGACTCCCGGTGTCTCACTGACTCCTGAGAATAAGCTCCAGATAGCGAAGCAGCTCGACCGCCTAGGTGTAGATATTATCGAGGCTGGTTTCCCAATAACCTCTAAAGGCGAAATCGAGGCTATGAAGATGATTGCAAAGGCTGGTCTCAACGCCGAAATCTGCGGTCTAGCGCGTACCAGCCGAAAAGATATCGATGCCGCCTTGGACTGCGGTGTTGATTCTATTCATACCTTCATCGCCACATCCGATATTCACCTGAAGCATAAGCTGAAGATGACGCGTGAACAGGCTTTAGAGAAGGCGATAGACGCAGTAGAATACTGTAGATCCCACGGCGTTACTGTGGAGTTTTCAGCTGAGGACGCGACCAGAACAGATCCAGCTTACCTGAAGCAGGTGTTTAAAGCGGTGTGCGACACAGGCGCCAACCGAATAGACATCCCCGACACAGTTGGAGTCATTACTCCAGATAAGATGTTTCAGCTCGTCGCTGACGTTAAAACCGTGGTGAAGAACGTCCCGATCAGCCTGCACTGCCACAACGACTTCGGTTTAGCTGTGGCTAACACTCTTGCAGGTATCAACGCAGGAGCACGTACAGCTCACGTTGCAGTGAACGGTTTAGGTGAGCGGGCTGGCAACGCATCGCTTGAGGAGCTTGTTATGGCGCTTTACTGTCTCCAGCGACGGAAGACAGGCGTACATACCGAGCTGATATACGAAACATCTAGACTCGTATCGAGAATCACCGGAATAGTGATACAGCCGAATAAAGCAATCGTTGGAGAAAACGCGTTCGGTCACGAATCAGGTATCCACACTCACGGAGTTTTAGAGATGCCGCTGACCTATGAGCCGATGGCGCCGGAGCTAGTTGGCCGTAAACGCTGGATACAGGCCGGTAAACATGCTGGCGGACACGGTATCGATGCGCAGCTAAAGGAACTAGGAATAGACGTTAACCAGAATCAGTTAAAGGATATCGTTGAACGAGTAAAAGATCTAGGCGACAAAGGAAAGCGGCTCAGCGAAACCGACCTCTCAGCTCTTGCCCGCGCCGTCCTCGGACAAACCGCACCTGACGAGAAGATGGTTACCCTACAGGACTTCTCCGTAATGACCGGCGTCAGAGTAGTGCCCACCGCCTCAGTAAGGGTGGTTATAGGTAACAAGAGCTTCGTAGCTTCTGAAACCGGTGTCGGCCCTGTTGACTCTGCGATGAAGGCTATACAGAAGGCGACTGACAGCTTCGGCGAAATCCGGCTTAAGGAATATAGGCTTGAAGCAATTACCGGCGGCTCAGATGCGCTTGCCGAGGTGCGGATCAAGGTTGAGGACGCTAACGGAGTCACCTCGTCAGCCAGCGCTGCAGGTGAAGACATTGTGGTTGCGAGCGTAGAGGCGATGCTAGACGGAATTAACAAGGTTCTGCTTAAACGCAGAAAGATGGCTCATCAAGTGCAGAGTTAAAATACAACTGGTCAGAGGGTTCGGATAACCATCACAGAAAGAAGAGTGGTTGATGAAGAGAATTGAACGTGATTGAGAAGATCCTGAGTCGCGCCTCCGGTGAAAAAGAGGTTGTACCCGGACAGATAGTCGACGCTAAAATCGATCATGCAATGATAAACGAGATCACCGGCTACCTTGTTGCACGATACTTCCACGAAGCCGGTGCGAAGAAGGTGTGGGATCCGAAGAAGGTTACAGTGGTGTTAGACCACACTATCCCTGCTCCTACCGCCGAGGCGGCTGAGGTGCACCGAATTGTTCGCGGCTTTGCTCGAGATCTGAATCTACCTGGCTTCTATGATGTGGGTCGCGGCGGAGTATGCCACCAAGTCATGGTTGAGAAGGGAAATGTGAAGCCTGGAGATGTTATTGTTGGAGCTGACTCTCACACAGTAACTTATGGGGGACTAGGTGCCTTTTCAACCGGTATCGGCTCAACTGAGATGACCTCCGTCTTTATCACTGGAAAGCTATGGTTCAAGGTACCTAAAATCATCAGGATAGATGTGAACGGCAAGTTTGGACAGTACGTAGGAGCTAAGGATCTCTTTCTGCGAGTAGCGAGGGAGATAGGTTTCAGCGGAGCCACCTACATGGGTCTGGAGTTCAAGGGACCTACTGTGAAGAAGCTAAGCGTGTCGAGCCGTTTAACGCTCTGCAACATGACTATCGAAGTAGGTGGCAAGGCAGGCATAGTCGAGCCTGATGAGAAAACAATAGAGTATGTGAAGAGTAAAACAAGCGAGCCGTTCACTCCACTCTACAGCGACCCTGACGCAGAGTACGCTCGGACACTGCAAGTCGATGTGACCGGTATGCCGTCCCAAGTAGCATGTCCCAACGCGGTGGATAATGTCAAGCCGGTTTCAGAGCTGAGCGGCGTAGAGCTTGACCAAGTCTACATAGGCTCCTGCACCAACGGTCGAATCGAGGATCTGAAGATTGCCGCCGACATTATTAGAGGTAAGAAGGTGAATCCTAGGACACGACTTGTCGTAGTTCCGGCGTCGCAGGAGGTCTTCATAGACGCGATGAATGAGGGGCTCATCCAAACCTTCGCTGAAGCCGGAGCCGCTATTGCGACCGCTTCATGCGGCGCCTGCTACGGTGGCCACTTAGGTGTATTAGCTGCAGGTGAGACCTGTCTCAGCACGACCAACAGGAACTTCATCGGGAGAATGGGTGATCCAAAGGCAAAGGTTTACCTCGGTTCGCCTGCTGTTGCAGCAGCATCTGCATTAACGGGTAGAATCACAGATCCGGAGACGCTGAGGTGATTGTTGAGATGAAAATAAACTCTAAAGCACTAAAATTCGGTGACAACATCAACACCGACATAATCATCCCCGGAAAATACCTAACCATTACTGACGAGAAGGAGATGGGGAAACATGCGATGGATGGCATTGACCCTAAATTCGCTGAGAAGAGCCGCGGCGGCACAGTCCTAGTGGTCGGAGAGAACTTCGGCTCAGGATCAAGCCGTGAGCAGGCTCCGATTGCTCTGAAGAACGCTGACGTGAAATGCGTAGTCGCAAAATCATTCGCCAGAATCTTCTACCGGAACGCGATAAACATCGGCCTCCCCGTGCTGGAGTGCAGCGACTTATGGGCTGATGTTCAAGACGGCGATCTCCTCTCGGTTACTCTAGAGGAAGGGACAATAAAGAACAGCAGATCAGGAAAGGTCTTCAAGGCTCAGCCGTTACCACCGTTCATACTGGAGATAATTCAGTCCGGTGGACTGCTGAACCAGCTTAAGCAGAAACAAACGACGAAGAAGAATAAGTAGTAGCCTGAAAACAAGTTAATCAGGCTACCTTCACTTAATATTTTACTTGCTGTGTTACTTGCTTACTGGCTGGTGTTTTTCTCAATCATTTTTCGGAGACCGTTTTCTCCAACCGCTCCGACGACCATGTCTACGGGTCGACCAGCTTTGAAGACCATGAAGGTCGGGATAGACATGACACGGTATTTAGCTGCGAGCTCACCATTCTCATCGACATTAAGTCGTGCGAACACCATTTTTCCACCATACTCTGATGCCAGTTTCTCGAAGACTGGGTGCATGATTCGGCAGGGGCCGCACCATTCAGCCCAAAAGTCGACTAGTACTGGTTTGGCGTCGCTCATTATTATGTTGAAGTTTGAGTTGTTCAGTTCAACTAGTTGCCCCATCTTTAATTTTCCACTCTCCGCGCTATGTTGAAGATCAAGCGTTCTTTGCTTAAGTATCTTTTCAAGCTCTGGATCTACCACGTTAAGGAACCGGTTTTACGTGTATATTTTAATGTTTAGAGGTCCATAAGGAACTGTAGAGTCACGTGCCCGTTTGTCCGCTCGATCTTCATCAGATGGTAAGTGGCTGCTTTAACCTCAGTCTTAGGCTTGTGTCTCTCAAGGTTGAGTTCTTCACCGCGACCTGTGCCGGTGAGCTCATAGCCCTCCTTGATTCTTCGGATTTTTAGGTTAAACGTTGAGAAGACCATGTCTTCAGTCGTCACCTTGATAAGCAGAGTTTCAAGCCAGTTGTAAAGCAGGTTTTCAAGGTCACTGCCCTGAACGGTGAACTGCTCCTCAGTCTTCTCCTCTACAGTCTCTATGTGCACCATCGTATCGGTGAGGCCGCGGGCTGCGTTAGCAAAGGCCTCCTCAAGACTGCTCCCTTCAGCCCTGATCAAGGCGTCTGTAATATGTTCAAGAAAAGTATACCCCGTCAAATTCGAGCCTCTTCTCTCCTCTCAATACCGCTGGATATCTCTGGCTAAATATAGCCTTAGCTTGCAGGAAAAGCTGGAGGTTGACAAGTCATCAGCTGATTATTTCTGTTAGGCTAGATGTCGGTTTCGTAGACGTAAAGACCTGTTTCCCTCTCTCGGAAGCAGAGGGAGACATAGCCGATGTAACAGAAGAAGCCGCCGAACATAACTCCTGCGGTCATCACGTATTTTGATGTCGGTAAATGTCCGTAGTAGTGTGTTACAAAAAAGGCTACGACCACTGCACCGAACAGCAGCCCTACCACACCGACGGTCTTCACGATGACCTCGCGACGCGAAAGCCTACTCACAATATCAGCAGTTAAAGGGAGATAAATCGCCCAAATATATCTGTATAGTCCAGCCTCCTAAGCATTAGTAACTCGGTTCTCCGAGAAGTACATCCGTCAGAATGAGGGGTTTCAACATTTTTCTATTTGTATTGCTCACAAGATTCTGTAAGGAATAATTATTTGTTTTTGTTGAGCAGTCTCCTTGTTACTTCTCCATCCATGATTTTGGTTGTCACTCCTAGATTCGGTGAAGTGAGGTGAGAGTAGGTTATATGCGTAGAGAATTCAAATTCATTGCTGTTTCAATTGTAGCATTGTTTGTGAGTGTAACGACCACCCAGTTCATTCGAGACAACTACTGGATGAGCTTGTAGGCGTGGTCTTCTTTCAACGGGTGGCTTCCTTATGTCATTCGGTTTCTGGGGCGCTGACTACGCCTTCTCAGTCGGAACCGGAGAGACAGATTAGTCTAAGCAGGACGGAACCGTCAAGGGCAAACGCGGCAAGGTCTATGTACCATTTATACGAAATTTCAGCCCAACTGAATGGTGGAACTTGAACTGGCTGTTTACAACTATCAGTATTTTCTGCCCAATATTTGGTGGGTACTTCATAGGGTTAATTCTGGGACGATTAAGGCTTTGAAGTCAAAGGTACGTGCTAATTAATTTCATCAAACCTGTTGCTAGCCTATTAGCTGGATGTATGCAGGGCCTTCCATGTGTCGGTTGTTTAGCTGAGTCGGCTTCATTATTGCGCGATCCTGCTTTGTTTTTCTTGAGGGGACGCCGCGGCTCCTTTCCTCTTCTTTGACAGGTATTTAGTGAACCAATCTGCTGCTAGCCGTGCTACCTCCTCTAGTGCACCGGGCTCTTCAAAGAGATGGGTTGCATTAGCGACTACAGCTAACTCTTTTTCGCTTTTCAAACGTTGAAGAACCTCTCGATTCAGCTCCAACACAATCGGATCTCTACCACCTACAATCAGCAAAGTCGGCGCATGAACCTTTGTGAGATACGCTTGCGCCAGATCAGGTCTGCCTCCTCGAGAGACAACAGCTCCGATTAAATCCGAGTTGACCTCAACTGAAGCTTGAAGCGCTGCGGCTGCACCTGTGCTTGCGCCGAAGTAGCCGATCCGCATATCGGCTGTCTCAGGATTATCTATAATCCACTGAGTTGCAAGCATCAACCTCTCAGCCAGTAGAGTTATGTTAAAGCGATTACCGTAAATCATATCCTCCTCCTCGGTGAGCAGATCAAACAGTAGCGTAGCGAGACCTTTCTTGCGGAGAACCTCAGCCACATAGTTGTTTCTGGGGCTAAACCTGCTGCTTCCACTCCCATGAGCAAACAGCACAACCGCCTCAGCCCCCTCGGGAACAACCAATTCGCCTTCAATAGACACAGAATCGATTCGTAGACTAACAGGTGTCCTATCCTCTTTCAGCAATTTCCTCTACACCTCACAATTGATCAACAACATACCCTTCTATGATGGTGGCCCAGATATTTCAAAGAATCGAAGCTTAGCGAGGTGCGGCAACTTAACGGATAATGCTTAATCACCGGATTAGGGAGTTATCGGTTTTCCCTTACTCATCGTTTTTAGCTAAGGATATAATCCCATAATGCCGGGTTGAAGACGCCGGGGTGGCAGAGTGGTCTATTGCGCAGGCCTTGAGAGCCTGTGACCCTTCGGGGTCTCGTGGGTTCAAATCCCACCCCTGGCGTTTTCTAATCTGCAATAGTTCTTCATTCGCTATATCTTGGCGCGGTGTCATCTATTTGTTTTTATGGGTTTTCAGTCTTTTGTGTGGTTTATTTGAGTTTTCAATAACTCGCCAGTTGTGATTAATATACTAATTATTGTATAATGGTGTTTTGGGCATGATATTTATATTTTCGCTTGCTGCTTTATAACAGGATTTCTGTGAGTAAACGGCAAATCCTGTTACTTGTGCTAATGGTACTAGTGAGTGCCTTGGGCGTATACGGTGCGGTGGGTCAGGAGATTACTGGTACACATACGATACAGGGTAAAGGTGAAGTGACTTGTCTACAATGCCACTATGGCAAGTACGAAGAGATGGTTTCCACGGCTCACGGGCAGTACTTGGTTGAGGAGATGTCGGCGCAGGACGCGACAAGCGCGCAACCTGAAACATACGTCTGTATCGCATGCCACGGTAAGAGAGACCGCTGGGGTGAATTTGGAATGGCTGACTGGGCTGTATGGTATGAAAACTCGCCTTCCAATAATTACGCTGGCGAATGGTGGGCTCTAGGATACAAACAGATCGTATTCCCGTATGGCAAAGGCTGGACTGGAACATGGAAGAACACCACTTCCACCCCAACGTCGTACATCAACTTGACCGTGACCACCGGCGTGTCTGGGCGAACCATTCATGCTAAGTTCAAGTTCTTCGATTACACCTACTCTAACGCCGATACGGGCCCTATTACACTAAACGAAACTTCATCAGGTGTGTACAATGTAGTCTTGTCTGGGCTGTACCCTGACTACTTCAGCATCCAACTCAATGCGTCATCATCGATCAGTGCGACCCGCATCGAAGTTAAGACTGATGACGTAGTATACATGGTTGCGAACAGCAGCAAAACATTCACAATCGAAACATATGACCGGTATCTTGGGCCGCTCAAATACTCAAACGGCGCTTGGAGCCACGCAAAGTTCGCCGGCAGCCACAACTGGAACTTCCACACTGGAAAATACACCAAGATAATCAAGATGAGCGCGCTCTGGGAGAACGTCAGAACAATCACAACGATAAAGTTCCCCTACAAAGGAATACCGATAGAGTACATAGGCACTATCTCAGATAGAAACAGTTGCAGCTCCGACGACAGCCTGTGCCACTCAACTCTCACAATGATAAAAGATGCAGCAGAAGGCAAACTGCCTGAAACTAGAGCCATCGGCGCAGGATACCAGCCTTACTACCAGCACTCAATGACTTTGTCCACAAACTCAAAGCAGATCTGCGGCACTTGTCACGCACAATTCTTCGCAGAAGGACTAACCGCCCACTACGGTGTCCAGTGCTACGACTGCCACGCCGGTCACCCGATGCCTGCAGGCGCAGAATAAACAACAACTATCGTGATACAGGTCAAAGAGAATGACCCATCTAGATAGGATCATTCTCCTCCAAATTTTTTCGCTTGCTAATAGTAGTCTTCCCCTTAAACTGCAACCTAGGATAGTCTACCGTATATCAACCACGTGATGCTAATGCAGCGAAAACAGTCACGCCAGAACTGCCGGTTCCCAGACTCGTTTCCAATTCGTCTATCTATCTGTCTCTTTCTTCATCTTACTTGCTTTCAATAGGGTGCCGAATAATTGTCTTTATTTTCTCAGGCGCGGTTCTACGCGGGTCGCTTAGGTAGATTTCGTGGTGGTGACCTCGCATGCGGAGGTTGTTCTCCTCGATGAAACTGCTTAGTTTTGCGATGCTTCTACCCTCCTCAGAGTAAGGGCCGATATGCATAATTTGTACGCATAGGCCTTCGTGGAACTCCTCAAGAACAACTTGGTCGAGAAGATCTCCACCTTTGCCTCGTTTTCGGGCCGAAGCCTTAGCTTTTGACGCCATCTCGCCGGTAACAAAGTCTGGCTGTTTGATCATCGACTTCCACTGTATAAGCTCTCTTGGAACCTGCTCGATCGATGTTGCTGGAGGATCCCACCACCAGAGACCCTCAAGGCCCATGACAGTAAAATCGCGCCCTTCAGATTTCTCCTGAAACTTCAAGGTGTAAGCCGCAGTGAAAAGCGCTTCAACCCCCTTCTGATACAATGAGCCACCAGGTTCTCCTTGTCCTACGACTGTAAGAAACTTAGCTGAAGGCACATCAATAACAGACGGTTCAGTCGCAGCTGAATAGAATCTCTTCAGATCCTTCTTCAAATCAATCTTTGGGCTCAATCTATTACCACAGTAACGCTGGTTTTGTTAAACCTTTTGTTATGACGGACTTCTCAGATACAGCTTTCACTACTTGGATGTCCACTTACTCCCAAATTGAGAGAAGCCGATGATCCTCACTCCGCGTGATCCTTTAATCGAAGGAAGATGCTTATCGAATTATGCCCGATACTGATGTACTGGTTGACGGGTTCATAGAATACACGAGGAAACGTCTCCACATAGATAGTGGCACTGAAGAGTCGGAACAGCTTGAAAGGCTCATAAGAAACCTTGTAAGCGGCGACCTCGGGAAAGCCCGTGCGGCGATGGACGATCTGGATAACCTAAGGCAAATCCGAGGCGTATATGCTAGGTCGCTGGGCGATTAAGGATCAAGAACGCGCTCTTGAACAGTCTCAAACCCTGTATGCTCGGAAGATTTAACTGCGCACAAGCTAGACACCGCTTCAACGAGACTGATTAACTGGTATGAAGGCAGTCGTCTTTCATGAATACGGTGGAGCAGACAAGCTTCGATACGAAGATGTTCCAAACCCATCTCCTCAGCCCGGAGAAGTGCTTGTCCGAGTCAAGGCGGTTGCGCTGAATCATCTTGATATCTGGGAGCGAATGGGCGGCTCTCCTCTTCCACATATCTCGGGAAGCGACATCTCAGGCGAGATCGCCAAGTTAGGTGACTGTGTCACTGGACTGAAGAACGGTGAGAAGGTCGTAGTTTTCCCCTTAACCAGCTGCGGTCACTGCGAGGCCTGTCTACTAGGTCGCCCCACCCAATGTGAGCATCGCCAGATCATCGGCAACCAAACTAACGGAGGTTACGCCGAATACGTTACAGTCCCGGCTGAGAACATCTTCCCTCTTCCCGAAAAACTGAGCTTTGAGGAGGCCGCTGCACTGCCTCTCGCAGGCTCAACCGCTTGGCATATGCTTGTAAGCAAAGGCCACGTGGACGCTACCTCGACTGTCCTAATACATGGCGCCGGCAGCGGGGTCAGCGTCTATGCGGTTCAACTGGGCAAAATCTTCGGTGCGAAAGTGATTGTGACAACCAGCACCGAGGAGAAGGCCAAAAAGGCTCGGGATCTAGGCGCGGATCATGTTATCAACTACCTGAATGAGAATGTGGTTGACGCCGTAAAGCGGTTGACAAATGAGCATGGTGTCGACATCGTTATAGATCATGTGGGTGCAGCAACATTCAACGAAAGCTTGCAGGCGTTGCGGATGGGCGGCAAGCTTGTCTCGGCGGGTGTCACAACGGGCAAGAAGATTGAGTTCGACATCTCGTTTCTTTACCGCAACGAGCTGATCATAGAAGGGTCGTATATCTATACGATGGGTGAGTTCTATCAGGTTTTGAAGATGGCGAGCGAAGGTAGGTTGAAACCGGTTATTTCTCAGGTTTTTCCGTTGAGCAAGGCTGCTGAAGCGCAACGTACTATGGAGGAGGCTAGGCAGTTCGGCAAGCTCATCCTCAAGGTCTAATTCTGCGTCCTTAGCTGGTTAGTTGACTAGCGGGTCTCCATCAGAACTCCGTAGAGATAGACGCGTTGACCATAGGTGTTCTCCACGTGAGTGTACTCGTTTATCTCAAGTATCTTGAATAGAGGTGAGAAGTAATTTCTAATGTCTTGCTCTGTGAAGCTGTTCACCCAGTTGCCGTTTCTTGAGCTGAAGCACTTCATGTAATATTTGCCCCCATCCTTCAATACACGATGGATTCCACGGATATAGGTCTCCAGACGCTCAGGGCTCATGCTGTGAAAACATCCTCGATCAAAGACGAATGTGAAGAACCCGTCTGGATACTTTAGATCCGACGCGTCTCCTTGAGTCAGATGGCAAGCCACTCCCTCCTCTGAACATCTTTCCTGCGCCAACTTCACCGCAGTCGACGAAATATCAATGCCGTAAACCTCAAAGCCCTGCTTAGCCATGTAAATAGTCTGTGTTCCGAGACCGCAGCAAATATCAAGTACTCTTCCCTCATCAACTACTCCCTGTTTGATGAGCTCTGCAAGATCCGGCTCAGCCCTACCTGTTTCCCAAGGCAGCTGATCAGGCGCATTCGTCTTGTAGAACGAATCCCACTTCTCTCGCTCCTCGAAACTGACGCTCAAAACCGTAGTCACTTTATAATTGGCTTAGGCTTCTAATAGGGTTTTCACTAAGTGAAATCGACTCTTCTTGTTCAAAACAATTTTAAGTGTAGAATGGGTCTATTATATCAGGTTGTTTTGAAGAGATCTACCCGAACCATCACTCTCAGGATCGATGCTCCTTTAGAGGAGGTGTTGAGTCGGGACGCGAAGGCAAAAGGTCTGACAATTAACTCATTGACTAACCAAATCTTCAAGCGATATGTCGAGTGGGATCGTTTTTCGGAGGGTCTCTGTATGTTGCCGATCAGCCGAGATATCCTGAAGGGTGTCTTCGACAAGCTTTCCGAGGAGGAGTCTCGTGCTGCAGGCGAGAATGCAGGCTACTTTGTTCCCCGTGAGCTATCCTCACTCCTCTTCGGCGGCTTCGACTCCGAAAGTCTTACGCGTCTTCTCGAACTCTGGTTCAGCCGTTTCACCAGCTATGAGCACAAAACTGAGAATTCAGATAATCGCTTCGTAGTTCATCATGACATTAACCTGAACTTCTCGCTGTACTGGGCCTCCTTTCTCCAAGCTGCCTTGAAAGATGCTGGTTGCAGCAATATCAAAACCCATCCCTCACAAAACATGTTAACCTTCTCATTCACTACACCGAAGTAACTACTTAGCTCGCTTAGGCTTATTGCAGACGTATACAGGCCTTTGCAGAAGAAACTATCGAGATATCTATTTCTACAATACTAGGCACTGTCCTAATTTAGATGGTTTAATATACTGCTTCGTACCTGTTATGGCGTCATGGCACGTCCAAGGAGTTTGATTCAGATTACTTGCCAAAATCCCAAATGTAAATATTACCAAAAGGAGAAAGGGAGAGACGTAAT
>JACPRH010000018.1 GCA_016190055.1 Nitrososphaerota archaeon | reverse complement strand
GGCATCGTAGCCGGACTTATGGCGAAAGGGTTGGAACCCTTCGACGCAGCCTCCTTAGGAGCCTATTTCAACGGTCTCGCAGGCGAAGCCGCGGCAAGTAGACTAGGGATGCATATTGTGGCTTCTGACGTGGTCGATGATATAGCGAAGGTTATGATGCCTTTCGACTGACCTGTACAGCTTAGTATGTCCCTAGCTTCGCTCGCAAATTAGCCTGAAACCGCAGACTACACCTAGAAGAATCCAGTAGTGTAGAAAAGCTCAGTCATCAGATACCGACTTGATTCTGCCGGTACCTTCATGAGTTCAATCAGCCGGTTACTGGCTTTGCCTTTTGCTTATTTTCGAAAGCGGCTTCTAACACGTGATGATTTACTGGACATCTACTTCAGAGATGAACAGCCCGTGCCAAGTGTGGTACCATACCGCGCCAGTGTAGCCGTTTATGCTCAGCATTCCGTAATGATCCCCACCTAGAGTGGTCATGATAGTATAGTATCCGTCGAATGTGACGATATCATCAACTTCTGTCCCAGGGTAGGTTATGTTTAGGAAGCTCTGAGCAATCTGCTTAGCTTCCTCGGGTGTGACAGTCAGTGCGCCGCTTCCCTGACTACCAAACCAGCCTCCACCCATCATACTGCCCATTCCGCCGTACTCGTTGTTCCACATCATACTCTGAGGCTCAGGATGGACGAAACCGGTAAACCGGTCAATCAGAATCTCAACTGCACCTTTGCTAGTGCTATTCTCCACTATCGACACGTAGAAGTTGTGGGAGTATTCCTCGAATTCACCTATCATTAAATCTGGATTGTTAAGAGATGCTAAGTAACTCTCAGCTATTTGTGCAGCCTCATCCTGCGTCAGTGCAGTGGAAACATTCTGATAGTAACCCATCATTCCACCACCCATCATACCACCACCGCCCATCATACCGGCCCCACTTCCAGTGGCGCCGAGACTACAGTGTGCTAGAGACTGGTTTGCTGTTCCTTGACCAGTTTGCGTTTGGTAGCCTCCCATCATGCCCCCGCCCATCATACCTTGTCCATTGTATTGCTGGGGTTGGTTAGGTGCTGCTTGCTGGTAGCCTTGGCTAGAGTAGCCACCCATCATTCCGCCACCACCCATCATACCTCCTCCGCCCATCATGCCGCCTCCAGGGCCGTACCCTTGGTTCTGCTGCGGGTATCGTGGTGACCAGTACTGCACTAAGCCGTTCGCATACGTCGCCAATGATGTCACAGCTATTAGCGCTGTAACTGCCACCGCGACTATCACTAACTCATTTCTTTTCATTATTTGATGACCTCTGGCGTGCATATGGCTTGAAACAGTGTATGATAGTTGCCTGAAACAGTTTTTGAAACAGCTTAACCGACGCTGATACAGGCTACTGGAAAACCCTTATCGTATCTGCACGTGGCTTTGCGGCGTCTTAGCTTTGAGGATTACTCTCAGACTCTGCGGCGGGTTGTGCGACGGCCTCCGCCGGGAGTGATTCAAGGTTCTGCAGAATGTTTTTCGCAACCTGTTTCACTTCAGGTGATTCGTAATCTTCTAGCTGACCTTTGTCGGAGAGCTCAGGGATTTTAGGGTCCAGCGGGATTGCGCCTAGGTACGGGATATCTGTCTCCTCAGCGTTCGCTTTACCTCTTGATAGGCCGAAGATATGGAGTTGTTCTTCGCAGCTGGGGCACTTCAGGTAACTCATGTTCTCTGTTAAGCCGAGGACAGGGATTTTCATCGTCTTAGCCATCTTAATCGCCTTCTTCACTATCATTGACGCCAAATCCTGCGGTGTAGACACTATCACTACGCCGTTCACAGGCATCGACTGATATACAGTCAGAGGAGCATCACTTGTACCAGGAGGCAGATCAATCAACAGAAAGTGCAAATCACCCCAGTCCACGTCAGTGTACATCTGACGAATCACACTGTTCAATATCGGGCCACGCCACACCAAAGCATCCTCCGGCTTCTCCAAGATCAAGTTCATCGACATCACCTTGATCCCGAGCTTAGTCACCGCTGGGATCACACCCTCAGGCCCACCTTTCAGCCGACCGCTCAAACCTAAGATCTTCGCCATACTGGGACCGGTGATATCCGCATCTAAGACACCTACCAAGTAGCCCTGTCTAGCAAGCTCCGAAGCAAGCATGCCGGTCACGAATGATTTGCCGACTCCACCCTTACCTGAAGCGATGGCTATTACATTCCTAATCCCAGGCTTCACTAGCTGCGTGATGCCGGTTACAGGCTGCTTATCGCTGTAGGTAATTGGACGCTGACCCTCCTCAGCATCTTCGCCCTCTGCTGTCTGACCTTCTGATTCCGCTTGCTGCGGCTGCTCCTGACCCTGCTCTTGCGCCTGCCTCTCGCTCTCGATTCTTTCTCGAATTATCTCCCTAACCGTTTCACGCTCCGCATCCGTCATCGTGATGAACTCTACGTTAACTGACGAGGCGTCCTTCAAAACGGTTTTAACATCGTCGTGAATCCTGCCTACAAGCGGACACCCGGGGACTGTGAGCGCAATCTTAACGTGAACATCGTCACCCACCACCTTAACATCCTTCACCATACCTAAGTCAACTATGCTGATCCCTATCTCGGGATCGATTACCGGTTTCAACGCAGCCATAACTGACTCATTACTCAGAACCATCGCGTTTTCATCCTCTTGTCCCCTGTTCTCCGCTGCCTCTTTCTTCGATGCGGCAGGCTATAAATCTGGTCATCGGCTATTTAGAATCTCCTTACGCTAATAAGTATAACCTATGTTATCATCAATTGTTTGAGACAGCATCAAGAAACAAAGGCTTAGAAACAAACCGAGCACCATCGCGAAGCCGCTCAAACTCATCCTTCGTAAACACCCCGAACTCATCAAAGATACTCCAATACTTGTGACCGCTATCACCGAATATCACAACAGCCACACCACCTTCGCCATCCCTTACACGATCGGCCAAACTTAGAGCAGCGCTAAACGTAGCTCCTGACGATGGGCCGAGGAAGAGATTCTCTTTCCGCGCAGCAAGCGATATGGCGCTGAACGCCTCCGCATCAGAGACGGTGACCTTCTCATCAACTACGCTGACGCGCCGCTTCAACAGATCAGGCATAAGCGACTCATCGAGATTTCTCAACCCCTGAAGATGATGATTCTTCTGCGGCTGCACACCCACGACCTTAACTGAAGGGTTCTGCTCCTTCAGATACGTCGAGACACCTGTAATGGTGCCACCTGTCCCCATTCCAGTTATGAAATGAGTGATTTTGCCATTGGTCTCTCGCCATATCTCTGGCCCGGTTGTCTCATAATGCGCGCGGAAGTTAGCTTCGTTCTCATACTGATTCGGCATAAAGTACTTGCCTGGACGCCCCTTCACAATAGCATTAGCTAGAGCAATAGCCTGATCAGTCCCAGCTCCAACACGCGGGCATAGATCGTCATCCGCCTCAAGCAGCTTAGCGCCTAAAGCCCTGAGAATCGCCTTCGTCTCTTGGCTAACCCGCTTAGGCACAATCACCTCTAGCTGATAGCCTAGCGCTGAGCATATCCCCGCCAGAGCAACACCTGTATTCCCCGAGGTAGGCTCAATAACGATTGATTCTCCGCGTCGAAGGAGTCCTTGACGCTCAGCCGCCTGAATCATCCAGTAAGCAGGCCGATCCTTCAGAGAGCCAAATGGGTTATACCACTCCAGCTTCGCGTACAGCTTCAACGCTCCTGACCCAACATTCGCCAGAGGAATGAGGGGTGTTTGCCCGATATTGCGGAATATACTCTGAGATATTGTTTTTACAGCCAACATAACCACCGAAAGAAGAAGTTGTTCTTCTTACTCGAGGCTAAGGCTGGTTTAGACTACAACAACAGCAGCAGCAACATGCAGAAGATAGAGATGTCGCTTTGTTGTGGTCCATGCCGAACCTTTTCCTATGCAGGGGTAAAGTAGGAGGCAGATAAAACTATTTCGTTTAAACCGGCATCTAGCGTCAGATCTACCTGCGCCGTATTCGCTTCACAGCGCAGCGAACAGGTAGTATCGGTCTAATTCAGATGCTGTTAGATTAGGTTTTCGTGAACAGCTCGACGAGGTCTCGGGCCGTCACTATGCCTACTATTTTGTCTCCACTGCGAAGAGGTAGCCGCTTGATTTTGCGCTCAGTCATCAAAGTAGCTGCATTTCGGGCGCTTGAGTCCAGAGGCAGGTCTATGAGTGGTTTAGAGGCGAAGTTGCCGACGCGGCGGTTGAGGCTTTCCCCTTCGTCTAGAACACGTGTGAGAAGATCGCGCTCAGTGAAGATGGCTGTAGGCTGATCTTTCTCGGTGATGAGGAGACTCCCCACTCGTTTATCGAACATTATCTTCACAGCTGAAGCGACTGTTTCATCAGCCGCAGCGGTGAGGATGTGCATGGTCGCCGCCTCCTTTACCGGGGGGTTCAGAGTGCTTTTTGAGAATGCGCGAACTAGGTCGGTGCTGGTCAGTATACCTACTAGTGTCTCGCCGTCGAAGACTAGTAGACGCCCCTTTCTCGCCATCATCGCTCTGGCAGCGTCCTCGACTGAGGATTCGGGCTTTATGCGGACGAAGGTAGGCGTCATAATTCGTTCAGCAGTCATGTCGGAGGGAAGTGCTCCAGCTTTGACGACCTCTCGAATAATTTCGCGTTCGGTTACTACCCCGGCTGGCGAGTCTTCTCGTGTGACGATAACTGAGCCTATCTGTCGTGCAGCCATTATCTCTATCACCTCGTTTAACCGCACTGTAGAAGGAACTGTAACC
The DNA here is from genome assembly GCA_016190055.1 of Nitrososphaerota archaeon. Taxonomy (GTDB): domain Archaea; phylum Thermoproteota; class Nitrososphaeria; order Nitrososphaerales; family JACPRH01; genus JACPRH01. Next base: position 16,644 of record JACPRH010000018.1, on the reverse strand, counting down.
GGATTCCGGCCCATATAGTCGGAGACTGACAAAGACGAGACTGGTGTGAGTGATATTGACACGTATACTAGATTGCTTCGCGATCTATTAAGGATTCAGTTGCACCGGAAGTATTGGTATTCGGCGGTGACACACCCTACGGCTCAGGGGTTGCCTTCCATCAAAGCGTCTTTCCGCAGTTTCTGCAGAAGCGGTCGCTTTCAGATACAGCTGAGCCGCATTCAGGGCAGAACCGGGTCCCAGTAGCAGGAGGAACCACAGCAGCCTCGGTAGGCACGGATGGTTTCAAAGTAGCGTGCGGATGCCTAATAGCATATCCAAGCCTACCGTAGGCTAAGAGGAAGAAGATACCGCCGATAAGCCAAGCGAAGAAGATGCCCAATATCCCGAGCACTAGACTTGCAGTCTGAGCATCCTGGTACCTACCTGCATCTATATTGTTGAGAGTAACCCAAGACCAGACGGCTAGAACTAATGATATGATCAGAAAGATTGAAGGAAAGAAGGGAAAGAAAGATGGCACAAAACCGCCCATCATCCCAGGCCCCATGAAGCCGCCCATGAAGAAGGCGGATCCGAGAAACGATGACACTGCCCCTAAGATATAGAAGATGAAGCCGACTAAGGCGTAGCTGCGCGCTGTCCGCGCCTCATAATTTTCTTGCATACATTATGACATGAGTAGTTGTCTCTTTTTTATTTTCTCTAATCAGTGACCCAAGCGATGCATTGTCGAGAAAAAGTTTATCTGAAATCTGGAGACAACCCTAACATATACTGAGCTGGAGCAGAGGATCGAAAATGGGTCAAGATATAGCCGCAAAGGCACGTAGAAATCTTGAGAAGGGTGAGCGTTGGCACAAGAAGACTAATGTTCGCGAAATAGTCTTCGGCTTCAACGACGGCTCAGTATCCACGCTTGCGCTTCTCGCCGGAGTAACGGGCGGAGCACTGTCGCAGGGCAACATCATCGCCGCAGGCCTCTCCGGAGTAATTGCAGGAGCCATCTCAATGGGAATCGGGGCGTACATCTCTTCAAAATCAGAGATCGAGCATTACCAAAGTGAAATCAAGAAGGAGGAGCAGGAGATAGAGCAGGTCCCGGAGATAGAGAAGGAAGAGGCTCGCCAAATCTACCAGAAAAAGGCAGCCTTCACCGATAATGAAGTTGACATGATTGTTAACCGAATTGCCAGCGACAAAAAGACTTTGCTCGACACAATGAAGAAAGAGGAGCTGGGGCTCTTCGAAGAGAGGTTCGAGCACCCAGCCAAGGTTGGGGTTATCATGTTCGCAGCATTTGTTGCAGGAGGCATAATCCCGGTTACCCCATTCCTGCTGATCCAGCAGTCGATTAGCAGCCTAATAGTCTCAATAGCCTTAACTTTCACGTCACTCTTCATCATAGGAGTCTGGAAGACCACCCTAACCGATAGAAACTGGCTGACATCAGGCTTAGAGATGGTAGGAATAGGCAGCCTAGCTACAGTGATTCCCTACATTATTGGGGACGTATTATTGACTCAGATTCTCACAAATATAGTCAAGTAACAGAAACATCTAGGCGTATAGCCGTACGTTTCCACCGATTAGTGCTGAAACGGTAGCGCGGTCACATGACCTGTTTTTCGCCGGTTCCAGATTCGATTGCTCTGACTCGCTCTTTAATGAAGTCGCTAATCCGTTCCTGCGTCATCATCAGCTCATCCATCTGCGCCTCAAGTTTGCCTCTGAGAGTCACGAGTAGCTCATCAGGTCTGAATGGTTTTCGGATATAGGCGTCGGCACCTTGATTTAACGCCTCAATCGCGTTGTCTAACGATGCGTAGCCTGTAATCATGACTTTAATCATTCGCGGAACTGTTTCGCGTAGCTTGCTTAGAAGCTCAACCCCACTCATGTCGGGGAGCTTTATGTCGATGAAGGCGGCGTTGTAGGTCTTCATCTTGGACAGCTTAATAGCGTCCGCAGCGGTGTTCGCCACATCTACCCTGAATGCGGAGTTGCGTTCGAAGATAACCTTCAGCGTCTCACATATCGATTCATCATCGTCGATTACGAGTATGCTGGGCAAGTCGCCATACTATGTCAGATAAGCCTTTTAAGCGTTCGGGATTCCAGTTAGTTTAGGTAATGCCGGTCGTGAACACGATACAAAATCCTCAAGCATATCACGAATACACGCAATCTATAACTACCCAGTCCTGCATTCAAATGCGACATTATACTTATAATTATGGAGCCTAAAGAGGAGTCAGTTAGAGACCTATGGAATACGTTTTGATGGCCATCAGCGCGGTTACAGCGCTTTTCGCGATAGGGCTTTCCTCCTACGGATATGCCTTGCTCAAAACATTCAAGGGAGGCGAGCTGGAGAAACCGTTCAAGATATTAGCGCCAAGCGGCTTCATCCTAGCTGCATCCGAAGCCGTCGCAATCTTCGGAAGCACAGCTATAGACGATTGGTTAATCAATGTCATTCAGATCACAACAAGATCGCTCTTCATTTTGACGCTGTTTCTAGGTTTCCACCGATTCAGCAAACTTTGGGTGGCGCAGAAAGAAGTTGATAAGGTGTAGTCAAGTGCCAGTAAAGGACGCGGCTAAAGTAATCTGCAAACAAATCATTGCGCTTCACCCCAGCATATACGGGGTTAAGATCCTCGATGACGAGGCCTCAGAGGTCCACGCGCAATACGCTGATCAACCTGACAAGGCATCGCTCGCAAAGATCTGGGAGAACGAAAAGCTGGTCATCGTATGGGGATTAATATCCTCATTTGATCGAATGAAGGAAGGACTAAAGTTCTTCCAATTCGCAGGAGAGGACTCGTCAGTACTTTGTATTCCAGCAATGGATAACCTCATAATAGTAGTTATGTCCCCCAAAATACCCTTGGCGACAATCGACGAGATACTTTCAATAATTCAGACTGAAGCCTAAACTACGTCCATATAGATACCTATTGGCGGTAATATTTAGTTCCTTGAGCCACGCATCAGATTTTGTTAGGGTAGATTTGAGACTTCTGAGAGAATTTGATTTGAACTAGGCCGGTTATAGCCTCTGAGCTACGTATTGAGTAGCCAGATGCTTCTATGTAGCCTTCAACCAAGTTCAAGATTAAACGCGCCCTTTCCTCAGACTGGTTGGGACAGGGTAAGCAGAGAACGTTTTCACCGTCGTTAAGCTTCAATTCGAAGTTAATGTCCCAGAACATGAATGGAAGCAGGTTACCTAAGGTTCCAATAGGGTCATCACTCATGCTTTCAACGTATTTGCCTAACCTGTGACCGTTTTCACGCCAGATCGGCGCGATTTCTTTTAGCCGTTCGGCAGATGTGTTACCTTCCGTAAAGTTTTGGTAGGTGCTGTTTGGGATCATTACGTGGCCCGTCTTCTTGAGTATCATCATACTCTCATAGGTAGTGAGCACATCACCTAGGTCGAACCCTTTTTCCCGAGCTCTTAGATAGAGCCCTACAAGATCGTTCGCTAAATAGAAGAGTGGCTTCCCTGCACGCCTCGCCTCGTCAGCAAGAGCGGCTGCTATTTCCTTGTTAACCATTAAGGAGCTTCGAGGAATCGAGACCACCTCTTCTAAGTATGAAAGATCTGTGAACACTATATAAGACTTGAGAAGCCGAAATCGATTGACCCATTGTGATTAGAATCTAAATGTTGCACATCTTCAGGCGATAACCAGGTTTAGGAGCGGCTTCTGTTAGCTGGGGAAAAGCGGCTGCCTCCAGACTTCTTTGACCTCTCACGCAGTTTGATTACCAACATTACACCTAGGATAGGTGTCGCTATGGCCGGGATAACAAGCATGAGCAGGTCTTGAGTAACAGCGATCCCGAAGAGGTTGAAGAACGCAGGCATAGGTGCCGCTCCGCCATTAGCCGCGGTCGTGGCGTTACTGTTGCGGGTCTGATTAAGTGGTGCCTTACTCGCTGGCTCTGATGAGGGTGGGGGAGGTGTAGGTTTAGCTGGAACAGTTTCTGACAGAGTCTTAATCGAAGCTCTCCCAGAGCTGTATCCAGACGCTTGCGCAGTTATTGTCGCGGATCCTTCCTCACCTGTGGGCTGGAAGTATGTTGTACCCACGCTTTCGCGTGAAAGTATTGTCATTAGTGACGAGACGAAGCCAACGGTCGAGTTCGAAGATGAGACTGCGACTATGATATTTGTGGAAGCAACAGCAGGGTTCTTACTAGAGTCTTGCAGTTGTACAATTACAGGTAGAGAGAACTTTCCTGAGGCTGGAAGTCTACTCAAGATGGGGTATACCACTAGGCGAGATGGATGAGGCTCAACTGTAGTAAGGCTTAACGAGAAGTCTGGTAACCCTTCCGCCGAGAGCCTTATTGTAGCCGAGCCTGGCCTTTCGGTGACATCTACAGGTAGCTGGGTAGTTGTCGAGCCCTGCTTTATTGTGATGCTGGACGGTGTAGACACAATTTGCGGGTTAGATGAGGCAGCTAAGACAACCATGTCTGAAGGAGCCTTTGCAGGGTTGCCCGCTGCATCACGCAGCTGAACTACCAACCCTTCGTAAGTCTCCTGAATAGCAGGAATCCTCAGGTCCGCATTGCCTATGGAAACGTTTAGCCTTGCAGGTATTGGAGCCTGTGTTTTGAAGACCGCCTTTGCAATCTCGAAGCTCTGAGCAGAGGCTGTGAGCGTCGTTAGCCCAGAGCGGAAGGTCGGGCTGATATGCGCGACACCATAAGAGGCGTTCAATCCGATGATTGTAGACCTCTCGATATTCGCCACATTCAAGTTCGATGAAAGAATCGAGACGGTTACGTTACCTCTTGCCAGAGCAGGCAAACCGTTCTCGTCCAGAAGCTGCACAACAGCTAACGGTGACGTGTTAGGGTCAGCTACGTCATCTTTCGGGGAAAGATGAATCTTCAGACTTTTCGGAGACCGTGACTCAGCTACAATGTCAAAGCCTGACGAAGCCGGTGTGAACCCAGCTGCTGATGCACTGACTGTTGTCGAGCCGTTTACAGACCCTGTCGTCAGCTTCCCAACCGCGAAGGTAGATCCCCGATTTATCGTGACAATCTCCTGCGTGCGGGCTACACTTGGGTTTGAGGAGGATAGAAAGACAGTCGTGTCTGCAGATGCTCGGACAGGTTGACCCGACGAGTCCCGCATCTGTACCATAACATAGCCAGTTTGACCCACACCTACTGGTAGCCGGTTCGGAACCGTTAGAACAGTTAGGTTTACTGCGGTCTGTCCAGAGGTCTTAGCTGTAGCGACTGCAGTGTCGAGCTCTGAGGAGGAAGCGGTAATAACCGCCGATCCAGGTAGATATGTTGCGTAGTAGTGCGCGATTCCGAAGAAACTTCCTGCGGGAATTGCAAGTTCTCGATCAACTGTCACTACACTCGGATTTGACGATGACAGCTGAATACGGAAACCAGCGTTAACAGGCGATGGTGAGCCATAATGATCTTGCAGCTCAACCAGTACCTGTCCAGATGTACCTTCTTCCGCAGGTATAACCTCAGGCGAAAGGCGAATACGCATCTTTGAAGGCGTTCCGCTGGGCCTCACAGTGGAGAGCTGAACGGTGGCTGAGTCGAAGTTGTTCGCAGACGCCGTGATATTTGTGATACCAGGGTTTAGAGTTGTCTCAAACCTAGCGGCAGCGTAAGGATCTCCCTTTCTGAGGATAATCTCTTGATCCACCGTACCCACATACGCATTGGAGGAAGAGATGAGAATCCGGATGTCAGAAGGAGCAAGAACAGGTTGACCAGCCTTTTGAACCTGCACGTATATCGCATCATACTTCTTACCATCGGCCGGTATACTTGGGGGAGCCACTAACAGCGAAAGGCTGTAGCTATCATTCTGAGTCAGCTCAAAGGATAGTTGGGTAAAAGTTTGGAATAGAAGCAAAAACAGTAAAGCCAGCGTTACAATTCTGCCTGATCGACTCGAAGAAAAACGTCTTTGCAGCCTTTTTGGTGAATGACCGGCAGAAGCTGGAGGACTTTTAGTCTGGTTTTCCTTTGGGATCCCTTTTGCTATGATGCCTAGGGCATCGCGTCTCGTTCGAGACTCTGAACAGTTCTCTGTTTCATATCTTGTTATGTTAGTGATAGACATTCGATCAGCTTCTAGAGATGACCATACTCGACCCAGTACAGCCGGTGTAGTAGTGACAAGCCATCTCAACTAATCATCAGGAATGATGGATTTAAGCCGAGTATCGCGAGTTGAAACTAAAGCGAAATACAAATTTTTGCATACGTAGCTTTGCTACTGCTTGCTTCGACGGCTAAAGCGCTTTTAAAAGAAGGTTTCAATGTATCATTGAAATTGGCAAATATCTTCTTTGAAGAAACGGCAGCGGTGAAACACAGCTTAGGGTATCGAGATAAGGAAAATAGTATCAGCTTAGAGGATGAAATTCGCCTCAAAGTTTGGGAAAAGGTGATTCGTGAGACCTTGGGAGAAGCGACATTCGCCTTTCTTCTAGATTTTGTCAACAGAGAAGTCGAACGTGAAAAGGGGCTACGCGAATTTCGCGGACAGTCTTAAGCAGATTCACCAATATCTAAAAACTAGATTGAACCTTAGCTCAAGATTCGCGAACCGCATTTTGTTCAGATAAACTTCTCAATTTACGTTTTACTTCCAGTCACGTTCAAATTCAGTCCCGATTCTCCGCCAGTGTTCTACATGTACCTAGGCGCAGTTATCCGCGTAGCCGTTTTAACGATATAGGGTCCCGGAAGACTTGCTCGTAAAAAGAGTAAGTAACTATACGCATTCAGCAAAAGCTAACGATCTACCTAACTGATTAGTTGGTTCGCGTGGCATCCTTTGATGAGGAGATAGTGTCAGGAGTAGATCGCCTTTAAGGAAGACTTCGCTGAAACGCCATTTGTGAGCTTGATTAGATCAGGAACAATTTTGTCAAGAGGTAGAATCTTTGTTGCAGCCCCAATTTCGACTGCAGCCCGAGGCATCCCATACACACCGCGACAGATAGCTAAAGCCACGGTTCATACAGTTCGCCGTTTTTTCCGCCTGTACATTCAAGGCCGTTATTCCTCGTTGAATTGACGTCTAGAATTCTATTTAAGCCGCCTGAAATTCGATAAAAAAAACAAATGCAATACATCAGCCAGCAGCAACCTGAAACTCTGAAAGGAACATATCAAGAAAGAAACATTGAAGAAATTTGTTTTCGTGTTTTACCGGTTGGAGAGTGTTTGGATGCAGGCATGTGGCTCCTAGCATCCACGGGGAAAATACTGACCAGCCTGTCTCGGGCCGCCACAACCCCGTTCTCCCCTGCAAGTGTTCTGAGACCGTTTGAGGAGACGTCAAATAGGGTTGGCCGCCCCGAAGTTTAACCGCGCCTCAACCGGTCTCTACAATAATATTGCGTCGTAATGATATTTAAGACGATATAATGAAGTGGTCTTGTCTTTCCGCTAATATCCGGCCAGCCGCTCATTGTAGATAGAATATCTTTGACAACTAACAAACTTGTGTCGAATGTTACTGTTTCTGAACATTTTCGACAGGATACTGTTCTAGCCACGATAGTGAGGAAGATATTCGGAGCGAATGCCACCGCGTTTGGCTATAATGAGTCGTTTCTTCTTCGACGGCTAAATATTCGAATGCAAGTTGTTGGCGCCAAATCATATTCAGACTACCTAAAGATGCTTAACAAAGATCCGCTTGAAGTGGCTAAGCTTAAAGGGGCGCTCTCAATCAATGTCACAGGGTTCTATAGAGATCCTTCCGTGTTCAGCCTGGTTAGGAGCCAAATAATTCCACAGATACTCTCGAACCGGACTATTAGGGTCTGGTCTGCAGGATGCGCCAGCGGTGAGGAGCCGTATAGCATATCTATTCTACTCGCTGAGATACTTGGTCCTAAGCTGAAAGAATACCGTGTGAAGATATCAGCCACCGACATTAATCAATCTGCCTTAGAGTTTGCGCAGAAAGGAGTTTACCAAGAAAAGTCACTTAAGAATCTAGATACGAAGATGTGGGAGAAGTACTTTGTGAAGAACTGTGACGGATATGCGGTTAAAGAGGAGGTCAAGTCACAAGTGTCCTTCGCTACCTATGATCTGCAGCAGGACGAGCTACCGTTGGGCGCAAAGTTTGATATCGTCTTTTGCAGGAACGTAATGATTTACTTTACGAAAAAGGCGCAGGAAAGAATGCTCAAGATGTTTCACAGAGCCCTGAGTGATACAACAGGATACCTCATCCTAGGAAAAGTTGAGTCAGCCTAAACGAACGAGTTATTCACACCAGTCAACATTAACGAAAGAATCTACAGAAAGATACTAGCTAAAACAAACATCTAGCAAGTTGAATTACGTTAACGATCTATTAGATGGATAGCTACGACGTGAGTAGTTTCTTGCCTGCAGATACTAGCATGTCCAGTAGTCCAGGACTTGGAATTAGTGCGAAGTAAGCTGAGAGGTTGTGCCCTCCGATGCGCAAATTGACATCGAATAGGAAGATGTCAGTAAAATTGATGTCAAGCGTTGCTGCAATGTTATCCAGCACACCGCCCAGAAAGTCTACTGCAGAGTCAGGTGGCTCAAGAATCATCTGTGTAGGTGTTATTTCACCTAACGCGTTTACGAATGCTCCTGCAATAATGTTCCCGCTTTCAACGACTCCTGGAACTATTGTTCGTTGAAAGGAATCGAAGCTAGCAGGGATTTTGCTCTTCAGCCAGGATTCGACGATGTTGCGCCCTTCTTCCTGGGAGACAATGAACAGAAGACATCCGTAGTTATCGCGAAGATGGAATAGTGTTGTAATATACGCTTGGTCAACGGTTCCGAGAGCTTGTGGCATCTCGTGGCTTTTGACAATCCGCAGTTGAGGGACGGAAATCATAACTGTTTGATCCATCAGTGAGGATAGCGCTGTGGCCGCGTGCCCGGCTCCGATCGAGAATATTTCCAGCATCGAGTTTTCGGTGCTCCCCCCTTTAACAGTGGATATTTTTTGACAGTCTTTCCGTGAGTTTTTGACTCTGATCCTGATATCTTCTCTCCGATACCTGCAGCTTGGTTTGAAGGATAAGCTTCGTTTCTGTGTTAACCGGGAGTGTCTGGATTACGGTGTTGAAGGTAGGGGTAACATCGTGGGGTATGGGAGGAAGGTGGTGAGGCGGTTCCGATGCAAGACCTGTGGTAGTGTCTTCAGCGCCAGGAAGGGCACCTTCTTCTACAGGCTGAAGACGGACGTTCCTGTTATCTTGGAGGCGCTTCAACTTCTTTTGGAGGGCAACAGCATGTCGGCGATCGCAAGGGTGAAGGGTGTAAAGCAGGAGACAGTGGCCAACTGGCTGAAGAAGGCTTCGGAGCACGCGGATGAAGTGAATGATTTGTTGGTTCGGGATCTCCATCTTACACAGGTGCAGGTGGACGAGCTGTGGGGCTTCATCAAAAAAAGGAGAAGAACATCCGCCCCGAAATAGATAGACAACTCTCGTGAGGAGGGTGACGTTTGGACATGGGTCGCCATCAAGCCCGATATGGAGCTCCGAGTAAACGTGCATGTGGGTAAGCACACGAAGGAAGATGCTGAGGAATTCATCCGGGGAATCAAGGAGCGGAGCAACGGTGCAGCACCTCCTCTTCTCTTCACCAGCGACGAACTCAAGGAGTATCCGTCAGCCATCAAAGCCTGCTACGCTCAAGAGGTTTCACCTCCGAAGACGGGAAGGCGTGGGAGACCGAGAACCCGTCCAGTCCAGCTGATCGAGAAAGGCCTGCTCTACGCTCAGGTTCAGAAGACCAGAGAGAAGAACAGGGTGGTCAAGGTTGAGAAGAAGGTCATCATCGGCAGCGTCGAAAAGGTCAAGCAGCAAATGAAGCTTGACAACGCATACTACAACCTCTGCAGAAAACATATGAGCCTAAGACAGGGAGCAGTCAAAGGAGTCACAAGAGGCAAACCAAGAACCCCAGCAATGGCCGAAGGCATAACCAACCACATCTGGACACTAACAGAACTTCTCAGCTACAGAACACCAATCAACAGTTAAAGGGGGAAGCACCGAGTTTTCGATGACCGGATCGGTATTGAGTTGGCTGGCGTTACTGCCCATTCAGAAGCACCTAGGTTTAACGTGGGCAGTATTTGCTGGCCAGCTCGACTACCTTCTCTGCCCTGAAAGGCTTGACGATGTAATCTTTAGCGCCGGCTGCAATTGCTTCTTTAACTAGGCCTTGGTGCCCCAGCGAACTGCACATGATTACTTTCGCATCGGGATACTTTGAGATATTACGATGTCGAGAAGGACAAGATCCGGCTTCGTTATAGGGTATTTCATAAGTAGTTCAGATCCATCCTTCGCTTCACCGACTACTCTCAGGCCAGCTTCTGTCAGTATACGTCGGAGAAGCATCCTCATGAATGCCGCGTCATCTACAAGCAGTATCCCTGGCAAGGTTCATCAGGATGTAGTATTAGCTCAAGGCATTTAAGGCACGGCACAGGGAAACCTTATCAAGCCGACACAGTGTATGTGAGCAATTTCAGATAAACTGGTTTGATGCCTAGGTCATCAAGGCGTGGCCTGGAAAAGACGGGCTCTTGAAATTAACTTAAGTGAATACTTGGATAACTGTCAATGAAAGTCCTTGGAAGTAGTGCAGAAACGGCAGGTCTATGTAGGCATAGCAGATGTTATTGTCTCGCGCAACCAAGTGAATCTCTACACCGTAGTTGGGTCCTGCATCGCGGTCTGCATCTACGACCCGGTGAAGCACATCGGTGGAATGGCGCATGTAATGCTTCCAGAGATGTCGCTCTTCAAGTCGAAAGAACCGCCAACAAAGTTCGCCGATGTAGCGGTGCCACAACTAATCACTAAGATAGAGAATGAGGGAGGTCTAAGGGTCCGAATGACAGCGAAGCTAGCTGGAGGCGCTAACGTCTTGAAAACCTTGACTAACGGAGAGGAAAGTATTGGTCAAAAGAACTTCAAGGCGACGGTAAAGGTCTTAGTAAAGGAGAGAGTTAGGATCGCAGATCAGGATGTCCTCGAGGACAAAGCTAGAACAGTTCTATTTAATATCGAAAACGGTTTTGTAGATATCAAGTTCGCTCAGGTTAACCGCAGTTCAAACCAGTGTGCTCACCCATAGTTTAGCCGGTCTTCGCCTGCTGAATTGAATAAATTCGTTTGCGGAGATTCTGAATGGTCAGTTAGCTTTCGTTGCCTTCGTTGGACTCGACATATGTTTCGTTAACTTTGGTCATTATGCCCGTTTTTATTTCTGTTAGGTTATTTTTAATCTGGGCTAGGCGTTGTGTGTAGTTATCCATCTTCTGTAAGTAAGTAGTGATCTCTTCTGCATCTTTATCAGGTGGGGCTTGAGGAGCATCTTGCGCTCCTGACGCCATGCTAGGAACTGTGTTTATGCTTGCTTCGACTGCAGCCTCTTTTGTTTTAGAGACATCAGGTTGAAGTTCAAGAGAATCAGGCGGAGGCGCAGCATTTGTTTGGGAAGGTTGCGTCTCTGCTCCGCTGGATCCTTGTGGTGATTTACGCATAGTTTCGCGAGTAGCGGTTGACTGTGCTGGTCCAGGTTGATTTTCTTGGATGCTGGTTCCTTGTTTTGCAGGAGCCATGTGGTTGATTAGTCCGATGATTTCGGTCTCCCGCTGCTCAATCGTGTTCAGTTGTTCCTTTATCATCAGTATAGCTGCTTCGTCCACGGGATTATTTACTTGAGTCGAGGTGTCTAAGGTCCCGGACGCCTCTTGCATCGGAGACTGGTCAACAAGTGTCGACATGGAGTCGGGTTGGGAAGGCTGAGTGTGGACGCTGGAGCCTTTGGATTTTTTAAGGAACAGTAGCACTGCTCCAATTGTAATCATGGTGATCCAGAAGGGGATGAAGATTAAGGGTTGAGGGTTCAAAACATTGAAGGTGACCAAAGCGGTGAAGGTAACGAATGTTGCTGCAGATGCAGCTATAGCGATCAACGCGTTCTTTGTAATATGTATCTTCTTAATGGGTAGGTTCTTGATTGATACCAATTTTCTACTCAACTCTTCTTTGTCCAATTACTCGATATTAGGTAATGCTTGAGATACCACAGTAAACTGGCCTAAAAGAGCGTCTGCACCGATACTGACCACTATTATTACCAACCCGGTAGTGACCATCTGCAACCCGCTGTAATAGGTTAGGCCGAACGGGGATTCCCCTTCAAGGAAGTGTATCGCAATAGCGGTTCCAAAAGCAGTTGCAACAATAATTGTATACACGTAATACGCAGTCAGAGCAGGGTCTGATGGAGTAAGCATTGTGAGATATTGACCGGCGTTACTCGCAATTCCACTGAACATAGTAACCAGTGCATGTATCAGTATGAGAACAGCCGTGAACGTAACTTGCAGCGGCATCGCGATTGCCCGAAGGAAGCCGGCGACGAGCTCCCGCTTCTTGCGGCGAGTGGTTGTTTTGACGAGTGAGTTGAAAATAGCGTCTGCTGATAGAGCGGCTTTGGCGCCCAAAGCAAGCGAGTCGGTAAAGGCGTGCATGTGGTTGCTGATCAGTGAGCTTCCGCACTCTTCAATGAATAACTTCCAAGCAATGTCATCACCCATTCCAGCATACATTTTGCGGTCCATTCTCAGTATTGGGCCGTTAAGTTTACCGTAATCACTCGCACGGATAATTACAAGCGCCTCTCTCGGAGACGCAGTGGAGGTAATCGCATCACCTAGGTTGCGAATAAACGGCGGGTACTGTTCCTCCAAGTCTTTGACGTGTTTAACCCGTTTTCTAGCTGCTCGTCCAAAGAAGAACAATGGAATACCTAAGATAATGAGCGGAACACCAACTGGATACAAAAGATCTTCCGTCATGCCCGGCAGCATCAAAAGCAATGCAGGTATCGAAAAACCGGCGATAAGACCGAAGAGCAGCAGTGGCGTGTTTATTTTGAGGAGCCGATCTAGACCAAATGGTTTGTGAACGAAATCGTGGATCAGCATCTCCTTAGGAGACATTACGTAGATGAAGAAGTCCAGAATGAACAGTGTTCCCGCGATAGCTAGAGCGGTTACGATGAGCAATGTCTGGGAATCTCCGAAGCTGAAGACCATGTTGGAGATGAGCATCGAAATAGCCATGAAGGAAACTGATGTTAGAATCGCTGAGAAGGTTTCGGCTATCTGTTTCAGCTTATCGGTTGTTCGCCCATAGTCGCTGTCGAAAGTAATCATGTATTTTGTGCTTTCGACGACTAGGAAGTCTCTCATGTTCATCCCGACTGAGACTGATTGTGAGAAGCGGCTGAGAAAATCCCTGAATTCACCTTTCTCAACGATGTTCGAGATGATCTTGACCGCTTCGTCAGTTTTGTAGTTCCACCGCTTAATCAGAAGATCAATTCGCCAGAAGGCCTCTGCGATGCCTCCTCTATGTTTCATCTCTGAGAAGAACTTGATCATATTGTAAGCTGTGAGGTCAGCGCTTGTCAGGCTTGAGAGGAGAAGCATAAACGAGTAGTAGGTTTGCTTCTTGTTCTTCCCAAGCTTTATTGTGTCGCCCCCATCCTGCGTTCTATGCCCTAGGAGAGGGATACTCATGTTACATCTCCCCGTTCTTCAGCATTGAGAGTGACTTTTCGATACCCAACCCTGAGATCTGTTTGATGTATGACCAAACCTCATAATAGTCGAAGATCTCTCGCTTAGATAGTATTCTCAGGATTTCCGCTCGGCTCTCTAGCTCGTCATATATCTTCCGCACATCGCGACGCGATATGCCGCGCATCATTGCAAGCCGCTCTTCCAGGAGGTAGCTTGTTCCGATGCCGGCGAACTCGTGGTCATCGGTTGTTGGGTTCCATTTGAAGAGGTCCACGTAGTTGAAGCTCTGTTCGACAGGATCGTAGCTCACTATCTCGCTTATGCTCATAACTCTTCGATCCGGCTTGCCGGTCTTAGGGTTCCTGACGGCGCTCTGGATTACTACTGCGTTCAGGATATCGATGTAGGTCTTAGGCACCTCGATTGGAAAGCCCGTCAGCCTCTGAATCATCTTCAGAACGGATGAGGCGTGGAAGGTTGCCATGACGCCGTGACCGGTCTGCATAGCCTGGAAAGCGATAAGACCCTCTTTACCCCTGATTTCGCCTACGATGATGTAGTTGGGGCGCTGCCTCAAAGCTGACTTCAGGAGTTCGAATATGCCGATTGAACTCGCCTCATCTTCGCCCTGCCGGGTCGCTTCTCGGATCCAGTTATCGTGAGGAAGGATGACCTCAGGCGTATCTTCGATTGTTAGCACCTTAGCTTCAGGCTTGATGAAAGTGCACATGCTCTTGAGGGTCGTTGTTTTACCGCTGGCCGTCTCACCGCATACCCAGACGTTGTAACCCTCTTCAAGCAACATCCAGAGGTAGGCGGCTTCCATAAAGTCCATTGTATTGTATGTGCAGAGCTGAGTGATGCTCAGAGGTACAGCCGCGAATTTTCTGATAGTGAAGTTGCTTCCCTTCATGCTGAGCTCTTCACCGAAAACTAGGTTTAGTCTTGAACCGTCAGGAAGGACTGCGTCGATAATTGGTCGCCTGAAGGTCGCCGGCCTGCCGGATCTTTCTGAGAGGGTTTTCACGTACGAGTCGAGCTCACGTTTGTTGTCGAAGTTGATTGTGGTTTTGCAGCTGCTGAAGATTCTGTGCTCTATGAATATTGAGCCTACCCCGTCGCAGCTGATATCTTCAATGTAAGAGTCTTTGATGAGTGGGTCTATGACGCCAAGGCCGACCTTATTCTTTATCAGCGTATATTCGAGAACCTTGTATGTCTCTTCGTTGGTGTAGACTACTCGATTTCTGTCATCATAATGAAACTCGCCTAGCTCCTTAGTATCGTTGGTAATGCTCACAGCGCTGGCGAGGATCTCCTTGAGTTTAGCTATATGCTCTTCTTCTACCTTGAACTCAAAGTCTTCCTTGATCCTGTATGCGACAGCCTCCCCCATTACGTGAAGCAGGTCTTGGCTACGTAGCGGAATAATCGGTTCGACGCAGTGATACATTGCTCGGGCTCCAACGTGCTCAGAATAGACGTGGATGAAGAGAGGACCACCTACCGGGTAGATCACGTTGATGTTTTCCAAGTTCATTAACGATCTGGAAAGCTGAGTGTAGTATGCCGGGACAGAGTAGGACATTGCTAAGATATCTTGAAGATAGGAGAAAAGATGTGTGTTCGCTGATACAGCTTCCCTGAATTCTGGGGGCAAGCTTTCCAGCAGCTGTTTACTGTTTCTTTTCGGATCCTGGTAAGCTGCAGGATAACTGTTTTGACCCTTGATGAGCGAAGCTTCTGTACCCATTTTACCCTTTCGCCCTCGTGAAAGGCATGACCTTGATTCCGAAGGCCGGATCTACTTGGAAGGTCAAAAATTCTGATGACTCTTTAGATACGCCTCGAATCTTCCTCATCTCTAAACCGCGCGCGATTTTACCGCCTATTTCCTGGATAGAGAGTTTGAAGTAATTGTCACAGATAGAGCGAATCCTGATCAGCATATCATCGTTAAACGCGTAGGGATGAAGTGTAATTACGATTGATCGTTTATCGCTGTCTACAATGCGTTTAATGCCTGTGAAGAACTTGATGACATCTTCGGAAGAGGCGTGCGTCACTAAGCAGGTTAGCGAGTCTATGATAACTAGGCTGCTTAGTTTATCTGACCTAATGAACTTGTCCGTTACAGAAAGGTAGAGGTTGGAGACTTCAACATTCCAGTTGAGACTTTCACCTTGAAGCTCGGTTATCCTAAGATGACCGTTCTTTACACTGTCTACCACTTTGAATGATAAGCTGTCCATCTGTCTGATTAGATCAGTGAACTTAGTTTCGCTGGTGATGCAGCGGGTTCGTAGGTTCTGCTTAGTTGCGCCGTAAATTATCTGCTGCGTCAAGACGCTTTTTCCAGAATCATTCGGACCCACGATTAAGGTCAAGGAAGGTAAAGGTATGCCTCCCATCACCTTGTCGAGCTCAGGGTTTGAAAGTTTGAGTAGCGTGGCCTTTCCAGTAGATGACAAAACCTTTCACCGTCTATTAGCTATCATCCTTTAAAGTGACAATTTAGATAGACGCAATTGAGACAACGGCGTTCGGAGAAGCCACGATTATGCTAATCCCCTGCGTATTATCCACCGCGTTAGTGAGGCTCAACCATATCTCGATTTTGACTGTTTCCGACGAATCCCACATTCCCGAGGAGGCTGAGGGTGTGTTTATTGGACTTAACGTTTCTCCGAGTCGACCATTAGTGTAGACCGAGGTTGCCCGCCAGCCGTTCGCTGATGTCTTTGTTGAGTCATAGCTTAGCCAGACTGAGACCTTGGAAGCGTTGGATAGAGCAGTGTAGACAAGTATTACATCGACCTTGTTAAAGTCTCGAGCAGCGATAGAGGTCTGCCCAAGGTTTGTGACATTGCCGTAGACTATGGTTGAGTTGAAGGTGGCCAATTTGTCTACGCTGATTCTTTCGCGAATCTCCAGTTTCTTTGACTCGGCCACCTCATCTATCCCTGCGCGTAAGGTATCTGCCGACTTCAATGAGGCTGAGTAGTAGAGGG
>JACPRH010000027.1 GCA_016190055.1 Nitrososphaerota archaeon | reverse complement strand
TTTTGTGATCTTTGAAGAGTTCGACGCAAACCTATTCACTTAGACCCAAATGTGCACGCCTACCCGGTTTGACACAATACCGCCAGAGGCTTGAGAAGCTATCAATCAAAGATGAATATACAGAAAGATTAATAAGTAAAGACTTTCGCGAGATACATATAGCGTTCACAAAAATGCAACGGATTAATCACCATTACTTAAAAAACAATAAATTCAAACACACATCAACAAAATCATGCATACACCCGGATATGCAAATCTTTAGCATAAAAAACCGAATGCACAATGAGGAGTTCACCTCTGCCGCACCGCTCACTATGCAAATCTCACAGAATCAACCGTACGAGCATTCCGGCTCAGGAGAAAGAGGCTGAGCCAACAGGCACATGAAACCAAGTGGTATAGGAAAAACAAGACTACTGTGGACAAGCTTTGGGTTTGCAACGCTAGCATGGATTTTTGACATCATTTTAGATTCTAAGGTGTTGAATGAAGGCACATTGATACAGCAACTAATTGCCCCAAGTTTCGACGAGATTATAGTCCGCACGTTATTCACAGCATTTATCGTTAGCCTCGGAGTCTATGTCCAGCTAAACGTAACAAGGCGTAAACAAGCGGATGAGTCGGCGCAGCTGTTTTCTGAGGCTGCGGATGCAGCTTTTAACGGAATTCAAATCACGGATCTTAGAGGCCGTATACTTTACTCAAACAAGGCTGTAGAAGAGATGTACGGTTTCTCTCCTGCTGAATATAAAGGAATGAACGTAGCCGAAATGAACGCGGATCCTGAGTTCGCCAGCAAGGTGATACTTCCCAGCATTCAGAAGACTGGTCGCTGGAGCGGCGAGATTGAAGTAAAACACAGAGATGGACACACATTTCCAGTATGGCTTACCGCCGCTATGATCAGAGGTGCTAAAGGTGAACCGTCAGCAATGGTGGGTATCATCAGCGACATTACTGAGCGCAAGCAGCTGGAGGAGAATCTATGCAGAGCACGCTATGAGTTGGAGTCACGTGTCAAGGAGCGAACCGCAGAACTGATCAAGGCGAATGATACTTTGCGCACCGAAATCGCCGAGCGGAAACGTATAGAGGACTCGCTGATACAGTCAGAGGAGAAGTACCACACACTGGTTGACAACATCCAAGACGGCGTCTTCATTATTCAAGACGGTAAGTTGCAGTTTGTCAATGAAGCGTTTGCACGAATGGCTGGATACAAAGCTGAAGAGGTTATTGGAAAAAACTTTCAACCGTTTGTTGCACCAGAAGATGCGAGTCTGGTGGCGGAGCGCTACCGGCGGAGACAGGCGGGTGAAAATATTCCAAATGAGTATGAGTTCCGTTTGCTGCATAAAGATGGCAAAACAAGAGTACTCATCAACATGACTGTAGGGTTGGTTTCATACCACGACAGAGTAGCGAGCATAGGCACAGTGAAGAACATCACTGAGAAGAAGAAGCTTGAAGCTCAGCTGCTTCGCGCCCAAAGAATGGAGAGCGTAGGCACACTTGCGGAAGGTGTAGCGCACGATATAAACAACGTGTTATCACCAATAATGCTATCACTATATCTGCTGAAGGAGAAGTTCAAAGATAGTGAAAGCCAAGAACTACTCAGCATCCTTGAAAGCGGCGCTAAACGCGGATCCGAACTAATAAAACAGGTACAATCATTTGCAGTAGGAATCGAAGGCAAACGAACAGCCCTTCAACCATCATACCTAATCTCAGAAATAAAGCAAATAGCTAAAGAAACATTCCCGAGAAACATCGAAATCAAAACCAACATATCTGACGATCTCTGGACAACCCTAGGCGATGCAACACAGCTCCATCAAGTAATAATGAACCTCTGCGTCAATGCACGCGACGCTATGCCGGAGGGCGGCACCTTGGAAATGTCGGCCGAAAACATCACCATTGACGAGGCAGGCGCCCGCCTGAATATCAACGCCAAAGTAGGCCCGTACATCGTCATAAAAGTCTCAGACACCGGAATCGGTATTCCACCAGAAATAATGAACAGAATGTTCGAGCCGTTCTTCACCACGAAAGAGCCCGGCAAAGGCACCGGCTTAGGCCTCTCAACAGCCCTTGCAATAGTTAAAAGCCACGGCGGCTTTATAGACGTATACAGCGAAGTAGGAAAAGGAACGGTATTCAACATCTATTTGCCTGCAACTAACGCAACTGAACCACAGAAAGTAAACGAACATGTAGAAACACCAAAAGGCCAAGGTGAACTAATCTTGGTCGTTGATGATGAAACCACAGTCTCTAGGGTCACCTGCTCAGTATTGGAAACACATGGATACAAAGTGATCACGGCCTTCGATGGAGCAAATGCAATACCACTATATCGGCAACACAAGGAGCAGGTTAAAGCAGTCATCATGGACATGATGCTACCCGTTATGGATGGGCAGAAGTGCATCAGAGCTATCCGAGAAATTAGTCCTGAGGTTAAGGTAATAGCAGTCAGCGGACTTGTTGAGTATGATCGCCTCGCAAAAGGATCTGCTCACGCCCAAGCATTCCTACCAAAACCTTACACATCAAACACCCTGCTGAAAACAATCTACGAAGTATTACACGAAAAGTAGGCGCTCCGAGTAAAAGAATATAACATCGCCACCGTTGCCTCCACGCTAGTTCTAGATGAGCCGCAAAAACCCGCCTGCTGAAAACGAGAAATTCATCGTTTGCTTCACAGGCATGCCGGGCGCTGGAAAATCAACAGCCGCCAAAGCCTCTGTCAACCTAGGTTTTGAGATTGTAAATATGGGCGACGGAGTACGTGAGGAAACTGCTAGACGAGGCTTACCGCTAACCGATAAAAATGTTGGCACCGTGATGATGGAGTTAAGGCAGCGGGATGGAATGGGCAGCGTCGCCATGCTCGTACTACCTAAAATACAGTCAGCAAAAAGCAGGCTAGTCGCTGTTGACGGAGTCCGAAACATTGAGGAGGTGGCGGTCTTCAGAAAAGCAGGTAAAGTCAAGATTCTAGCTATTCATGCGGCTCCGAGCGTACGCTTCAACTTCCTCGCAACCAGAAAGCGGGAAGACGCGCCCACCTCAGACGACCTGTTTCGAGCAAGAGATCAGCGTGAACTCGGAGTAGGCATAGGCAACGTCATAGCTCTAGCGGACGAAATAATCTCCAACGACTGCATCACCATTGAACAGCTGAAGGAGAAGACTCGACTAGTCCTCAATCAATGGGTAGAAGCGAATTGAAGTTTGAGCCACCCCCAGCCTCGATCAAAATAAGAATCGAGACACCTCTAAACCCCTCTGAGGATCCTGAAAAGGTCGCCACAGCCATAAGAAACCTCACCGAAGGAGCGGCGGCAGAGCTAACAATAACAAAGGAGAAAAACTGTCTAGTCGCCGAAACCGAAGATCCAACAGCGCTCTCCAACATCTACCAGAAAATCAGAGCACGACTAAGCCTAGGGGTAGCGCGAAAACATCTCCGCCGAAACGCTTCAAAAAAATCAACATCACTATGCTTCAACAAACAAGCGGCCTACGCAAAAACATTAAACATCTGTGAGGAGGAAACCGAATCTCCATTAGGCGCATTAAAAGTAATCATCCGATCCAGAGACCTCGACAAAATCATCGACTGGCTAGCACCCCAGCAACTCGAATAACCAGCTAGACAAGCAAGCAAGCCAACCAGCAGCAGTCTCAACCAACCCTTTACTACTACTAACCTATTTTGCCGGTTTAACTCTCGGTAACCCTTCATCAGGATAAGGTACCTCTAAAACCATCTGATCTGAAGCAGCTACAACGTTAGGATGAACCTCTACGGCTTGGTAAACATAAGGTGCCACATCTTCGTATCTTGAGCTGAAGTGTGTTAGCACCAGAAGCTTAACCCCCGCCTCTGAAGCCATCTCAGCCGCCTCTCTAGCAGTCATATGTAGGTGCTCCCGCGCTTTATCCGCATGATCATCGAAATAGGTTGAATCCAGCACAGCAACATTCGCCCCCTTAATGCAGCGCCTGAGCTTCACAGTCGGCCTTGTATCCCCCGATATAGCGATCTTCCGCCCAGGGCGACTCGGCCCCAGCACCTCACTTGGATAGACCTTCTCTCCATTCAGTTTAATCGGCTCACCGTGTTGAAGCTTTGACCACAGCTCACCCTCAGGCACCCCAAGTCGCCTAGCCCGCTCAGGATGAAAAACGCCGGGTCGCTCCTTTTCATCCAAAACGTACGCATAGTCAGTGATGTGATGCTCACCTCGACAGGCGCTGACCAGGTAATCCTTCTCCTCCACCACTACACCATCAGCTTTGACCGTGTTAACTTCAAGATGGAAGGTGAGCCCAAACTTCAGCATCCTGATATTACCCCTAACGAAGCTAAGCAACCCCGGTGGCCCATATACCGAAAGCGGGTTGCTTCGATTCAGCATCGACATCGTTTGAAGCAGGCCGAGCAGCCCGACACAGTGATCGCCATGCATATGCGTTATGAATATCTTCATCTTCTTGTTGAATCCGAGACCAGCCTCAGCAAATCTCCTCTGCGTCCCCTCACCTGCATCAAAGAGAAGAATTTCGCCGCTTCGAACCACCGCTATGGAGGAGAGCCCACGATGCTCAGTCGGCACCGCTGAAGAAGTTCCTAGAAAGACCAGTTCGAAATCAGTCATCCCTAACTAGACACCATCGAACAAACACCTTAATCATGATCAACAACAAGCTATGATGCTCATCTCCGCTTAAGAACCGTTACAGCCCTAGTCATCTGCCGATGAATATGGATTAGATGCTCCTGAACAACATCAAACCCTGTCTTAACAGGTATCTCGGTACTGTCAAGATGAACTATGCAGGCGTATCTTCCAGCAGACAGAATATCTCCAAGACTATTCACAAGATCTTCAGCGATATCAACCGGCTTTCTCTGATAGGTGGATGAAGCCCTACCATAAGGCATATCTGTCGCCACACCATCAACACGTCTAACCGGAAGACACCTTGCATCTCCACGCACCACCTCAGCATCCACGACTCGGAGATGCCTCAAATTCTTAGGAGCACCAGCACACATTCGCCGCGAAACATCAACACCCACCGATCTAATCCCCATAAGCCCAGCCTCAACCAAGACGCTCCCAGTCCCAGAGAACGGATCAAGCAGAACATCTCCTTCCTTAACATGAGCCAAGTTAACAAGCAGCCTCGCAAACTTGGGGTACAGCACTGAAGGATGAAAAAATGGCCTTGACCTTGGACGCCGCTCATGCCACGCATGGCGAACTGTAGAAGCATCGACACCGCTCACCTGAAGCCCACCTTCGCAGTCGAACACTCCGGCAACTAGCAGATCAGGCTCTTCAAGAGAAACCTTCGCCGAAGGAAAATGATCCTTAACTGCGGCACCTAGCACCGCCTCAAGCCTCCGCCCAACC
Organism: Nitrososphaerota archaeon; assembly: GCA_016190055.1. GTDB lineage: Archaea > Thermoproteota > Nitrososphaeria > Nitrososphaerales > JACPRH01 > JACPRH01. The sequence continues at coordinate 49,767 of JACPRH010000027.1, read as the reverse complement.
TGATTACCCGTGAAATCGTAAATCCTGACGGCGAAGCTATCGAAACTAGGAAGACCATCAAAATCTAGTCTCCTGAAATCGTTCTCTCCGGCTGCCTCAGCTGAGCCGATATGAACTCCACCGAACCGAATATACGCGCCCCGCCTCGAAATTACTGCAGGATCAACCTCGCCCTCCACGATTGCTACGCGTCGATCCACCATCTGGATTCTGCTGCCGCGAGAATAGGTTTCAACCAACGCCTCAAGCTCACCCTGAGGCATAGTCGAATCCTCACCTGAGAGAATGAAGAGACTTCTTCTAACGGTGCTGGAGGATGTGAGCATTCTTCTACCTTTCTTCTTCGTCATCCCAGCGTCTTGAAATGCTCCGAGATCGCCTGAGACACATCGACCTTGCTGACCGAGCCGGGTATCGTGTTAGTCCCAATTACTTCATCAACCCCGGCTTCACTCATCTTCTTCACCGCATCACCAATCAGCACAGGATGAGTGCAGGCCGCGATAACTCGTCTAGCTCCGGACGCCTTGAGCTGCGCAGCAGCCCTTTGAACGCTTCCACCAGTCGAGATAATGTCGTCAACAATCACGGCGTCCCGCCCCTCTATGTTCATCTCCGCATTCTTAATCGAAACCTCACCTGTAACTCTGTCCCTGCTCTTCTCAAGAATAAAGTGCTCAATACCCAAAATCTTTGAGAAGGCCTCTACACGGCTAGATCCACCGAAGTCAGGCGACACCGCAACAGGGTTAACAGGCTTAACAACCTCCCTAACATACTCAGCGAGAAGCGGCACCGCAGAAACACTATAGGCAGGAATCGAGAAGTTACTCAGCCCCTCCACGCTATGAATATCGACTGTAACAAACCGGCGAACCCCAACAGACCTGAACAGCCTCGCAATAACCCGCATACTCACAATCTCCCCCCCCAAAAACTCCTTGTCCTGCCTAGAATAGGCAAGATACGGAACCACCATGTGAACCTCAGCCCCCTCCTCGCTCAAACGATGCGCCAACAGAAAGGCCTGCATAAGATGCTGATCCACAGGAGGATAAGTGGACTGAACAAGAATCACCTGCTTATTGCCAACCTTCTCCTTCAAAGTAATCTTACTCTCACCATCAGGAAAGATCCTACACTCAACACCTACAAGTTCAGCATCTAAACCCTCAGCAACCCGCTCCGCTAGATCAGTAGAAGCTGGACCCGGAACAACAAGCCGATTCTCCATTTTGAAACAACAAAGAGCCAGAACAGCAGCTATATAATTAATGCTGAACATCGCCGTCAAACCAAGAGTACAAGGCGAGTGTTTGTCCCGACACGCACATATGCAATAACAGCTTCTCCTTACACCTAAAGCTGAAGCGAAAAACCGAATATCCTGGATGATCCTTTCACAAAAACGGAGAAATACGGAGGTGACAAAATAATACTTGTTTCAGAGGAAGAATGAAAATGGCTGAAACATCTAAAAGGACGTTTAGACACGTCGAAAAGAAAGCAGGCGAAGTTAAGGAAAAAGTGGAGGAGGAGGCGCACGAACTAACCAAAGCCAAAGATCCTGTCTGCGGAGCAAAGATCGACAAAGATTACGCCACCGCAACATCACGCTACCACGGTAAAATATACTACTTCGACAGCATAACCTGCAGAGACCGCTTCGACATTAACCCAGACAGATACGTGTAGTAACGCCTCATCAGCTCCCTTTCCTATTTTTTTTATCCACGTAGACGATTTCCCGCTCGATCACAGCAAAAGAAAGACGCGGGTGAGCCTACAACCAAACTGTTAAAATAGCGCATTCACCCTTTGGAGATTCGAAGAATCTTGGGTTTAATCACAAAGATTCTCGTACCGATTGATGAATCCAGCCAAGCGGCGAAGGCAGCCGATTACGCGGGAAACCTCGCTGAAACCGTGGGCGCAGATATCCTGCTTATCACAGTGGTTTCCCTACCGCGATTCACCACCTTTATGGAGGGCACCCCCAGCTACACAATCACTGATGAACTACTTGAGAAAGACATGAAGTACGCAGAGGGTTATCTTGAACCAACCGCAAGACGATTAGCCGCAACCGGCGTCAAAGTAACCTCTAAAATTGTCAAGGCCGAAGCATCAGTCGTCAACGCCATCTGCAACACAGCCAACGACGAAAAAGCAGATCTAATCATCATGGGAACAACAGGTATGACCGGATTGAAGAGAATTTTACTGGGCAGCATCTCCAGCGGCGTAGTCACCTATGCTCACTGTCCCGTGCTAGTAGTAAGGTAACCTTTTAAGTACGTAATTTCCGATCAAAGGCCGAATGTCGCAGCAATTCTGCCCTGAATGCGGTGGAGTACTCTATTACGATATCCCGATGAAACGCTATCTCTGCAAGAGCTGCGGACTCTACGTCACAAAAGACGAGATCAGAGACATCAAAGACAAGTCAAAGGAACGTGAAGAGGACAGCCGTAAAAAGAAGACCCGCCAACACGATGAATATCTATCGTGGTGGCTTGGAAGCAAGAAACGCTAGGTGAGGAAACAGCCTCCCTTCGCAGCCTTTAGCGATGACTCTGCCTCGCTCAATCAATGCTAGGCTCACAAACTGACTTCTGATTATTCGGGAAAAACATTGGACGCAGCCAGAGCTGGAAAACCAGCGGGGCGTCTGCTGCGCAGATTCGGTGCAGTTGTCCGAAGGCTAGACAGGTATTTATTTAGTGGATACCTGCAAAATAACGTACCGCACCTCACAGAGGCTCTTGGGTTTGAGACTTATCGATTTGCAGGTGAAGAACTTCGCTACCTACAGGAGTCAGGAGTGGAGCTTCACCAAGGCTCTTTCACCGGTCTTTGTGAGTGGTGACACTGGCGCCGGCAAAACCACCTTCTTTATCGACGCAGTGACCGCCGCGCTCTACGGTAGAGCATATGGCGAGATGAGACCCGGAGTCGCTAGAGAAGCCATCTCTCAAGATGCTTCGCAGGCCATGGTCAGCCTCTCCTTTGAGATAGGTGGAGAACAGTATCGGGTGGTGCGCTTCTTTTACCGACGCGAAACCTCGAAGGCGCAGCTCCGAAAGATATCGGGCGGCGAAGATGTCGTAATAGCTTCTCAGCCTAACGAGGTTGACGCCAAAGTATTCGATCTCATCAGAATGGAGTACAAGGCATTCCTCAACACGGTAGTAATTCGTCAGGGCGAAGTTGCCAGCATCATCTCGAAGAACTTGGATCCGGCTGAGCGGAGACAAATTTTTCTTGACGCTTTCAACATTGAGTTCCAGAAGCATCAGGAGCAAGCTAAGGCTGAGAGGTTGAAGCTGCAGAATGATCTAGCGAAACTGGATGGACAGATAGAGCAGCTCCAAGAGCAGGCAAAGACCCGTCCAAATATTGAAGCTGCGAAGAGAACTGTTGAATCTGAGATTGCTGATCTCTCCCATAGAATCGTAGATGCGGAAACATCTCTAAAGCAGCTGCTTAGCCGTAGAAAACAGCTCGAAGCTGATGCGACACTAATCATCAAGACGATGGCTGAGAAGAAAGGGCGGCTTGAGGAGCTTGAATTGCACAAGCAGGATCTTCACGACAGCGAAGATGAATCCTCAACTCTTAGAGAAAAGATTGCGGAGGCAGATGCAGACGTTCTCAGGTTCGAACGAGTCGAGGAGATGATCGCCAAGACAGTCAGGCTTGCAGAGAAAGCGGCGAGGATGAGAGAACTGGAGCGTGAAGAGGAGGAGGTGACAGTTGTCCTAAAAGACACCGAAGCGCTTGAAGCGAAGGCCAGCATGCTAGCCTCGGTGCCTGAAGACCTAAAATCTTTGGAGGAAAAGTTCAAACAGATCAATATTCAAATCAGAGACGCTGATCTCGCTCTAATCGAGAAGACTACCCTTCTCTCAACCTTGGAAAACAGGGAGGGTCTGCTGCATAACAGCGATGAAACCTGCCCCGTCTGCGGATCCAAGATAACACCAGACCGGAAGGACGAGATGCAGAGACACCTCGAAGAGGAGCGGGCTGATCTTGAAAAGATTCAGCAGCAGGAGAAGACGCATCTATCCTCTTTGCAAGAGGAGGCGAACAGGCTTGAAGCTGAAGTTGAGAAGCTCCGCGAGCAGAGCCGTGAGCTCTCTAACATCGAGGGTCAGCTAAGGCGGCTGAAGGAGTGCCGCTTAAGAAAGCGGAGCATTGAGTCAAAGATTACGAGAGCGAAGACCGGTTTTGATGAGACTAAGGAAGAGGTTGAAGCCTTCACTAGACTGCCTTACAGCGAGTCGCTTCCACATCTTCACCAGTTGAGCGAAGCGGCGAAGGAGTACGCTAGGATGAAGAACAGGCTTGAGTTTCTTGAGGAGTTTGCAGGAAAACTGAGTGCGGAGGTTGAGGCGCTTGAAGGTGAGGTCAGCGGGATTAATGGGAGCCGTAAGGATCTTGAGAAGATTGAAGCTGAGCGCCAAAGTATGGAGGATGAAGAGGAGTCGTCTAGGCTCCGTATCGACGAGTTGAAGCGGGACGTTAACAGCAGCGAAGCCATGCTTCAAACCTATGGTAAGCAGCTTGAGGAGCTGTCTAAGGTGGAGAAGCTCATTGTGGAGAAGATGAAGGAGCGCGAAGAGTGCGAACTTGATCTGCAGGCTTACGAGGTGCTTGAAACAAAAATATTCCACAGCCGAGGAGTGCCATCGATACTTCTGAAGGATTATGTTGAGCGGATAGAGCTTTACGCTCGAAGATACTTGAACCGGTTTCTACCGGACAAAGACATCCGCATAGAGGTGACGGAGAAGCAGATTTCAATCAAGGTTTTAGACAGCGGGGTAGAGAGAGGACTTGAGACTTACAGCGGCGGAGAGTCTGTGATCATCGGCTTCGCGATTCGACTGGCGATTGGAAGAACTCTCACCGAAGCTTTAACGTGGGAACGGCCGCACTTTTTGATGATTGACGAAGGATTCGGCCCTCTAGATGAGAGCCTAAGGATGTCGGTAATTGAGGCGCTGCGAAGCCTTGAAGCTGAGTATGAGCAGATATACGTTATCTCCCACATGGTAGATATCAAGACACACCCACTCTTCCAGACACTGGTTGAGGTGGATAAGAGCGATGGAGTCAGCAGGCTGAAGGTAGTCCGCGGCATCATACTTCCTTGACTCGGCGGTTCCTTTTGTTCTGAGAGATTTTTATTTAGCTTCTAGTCTACTGTTACAACGTTCAGAACTTTTCAGACCCCAAAATAATGGTTCACCTTGGTTAGAGTTGACCAGCATCGAGCCTTCAGAACAAGAGTCTGAGAACGAGCCAATTATTTCAGAAGGCAACGGAGGCGGATCACGTTCTTCTAAAAGCGGGATGCGGATTGTCTTCTCTGAAGAGAAGATTATAGGCGCTTCAGACGCTTTGGAGATAATCTTCCCGAACCGTAAGACACAGACAGCAGCAAGGCTCTTCGTGGAATGGCTGAAGGAGAAAGGTGGTCAAGCTTCTAAAACCGCGGTCAGCGTCTTCGCCGATGATCTGCAGAATGGGCGACTGGACAGTAAAGGCAGACCCTTCAAATATAGCAAGCGAAACTTCTACATGACTGTCCTAAAAATCCTTATCGCAATGGGCTTCATTCGCCGAAATGTCCCAATCTGGGATGAACGCGGAAAAAGAACACTCTACGTCTACATGCGGAACATCTTCGACATCCCGCAGAAGCCCCCATCAGTCGGATTCTGGAGACTCTCATACTATGTGTCGAAAAAGTGGAACAAGATATTCATTGAATAAATCAGCTATTCAGCTCTGAACGCCTAGCATGTTCGCAGGCAATTAATTTCCGCATTAAACGTAAAAATAGTAACAGCAAACTTTTGGGCGTAACGTAAATATAACCGGCACTGATACATTGACAACATGAATCAGCGCGCACTTCTAATTGCAACTGTTTTGCTGGCCGTCCTCGCCGCCGCAACTGCATTATTTGCCTATAACCAATCCAGCCAAATCGTGTCTCTTGAGGAGAAGCGATCTTCGCTGGTAACCGAGAACGCAGATTTATCGCAGAAGAAGGCCGCGCTTACGAGTGAAAAGGATGCGCTCAGTAATGAGAAGGCCAATCTTGTCGAGAACGTTTCCCGCCTTCAAGAGCAAATCACACAGGTCACTAATCAAGCAAGCAGCTTAAAGCAAAACCTGAGCAAACTAGAATCTGAGAACACGGATCTGAAAAGCAATCTTGCAAGGCGCGATACAGCACTAGTTTCGCTCAGGAAAGATCTGGCTGATGCGGAGAACAAGATCACTGAGCTAAACAAGCAGATCAGCAGCTACCTCGCACAGATCGCCTCAATGAATACGCCTCTCGATAAACGCCACCTGAACGCAACACTCCTAGCAACACAGAACTGTTCACAATGCCACAGCCAAGTTGTAGACCTAGCTTTAAAGAACCAGTCAAACAGCTACCACAACACCCACTTCAACAACCCGCTGCTCAACTTCACCTGCACAGACTGCCACAAGAGCGTCGACATTACCGCAGAAACAGGCAATCTAACAAAGGTAGTTGATATCCCGACCTGCAAACAGTGCCACACAAAATTCCCAGTCAAGGCTTGGATGGGCCGAACAAGCACCCCAGAAGATTTTGCACTACAGTTCTCAGACTGCACCCGTTGCCACAACGACTGGAAGGATACGATGGCTAACGCAAAGTACGTGAATCTCGATAAAGTAAAGGTAGCCGACTGCACAACCTGCCACCTGAACAACGCAATATTCCCCAGCGAACGCATGCCGGTCGACATATCCTGCAACAAATGCCATTAAGCTAAGAAGAGTACAATGGCTCTGAAACGACTTCGGTAGCACAAAAGTATTAGGGAGCCCTCGCGGTATTAGATGAAGTGAAGAAGTGGTCTCGCAATGAACAAGATGGTATACGTCCTCTTAGACGGCGTGGGTGACCGCCCCAACCTAAAGCTAAACGATACAACACCGCTTGAAGCGGCGTACACACCTAATCTAGATCTGCTGGCACGGAAAGGAGCTACAGGCATCGTCTACCCAGTCGGACCCAATATTCCACCAGAATCAGATATCGCGGTCTTCAGCATGCTAGGCTACGATCTCTCCTCCAACTACTTCGGTCGAGGGGTCGTAGAAACCATAGGTGTCGGCCTCGACTTCCGAAACGGTGATCTAGCACTTCGAGCCAACTTCGCAACCTTAGATCAGGAAGGAATCATAATCGATCGACGAGCTGGCCGTGACCTGACTCAAAGTGAAGCATCCGAACTATCCAAGGCCTTAAACAAAATCAAGCTATCGCGCGGCGCGGAATTCAAATTCGTTCCCACGATCGCTCACCGCGGCGTCCTAAGAATCAGGGTCGAAGGACAAACCCTCTCATCAGAAATAGGGAATACCGACCCAGCATACGCCAGAATCGGAGGCATGGGAGTCGCAAAGGAGATTAAAGGCAAGCTTACGATGAAAAAGTCTGAGCCACTGATCGGTTCGGACAGCGCCAAGATATCAGCAGAGCTGGTGAACGAGTTCACCGACAAGGCATGCGCGGCCCTAGAGAAACACCCCGTGAATCAAGCGAGACAAGCACAGGGAAAAAGACCGGCCAACATAATCCTCCTCAGAGACGCTGGAAGCAGCCTACCGGATATACCGACAATCCCCAACCGCTTTGGAGTCAACTTCGCCTGCATCCTCGACATGCCCGTCGAGAAAGGTGTAGCGAAAATCGTGGGAATGAGCGAGCATCAAGCAGGTGGAGTGGAAGACTACGCAGTCAAGGCTGAGAAAACACTCGATCTACTAAAGGAGTATGATGGTGTCTATATCCACATCAAAGGCCCAGATGAACCTGGGCACGACGGAAACGCCAAGCTGAAAACAAACGTCATCGAGAAGATCGACACCGAGTTCTTCAGCAGACTTGTTCAACAAACAGATCTTGCAAAAACAGTATTCGTAGTCTCAGCCGACCACTCAACGCCCTGCGAACTAAAGGGCCACAGCGCAGACCCTGTGCCACTCCTAATCTCCGGATCTAAAGTGAAGCGAGACTCAGCCTGCAGATTCACAGAACGCGACTCATCTAAAGGAGGCCTCGGAGCAATGCGAGGCATCGACGTGCTACCCTTAGCACTGAAGTACCGCTGAAAACCCGCTAAACAGCAGACGTACCTTGTTATTAGTTCCTCAGATTTATTGTGTAGACTATTAGGCAGGTTAGCCTTCTGCGCAACAAGTATCTGATATACCTTGATCGCTTCACGTTAGCAGTGAGTGGGTCAGACAGGTTGTGCTCGCGGTTAAAGCGGAATGGAGACTACGATTAATCCTGAGATGAGTAGCATAGTCGGTATGTAGATAACCGTGAAAATAAGCCCCGCGAAAATTGTTCTCTGCGCCTCAATTCTTGAGGCTAGACGATCGTATAGAAAGACAAACCAAGATACATAGAGGCCGTAGAGAAAGGGGAGAATGTATGGATATCCAGGAACTATGTGAAGATTACCGAAGTTATTGCTCCACGCACTATAATATGTCATAGGTAGCTCCAGAAGCAGGCTCATAAGCGCACCTGCGGCAAAGGCTGTGAGGTACCTGAATCGACTACCTGTCAAGCGAACTAGAATATTTTTTGACAAGGTGATGGAAAGACCGATGAGAGCGAACCACGCGAACGGCATTATCAACGGTGTGCCCGCTATGTAGAGCGGTGAGAAAAACGATTGATCGTACGACGCGATGCCTGTGTTCTGTCCCCATATCTCGGGAAGCAACATCAACGCAGCGACGTAAACGAGAAAGTAGCGTACCTTCTTCTCAAGCAGAAAAAAGGTGATTGTGCTGAGTAGTAACATCACAACCTCGAATAAGACGCCGATAGAAAGCATCGTTTAACAATAATTTGGCAGGACACTTAAAAACATGTTATGCTTATCGGGCGTTCCGCGCTCTTCGTCTTAGAAACATCTTCGCAACCTCGACGCCTATAAGGCAGGTTGATGAAATCGCGGTGATGATAAGCCAGTCCACCAGATTGAGCGAGACTGTTTCGAAGTAAGGCTGCAGCTGTGGGCTATAAACCACCACCAGCTGAAGCAGAATCGAGGAAAGCACCGCCAGTAACAGATATCGATTCTTAAACACTCCTACTCGGAAAGCAGACTGCTTTTCAGAGCGGCAGTTCAACGTATTAAACATCTCAAACATCACAACCGAAGTGAAGACAATCGTCCGCGCCTTCATGATCCCTGAGTCAGCAAAAGTTGGATTATACAAGTAGAAGACAGGCAGAATAACTATGGCCATAAGAATGCTCACAACCAGTATAGTCACCTTAACACCAGACGTGAAAATAGTTTCACTTGGACTTCTAGGAGGATACTTCATTATGTCATCCTCAGGCGGATCTACCCCCAGTGCAATTGCGGGTAACCCATCGGACACAAGATTAACCCAGAGAATCTGGATTGTAATCAACGGCATCGGGAGCCCCATGAGACCAGCGGACAGCATAATCAGGAGTTCTCCGATGTTGCTGGAAAGCAGATAGGCTAGAAACTTCTTGATGTTGGTGAATATTACGCGGCCCCGTTCCACCGCCGAGACAAGCGTAGCGAAGTTATCGTCTAGAAGAATCATATCTGCAGCCTCCTTCGTTGCTTCAGTCCCAGTGATCCCCATCGCCACGCCGATATCGGCGGCCTTCAAGGCGGGCGCATCGTTTACACCGTCACCGGTCGCTGCGACAATTCGCCCTTTTCGCTTCAACGCCTTAACTATCCTCATCTTGTCGCCGGGCGAAACCCGAGCGTACACCGCCACCTCCTCGATAATGCGGTCTAGCTCCTCATCGCTAATCTGCTCAAGCTCTTCACCGGTCATGACTCGGCCACTATCAATTATCCCCAGCTCTCTAGATACCGCTGCCGCAGTATGCCTGTTATCACCCGTTATCATGACCGTTTTGATACCCGCCTCTGAGCAGAGCCTCACCGCCTGCTTTGCCTCCTCTCTAGGCGGATCAATCATCCCCACCAACCCTACGAACACCATATGTTGCTCCACCGCCTCATCAAACTTGCCATCGCCGGAAGATAACTCACGGTAAGCGAACCCCAACACGCGTAGAGCCTTCTTCGCCATCGCTTCATTTTCCTCAAGAACAGCCTGCTTCTCCTTCTTTGTCATCGTGTGAACTTGGCCGTTCACCAGCACACGGTTGCACAGCTGTAAGACGATTTCAGGCGCACCCTTCGTGTAAGCGATGACATGGTCATCCGGCGACGTGTTGATAGTGGTCATGCGTTTACGTTCAGAGCTAAAAACAACTTCCCCTATTCTTGGATACTGCTCGATAACCTCTTTTTGGTCTGCTCCAAGCTTCGCTGCAAGGACGATGAGCGCGCCCTCAGTCGAATCACCCTCTATGGCCCAACCGCTATTCTGCTTGACAAGCCTCGCATCGTTGCAGAGAAGAGCTGCTTTCACCAGCTGACTCTCCTTGTCAGGGGCGCCGCCAAGAAACTCGCCCTTTGGCGAGTATCCTGTACCGGTCACCTCCACTTGTCTCCAGTCAAAATAGAGTTCTCGGACAGTCATTTCGCCCTTAGTCAATGTCCCAGTCTTGTCTGAGCATATTACAGAGGTGCTTCCAAGAGTTTCTACCGCTGGCAGCCGCTTCACAATAGCATTCCGTTTAGCCATCATCTGCATCCCCAACGCAAGACTTCCTGTGACAACAGCGGGAAGCGCCTCAGGCACGGCAGCTACAGCAAGACTTACAGACCAAAGAAACATCTCAAGAACACTGTAGCCGCGCAGAAGCCCAAGCGTGAAGACAATAGCCACCACAGTGAGCGAAATAACACCCAATGTCCGCCCCAAGCTACTCATTCGCTTCTCCAGAGGCGTCTGCTCATCCTCCACCGTTTGAACCATCGAAGCAATCCTCCCGAACTCAGTCATCATTCCAGTAGACGTAACCACCGCTCTGGCACGACCATACGTCACCACTGTGCCTGCGAAAACCATGTTTCTTCGAGCATAAACCCCCGTCTCAAACGGGAGCGGCAGATCCATCTTCACCACGGGCTCAGCCTCTCCGGTTAACGCAGCCTCATTCACCTTGAGGTTGTTCGCTTCACAGACACGTGCGTCAGCTGTAACCTTGTCGCCGGGCGACAAAACCATAACATCGCCAGGCACAACTTCAGCAGAGCTAATCCTTCTTTCACGACCATCTCGAACAACCTCGACAGTAGTTGTCACCAACTTCTTCAACGCCTCAACCGCACGACCCGCCCTATACTCCTGCACAAAGCCGAGAACCGCCGAAGCAACCACGATTACAAAAATCACTATAGCGTCAGCAACCTCTCCAAGAAAGAGCGAGATGGTAGTAGCGACCAGAAGAATAACAATCAGAAACTGCTTAAACTGATCGAGAAGAATCTTTAACGGAGAAACACCCTTTTCTTCCCTAAGCTGGTTCGAACCGTATTCCGCTAGACGCTTCCTAGCCGCCTCCTCGCTCAAGCCAGTATGCTTTGAGCCAAGAATCCGAAGAGCATCCTCAACAGCCAAGGCATGCCAGTTGTCTCGATGCTCTGAGTCTGACAAGCCTCTACGTTACACCAACCCAGCCAAGCCTAGCAATTAACTATCTTCAATTCTATTAAAGATACTCAAGTACCACCGTAACACAAGACCCAGAATCACCCATAGCAGGCTAAGAAATAGGCGGCTACAACTAGATATAGACAGCTAAGGCAACTTGCTTGCTGGCTGACTAACTGACTGACTAATCGGTTGGTTACTCAGCTGTTGCACTGGGTGTCAGGATTGGCTGTAATCGCTTGGTTGTGGTTGAAGCAGGGCTCCGCCTTCCTCTTCGTAGAGTTCTTCGATCTTTTGAGCTGGCCTGATTAGGTCGAACTGGCCGTTGAGTCTTCGCATAAAGACAGGCGGCTTTGTCTGGCAGTGGAAGGGCATTCCGAAGACTAAGGAGTAGGCACCTACGTTCTGGAACACGATTATCTTACCGAGGTCAGCACCTTTAAGATCTGATGCTTGAGATAGGGGGAAGATATCGTATGAATCGCACAGGCGGCCTGCTAGCTTCACCTTCACAGAGTCATCCTCGAATGATCTGGGAAGAACGTACTGTGGATATGACTGGTGGAGAAGAGCTGCGTCGAGTAACAGGTGGAAGCCTGCGTCAACATAGATGAATTTTTGATCCGCGTAGATTTTGCTGTTGACAACCCGAGTTACTAGCACGCTCGCCTCAGTGGAGAGGAACCGACCGCTTTCAACCACAAGCGTAACCTTCTCACCTATACGTTCAACGAACAGGTTCAGCCGTTTCGAAACGATCCTACCTATCTCGTCAGGAGAAGGTACAGGTGTTCCGTAGAAAACAGGGGTTCCGCCACCTATGTCAATTATTTTCACTGACAGGTTTGGATGCTGCTTCTTCATACGTTCGATGAAGCCTTCGAGACGATCTAAAGCGCCAACATAGCAAGAGATATCCTCAATTTGTGAGCCGAGGTGGAAGTGGAAGCCCTCGAAGCTCATCAGAGGCTCAGCGAGAATGGTCTTGAGCAGCGTTGGGGCACTGTCCTTCTTTCCGTTGCTGTAAGGCACACCAAACTTGCTGTTCCTACAGGCTGATCTGACGACCGCCTTAACTGCAACTTCAGGGTTGATCCGAATCAACACGTTAACAGCCTTTTTTGAGCCGTTGACTGCGGCAACCAAGTTCTGAAGCCCGTTGTAGGAGCCAACGACGAAACGTCTCACACCGTCTTTAAGCGCCTTTTCAAACTCATTCTCCTCCTCAGTTACGCTGGTGTAGATGATTCTAGAAACGTCCCCACCAGACTTCGTGAAGAAGTGGAGTTCACCGACGGAGGTGATGTCGAACAGCGCGCCGCGCCGCATGAAGACTTGTAGAATAGAAGGATTGAAGTTAGCCTTCATTGAATAGGCCACATGTACATCTCCAACATACTCTCTATAGGCTCTTCTGAGCGTGTTGAGACGGTTTACTAGCGTCTCTTCATCAACTAGAAAGATAGGTGTACCATACTTGTTTGACAGTTCGACGATCTCGCTATCGGAGAACACGGGAGTGGCAGTCTGAGATTCTTCGAGAGAAGGATAACCGACTTCGACCATTTTCGTATAACAAACCACTCCAAATACTCTTTAAAAAGATTACTCCGCCCTCGAAACAGCTACCTAATCTCTACGGCAGGCTTCAACTTTATGCTAGAAGGCCCAACCTAAGCACTACAGGAAATGAGAAAAATAGAGAAGATGCTTAACTGATACGTTCGGCCGCTGCCAAACAGTTAAGACAGTATGTATCTTCGATCGGCTGGATTGTCCTGCCTACTTCTTTGCTACGACAATGTCGATGGTGGAGACGCTTCTTATTTCATCGCCGGTTCCGAGTTTCTCGGTATCGATCTTGATGTCCTTGATGTCGTAGGCGCCGTTCCCAAGCCGCTTGGTAACTATCTCAGCCACATCAACAGCTCTTGAGATTGAAAGCCCACGGGCCTTGATAATAATCTCGCCGCTGTGTGTTAGCTGGATCAGCGCTGACATGGCGTAGCTCATTACCGGCTTCTTTCCGATGTAGATGTGGTTCGACGGTGCTGTCCTCACTGGAGCAGCGCTTTCAGCAGTCTGTGTTGGAGTTTGTGTTGGAGCTTGTGTTTGTGCTTGCTGTGTAGATTTTTTCTCGGCTGCGGACTTTCTTTCGCTTGCTGCTCTTGAAGTTTGCTTCTCCGTTTTGCTTTCGGCAGGTTTTGATTCTTGTTTCCGTTCAGCTTCGTTCTTTGCCATTATCTATCAGCTTGAGTAATGGGAGAGCTGAGACTGTATTAAACTTATCTTCGCAAATAGGCAGCACTACCGTCTTTGCCTAATGTGTAAACGAAACTTCAAGGAAAAACGTGAGATAATAGGAAAATACGCTTAACCGTCCTGTTTACCTCAAGCTATTCTGAGGCAGACCTTCAAGTGCATCTATCAGACTCACATCGGTTACTATTCATCGAGACCAACCGAAGATACAGGGAAGCGGCTCGCTGACTCGCCTCAGCTGAGGATCTAGTGATGAGCAACCGAGATTACATCTTAGAATGCGGCCAGTAGGTAGTGTATCGGAATATCTTGGTAGTCTTTGTTAGGAAGCATTCTCCTAATTGAGATTGGAAGAGCTTTTGATTCAATTTCCTTAATGGCTAGGGTAATAGGGTCAGTTACGCCTACCGGTATAGGGATGAACGGCGGTGCGCCGAGGGCTAACTGTAGAGACCTAGCTCCGATAATTCTTGCTTTTTCAAACCTCGTTAATCTAGGCGGCCCGATCTTGATTACAAACTTGTTTTCTTCCACTTTAGCAGCAGATTCAGTGGTGCTAGCTTTCTTTCTACTTTTTTTAACAGGCCCACTGTGAGCCTGTTCAGCATAAGTTGACAACTTACCGTAAAGCCTCCGAAGATCACTAACCCGCCTTAAAGAGGCCAAATAAACCTTGCTATCGGTATAGCTCTTTTTTGCATTTTCCTACCCCTTAATACCACTTTTTGATCCTAATATCAGGTTGCGCCAATAAAAACTTAAAACGAATCCCGCCGCGATAGAGCGGAGATTGGAATCATCATCCACATCGAGAATCACCGCTAAAATCATTGTACACGGTAAAGGTGAAGCGTCAGCCGATCTTTTCAGGCACCTCTCCCCAATGACCCTAAACGCGATAATGCTGAAGATGCCGATACATGGAAGAGTGAATCGAATAGGTGAATCACTCATCTGCATCATCACATCTGTAGTCGCAGGCACAGAAAAAAGCAAAACCACCTTTGAACAAGGAGCAATAACATTCCTACCGTTAAACGGCTCAATCTGCATATTCCTGAAACCCGGCAAATCAGCCAGACCCTTGAACCAAATTGGCTCAATCTCCTCAGGACTTGAAACACTACTAAAAGCCGGAAACGGAGATACCATAACTATAACCATAACGACCACAACTCCTCCGCCTAACTTTACCTAATTCTCTCACACAACTGCTGAAGGAGCTCGTTGCTAGCTTAGCTTATATCTAAACCCGACTTGATCACGGATGACAAGACTTGGCGCTGAGCGTCTTAGATAAGCTTCTCGACTTAGATTACAGTAATATCTCAACACAGATTCAAAACTTCATCTTCACCTATGTGGAAGAAGCAGGCGCAAACGGAGCTGTACTCGGCCTAAGCGGCGGAGTCGACTCCACAGTAACAGCTCATCTGGCCACAAAGGCGCTTTCCAGCAAAAAAATGCTGGGGCTGATACTTCCAGATCATACAACAACTCCGAGAGAAGATGTAGAAGATGCTGAAAACACAGCCAAGCAGCTCGGCATCAAAACTCAACGCATCGACATCAGCCCAATCCACTACACATTCATGAAGAATCTGAAACCTGGCAGAATCCCAGAAGGAAACCTCAGAGCCAGAGTCCGAATGTGTATACTCTACTACTACGCCAACCTCGATAACCGCGTAGTAGTCGGAACAGGAGACCGAAGCGAAATACTGATCGGCTACTACACAAAACACGGAGACGGTGGAGTCGATATTCTGCCGATAGGTGGACTGTATAAGACGCAGGTCAGAATGCTCGCCAAACATCTGAAAGTCTCCAGCAGAATCGTAGAAAAACAGAGTTCTCCGCGCCTCTGGGCAGGCCAAACAGCTGAAGGCGAGATAGGCCAGAAATACGAAGTAATCGATCCTGCACTGCACCTCCTCTTCGATCTCAACATGCCTCCTGAGCAAGCCGAGAAACAATTAGGTAGCTCCGAAATCGTCAACCAAATTCTAGAAAGGAATCGTCGAAGCCAACATAAACGGGAAATACCTCACCTCTGCAAGATACAGCAACCCACATAGCATATCTTCTGCAGAAATCTTCAGACTTCAGTTCGATTCTGGTTTTTCAAGCGCTTCATCCTAAACCGTGTTATACCCTCTAAAAGAATAACAGCTAAAAGCGCCAATGTAATTCCAGCAACCTGAGCAGTCGGCTCAGTGAAACCATTCTGCTTAAGCATATTATACACAAAACCCCAGGTGAACAAAGCAAAGAAAACTATCACAACCAGCAACATCAAGGGCGGCCGCGACATTCTACCACCAACACCTCGAGACCACTCTAAGCCTGTATCATTTAATCATTTAGACACAACAAACACTTCGGTTACATCACCTCAACAGAACCCTTGCAACAAGGAACCAAACCCACCCCACCTATTCAGTCTTGCATAAACCCAACAAAGCCATACAAAAAGTAGTACTTCGCAGATATCACAAGCAATTCTTACATAGATTTCAACCAAAATCTTCGGGGATAATCTTGCAAACAGCATCAACGCTTCCAACAAGCATTGCAAGCACAAAGCTTCAATCCAAGCAACTCCTGTAGATTAGCATCTGGATTCTTACGCACATTTCATCACTATATGTAGGCCTCCGTATAGCAATGGCAGCAGTGGTGCCGGCGCACGAAGGGGAAATGTTCAGTGACAGCAAATTAGAAGAACCCAAGCTAAACAGTTCTGTCTGCTTCTAACCGGTTCTTTCTGGGGCTCTATCTATCAATCAATTAATCAATCACTGTTTTAAGGTGATACTGCGACTGGCCGCTCATCGGGTCTGGCCTCGCAGGGCTGGAATGGAAAATACGTCAATCAGCTAACCAAGCTTTACTCTGGAAAAGTTTTTAATTGTTGTCCAAACGGCGTCTCCGTCAGTGCGTTTCTATTGAAATCAACTCCTTGCGCTGCAATAGTCGGCGCAGGCCGAACAAAGTTCGCTGAACACTGGGATGAAGACCCGAGAAGCATGATCGGCAAGGCCGGTATGACGGCCTTCGAATCGGTCGATAAAGGTATTCGACGGCGAGACATCGACGCCTGCTACTTCGGAAGTTTCCTGTATCAGGTTACGAACAAAATCGGGCTTGTCCCCGGCTATATGTCTAGAGAGCTGGGGATGAATGTCCCGATGATCAACACCGAAGCAGCCTGCGCATCCGGTGGATTAGCACTGCACAACGCCTGCATTGGTCTTCAATCTGGAAACTATGATGCAGTTCTTGTCGCAGGCTTCGAGAAGATGACTGATAGGCAGGACAAAATCACCGATGACCTGATGTTTGCGGCAGATCCCCATGAATTTGAGGCGGGTTACACCTTCCCAGGGCTCTACGCGACAATGATGACTCGATACATGTACGAATACGGTAACGGTGATGCTAGATGCGAAGAGGCCTTAGCGCAGATCGCGGTTAAGAATCATCACCACTGCGTTCGTAACCCATTCGCTCAGTTCCAAGAGAAGGGAGAGATAACCGTTGACGAAGTTAAGCAGTCTAAGATTGTGGCGAACCCGATAAGAATACTGCACTGCTCACCGGTGTCAGACGGAGCCTCAGCACTGATATTGACGCGTCCTGAGATAGCGAAGCAGTACACAGACACCCCAGTATACATTTTAAGCAGCCACGAAGCGACCGATCACGTCTCGCTTTATACGCGGGACAACATCACCGGGGTCAACGCAACCCGCATCGCTACAGCAAAAGCTCTGAAGGCAGCTGACTTGACAATAGATGACATCGATATAGCGGAGGTTCATGACTGCTTTACAATCGAAGAGATGTTCTTCCTAGAGGACTCGGGTTTCTACCCTAAAGGCGAAGCTTGGAAACATGTCTATGAGAGCTGCGAATCCTTCAAAGGCCCAAGCCACATTCCATACGACAAAAATGGTCACGAATTGACGGTGAACCTTGGCGGCGGCCTGAAGGCGGATGGCCACCCGGTAGGCGCCACGGGAGTCCGGCAAGCCTATGAGTGCTTCAGACAACTACGAAAAGAGGCTGGCGGAAACCAGATCGACCGGGATGTGAATATTGCGATGTGTCACAACGTAGGTGGAACCGGTGGTGTCGCCACAGTACACCTTCTCGCGAGGGATCTCGAATGAGCGAACCAATAGCGCGACGCAACCTTGTCACAGAGTACAGGATTAAGGCAACCCGCTGCCGAAGCTGCGGCGCAGTCTACTTCCCCCCGAAGTACTTCTGCAACAACGAAGGTAGAGAAAGCGAGATGCTTGAGCTCGACCACTTCTACGAGCTGGGCGAACTCTACTCAGGAAGCGTAATTAACGAGCCGACTAAACGGTTCAGCCATCTCAACCGCTTCGTCTCCGCAATTGTCTCACTCAACAGCAGCAAGGTGCGGGTTCCAGGCAGAATCACCGATTACAGACCAACCGGCAACCAAGACGTCAAAGAACTCATCGGCCGCGAGCTTATTCCACGCTTTAGACGCATGTACTCCGACGGCGCAGATGGCCTAATCTACTACTCAAGCCACAACTTCTCATTCAAAGACGACTACTATCCCCACCAAAAATACGAGGTGATAGCCCCTTCAAGTAAAGACGGCAAGCCCGGTATAGTTGGTTACGGTGTCTATGTTCCAAAGTTCCGGATCAAGAATGATGAGCCAGCGCTTGGAGTAGTTGAACGCGGTGTCCCCTTCGCCGATGAAGATACAACTACCTTCGCGGTTGAAGCAGGTAAACGCGCACTGATTCACTCAGCAGTCAAAAACAGCGAAGTGAAGAAATGCTTCGTAGGCTCCGAGTCCGCACCCTACGCTGTTAAACCCTCGATGAGCACAGTGATACAGGTTCTTGAGCTCGGTGAAAGATTCGAATCAGGCTTCTTCTCAGGAGGCATAGATTCACAGTTCGCCTGCAAAGCAGCCACCGACCTAGTAATCGATGCGGCCGGATTGGTCACTTACCCCGTCTTCAAGGGACGATACGTCATGGTAATAGGCGCCGATAACGCTCAAGCAGCTCCTAAAGATCGACTTGACTATACCGTGGGGGCTGGTGGTGCAGCACTAATTATTGGGAAGGATGATGTAATAGCGACCCTAGACCACTACTTACCTTACACTTCTGATACACCGGACTTTTATCGTCGAGAAGGTGAAAGATATCCGAAGCACGGAGGTCGATTCACAGGTCTGCCAGCCTACTTCAAACATGTAGTGACAGCTATGCGTGGCATTCTGAAGGAAACCGGCTTAGCACCTAGTGACATTGATTACGTGGCTTGCCACTCGCCTAACGCTAAATTCCCAGTACAGGCAGCAGAGGATCTCGGGTTCGAAAAGAGGCAGTATGAACCCAGCCTTGTCGTCAAGAGAATCGGAAACCTCTACTCCGGCTCAAGCTTAGCTGCCCTAGGAGCCGTTCTAGACATCGCGAAGCCAAGTCAACGCATCCTTCTGACGAGCTACGGCTCAGGTGCAGGAAGCGAATCATACATCTTCACGGTCACAGACCTGATTGAAGAGAAGCGGCGTAGACTCGTACCGGTGAAGGAGCAAATAGAGCATCCGAAACGGGAATACGTAGACTACTACACATACCGTGAATGGAAAGACATGGTTTAACAGCCTAAGCAGGAGCGATGTTGCCTATTCGCCCTGCTTCAAGAACCTGCCGAGAATATCTTTACCTTCAACGGTATCTGCAGTACTCTTCTGTAGGAACACTTCGTCAAACTGCACAGCTTCTCCTCCGCCACGACTCCTGCTCTTCTTCTGCTTAGTTGAGTATATGGCGTAGGGCACTGGGTTGCGGGAGTGAGCTCCATCGCTCGTCTGTGTAACATGATCCGCCATAACCATAATCGTATAATCTTCTTCCTCCTTCAATCCCTTCAGGAGCGGTCCGAGTAACCTGCGGTCCATGTCCTCGATTGTTTTCACTTTCAAACCGGCGTCCCCAGCGTGGCTGGCTTCGTCAGGTGCCTCTACGTGGACTAGAACAAAATCGTGGTCTTCAAGGGTTTTGAGCGCGTAGTCTGCTTTTCCCTCGTAGTTGGTGTCGAAGTAACCGGTTGCACCCGGCACCTTAACAATGTCCAAGCCTACGTATCGTCCGATGCCGTTCACAATGTCTACCGCCGATATAGCGGCGCCTCTTAGTCCGGTTGTCTCCTGAAGCGTCTTTATGCTAGGTCGACGACCTTGACCCCAAGGCCATATCATATTCCCCGGATTTTTACCAGATTTAACCCGAGCCCGGTTGACCGGGTGATTTGCAAGGAACTCTTTTGACCCAAGTATCATCTTGTTCAGCATATCAGCTGTCGCCTGCCCCTCTTTAGCTGAAGCCTTCACCAAAAGCCCCTCTATCGGAGTGTTCAAGAAGTCATGAGGTGGGCTGGTCACAATCTTCTCAGAATATTTCCCGCCTCTAAGCACGAGAAGATGCCTGTAGCTCACTCCGGGATAGAACTCTATTGAACCGGAATTTTCGTAATGCTCCTTAACCGCTTCTAGAAGGCACCTAGACTCATCGCTTGATATGTGGCCGGCCGAGTGATCCAGTAGAACACCACTATCCTCACCAGTCACAGTGACAAAGTTGCATCTAAGAGCCAGATCGTCTGCGCCGAGCTTCACCCCAATTCCTGCGGCTTCAAGTGGCCCGCGTCCAGTATTAACCTTCCTTGGATCGTGTCCAAATATGGATAGAAACGCTACTTCAGTGCCCGGGTTGCACTCAGACGGAACGTTCTTGACAAGCCCGGCTGAGCCTTTTGAAGCAATAAGATTCATGTTAGGGTGCTCAGCGGTCTGTAGCGGAGTCTTACCGCCCAGCGCCTTCAACGCAACATCAGCCATTCCGTCGCCGACAACAAGAATGTACTTCAATCATGGCCGTGGCGTTCAAGTTACTTCATAAGGCTTTTCGTGCCGCTAGACCCTTAACTCGTTTCTACTTCTTTCTTATTCTTGCGCGATGCCGGCACCGCTCTCAAGCTCTTCGACCATATGATGGTATTTCTCATGAACACCTTCACCTATTTCCTTCTTTTCTATTCTTTCAAACCGCGTGTCAAGCTTTTTGCGGTCAGCATCGTTCAGGACACGGTTAGCCATCGGATACAAGATATTGTCCTCCTTCATAATGTGCTGTGCGAGGAGATTAGCGTAGCCTCTGGCGTTCTGCACAAGCACCTGTGCCTGTGATTTATCGCCGGCTCTGTATCTGCGAAGCGCCTCCTCCATGCCCCGGACGTAACCGCGGCCTATGCTGTGCTCATGCAGCATCATGCCGATTGGACCGCCCTCCTTTGGGATACCTTTCTGCTCGATTGTGGGGAAGAGCTCACCTTCCTCCTTCATGTGGTGGCAGCGATCAGCGAAGGTTTTGATGAAGTCAATAGCTTTCTCGAAGAGATCCACATCTACATCGCTGCCAGCCGCGATCTTCCTTGAAGCCTCATTCAAAATATTCAGCATCCGCTCGACCAGTCGATGTTCATGCATCAAGGTCTCTATAGGATCCACAAGAAAATTAGGTGGAAAAAACTATTTAAGAATATCAGATACGTTTCGCATCTACATCATTTCCCGCTTCACTGGTATCGACCTGCTGCCAATCGCCATAACCGTCCCGTAAAGAAGCATGCTTAGACCCACAGCAAACATCGCTAACGTAGACGCAAAGATGTCTTGCATTACAGGCGTAATCCCGATGAACATCACGCTACCAATCACCAGCATAATTGTGCCATAGACGACCATTAATCCACCGAATACCACCATTTTGCCATCAGCTACACGTGTTGTCCCGAGCACGCCTGTAGTGACAAGAATTGTGGCTAGCCCATAGAGCAGAAGACCCCAGACTACTGCACCTGTGTCTATCGTGTTTCCCATCGCGCTCTTCGAAGATACCATGGCGCTCTGAAGCATAATTGTTCCTGAGCCGAAATCCACGGCCGCGCCGACGATGCTTAGAAACAGTGCAACAGCATTGAGGCGGCTGTTCAACTCAACCTAGTTTATTCTCATTGCAACCTATTTGAGTCTTACAAAACCCGTTACTACTATATACAGCCCAGAATTAGTCTTCGACCAGTATCAAGCCGTTGTAGCCGTCTATCGCAACGGTCTGCCCGTCCTTGAAGTCGAAGGTGTCAGGCTGATCCACCATCGGGATGCTTCCCATGATTGCTCCGACTGCAACTATAGGTTCAGCTTCTCTGCAGATAATCCCGATAGGCGCCTTCCCGTTCTTAGCAAGCTGATACAGCACGTAGGAGCCGACTGTTGAGCCCTTTCCTGTTGTAAATACCAGAATCTTTCCAGCTACCGACCTGTTAAACAATGGATGCTTCTTATCCATAACCGTTCCAGTGCTTGGATCAACACCGCCGAAGAAGCTTATTGATTCACTCGATACCAGTGCTTCACCCTTCGCCCTGCCTCTTGAAATCACCCTGCACCGAATAGTTCTAGCCACTTACCCTTCACCATGCTTGGTTAAGCGTGCCCCTTCACCGCGATATCGACACATCGACCGGTGGTTCCGAAAAGAACGTCAACCTTCGATGTGGATGGCCCGTATATTGCGCCCTTGGCGGAGTTTATCGCCATCCTCTTGAACCCGAACTTCTCAACTGGGGCAACCACCATACAGCAATCTGTGTAGACCTCTCCTCCAGCCCTACGGATATCTCCAAGGTAACCGAACCGCTCAGCCATTAACTTCGTAGCCAGTGACGTAAAGATCCAAAGTTTCGTGTTCTTAGCGACCTTCTTACCCTTTATCAGCGTTGCAACCTTCTTCATCTCACTCATAGATGCATGAGGGCAGCCGATTGTCACGACGTCAACGTCTCCAGACTGGAAGGTACTCAACTGTTCGTAGGATGCAGACAAATCCTCCTGCGTAAAGGTTCTCGCTTCAACTCCGTCCAAATTCACCGATGCAGCCTCGGGAGTCACCCCATCCAGATGATACATAGCAACCCCACCTGAAGCGGCCAATGCGGCTGCAAGTGACTTCAAGCTATCCGCGCCTGGGTTCTTTACGCCTGAAAAGTATGGAACACCATTATTCACGATACGACCAATGGTTGCGCCTAGGGCTCCGAAATCACTCTCTTCATAAACGGAGGCCTCGACATTTACTCGCAGAGTCGGCTGCCGATTCTCATCCAAGTGGTAGCCGTAATTAGGTGTTTTACCTATGATTGCAGCAGCCAGCGCCGAGGGCCCACCCTCACGGTTTGTGCGTGCACCTAGGACAGAGTTGGCGTAGCAGACTGCTGACGACTCAGACCACGCAATGTGCTCTCCAAACTTTGGACTGTGTCCTGTTAAGTACGGTGTGCAGGAACAGATTGCCTTTACACCCATGTTAGTGTAAGCATCAATTATCTCAAGCTGCTTATCCGCGAACTCCTGCGGAATTCCCATCTGTTTCCAGAGATGCAGATCCATACCGGCCGGATTCAATGTGGCCTGAACAGTAACCTGCTCAGAAGACATGGACCTAATCCATTCAAGCCCCGCATCACCTATCGTTTTGTAGCTTACACCAGCAACCTGCACAGAGCTTATCTCAATCAGCCGATCCGCCTTGAAAATTTCGCCGAGCGCAACAAGAATCTCCATTGCCTTCTGCTTGACTTGCCCGTAATCCCCATTCAGGGTTCCTTCTTCTCCAGTGGTCAGCTCCAACCTATTCACATCACCTTCTCAAAGTCACGTCTATCCCTATTGAGCGGAATGGTCGCATCAACAATCCATTTTGTTCCAACTCCTGTTCCTGCGTTAGATGAATCCAGCGAGGAGGTCCTCGCCCCCTTTACGAAGGTAATTCCTTCGTCGGGTTTGAGCCGAGTGGCCAAGGCCCATTCGACGCTCTCCTGATCCCGCACATCTATATCATCGTCAACCACGACTACGCGTTTCAGACTCGGATGAGCTGCCAGCGCCGCGATACCGGCGTTCTTTCCCTCCCCTTCATGCCGCTGCCGAATCGAGACTACTGCGTGAAGCCAGCCTGCACCTCCCGGCGTCAAGAAAACATCTTGAACCGAGGGAACAGCATTCCGAACGATGTTGAGTATACGAGGCTCCTGTGTAATACCCATTAGGAGACGATGCTCGGTCCAGCCCGGCAGAATAACCTGCCAAATAGGATTATCTTGGTAGTATATCTTGTCAACTTCGAAGACCGGTTCCTTTCGAATAGTATCCCAAGTGCCTGTGACATCTACGAACGGCCCCTCCTCAGCGACCTCATCGCGCAGGATTTTCCCTATCATCACAACCTCAGAATCGACTGGAACATCGATCCCATTAATCTTGATGCACTCCAAACCTCCTTTCAGGAAGGCGCTAGCTAGCTCCAACTCGTTCAGGTTAGGGTAAGAAGTAGCCGCCGCAAGCGCTATTGCAGGATCGACACCGCAGATAACAATAACCTCGGTATCCTTGCCCTTCTGCTGGTTCCTCTTGTAGAAGTCGAAAAGATCTCTCGCAACAAGCCTAACCGCGAAGCGATTTTTCTCTAGATACATCATCCTATGGAACGACGCGTTCTGCCGCCCAGTATCCGGGTCACGGGCGAGAAAGATTGTTGCAGAGGCATAATATCGCTCTTTCTCAGGATAATACATCATCAATGGAAGATGCTCAATAACATCCGGCTGATCTAGCTCATTTCGGAGGAACGACGCATGCTCTACAACAGTGTATTCAACTGGTCTGTTCATTGCTTCAGCCAGGGCCTTCAGCAGCTCGCCGGGCGGGATGCGGAGAGTATCAGCAAAAACATCTCTAGAGGTGTGGACGTTCCCGATTACCCTCCAGCCGGGATAATCCTTGATACGCGTGAATAGCACCGGACCCTTGTAGTTCTTCAGATGCTCGGCTATCATCAACCGTGTAGAGAGCTCCGTATTTACGATCAACGGGTTAATCTTCTCGATACTGTTCTTCAACCACCCAACCTCTCCTGCTCCACCACGATGCGCTCCAATCTATTTATCTTACCTACGTGTGGCAGCGGCAAAGACCACAGCCGAACACTCCACAGGTTTTTTGACGCATCAACTTCTAATAAACACTCTGTAAACGTTTGAAAACAGTATTTTACGCTCTTAATTAATTGAGGTTCGGAGAGCATGATAGTGATAACTGCGCGCCTGTAGGGGCGCGCGAGACATGATCACCCTAGTGCCTGTTGTTGTTGCTGCTGCTGTCGAGACAGGTTCTCCAGCATCGCTTTGTAAACCTCTATGCTGGCAAGGTACTCATCGATTTCAATGAACTCTCTTCGAGTGTGCGATAGATGCGGGTTACCTGGGCCATAGGTGACGACCGGTATCTTCAGCCGGTGGCCCAGCAGGTTCATGTCGCCTGTCCCAGTTTTCCTTAGAAGAAGAGGCCGCTTCTGACGAACCTGCAGTATCGCTCGAACAATAGCCCGGATCAGCCCCGAGGTCTTATCCGTTTCGAAGGGCTCAGTGACATCATTGATGTTCAACTTAATCTTCGGAAAGTTAGTGTCAGCCTGAAATCGGGCTACAATAGCTCCTATCTCTTCAGCAGTTGTAGCCGCTGACATGTGTGGCGGGATCCGCATGTCTATAGTTGCTTTGCACTGCTCCGGAGTGGTATTGTGGGAGGAGCCGCCGTGAATTTTAGTCAGGCTGGCCGTTACCGAGGTGTAAGGGTTTTCGCCTACTCGTTCAGCAGCATACTTCTTAATGACCTGCCAAACTTCATAAACGCTTTCAATTGCGTTTTGTGAGACTAGCGGAGAGCTTGCGTGAAGGCTTGGTGCCCCGCAGGTCAAAGCGAGACCCACTCGTCCCTTGTAGCCTATTGTGATATTGTCAATTCCGCTTGGCTCCCCGAAAACCGCGTAGTCAGCCTTGATGCCGCTGTCAATCAGTGTCCGGGTTCCTAAGCCGTTGCCCTCTTCATCGCTTACAGCCGCGATAATTATTGTCCCAATATCCGATCGATCAGCAAGGTCTGAGGCGGCGGCTATCATCGCGGCCAGAGCCGATTTTGCATCGCATGACCCTCGGCCGTGAATCGCGTCTTTAGTAACTTTGACGGGTTGAACGCCAGGCACCGTGTCCATGTGGCCGCTGAGAATAGTGATTGGGCTGCCTGAGCCCACTTCTGCAGTAACGTTGTAGGCTTCACCGATCTTGACGTTTCTGAAGCCTAGATCGCCTTTCATACGGTCTGCAAGGTACTCTGCTATCTGAGCCTCCTGCAGTGAGGGGCTGTATATCCTCAGCATATCGACTAGCAGGTTAACCGCGGTATCTTTCTGCATTCCCGATGGTTCTCCGTTTAACGTTTCAGACTGACTAGATAGTCGAATATCAGCCCGGGGATATCTACGCCTGTCGCTGGAACTGTGTTTCGAAACTCGATGGTGTTATTCACTTCATGAACCACTAGTCCTCCAGGAGACTCCATACAGTCGACGCCGAAGATGCCTTCGCCAACTGCGCCCGCCGCCCTTAAACATATGTCCTCAAGCTCCGGTGTAATTGGACAGTTCTCTGCACGCCCACCCCTAGCGGTATTGGTCTTCCATACGCCCTCAGCTGATACTCTGTAGATAGCTGCGACCACCCGGTCGCCGATGACGAATGCGCGAATATCTCGCGGAGGCCGCTTCACCCGCTCCTGCAGATAGTACACTTGATAGATGGGAAACATGTATTCCCGATCTTCAAGAATAGACTCTGCGGTTTCAGGATCCTTCAGCATGGCTATGAGACGCCCCCAGCTTCCGACAGTCGGTTTTAGAACCGCAGGGTAGCCGAGCTCCTCTAGTGCTTTGAGAGATGCTTCTTGGTTGAACGCCAAGTAGGTGTGGGGAACCGGGACTTTGGCTCTGATGAGCGCAAGGGTTGTATTGAGCTTGTTGCCTGCGGTGGTGGCTTCACGTAGACCGTTGACAACCCTGATGCCACTGTATTCTAAGGCTGCTGTGAGATGGATGCTGCGGAAGTAGCTGACGCATCGTTGCAGAACGATGTCTCCGAACTCTTTACTGTAGTCTTTCTGTAGATCGAAATATATGTCTTCAGATCGCTGTAGGTTGAGATTGACACCTTTCCTTTGAGCTGCATCCACTAGCATCTTCTCCTCGGTTCTGACGACGTCGTACATCATTGTGATTTTCATTTGCTGTTACTCACTCGCCCCAGTCTTCGCCTTCGATCTGTGCTGGTCTAAGCTCGGTTGCGCCATCACGCTTCTTGTGTACTTCGAATGATACTCCGCAGTCGGGGCAAGTGACGATCTCGCCTTCAAGCGCATCTGCTGGCACATCGATATCGCCTTCACACTCTGGACACTTCAACGCTTCTCACCTCCCTCCTTCGCCTTATTATCTAATGTTTCGCTCTCCCTGTTGAGTCTTTCGTCGACCTGGACAATCTCGCTCTCCATCTCCTTCGAAAGTTCAAGTTCAAAAAGGTCACCGGTGCGAAGACTCTTCAACCCCTTTGTTATTTTCGCCGCATCCTCGGAGTTAGGGGTCAATCCAAGCAGCTTCATTAGGAATGCAGCTTCAGTCTTGCCGGCTAATTCACCGATGATGATTCGTCTGTGGTTGCCGACTAGGTGAGGTGGTGCGAGCTCATAAGCAGCGGGGTTCCTGATGATGGCTGCGACGTGGGTTCCGGCCTTATGCTTGTACGCGTTGTCTCCGACGAGTGGCTTCGACATCGGCGTCTTCACTGGTGTATATGTGGATACGAGTTCAGAGAGTTCGCGAAGCATCTCCATTCGAACATCAAGGTTCACTTGGTAAAGCAGCTTGAGCGCCATTGTAAACTCAGCCAGCGAAGTCAATCCGGTTCGTTCACCTAACCCGTCAATAGTTGTGTGAACCATAGTGGCCCCGGCTTCAAGACCAGCCAACGCATTTGCTAGAGACAGCCCCAAGTCGTTGTGGCAGTGCATATCCAGTGGGGTGCTGATTTTCTCATGTATCATCTTGACAAGATTGTACATGCCTCGCGGAGCCATAATGCCCAAGGTGTCGGGTAGACTGATTCGGTCAGCCCCTGCATTAGCGATTGCTACGCACATCTCCTTCAGAAACTCAGGATCGGCTCGGCTAGCATCCTCCATTGTGAAACGAAGCTTCAAACCGTGGCTCTTTGCGTATTCAACGGCTTCAACCGCTCGCTCCACCGCCTTTTCTCTTGAGATGCGAAGCTTGTATTGAAGATGAACATCCGATACCGAGTGGTACATAGCCACCCATGAGGCGCCACATTTTAGTCCAACGTCAATGTCCTGCGGAAGGGCTCTGAGATGAGCCACGATGTCGGCGCTTAAGCCGGCCTTCATCATTGTTCGGCAGGATTCTTCATGGCTTTCAGAAACAATTGGGCTGATCTCGATAAAGTCAACTCCAAAGTAGTCGAGCATCCAAGCGATTTGGAGTCGCTGTCGATGAGTGAACGAGACGCCGGGCGCCTGCTCTCCTTCACGGAGCGTGCTGTCGAGTATTTTCACATCTTTAGGTATCACACCTTCGGAATTGTTGTACCGGTAGGCGAAGATGTTCGGATCTTGCGTCATATACTACGCGGCCGTTCCCGTACCTGATTATTTAACGATTATCGTTATGAATTAACGCAAGGTCTTAAGAATTATGACGGTATTCGTATTCCCTACGCCTTCGAGACGACGAATATCGTCAATACTCTTGTTAATGCTGGCGATACTCGAACCTGATACAATCACCGCAATATCATACTGCCCGGTGATCTCGTAGACCACATCCACACCCTCCATCGTCAACAGCTTAACAGATATCTCGGCCGTCGGAATCGCCGGGTTAACAGAAATAAGCGTGATAGCTGATGCACCCTGCTCTATCTCAGTCTCAACTGTAAACCTGCGGATCACACCAGCGTCAACTAGGTTCTTGATTCGACGCCTGACCGCCGGCTCGGACAGGTTAACTGCCTGTGCAATATCCACGAAGGAGCGGCGAGCATCCTCCTTCAGAATATCAAGTATTCTTCGATCCTTTTCATCTAGACTCTGCAAATATCTCTTCACCCAGAAGGTGAGAGTGTTAAGCGTAAAAAGATTGCGGTTCCCGAAAGTTTTTGACCGGTTTTATCTGTGTTTCCGAACATTAATGTTCGAAACGGGTCTTCTCCTCGGCTGAGATCAGTCTGTCAAGGACATCTAGCACTCTGTTGATCTGCTCCTCAGTGATAACTAGTGGTGGAAGGAAGCGAAGAACGTTTTTGCCTGAGTAGAGAAGCAGTACACGCTCCTTCAAGCCCTTTAGAAGCAGATCGTGAACATCGAACCGTATCTCAAGAGCCAGCATTAAACCCATTCCTCTCGCCTCTCGAGCAGATTTATGCTTCGCAGATAGATCCGCTAGACCCTGTTTGAAGACCGTTCCAAGCTTCTCAGCCTGCTCAACAAGATGCTCATCTAGGATGTAATCTATAACTGCGGATGCTGCTGCGCAGGAGAGCGGGTTACCGCCGAAGGTACTGCTGTGATCACCCTTCGCCATTGCTCCCATCACCTCTTCACGAGCCAAGGCTGCACCCATTGGAAGACCTCCAGCCATCGCCTTTGACACACACATGATGTCCGGCTGTACACCCCAGTGTTGGCACGCCCACATGCGGCCGGTGCGGCCGAAACCGGTCTGCACCTCATCAAAGACTAGAAGGGATCCGTGAGCATCACATATCTCTCTAAGCTCCTTGAGAAAGCCGTCTGGAGCAGGTTTAATGCCGGTCTCGCCCTGTATCGGCTCGACGATAACGGCGGCCGTTTTATCGGAGACAGCCTCTCGAGCCTTCTCAGCATCTCCAAATGTTGTAAAGGCAACCTCAGGTAGAAGCGGTTGGAACGGCTCGCGGTAGCGCTGCGTCCAAGTCACCGAAAGTGCTCCAAGTGTCTTGCCATGGTAGCTGCCTGTCATCGCAACAATCTCGGGGCGGCGAGTGTATCGACGGGCTATCTTAATAGCGGCCTCAACGGATTCGGCTCCGCTGCTGCAGAGAAACGCCCTGCTTAGGTTGGGTGGAGCAATATGGATCAGCTTGTCAAGTAGCTCGGCTCGGGCGTCGTTGTAAATTGAGCCGTGGCAGGTGATGAGCTTCTCAGACTGCTTTCGGATGGCTTCGACCACTTTGGGGTTGCAGTGACCTACAATTGCGACGCCGTAGCCGCCCATGCAGTCGATGTATTCATTGCCTTGTGCATCCCATAGCGAAGCAGCGCGTCCCTTCGCGATGGCTAGTGGAAGCTTCGAGTAGGTTGCCGCTAGGTGTTGATCTTCGATTCTACTGATTTGTTCTTCATTCATCTGAAATCACTGTACAGTTTCTGTGTGCAAGTGCTGAAGCGACGGGGTTCTTGACGAGGCCTGACGCGATAATACTCTCTTTCACGCCCATTGACAGTGCCTCCAGCGAAGCTAAGACCTTCTTCTCCATTCCGAAACCGATCTTCGGCCGTAGCGCCTCAGCCTCCTTAGAGGTGAGCTTCTTCACCAGCTCCCCTTCCATTAGCACTCCTTTCACATCAGTTAGGAAGATGACGCTGTCCGCCTTTACTCCACCAGCTACGTAGGCAGCGGCTCGGTCTCCATCTACGTTGAGATACTCAAACTCCTCGCTTAACGCTACGGGCGAGACGACAGGCAGATACTTCTCGCTCAGCAGCGTCTTCAGGAGGTTGCCGTTGACGCTGGAAATCTTACCTGTATATCCTCCGTCAATCGCTCGTTTCCGTCCCCGCTCATCTACAACAAGCAGCTTCTTTTTCCGATCCGCCTTGATCAAGGCTCCGTCGACACCGGATATTCCGACGGCCGGTAGACCAATTTTTTGAAGCGCGGTAACAATATCCTTGTTGACTGCTCCGGTCATCACCATCGTATAGATCTTTATCGTCTCGAGATCGGTGTATCTGCTGCGGATTCCGCCTGGTGAGACAATGAATCGCTGCTCCTTTCCCAGTCTCTTGGCTGTCTCTGTCACCGCCCTGCCGCCTCCGTGGACGAGTATTAGCTGCTTCTTCGCGGCGACTGCGCCGATATCGTCCAGCACTGAAGGGTCTATCCCTTCGCCTAGAATGCTTCCGCCTACCTTTACGACAACGACCATATCGTGATCACACTGGGTGAAGTGGAGCTACGTCTAGCCCAGTCTTCTCATTAAAGCCCATCATTATGTTCATGCACTGTACACCGTTTCCAGCCGCTCCCTTCACCATATTATCTGTAGCGGACATTACAACAATCCTGTTGGCTCGTTCATCAAGCTCAAAACCGATGTCACAGAAGTTTGAGCCTATGACTACTTTAGGATCTGGGAATCTGTAAATCCCCTGTTTATCTCTCACCAGCCGGATAAAAGGCTCTCGGCTATACATGCCTCGGTAGGTTTTCCATAGTTCAGGTATTGTGACTGGCCGCGTGGAGAAAACATGAATGGTGCAGAGGATACCGCGAACAAGATTCACCGCGTGGGTTGAGAGGGCAACCTTTACCGGTAAGCCTGCCAGTAAGCCTAGTTCTTGCTCTACCTCAGCTGTGTGGCGGTGTCCAACCGGTTTGTAGGGACGGATAACTCCGTAGCGTTCTGCGTGATGAGTAGCTTGGGACGCTTCAGCACCGCCTCCGGATGAGCCTATCTTTGAATCGATGACGATACGTTCCTTCTCGATTAGATTGTTCTTCACAAGCGGAGCGAGTGCAAGGATTGAGGTGAGCGCCATGCATCCTGGGCAGGATGTTCGTGTTGCGCTCTTCAGTTGCTCACGGTGGAGCTCAGGAGCGCCGTAGACGAATTTGTCTAGGAGCTCTGGGTGGGGATGTTCATACTCGTACCATATCGGGTATTCTTTGGGGTTCTTGAGGCGGAAGTCAGCGCTCATATCGATGATCTTGACGCCTGACTCGACTAGCCGAGGCATGATTTTGACTGCCGTGCCGTGAGGAACCGCGGTAAAGATTATATCAGATTTGTTGATTGTCTCTTCAAGATTCTGTTCAGCGAACTGTAGATCAGTGAATCCTCTTAGGTTGGCGTGTTGACGGTAGATGTATTGGCCTGCGTACTTCCGCGAGGTTACGTTGGTAACCTCAACTTCAGGGTGTCGTAAGAGTATTCGCAGCAGCTCTCCGCCGACGTAGCC
Source organism: Nitrososphaerota archaeon (assembly GCA_016190055.1). Lineage (GTDB taxonomy): Archaea > Thermoproteota > Nitrososphaeria > Nitrososphaerales > JACPRH01 > JACPRH01. The sequence goes on along the minus strand of JACPRH010000027.1, from coordinate 17,615 downwards.
TGACCCGCCGATGATACCTACTCTCACTGTTGCGGTCACCTACCTACGAGCCTCTTTCAACATGTAGTCGATGATTTCGCCGGCTATATCAACTGAGCAGACTGAAGCAGCGCCTTTGAACTCAACTGTGTTGTTCACTTCATGAACCAGTATGCCTCTAGGTGACTCCATCGCGTCGACGCCTAGCAGGCCACCGCCGACGGTCTCAGCGGCCCTTAACGCGACGTCTTCAAGCTCGCTGGTTACCTTGCAGATATCTCCATGACCGCCTCTCGCAATATTTGTCCGCCAGTCCCCATCGGGTGCGTAGCGGTATATTGCTGCGATAATTCGGTCGCCCGCCACAATTGTTCGGATGTCTCTAGGTGGTCGTTGCACCATCTCTTGAACGTAGTAGATTTGGTTGAGCGAGCCCTCCATTTGGCCTCGCATCTCCAGCATCGCCTGAGCAGTTTCCTTGTCTTTGAGTTGAACCACCATTCGACCCCAGCTTCCAGTGACCGGTTTTAGAACAGCAGGGTAGCCGAGGGTCTCGATAGAGTTTAGGGCGCTCTCCTCGGTGAAGGACAGGATGGTTCTGGGAGTAGGGACCTTTGCCTTCTCAAGCTTCATTGTGGTTAGAAGCTTGTTTCCGCAAGTCAGTGAGACATCCATGTTGTTGATCACCTTTAGTCCTTTGCTTTCAAGGAAGGCGGTGGTGTGAAGCCCACGGAAGTAGCTGATGCATCTTTGAAGGATGACGTCTCCGAACTTCTTCTGTGTCTCCTTAGGAGTCCAATCTGTGTCTAGGTAGATCTCCTTCACATCGATCCTGTTGTTCTCTAGCCCCTTAGCCTCCGCTGCAGTCGCGAGGGCCTTTTCTTCCCAGCGGATCCGGTCGTAGATAAGTCCGAGTTTCATTTTACCTATTCACCCCAGTCTTCTCCAACGGTCTCAGCGGGTTTGATAGATACACCTTTTGCATCGACGTTGGAGACTTCGAAGTCAGTTCCGCAGTCAGGACAGGTAATGATTTCTCCAACAACGACATCTTCAGGTACACCTATATCTCCGCCGCATTCTATGCAACTTGTCTTCTTACTCACGCTTTTTCACCTCCTATTAACTCATCGGTAGTTTTCACCAGATCTTGGTTAGCTGCTTCCAGCATCCTTCTACGCTCAGATGCCCATTCCTCTGTTTCATTCACGCCTTTTTTCCTGTTCACGATCATTTTCTTCACCGATATACTACTTGGCCCTCCGTCAACGGTACGCAACTCAACACTCTTCTCTGGATCCAGTATCTGATCCACTTCGCTAGGAGTGATTGACACCTCGACGCCAGCGATATCTTTCGCTGCTCCAGCGAGATCTTCTAAGATGACGTTTCGGAAGGCGCGTTTTTCATCCACCGACCTTCGAACAAGATTTCCCACCACCGTATGCGCAGTCCGGAACGGAATGCTATGCTCTACAGCCAAGTAATCCGCTAGATCGGTGGCTGCAATCGCTCCCTCTTCAAGGAGTTTCCTCAGCCGCTCCTTATTGAAAACCGCTTCTTGAAGCATACCTTTGAGCACTTGAATTGAGGTGAACGTAATGCTGCAGGCGCTCCAGATGTGAGGAGTCAACTGTTGAAGATCGATATTGTAGCTGTAAGGCAGAGCCTTCGTCATTGAAATAGACGCCATCAAGTCACCGTATACTGTCGAGGTTTTGCCTCGGATTAGCTCCGCCACGACTGCGTTTTTCTTCTGGGGCATCACGCTGCTGGTTGACGCGTATCCATCTGAGATATCCATTGCACCGAACTCCGAGGAGCTCCACAGCACCATCTCCTCAGCGATCTTGCTTAGATTGGTCATCGCAAGCGCTAAATCTGAAATCACCTCTATAGCGAAGTCTCGGGAGCTAACCGCATCTATGGAGTTCTCCACCAATCCGTCGAAGCCAAGCAACTTCCTAGTCAGTTCCCTGTTAATTTTCACGCTAGTGGATGCGAGCGCCACAGCCCCAAGCGGGCTTAGGTTCACTCGGCTGTATGCTTCAATCAACCGCTTGCTGTCACGCTGCAATGCATCTTGGTAAGCGATTAGGTGATGTGCTAGGGTGGTGGGCTGTGCATGTTGAAGGTGCGTGTAACCTGGCATCAAGGTGGTGATATGCTCGCCAACCCGATCTAGGATGGTCTTGCGGAGATCAGCTAGTTCTGAAACAATGTTTACTTGATATTCACGTAATGCCATCCTAATTGCAGTGGCTACCTGATCGTTTCTGCTCTTTGCGAGGTTGAGCTGACCGCCAGCGTTTCCTCCGATTTTCTTAACGAGGAACGCTTCAACATTCATGTGAACATCTTCCAAGGCAGGGTCGAGCTGCAGCGTCTCAGGCATCTCTCGGAGACCCTTGAGACAAAGAGATCCTTGTGCTCGGCTAACTACTCCTTGATTGATCAGCATTGCCATGTGCGCCATATTGATTTTTACAACCGGCTTCACCAGTATCCCGTCGAAACTGGTTGAGGCTGTGTATTCTATGCTCTCCGGGGCAAGCCGCTTCAGCCGATCTCCCCGAAGGATGTCCCTGCTCAACTTTCTCTCCTCTCCACCTTCTCAACACCGACGCGGTATGCGACTCGCGACGATAGCCCCCAGAGCTCTGAGAAGCCGACTGCCGCTTTTTGATCGAAGGTGGATGAGGTTGTGTAGGTAGCTAAGCCTGTGTCGTAGAGTGAGTATGGTGATGAGCGGCTTACTACTCTGAGGCTACCTTTGAAGAGCTTCAGCTTAACTCTCCCTTCAACCCTTGTCTGGGTGGAGTCTATGAATGCTTCAAGATCTTGTCGAAGCGGTTCAATCCAGAGGCCAGAGTAAACAAGCCAAGCCCACTGCGGTTCCACCTGCCCTTTGAAAACGAGTTGATTCCTTGTCAAAACTAGTTTTTCAAGGTCTCGATGCGCCTCAATGATTGCGACTGCGGCAGGTGCTTCATAGACTTCACGTGATTTGATACCGACCAGCCGATCTTCAATATGATCAACTATGCCGACTCCGTGCGAGCCGACTACTTGGTTCACGTAATTGACTAGTTCGATCCCATCCATCTCTCGACCGTCCGCGGATACTGGAACTCCGTTCGTGAACTCAAGTTCAAGGTAGCCAGATGTGTCAGGGGTCTCACTCATAGGCTTAACCCATTCAAAGGCTTCTTCAGGCGGCTCGAATGAGGGGTCTTCAAGCGGCCCGGATTCGATGGAGCGTCCCCAGAGATTTTGATCTATACTGTAAGCGCTCTTCTTTGGTGAGAACGGTATCTTGTGTTTCTTCGCATACTCTACTTCCTGATCCCGGGATAAATTCCATTCCCTCACCGGCGCAATAATCTTCAAATCTGGGTTAAGCGCGAGAGATGTTACGTCGAATCGGATCTGATCGTTTCCTTTGCCTGTGCAGCCGTGCGCTACCGCGTAACAGTCCTCCTTCTCGGCAACCTCAACCAGTTTCTTCGCAATGAGTGGCCGTGCTAACGCGGTTCCGAGCGGGTACTTGCCTTCGTAGAGGCCGTTAGCTCTGATTGAAGGGAAGACGTAATCTTCGATGAACTCCTTCTTTCCGTCAATTGTGTAGTGTTTGAGACCTCCTGACTGCCGTGACTTTTCCTCGATTTCTTTGAAATCTTCTAGCTGACCGACATCTAGTGTTACGGTCACAACCTCCGAGTCATATTTTTCCTGAAGCCATTTCAACGCGACTGAGGTGTCAAGTCCGCCAGAGTAGGCTAAGGCGATTTTCGGTATCATTTATTGTGATGATGGCCGCAGAAGTAAAGTTTTTATATTTTTCGTTCAAAAAATCCTGAACCAAGGGAGTGAATGTTCCGAAATTGGTCAAACAAACGATATCCAGCGCGGTCAAAGACGCGATTGAAGGGGACCTCTCTCTGCAAGACGCGCTTCAGCGGGGCTACGGCAACGTCAGCGCAATCGCTAGGCTGATTGCGCCTCAAGTCGAAAGATCAATCGGAGGCACGGTTAACATGGAGAGCCTCATCACCTCGGTCAAACGCATTCGCGGTGACTATCAGCCTCCGCAAACACAAATCTCAAAAATAATTGCCGAAAGCATCGTCAACGTTCGTACAGACGTAGCGAAGGTTTCGGTGGAGAAGACTAAACGAACACTAGAGGTTGTGAGACGACTACTTTCCACTTATCAAGAGGAGTTCCTGCAGGTGTCTGAAAGCATCTCAGCGATAACTTTGATTGTGGATCAGCGAATGCTTGACATCGTCATACAGCATTTCCGTGAGGACGATATCCTAGAGAAGGAACCGAATTTAGCTGCCATCATTATGCACAGCCCAGAGGAAATCATCAGGACACCAGGCTGCGCCGTAGCCTTCTACAACCAAGTGTCGCGGCGCCACGTAAACATTGAAGACACGATTAGCTGCTATACTGACACCATCATAGTAGTTCGGATGCCCGAGATCAGCCGAGCTTTCACCGCCCTCACAGACCTCATAGCAGATGCGAGGAAGCACTGATCCCTTACTTAATCGCGCTCCAGTATTATCTCCATAGAGCCCGTTACGCCTGGTTCCCTGAGCATAGATACAACGCTTCTAGGGATATCCGCGGCCGACTTGTCAGCCTGTATTGCAAGTGTCCGTGGCGAGATGAATGAACTCTTCCTAACCACTAGCTCCTCAGGATCACTAAGGGTAAGCTCCGGGTGCCCCCTGGCCTTGATAATAATAATCGCCGTCTCCTCCACTTTAATGGTAATAGTTACGGCTGTTCGTTCGTCAGCTAACATGCTTCTGAACGCGTGGTCGAAGTCGACACCGGCCTTGCTTGCGTTCACACCGATGATACAGTCTCCACGCTCAGTCAGCTCGGAGCTTTTCGTGACCTCGAACGTTCGTTGATGCCTAGATAGTATCAGTGGGTGGCCTGTGAATACCAGCGTCTCCTTCATCAGCATAACGTGTTCAAGGCTCGTTAAAGCAAGAACATATAGAGGTTACGACGCAATAACGCAATAAGCCTCCACCTTAATCGCGCTGTATCGCTGGAGGCGAACTGACTTAGGAGGTGGCACGGCGGGAATTTGCACCAGGCCCCGCCGTTTTCCTCCGTTGTGCGCTCTTCGTTGATCGCAGCGTTGCCGTGTGGTCTGCAAGGCAACCGATGATGGAGACGGCACTATCTCTTGATTAGGGTAAGAAGAAAGATGTACGCTACTCGTCACGTTGCATATACTCTATGTGCGAGAGGAAATCGCGATATCCGCCAAGAAGCTGCGATAAGTACAGCGAGCCTTGGTCAGTTAGTTTGTAAAGTTTCTTCCGTTTTGTATAGCTCGTTTGAACCAGCTTATGGCTGTCCAGAGATTTCAGTATTGGGTAGATTGTTCCTGGACTAAGTAGTACGTCAAATCTCTTCTGGATGATTACTACTAAGTCGTACCCGGAGAGTTCTTTTGTGTTAAGCAGAGATAGGATAATTAGGTCTAGGTGGCTGTTGACGCATTGTCGGCGGATATTCTTATCGACATCGGTCGTCAGACACTCTGAATACTGCTTGACGCTAACGTTCTCACCGAAAGAACCTATGTTTCTCCATCGTTGCAAGGCTACGCGTCCTCCAATTGCTTATGTCCAACATTGGAAAAAGAAACATTACTTTGTCTAACTTTTGATACCATAATGTAAAATATTCGAGAAAAGCATGTCTAGCCTGCTTCAGGCGGATGGCTTTGAGCGATTCTAAACGTGCCCATAAAGTGTCGGTTGACGGTCATGAAGGGCACCGGGTGAAGACGCGCAAATCTTCGCATGAAGGCAAAAACGAAGTGTGTAACAGCGTGACTCAACGAAACTTGGAATTGGAAGACGAACTTTACCGTGCTAGAAACGAAATTAATGCTCTACGGAAGGATCTTCAGACGTATGTCAGTGTAGAAGAGATGATTCAGAAGCTCTGTGAACCAATCATAAACCAGATTGTCAACGATTTTCAAAACGTCTGGGCACAGCGAATCGCCACACAGGTCGAAGAAAACGTCAGGCACAAACTGAACCAGGATTTCTGAAAGTCTGGCGCACACTGCGGGTGCATAGGTGCGTTACTTCTTCTCTTTATCGATTCTGCTTTGTGCTTTACTGGGCAGCTTATCAACTGCAAGCAGCAGCCCGGATAGAAGTGCTTGCGGACGAGGTGGGCAACCTGAAACGTATACGTCAACCGGAACCACTTTATCTATTCCGCCGGTTGTCGCATACGTATCGCCGAATATTCCTCCGCTACATGCGCATGTGCCTACCGCTATCACGATTTTCGGTTCTGGCGTTGCCTTGTAAGTTCGCTGCAGAGCTATCTCCATGTTTCTAGACGAGGGGCCGGTTACTAGCAGAACATCGGCGTGACGTGGCGAGGCTACGAAATATATGCCGAACCGCTCAATGTCGTAGTAGGGGTTGTTCAGCGCAGTTACCTCAACCTCACAGCCGTTACAGGAGCCGGAGTCTACTTCGCGGACTGCTAGCGAGCGTCCTAACGTTCTCTGCAATCGCGTCTTCAACTCAATCCTTGTCTCTTCAACGGATTTTTGGGCGAGCTGAGCCTGTGCGGTGGAGCTTACGATCATCTCCGGCTTGCTTTTAACAGGCGGATTAAACTTGTTTCCTATTACGATTAGGTCTGGCGCAGTCTCTCTGCATCTACCGCATAAGATGCATTTACTCCGGTCCAGGGTGATACATGTTTCCTCAGGTGTCGCTTTGATAGACAATGCCTTCGTAGCGCAGACATCTGTAAGAGCCGCTGCGATACCTTCTGTCGCTGACTGTTCAACAGGTTTGGTGAATATTACTGAGCCCCGGTAGTTTGTGGGGATGACGTCTGTATCTTCCAGCAGGTTTCTTATAGTTTCCACTTTACTGTTGAGTATGTCGCGCGACGTTTTTGCAAATATGCCTTTCTTCAAGATGTTGCGAATCATAGGTCGTTCCCCGAGTATGATAGGTCTAAGCTTTTGTTTACAAGCGGGAAGTCTGGGATAATATCGTTCATGACAGCTTGTTCAATGATGGGCCAGTTGCAGAACGAGGCGGTTCTCACCTTGTATCTGAATATGTTCTTGTTCTCCCCAAGCATCAACCAGTGCATCGTTTCACCCCTGTGAGATTCAGCGTAGCCCAATCCATGGCTATACGGCTTCAAATTTTCTTGCGGTACTGTGGCGCGTATCTCTCCTTCGCTTAGGTTTCGGAGAACTTTTTCGATAATGTTCATTGAGTCTTTAACCTCGTCTACACGTACCTCGAAGCGGGACAGCGCGTCACCGACTCTCTTCTGCATCTCGATCCTGTATTTCGTGACGCTTCTAGGTGAGTCGTGATGTGGATCTATACGCAGTCCAGAGTAGGCAGCGTAAGAATGGTCACGTCTAACATCTATATCAAGACCTGCGCATCTCGCTGCCACGCCTACAATACTTAGCTCCTTAGCGGCCTTTCTAGGTATTACCCCTGTGTTTCTCAATCGGTCGATGAATGATGATTTTGTCTTCAGCAGAGCAATCACTGCTTCAAAGTCTTGTTGAACATCATTCATAATCTCAATAAATGTTTTACCCACCTCATCCGATACGTCAACTGCCACGCCACCGATTCTGTTTACCCCAAACAATAGGCGGCTCCCCGTTACAGTTTCGTTCAGTCGCATCATCCTTTCCTTCAAAATATTGAGCCGGGCCGAACCGTATGCGTATCCTACATCAGTTGAGATGCCGGCTAGTGTTCCTAAATGGTTGTAAATTCGCTCCATCTCCGCGTAGACTACTCTGAGCTGCTCAGCTCTTCTAGGTAGGCTGCTCTGCGCGATCTTCTCTACTGCTTGGCAGTAAGCTGTGGAGTTAGCTACTGATTCGTCTCCAGATATGCGCTCCGCGAGAAGCAGAGTCTCTTCTAAGCTCCTGTTTTCAGCGAGTTTTTCAATTCCCTTGTGGGTGTAGAATAGTCGTGTCTCTAGGTTGACTATATGTTCACCTAAAATGCTGAATCTGAAGTGACCCGGCTCAATGATGCCTGCGTGCACCGGTCCCACAGGTATTTCACAAACACCTTCGCCTTCGACCTTGGTAAACCGGTACTCCTTATGCTCCCTAGGCATCTTGGTCGAGATGTCGAAATCCTTTCTCAACGGAAAGGCGCCGCTTGGCCAATCTTCGTGCAACACAAGTGGTCTCACGTCGGGGTTGCCTTGCGGGGTTAACCCAAACATGTCGTTGATCTCTCTTTCATAGAGAAAGGCCGCAGGTATCTGAAGCGCAATACTGGGGAAGGACGAGTTATGTTGATCTATCTTCGCGGTCACCACGATAAAGACATCATTGCCATCGTCACTCATAGAGAATACATACCTTAACATGAAGCGGCCATTAGCGACGCGTCGCTCATCGCTGCACACTATAGTTGAAAGCCTACCATGGAACTCACTGTAGATGTATTCGCATATTCTAGGCGCGCTGTCCAGCTGCCTCAGTGTTATGTGCATCTCGTTCCGGTTAGCCTCGTTTATCGATTCGACGTGCTCTCCGAACTTCTCAGTAATAGTGGACGTGTATTTGCTGATACCGTTGTTAATGCTGCTACTCATTAAGCTGCAACCTCCACTCTGATACTGCTGCGGGATATTCAGTTGTGACGCTCATTTCGGAAGGCCTCCTTGATTGATAATTGTCGAGACGTCCCTGGCGAGTATTTGTAGCGGTTCTGGCACGTATACGCCTAGAATCAACGCGAGCACCACAAGTATTATCATTGGGATTACTGCGAGATTTCCTAAGTCACCTTTCTTCATCGCTTTCCTAGGGGTTCCGAACACCATTCTCACCAAGTGCCCTGTGAAGCTTGCGAATATCACAATCAGGAAGAGGATTACTAGAGAGCTTGCTATGAACTGGCCTGAGTTGAAGCCTGAGCTGAGTATTAGGAACTCGCTTAGAAAAATGTTGAAAGGCGGCATTCCAACTATGGCCAGCCCACCTAACAGAAAGAGAGCGCCGGTAGCAGGCATTACTGTGATTACGCCCTTGATATGCAGCATGGCTTTAGTTTCGAACTTCTGGCTGACGGTTCCGCTTGCGAAGAACATCAGCGGCTTCGCGATCGCGTGGTTAATTATGTGCAGCACCGCGCCGTATATTCCGATAAGGCCACCGGTACCTATTGCGAAGGCCACAATGCCCATGTGCTCAACGCTTGAGTAAGCTAACATGCGCTTCATGTCCCGCTGGAAGTAGATGGATGCAGCAGCTATTCCTATTGATACTACTCCTAGGATTATCAGTAGCTGGCTTGAGAACAGTGAGCCTATTGCATTGCTGCTGATTATGTGGAATCTGACTATCGCGTATATTGCGCAGTTCAGAAGCACTCCTGAGAGCAGCGCGCTTACCGGTGTTGGAGCTTCGCTGTGGGCGTCAGGGAGCCATGTGTGCATGGGAGCGAGTCCAGCCTTTGTTCCGTAGCCTACTAGTATGAAGATGAAGGCTATCTTCACTATAGTGGGGTCGAACAGTTCTGCATTGCTTAGCATGATTGTCCAGTTCAACCCTTCGCCTAGGTCAGAGGCCGCTGCGTTAGTGTTGGCGTAGTAGAAGAAGGTGATTCCGAAAAATGCGAATGACAGTCCGACTGTTGCGACTATAAGATATTTCCACGCTGCTTCAATCGCATCTTCCTTAACGTAGAGCATTATGAGCAGGACAGAGACCAGTGTTGTTGCCTCCATAGCCACCCACATTAGCCCAAGGTTGTTCGATACAGGGACAAGCAGCATGGTGAAGATGAAGAGGTTGAACTTCTGGTAGTACCTGACAAGCTGCTTGTGATCTATGAAGCCGTTGTTGTACTGTCTTCCAATGTAGTTTATGGAGTAAAGCGCGGCGACGAACCCGACCAAGGTTATTGGTAGCAGGACTACTGCGCCGAGCGCATCTACATAGAACAGGCCGTTAAACGCGGTCACCGTCTTCTCGGAGATCACAGCAGCCACAAGTATGATACCTTGAATCAGTATGAGGAAGGTCGATACTGCAGTTATCGTCTCAATGCTTCTTTTCTTTCCCGCTAAGGTAGTCAGTACAAGTGCTGCTAACGGAGTGAACAGTAAGGTTACAATTATTATGCTGAACCCTGTTGACGCGATTAGTTCCTGAATCATTCTTCTTTATCATCTCTTAGATGTTCAAGATTGTCTACATTCAGGTTGTCGAAAGTGTGACTTATTCTCGTCATTAGGGCGGCTGAAATTATGACGCCTACCAAGATGTCAATGAACACGCCTATCTCGATGATCAAGGATACGCCGTGAGTCAACGCGGTTGCGAAGAGGAACAAGCCGTTCTCTATTATCAGCAGCCCGACTATCTGGTTAAGCGCGACTCTTCTGTTAACCATAGTGAACATCCCGATGAAGAGCAGTGAAAGAGAGACCGGCAGATAGGCCCTTAAGATCTGATCAGATCTGAACGGAACCTGCTGAGTGAGGAAGTATGCTAAAGCGACCAGCAGCGCTGAAATTATGGCCGATAAGCGAACGCTGATGTAAGGGTTCAGCTCGTACCTTGCGACGAACTTCAATTGACTGGTGACACGTAGAAGAACCCTTGGAATAACCACGGCCTTTATGATGAGGGTGAGCGCAGCCGCTATGTAGATCTCCCAGATACCGGTCATATACGCGATAATCGCGGTTACACCTGAGAGCGCCATAGTCTGGTAGCGGTAGGCGCGTAGCCAATCCATGAAGCCGCGCCTAACTACGACGCCGAAGGTAGCTATCATCAGCACCGCGGAGGAGATTGTTAGTATGTCGATTTGAGGCGCATCTGTTGGTATCATTCATAATCACTTATCTATCTAAATGTAGAAGAATACTATTCCCACCATCGAGCTTGCAATCGCTATCGCTATCAGGTCCGGGATTCTAAAGAGCCTCCACTTCGCCACCCTAGTTTCAATAAACGCAATGATGACACCGATTGCGAGAGCCTTAGCGGCGAAGACAAGTAATCCTTCTCCGACGGCGGCTGCAGAGAGTGATGTCGCGACTCCCCAGGGGAAGAAGATGTTTATCATCAGCGCAAGTAGAGTCAAATGTTTAATGGATTGAGCCCACTCAATCAGAGCCAGTAGTTTACCCGAATACTCCAGCACCATCGCTTCATGAACCATCGTGAGCTCAAGATGGGTTGCTGGGTTGTCAAACGGTAGCCTGCCAGTTTCAGCGATAACGATAACGAACATAGATATTAGCGCGAAGAGTAGGCTAGGTGTAACAAGCTGCTGCAATCCGGCTGCGGAGCTGACTAGCGTGGTGATGTTCGTCGCACCGAAGGTCAATGATACAGTGAATATTGTAAGGAAGAGCGCCGGCTCGATAAGCGAGGACAACATCATCTCCCTGCTACTGCCCAAACCGCCGAAGGCGCTGGCTGAGTCCAGCCCGCTCAACACAGTGAAGAACCTGGCTAAGCTGAAGAGCCCGATGACTAGAAGCACGTCACCGGCCAAGCCGAATGGCGAGTATGCCAGCATAACTGGCACGAAGAGTGCGGCGGTCGCAACTGCTGCGAAGTTAATCCAAGGTGCGGATTTGAAGATCCAAGAGGTTTGATCAGATATTACCTCGTCTTTTCTCATCAGCTTAACGATGTCGTAGTAGGGCTGGAGGATGCTTGCGCCTATTCTCTTCTGGGATCTTGCCTTAACCTTCCGCATAACCCCTGTGAGCAGCGGTGAAAACGCTATGAGCACAAGCGTCTGAATAATCCCTGCAGCTAGAGTTGCAAAGCTTGGTTCGAACATTATTATGGGCTCAACCTCACGAGTACCAGTAGCAGAACAAGCGTTATCAGAATGTATAGAAGGTAGGAGTTCACCTTCCCCGTCTGGATCCTGCGGATTTTGTCAAAGAGGAAGATAGTTGCAGATACTACGGGGGTGTAGAGGCGCTCTTCAAACAGGCTCCTAGTAGTGGACTCCATTCGGATGGTTTTACGCTTATACTGGTTCGAGTCGGCGTAAAACTCTCTCTGAATACTGTTACGTGGCCTGAAGAAGGCTTTGAAAATCTTACGTATCGGCTGAGAGAACGATGTTGCAGTGTACTCCATCCGCTCGTCAAGGCCTCCGAAGCCGCAGTCCCAAGTCTCGTAGACAACTTGTCGAGTTGGGCCGCCTACAACTCTTACGAAGCCGTATGATGCTGCAGCTACTGATGCTAACAGAACTACAACTGTGAACGGTGAGAGGCTGGCGAAGTTGCTGCCTGAAGCGTTCTGCAGAGTTATAGTGTCAAAGGGGCTGGCGGGCTGCGCAGATTGGATGTTGAAAGCTGAGGTTATCAAGTTGATTCCGATGAACGGTAGAACACCTAAGGCTAGAGCCGCTAACGCGGTTACGCCTTTACCGATAAGCATTGAGCGTGGCACTTCGACAGCGTGCAGCACATGTTCGCTTCTTCCTCTCGACAGGAAAGAGATGCCGAAGATCTTTACGAACGCAGCCGCAGCTAAGCCCGCTGTGAGCGCGAAGGCTAGGCTCGCGAACGCAATCGTGATTTGCAGCGTGCTGTCAGGTATTTGCGATGTTGAGAGTAGGGATTGCATCGTCAGCCACTCGCTGATGAAGCCATTGAACGGCGGCAATCCAGAGATTGAAAGCGCACCTACAAGGAACAGGAGGGATGTCCAAGGCATCTTCCGGACAAGCCCACCCATCGCCTCCATGTTTTTGGTGTGAGTAGCGTAAAGGATTGAGCCTGCACCCATGAAAAGGAGGCTTTTGAATACAGCGTGGTTCAACGTGTGATACATGCTTGCAACAAGCGCCAAGACTGCTAGGGCGGTGAGGTTGAAGGAGGCGAATATCACGGATAAGCCTAGGCCTGTGAGAATTATCCCTATGTTTTCGATGCTGCTGAAGGCAAGAGCACGTTTGATATCCTTCTCTATAACCGCGTACAGGGCGCCTATCACTGATGTAATGGCGCCGGTGGAAAGCAGCAGGATCCCCCACCAAGTATAGTCAGGCGATCCTACGCTGTTAAAGTCGAACAGGACTCTGATGAGGCCATAGATTGCGGTCTTTATCATAACTGCAGACATTAGTGCTGATGCGTTACTGGGGGCGGAGGGGTGAGCCTGAGGGAGCCAGATGTGCAGAGGCACAATCCCGGCTTTGGTGCCGAAGCCGATGAATGCCAGGATGAAGACAATGTCCTTAACTTGTAGAGGTATGAAAGGCACATATTGTCTGAAGGCGTCGAAGCTGAAGCTCCCTGTCTGCAGGTACATTACGAGGAATGAGGCGAGAATGAATGTGGTTCCTAGGTGTGTCATTACGATATAGGTCATTCCGGATTTGAGGTTAGCCTCCTGCTCATGTTCGTAGATTACTAGAAAGAAGGAGGTTAGCGACATTACCTCCCAGAAGACGAGGAAGGCGAAGACGCTGTTAGAAACGACTACCAGAAGCATAGAGAGAATGAAGATGTTGAAGAGGAAACCTAGGATTGATGTATCCTTCCGGCCCTCGTACTCTTTAGTGTAACCTACGGAGTAGAGCGAAACAGCCAGTGAAACTAAGCCTATTAGAAGTATGAAGAAGGCGGAGATCCCGTCAATAAAAACATCGAAGCCGAACTGTGCGAGCGCATCCCTTGTTATAGAGATGTGTAAAGCGTCTTTCGCAAAAATCACGTTAGCCGAAAGGACGATTGCGAAGAGCGATGCGGCTGCAGGCAGCAAGTATGTTAAGAGGTTGGAATACTTCCGCCCTCTAAGCAAAAGGGCTAGAAGCGCACCCATTGAGTAGAGAATTATAGTCGCTTGGAATAATGTTAGGCTACTGACCATTAAGGTCACGAGGAGCGTGGGACATGCAGCGTTAGCGATGTCGTTAACATAGAATGACCTGTCACTCCGCCGAGACAGAGGTCTATTTAGTCCTTACGAAACTCCAAGAATCCGCTTCCTTAACTCGCGCAACTCAACCAATTAATGATCTGAGCCCATTGGGGAGAAAAATTTCAAATAAAACAACGCTTCTGAGCAGTACTGCCATAAGTAGAGGTATCTACGCAACCCGTTGAGAACAATGCCAAACTCCTCGACGCATTTAGTCGGTTTTGAAATTCTTATCAGTGAATCTATATTGGACGACTCTTTATTGATGGTGAAGTATAGCTACAAATGTACATCTCGGTGACAGAAACGTGATGCCTTTCGCAAAGCATATATGATCCGTTATTCTGTAATAGTTACCATTGCCTCACGGCGCTATGCTGCAGCGGCTCAGCCAGTTTGAAAATGTCTGGTGGTCCATCGGGAAGGGCTACATGAGAGGCATCGCTTACGATACTGCACGCGTATCTATGCTTGGGAACGGTAACAGGTTTCCTCGCGCGCTGCTCTGGATTCTCACTAACCAGAAGAAGAACGGCTCATGGGGCGAGGAGGTGCTTCACCTACAGGACAGGGCTGTATCCACATTATCCTGCGTCTTGGCTTTGAAGATGGCGAATAAACCGGCCTACAAGTCGCTCATAGATCGAGGGCTTGAATATCTCAACAGCATCTCTTCGTATCTACGATATGAGTCCTGCTCAATGGTCGGCTTCGAGCTCATCTATCCTAGACTGATTGACGATGCAGAGGAGATTGGTATAGACGTTTCTCAGGCTGATATAAAGTGGTTAAGACGGGCTGTTGAACTGAAGCTTAGGTCCTTAAACATAGCCTATTTAGCGTATATTCCGAACACCACTTTTCCCTTCTCCTTAGAGTTCCTAGGCCCGAAGCTCGACCGGACAAGGGCGCAGCGTCTGATAGGTGAAAACGGCTCGGTGCTCTCTTCACCTTCAGCCACCGCCTTTCTGCTCACTCATCTGAAAGGTCGAAGCTCCATGAACTATCTCAAATCGGTTCAGAACCTGAATCGAGACGGTTCAATCGTCAACGTCTACCCATTCGATGTCTTCGAACGGGCTTGGGCGCTCTTCAACCATATGCTCACCGGAAGAGATCTCACAGACATCATGTACGGCAATCTGAGGCAGCTTCAGGATTCATGGACGAGGTTCGGAGTCGGGATCGCGGCGAAATCTCCGCTGCGCGACTCTGATGATACCGCAGTCGCCTTCAAGGTTCTCTCTACGTACGGTTTCACTCCAGATCCAGTGGTATTTGAGCAGTACGAGAGGGACGATAAGTTTCTGTGCTTCCACCTAGAACGAGATGCCTCAGTAAGCGCGAACATCCATATCCTTGATGCGATAAAGAGCTGCACCAACTATCCAAGACGCGACGCTGTAGTTGATAAGATAATCAAATTCCTTGTTAAACAGGCTATAGAGGGCTGCTACTGGAAGGACAAATGGCACCTATCTCCATACTATGCAACCAGCCACGCGGTGCTCGCTATAGCCGATCTAGATCAAAGCATTGTGGGAAAAGCGGTTGACTGGATATCTCGAACACAGAACCCCGATGGGTCATGGGGTGTGCTACCTAATGCTGAGGAGACCGCATATGCCCTTCAGGCTCTACTGTTCTACCAAAAGTTTGAGAAATCACATCAAGATAACATCGCAGCTGGACTCCGGTATATAGCCAACCTAAACCCGGCTATTTACAGCTACCCAGCCCTCTGGGTCGGCAAAGGACTCTATGCACCTGAGAATGTAATAAAGTCAGTAGTTCTAAGCGCTCTTCACCTTGGCCACCGCTTTCAGCAAGGAGGTGCAGGTTAAACGGTGAAGAATGATGGTGAAGAGCTATTTGTGAAGGTTGGAAGAGGTGCGGTAGCGTATTTCGGTAAACAGCCGGTAGAAGGAGTTGTAAAGGAGGTTGAGACGCTTGAGGATATCGTCGCACTCACAGAAGGTGAGGTTCACGGTAAAGTGCTTCTGGTAAAGAAGGCGGGCGTCACAGGCCTGATTCCAATCCTTCCCGAGATTAAAGCGATCGTCTGCACTACCGGGGGCGTAGGCTCCCACTTGGCTATCTTGACACGTGAGTTCGGCATCCCCTGCATCGTAGGCGTGAAACTCGATCCAAACATATCTTATGATGGACGACAGGTTAGGATTAACGTTGAAGACGGCTTCGGCGAAGTCTCCTTGAGGAAGGAAGACTGATGAGTAGGACGCTCAGCACCGACGAGGTGAACCGGCTGCTAATCGCGTTTTCTGATGCTGCTAAGCAGCTCATAGGCCGAAGAACCCTGTTAGAGTCTCACATGTTTCCCGTTACAACCTATGTTGCAACGGGGTTGTATAATCTTCACGAAATCGGGTATGAGGCGCTGAGAGAGGTTACTGAGAGCGCTTCACCTGAGGAGATCGGGCGACTGGGACGTAGATTCCTGTCAAGAATCAACCAGAAGACACACTTCTCAATTATTCTCGGATACCTAGTAGGACGAGAGCAGCGGCTAATGGATGAAGATGAGTATTCAACGCTTGGCGAGGATGATGCTGAGCAGACTAGGTTTATGCTCAACTTTTTCCATAAAGCTGTTTCAAACTACCGCTCCGACGGCAAACTCTTTGTAGCGGATGGGAACGGATCTATCCCAATACTTCCAGAGGAAGCTCTTGAAGGTCTCAACGGATCAATGTTTAGCATAGATGAGGAGGCGCGAGTGAGTTTGCGACGCACGATGGCGCTCCTCCAAGCCTATCTCTTCCTCTCAAACTGCGAATCTAGAGGAAATGTTTTCTCTCATGGCCCTTACGGTAAAAACAACCTGATTATCCGTGAGTTCACAAGCTTGAAGAGCGGGCCGCTGGCTGATTACCTGGAGATTTCGCCGCCCGTCAAGAACCTAGCGGTGGTCTTGGAACTGGGAGGGATGAAGCCAGCGTTAGACGAGGTCGGCACCCTCTACGTTGATCCGCCAGACTATATGGATCACGTAGAGAACATAGGGCTCTTCACAACCAGCGGCTCGAAGATTGAACCGCTACCACCCTCGATCAGCAGCGACGTTTCGCAGTTCGCGCAGCGTGCCCAGAAAGCGCTCTTCTACCAAGCTGCTAAACTGGATGATCGTCAAAAGATAGTTGCAGGAGCCCTTCAATACTCCAATCTATTCCCCTACTACGAAGCCGTAGGTGAACCCGACGCCTTTACACCACATCTAGGCAAGAGATGTCAAGAGATCGATCTGCCAAAGATGATCTCACTGAGAATCCACCCGTTCTTCAACAAATTCGGAGAGAAGCCAAATCTCTTCACCCCTCTCGAAAATAAGGAGAGATAAATGTGACTTCGAAACAGAAACAAAGTGGTGAGATAACGCTTAAGGGCTTCAGAAGACTCCCGTATACGAAGATCAGGAAAATTGTGCATCAAACCGGTCGCCCGAAAACGGTTATGGTGGTTCCTGACAACATCAGGAGAACCGGGATCACCTACTGGGGAATGACACCCGACGCGCCTGACTTTGAAGACCAGTTGTTTCGCCGCCTAAACATTCCTTACATCCGGTTACTGGAGAACATCTTCAAAACCGGCGTCAAAACCATCGTTGCGCCCAGCCTGACGCATGGAAATCTTC
>JACPRH010000025.1 GCA_016190055.1 Nitrososphaerota archaeon | reverse complement strand
TGACCAGGTGCTGTATGGGAGACCAAGCTCATTAGGTTTACTCAACGCTGTCCTGAAGATAGACTCTTTCTCCTCAGCCGTTATCCTTGGAACCCTTCCGGGAAGAGGAAAATCCTTCAGGCCATCGACACCAGACTCGTTGAAGCGCCTTATCCTCACCTCAACAGTATGCCTGTGCACCCCCAACTGAGACGCTATCCGCCTGGCACTCAACCCATTCTTGCCGCTGCTGAGCAGGATCATCCTCGCCCTCACCCTCAACTTGTAATCCCTCCCTCTCGAAGCTCGCTCCAAGAAAGAGAGTTCCTCTTCAGACAACCTTCTTACAGAGATCCTTGCCGGCATATACTATTAGATTGCTCAGCCACCCATTAAACAAACTGGTACAATCCGCGAATCTGAATCCCACTTAAGGTTTGGTTTGTTGGCTGTCAATAGGTTGATTGTTATCGTTAACTATCGATGGTGCCCCACTCGAAGGGCTTTTGCCAAAAAATCTTTTCCTGTTGCCTAATAACATGCGCCTGAGATAAATTATACCTAACCTTTTCCTACAGTTATACTTCGTTATCTTGAGTTCACCGACAGTTACGAGTGAGATAAGCATTGAGAAAAAGCAGATATTGATTGTCCCGCGCGCTAAACATGAATTTATACTATAATGGTATTAGCACTTTGAGGAATTTGAGCCCAAATAGTTGAGCCGAAATCCTGCCTTCGCACACTACTATTCCTTACTTGGTTTTAGGCTCGGTAGCAAATATCTATCAATACCGTCTAGCTAATGGATTTGCTTAATATATTAAGTGCGTACTGGTCGGCCCACCAGCTACCTATACTACAAAAGTCGGCGTGACAAGAAGCTTTACATGTCTGGGTATTTTTCGACGTCGTTGTTCAGAACCACGAGTTCTACGCCGCAGGTGGCGAAGATTTCTCTAGTGTCTTCTGAAGCATGATACTTCTTCTCACAGACTACTCGTTTAATTCCAGCTCCCACAATGCTCATAGCGCAGCTTCTGCAAGGCTCCATCTTGCAGTATAGAGTGGCTCCTTCCAGTGATATGCCGAACCTCGCGGCTTGTATCATAGCATTCTGCTCTGCGTGAACTGTGCGAACACAGTGTTGACTTACGTTACCGTTGTCATCAGTGACTTGCCTAAGTTTATGGCCCGCCTCGTCACAGTGAGGCATCCCTGGTGGAGAACCAACATAGCCTGTGCAAAGAATACGTTTGTTCTTCACTATGACACAGCCGCTTCGTCCCCTGTCACAGGTGGAACGTGATGCAACGCTTCGAGCAAGCTCAATGAAATACTGATCCCACGAAGGTCGTGCCATAATCCACGAACACAACCTTAGTTGAAATAAATATATCGATTTAATACAGCGTTGTTACCTGTTTGGCTAATCACACGTCAACGTTCAAGCTAAGATAACATCCCGGGTTCTGGTAGATCCACCACGGCATGTATTGGGCTTAAGGTTAAGGAAAAGTTGAAACGTGGGGGTCTTTCAGTACAATGCGTTGTAAAGTATGCGGAAACAAGAAGTTGGAGACGAGCTTGCTGAGCTAAAAAGCCGTGTTCCGAAGATACGGTCAGCGGCGGTTCAGCCTATAACCTCAGGTGTTCAGAAGGAGGCTCATCCCCTTCAATCATCACAGGATCAGGACAGTCAACAGGAAGTTCAACCATCCGCGCACCTGCTTAATCATGCTCAGAACCAAGGTCAACCCACTCCTCCGCAGCTTCCACCCGGGATACTTGGGCTTCTAAACAGAATGCCCCAACCTCAGCTTCTCCAACCTCGCCCTCAGTCTCAACTCCCATCTGCAACAGTGTCTCCAACCGGATTGATAACACCTGCAGGACCTGTTCCACCAGCCGCTATGCCTCTACAGCAACAGCCACCTACACTTATTGACATGTTTAACAAACGCTTCAGCGAAAGCGGTATCACATCCGTCAAGCCTGCATCCGCATCAAATCTTGGCAACCGCCAACAGAAGGAGCCAAATCCACCATCAGCAGATCAACCAGCAGATCCGCATGTATCGCTGGGTCATAGAGGTCGGGTACATCCGGCACAGCGCATCAACGGCAACACCGACTGATTGACGTAGAAGCAATAAACAAGCAAGCAGCGAGCAGAATGATCTGCAGCTCAGAATTTCTGTCTACTCTGCAGGATATAGGTGCGTAGATTATCTTACTCGCAGCCAGATAATTGACCCGTCGTTTCCTGATTATTTCTGGTTCTTGTCTTCAGGGTTTGGGCCCATAATCACTTTTACTCGGCCTACTACTCCGTTTTCTAGCATTACTTTTATTCCGTGAGGATGCTCGGCGGAGTTGGTCAAAACTTTTCTGACGATCCCTTCAGTTAATTCACCGGTCTTCTGATGTTGTTTCTTTATGACTTTAACTCGAGAACCGATAAGAATATTCTTTCTAAGATTTGCGCTGCTCACATGAACCGGTTAGCCTTCGACCCGGTACTGTTTAGTCTTTGTGATGCGTTCAGTTGTTGTCTGGGGTGGGCTGATCGGCTAGTGTCTGGATGTGTTCGTCGATCGGTGTGCCGTCGTTGAAGAGGAGTTCGAAGCTTCGATAGTAGTGCTCGATGAATCTCTGGTTTCTTGTGTAGAGAAACACTTCTCTGGAGTCGACTGTTGGCGCGGAGCTGAACACAATTTCCTTGCCGTCCACTATGAGGTATCTTGAGTAGACTTTGTCACTGTATTTCCTTACTATTCTCTCGCTTCGTTTCAGCCGCTTCACCGCTTCCAGATCGCGCCTAGAGAAGTTGAGGAGCACCTTCGCCTTTACATTTCTTCCGTCAACTGCTCTGTAGAATGATTTAGTTAACATGAATGGGTCTTGGCTGACTACTGCGGCGCTGCAGATTTCGCAGGAAGCATTATCAATCATCGTCTTCATACGCTTCAACGCTTGGTTGCCTCCAAGCTGCTCAAATCCATCATCAAAGTCGGCGCCACCTTTCAGAGATGGCAGTTTAGATAGTCGAGTTAGGATCCTGCTTCTAACCGCTTTAAGCTGAGATAGCTGCTGCGTAAATGGGGCTAGCAGGTTCTCAAGGGTCTCGTTCGGATCTTTTGCTCTGTAGCGGACAGGGTGCGAGATAACCTGTTCTACCGCTCCAATTCTGGTGAGTTCCTTAAGGATACGGTAGGCTTCGGCTCGATGTATCTGCGCGACCTCGGCGACGGTGTTCGCTGGAGCCTCCTTCAACACGTACAGAGTTAGGTAGACGCTGGCTTGGAGTTTCGATAAGCCGATTAGCTCAAGGTCCTTCAACAGGTCTTCGCTCTGCAATTTCAATGTGTACAGGCCCCCTTTCTTTAAGCATGAGAAAATAGCTGTTAGTACTTCTTCTTACATGTATTTATATTTTGCAGCCCAAAACTAGGGCTGAAAATTATGAACACAGCTTATCGTATAACAACGTTAAGTATACTGTTGGTGCTGTCCTTCAGCACTATCGTAACCGCACTCGCTTACGCAGCGCCAACAGGAACTAACAACGGTAAAGACTGGCAATACACAAACGGCAACTCATGGGCACAGAACTATAGCCCTGAGACACAGATCACTAAAGATAATGTCAAAAACCTAGAGGTAAAGTGGATCTTTCCAATAGAGAGCAAATCCACAACGCAAGCAGCAATGTTAGGCGTCGCATTAGAAGGCTCGTCGACTCCGCCGATCGTTAGAAACGGCAAGGTCTTCGTAGCCACACAGTACGGCCGAACCTACGCAATAGACGCTTCAAGCGGCAAGCTCATCTGGAAATACGATTACGTCATCGACTTGAACGCTACACAGAAGAATCTGCCAATCGAATACGCCCCCATTCTCCCCGGCTTCGGACTCTATGCGCACATGCACGGCTTCAGATACTGGGAGGCAGGCAACGCAGTCCTGCTTAACGGTCTAGCTTGTGACGTCTATGGCATAAACGCTGATACCGGCAAACAGGCTTTCTGGGTCAAAGACCTCTGCAAAAATATTCCTGGAAACGTCTACAAGTACAGACAGGGAGCAATCAGCACAACCAACATAGGCACCTATGACAAGGGACGCCAATTCATCACAGTACAGCCAGGTGCTATGCACAGCTACATCTACGGCGGAGATGCTAGACACACCACTACAGGTGTAAGCATGGATGCACCATACAACATCCAGTGGCGCATCTTCAGCTTCCCACCTCAAGACGTTCCCACCAAGGACTGGGCAACACAGGAGTGCAGCGTAGGATACTTCCTAACAACGCCCTGCAGTGAAGTAGCTGCTAAAGCGCCCCAGAACCTTGAATGGGACTGGGCTCAGCCAGGTCAAACACCACCCATATGGGCAGGTGTCACCGCTAACTGGGGTGAAGTAGTCGTAGACGAGGACACAGGCATAGCCTACACACAAACAGGCAACCAAGGACCATACACACACATCGGATCCACACCAGGACCAAGACTCTACGGAAGCACCATTATGGCGATTGACCTAACGGCAGGCAAAAGAGTATGGTGGTACCAGCCATTCCCGCGCGATCCTTACGACTATGACTGCAACTGGAGCGGCATACTAGCAGAGATACCTGGTTTAGGCAAAACCTACATGAAAGGCTGCAAAGAAGGAAAATTGAACGTGATTAATGCAGCGACAGGCAAGCCGATACGCGTGGATGATGTGGTCAACGACGAGGTATCCTTCGGACAAATCACCTCAGCAGCTCTCAAGGAGCCTTATCAGGGCGGTGTCAGATACCACCTGAACGACCCATTAAGCTACTACGACATGAGAGTTATGGAGTCGCCAGACAACAGCACCTACTGTGGAAGACCATGCCCCGTATTCCCATTCTGGAGTAACGGTATCTTCGCTACAGACATGTCTTACGACCCTGAAACAGGAACACTCTTCCACTACGCATCAGCTCTGCAGACCATAATCGTAGCATCACCGCCACCAAAAATAGGCTCGGAAGTCAGTATTACTACAGGCACTTTCCCAACTAACACCACGATAGTCGCACGTGACGCCGCCACAGGAGCCATAAAGTGGAAATACTTCTACCCAACCTCGCAGCAACGCGCAGCTATGGTAGTTACACCCCAACTTGTCTTCGCAGGCTTCACAGACGGATACCTAAGATTCTTCGACAAGAGCAACGGTAATGTTCTGCGCGAAATGAGCCTCGGCTCAAACCTGCAGATACAGTTCACTACAGGCCAAGACTCCCAAGGTAACCAGAAGATCTTCGGACTACTAGGTGTAGACAGCTCCTTCTTCCCATCATCTCCAGGAACTCTAATCGCAATTGGACTATCAGCGCAAGCAGCAGCGGCAGCCACGAGCACAGTCACAACCACCGCAACCACAACTGCAACAACCACTACCACAACAACTTCAACCACCACAGCAACAACAACTTCTGCAACAACATCCACCATTACAACAACATCAGCAACCACAGCCACAACAACACTAACCTCAACACAACCAGCTCAAACTCAAACTACAACCGTAACCTCACAAGTCACACAAACCACAGGACTACCCTCAGAAGTCACCTACGCAGCAGTCGGAATAGCAGTAATAGCTCTGATCGCAGCAGCAGTACTAGTAATGCGAAAGAAGTAGATAGAAGATAATGTAGAGGACGATCCTTCCAAGGGATCGTCTCCTCCCTCATTTTTATGGGAAATGACCGATTAATCATCATTACGCTTGCTCCACAAATGCAGTAATATCTACCGACCGGTGGGGTTGTGGCGGCTCAGATGACAGGCTGGTCAGTATATTCCTCACAGGTGCAGGAGCCACATGCCTGCGCCCGAAATTTTTGCTTGCCCAAGCGTCAGGCCTGCGTTGAGACCAAAACAACCTATAGATTTAGATAATAATTTTGGTCAATAACGCAGAGGCTCAAGGTCATTAGGCTTGAGAGTTCGCAAATTCGCTCCGAAAGATGATGATTGAACCCGACGTCAACTGTGTGATGAGTCTCACTGGGCTCATCTAGGCTGCAACTAACCAGCTATGTTCATTTAAATAGCGATCGGTTTGCCAAACCTTGGATAGCAGCGGTTAATTTGGTGATGAAGATGGAATCAGTGAATTTTGTTGTGCTTGGCGATCCTTCTATTGCGGGGGAGCTGGGTAAGAAAGGCTCTTCTGCAGATATGACCTTCTTTGAGCGGAAGCTCTCAGACACTATATTCTCGTTTATTGCTCCTTCCGGTTTCCCGAAGAAGGTTCAGCCGCTTATACAGGCTATTGCGCTAGCAGAGTACGCTATAGTTAACGTCACCACTATCGACAAGGTGCTTGGGGAGCAGATCGTCGCGTTAAACGCGTTGAAGATGGAGCGAGGCTTCATCGTCGTTTCGAACGGTCTAGATGACGACGTGAAAAAAATTGTTCGATCAACAGTTTTGGAGAAGTATGAGTTCATTACGTTGGACAACTTGAAGCGTAAACTAGACGGCGGCGTCGCAGCGGTTTCGGCTGACGGGGCAACAAAGGTTATCGTGGACGCAGCCTTTGAGGTGAAAGGTATTGGGCCTGTTGCGCTTGGCGTTGTTAGACGTGGACTGCTGAAGAAGCATGATGAGCTGGTCATTTATCCTGAAGCGAAGACGGTATCCGTGAGATCCATTCAGATGCATGATGAGGATGTTGATGAAGCGGCTTCCCCAGCAAGAGTCGGCGTCGCGCTCAAAGGAGTAACTGCAGAAGAAATTGAGCGCGGCAACGTCATAGCCGCGAAGGACACCCTGAAAACGGGCAGTGAGATGAAGATAAAGTTTGAAAAAAGCCTCTTCTATAAAGGAGATATCAGCCCATCCTCAAGCTACCATCTTTCAATCGATCTTCAGGTGAAACCGGTGAAACTCAAACTTGAAGGTAGCGATCTTACCGCAGCTGCTGACAAGCCGTTCGCCTACGAACCCGGGTGCTCTTGCCTAATTCTTGATCTAGATGCGCCGATGAGGATAGTGGGCCGCGGAGTAGTCCTGTAGCCATCTGCACCTGCAGATTGTGAGATTAAAAAAAGAAAAGGGAGGAGCAATTAGCTTCTCGGATCAGCTTATGCGTCCTCCTCCATATACAGCTTGTTTTTTCCGTTTGTTTCGGCTATGATGACTGATGCTAATCTGGGAGTGATTTCAGGTATTCTACCAGATCGTTCTTTTCAGTTGAAGTCAAGTTAAGACCGAAGAATTGATCGTAGTGATCAACTACGTTAAGCAGGGTGGCGAATCGACCGTCGTGGTAGAACCCTCCTTTCTGATGTGTCCACAGACCTGCTAATGGTGTTGTACGATAAGCTTTGTCAGGTGATCTATCTGCCTGGAAGTTGTCGATGCCTATTTCGGAACCGTTATGCATGTTCCAGCCTGGCTCAGTCCATAGTGGCTCGACGTGACATCTGGCGCAACCTGCTTTGCCGCTGAAGAGTTCGTCTCCGCGTTGTGCTGCTGTTTCGTTGAAGCTGCCTTCTGGCGGCTTCGGCGCTTTAAGTGCTAGTTGATAGAAGTGAAGAGCGGCCAGCTTAGGTGTAATTCTATCCTCATCTTGGCTTGATACGTTCCATAGACCGGCTTTAGCGGCCACGGGGAATTGTGCTGAATTGTTTAGGCGAGGATCCCAGAATCTTCCTTTTCCATGCATTTCCAGGTTCGCTACAAAGGCGTTCCAGTAGGTAACGGTGCCCCATCCTGTCCATGTGTGAAGGTTTACACCAGCTAAACCGAAAGCGGGAGGGATCAATGTTGCTGCTGATTTGTTGTCGGGTGTGAATGCTTTCCCGTCTAGTATGAGTTCGGCGTCGAACTTTCCGGGTCCCCAGCTGTGAAGAATCTGTCTTACCGTTGTCTCGTTTACACCTAGGATATCAGCTATAGGTTTTAGGTTAGGTGCAAGTGCTATTATGTCCCCAACATTTAGGTCACGGTTAGCCCACCCATCCATTCTGTGTCCTATGCCGGGCGCGAATGAGTCATCAACTGTTGAGTGGCATAGAGCGCACTGGATGCCTATTGAAGTAAATGTTGTCCCTGTTGTCCTGTTCATTTGAGACGGGAAGTTTTCGCGTGTCATGTTCATGTCTTCAGTCTTGTTGAAGAATCCTGTAACACCTACGACCGCATTAAGCTTGAGTAGCGCTATTGTGGTAGCCGGATCAGTAAGATTGACTTTCCCTGCCTTTAGATCATTCTTCAGATCCTCAGGAAGTGCGTCTACGTCTACCTTCAAGCCTACCGCCAAAGCTGTCTCAGGGCTTACACCTGGGCCTACGCCGCCGTTAGCTTCGCCCGCTATTGCTTGATGGAGCCTAAGAGCGCCACCCCAGAACTCTTCATCACCGAAGGTGTCGTATCGGAAGGTCTTCATACCTTCTAAAGTCATGTTCTGCGCGTCATCGAGGACTTGACTCTTCTGCATCTCTTGAGCCTGCACCAGGGATGCGGGTAACAGACCTAATGTTGAAGTAGCGACTAGGATTGTGATTATTGACGCGAATGCAATGCCAGCTATGTATTTTTTATTCATTGTTATTGGTAACAACTTATGATGTATAGGTTGTTAGGTAGTTATAAATTCGGCAGAAAGATTTCATAAGTTATATTCTTATTACATTAAGTTTCAGTTCTGGCATGATTTATAATATGAAAGAGCTGCCGATATTAGTTAGTCTTAGCTGGCTGCGGGGCCGAGTATCTATTTAGCCCCGGTGCAGTAAACATCTCTTAATGTTCTTAGATGGATAGATGAATATTCTATAATATCTGATATTGAAGGTTTCATATTAGTAGTTAAATATTTGGTTAACGTTATGAGATATGGAGGAAGGGAATTGCTGGACCTCTCAATCATAACTACGTTTTCGACGTCGAACCTAATAGTGACTATATTGGGGCTGATAATACTCTGGGTAATCATCTCATTACCGGTATACTTTGCGGCTGAAATTGTGACTGGTGGACGGGCTTCGCTTAGTGGAGCCATGGCTGCTACATTTCTGGGTGCAATTGTTTACATTGTGGTACTGGTGGCTGTGGATCTTTTTCTTGGTGCAGTTGTTCATGAGGGTGTTTACGTCTGGGCCTTTATCTTAGCATTCTTAGCTTGGCTGTGGGTGTATAAGGCGGTCTTTGCAACAGGCTGGCTCGGCGCAATCGCAATAGCAATACTGGCTGTGGTGGTTTTCATAGTAATCAATGTGGTAGTGGGTCTCCTGTTCGGTGTGACTCTGCCCGCCCAGTTCTTCCCGCCGTTCACGTTCACTATACCTGGGTGAATGCCCCAACCTTTCTTTTTCTTGGTCTGCATTTGGCAGGACACTGTACGTAATACTAGGTAGAATCAAGTTTTTGCCTGTTTGAAGGTTACGTTCAGGCATCTACAATACATGGCGACCATTTATTAGTGCTAATGGTTATATGTTAATTACAATTATGATGGCAATGCATCACATTATGCGTTAGATGAACAGGAGCTAGTAGATGAGATTTTTCTGGATTTACCAAAATGTATATAGGTATCGTTATGCATTCCGGTAGTTAGGTAGTCTCGTATGAGGTTGGCCGCCTTAATCGTAACTCTACTGTTTATAGTCGCCGTCTTACCTGTTGGCACCGTCTCTGCGCAGGAGGTTACACCTCCTAAAGGTCAGTTAACTGGCAAACACGCCTCACTTGACTGCGAAATGTGCCATCAAACAGGTGTCTGGCATACCACAAACAAGGATGTGAAGGTCTGCCAAAAGTGTCATCAAGACCAGTGGGACACTCTAACGAAGCAAAGCATGCACATGGCGCTGATGCGAAACGGTACAATCGATCGTGACGGCAGCACCTTCCAAGTCAAGTACTGCGAAACCTGTCACGATCCGCACCACAACGACTATCTCAGAATAACCACCGCCAAAGACAGTAAGGAAACATACTACAAATTTGAAGACGTCATGCCGCTCTGCCTCAACTGCCACTCCCTGTCAGACGGAGCTAGACCCATCTCCAATACAAACACCATGCCACAAAACACCAACACCACCGCGCGAACTAACACCACTAATACTACAACGACAAAAACAACCCTCAGTGAAACAACACGTGGTAACGCCACATTGACCACGAAGACAACAACATCTACGTCAACCAACGCTAATGAAACAACTACGACCACGACAACAACAACTAAGCGGACGACGCTGTCACTGGTGCCCTCAGCCTTAGCTACTCCCGTCTCCTCCCCACTGATGCTTCAAGGCCAAATTGACCCCGTAGCAGCAGGCACCGAGGTTGTGGTTAAGGGCAAATCTGAAGGAAACACCACTTGGAATATTCTTGGTCGTGTGACAACCGATACTGACGGGAAATACGAGATCACGTGGACACCCAACTCCGTGGGCAACTTCGTGCTGATGGCTTCATCAGGCAACCTTGAGAGCGGGATCTACACTGTGATGGTTTCAGAGGCAAAGTCCGGTACAGGAGCTCCCAGCCTGTTTCTCAGCTTATTCTCGTCACCGCTCTTCCTAGTCGCAGTAGCTGCTGTGGTGGCTGTAGCGGTCGTCGCAGCATTCGTCTTCCTGAAAAAGAAGAAGGAAGCTTGAGCGAGTGGATAAACAGCTCTTCAGCGGAAACACTGCAGCTGGCTGAAGAGCCCCGAGATATTTCGGAGGATCTGGGCGCAGATTCCTATGGGTGACTATGCATTCTCGAACATCAATAATATGGATAAAAGTGATTAATATTATGTAATAGAAACGCTGTTTTATGGAAAAGTATATCAATACCTCAAGATATTCTACGTATAAGATATAAGTTGTTTCGTCGGAAATATGTCCTGATTCTTCTTGCACTCCTAAGTGTTTCCGCAGTAATACCAGCCCTTCCCTCCGCCTTACCCCAACAAAACGAGGCGCCAAAAGGGCTAACCGGCGCCCACGCCGCGCTCCAATGCAGCAGCTGTCACGGAGAAGGCGTATGGCATACAACCAACATCAACGCAACAATCTGCAAATCCTGTCACTCCGCCGTCTGGAGCACCGTCACAGGAAGCAAACACTCAAACCTCTTCTTCGAAGGACAGCTACAGATGACGAGCGGCACAGTCCGCGTCAAATACTGCGTAACCTGCCATAACGCGCACCAGCCTGACTCCCTAAGCCTAAGATACACCAACGGCACCTCGGTACGAATCGCCTACTCGGACTACAAGAGTCTCTGCCTCAAATGCCACGGCCTCTAGGCCAGAGTAGCGAAAGGTAAACCAGTCGATCAGACCATAACAAAGCATCTGGTCGACCACTCAGCCCCGCTAATGCTGCAAGTTCAGCCTCATCATTAGAGGAATCCATCTATCTTCTATGCATGGATACTGATGACTGCTCCTGCGCTTCTCTCGACAGAGTGAGTAGGCAGCATCGTTACTGAAGATCTCTATTAGATAACTCCGCGTTTTCGAAGAGCCTTAGGAGGGCGCGGCCCAACATATGAATAAACTTGGAGAAGGGCGCGACTATGAACATGCTTGCCACCGCAGCCAGATGAGTTCAGTAAGACACCGCCGTGACCAGCATCAAGTCAGCTTCGCTTGCCAGTTCAGTCATAAATCTTGTGAAGCCGGCTGCAATGAGAATTGTAATGAAGAGTGGTTGCTTATCTGTTGTCTTATGCAGAAGAGGCACCTGTTTATTAGCAGTTTCTCTACGATTAATTAATAATATTTTATTCGCCGGCGAAAGATTCGC
Organism: Nitrososphaerota archaeon; assembly: GCA_016190055.1. Taxonomy (GTDB): domain Archaea; phylum Thermoproteota; class Nitrososphaeria; order Nitrososphaerales; family JACPRH01; genus JACPRH01. Next base: position 35,840 of record JACPRH010000025.1, on the reverse strand, counting down.
ATCAGCCAGCCGCAATGTTACATCCAAAATATTGCTAGATCACTGTACAAAAACCCAAATACGATGTATCTACAATAGATATTTACAAATAAACATGCGGCAAGATGCACTTCTTACAGTACCGGTGCAACCTAATCCGGATTGTGTGTGCAAGAAAATGCATCTTCGTTATCGACGTTTCTCTAGGTGTTCGGTGTGAAGCAGCAGTAGCCTACTTGGTCGCACTGCATCTTAATCTTGTTCCAGGCCTCTTCTCCCTTGATGGATTGCAGAGCTGTCGGGTAGAGTATGTTGTTCTCCTTGAAGATGTGGTCTCGCAATGTTACGATCAGTGCCTTGGACGTTTGGTCAAGTTTCGCCTTGACTTTAGGATCTTTGATGTCAGCACTTTCAGCTATCCGCTTGATCTCCCTCTTATATCCTCGCAGAGTCTGATGCTCCATCCGCATCACCTGCGGCGGGCCGAAGAAGCCTCTCCTCTCTAGCTCTGGGAATAGAATCTGCTCCTCCCTCTGGTGATGAGGTTCCGCCCCTAACAGATGCTCCGCTATGTTCTGCAGCTGTTTAAGATCTTCACTGCTGCCGCCAGTTGTCTGAATGGACCGGTTCACTATCTCTAGGTTGTCTAGGAAGCTGAGGATGACATCATGCTCGGTCATCAACATAGTGATTACATGGTCTTGCCCGAGGCTGGTCTTCAGCCGGTTCTGCTCACTACCAAGCATCTCCATGTGGACTGAGCAGAGATGCCGGATCTGTTCAGGCGGGATATCTGACTGCATAAGATGCTGCTCGGCCTCGACAAGGTCAGTCTCAGTAATCGAGCCGAGGAAGGTCTTAGCCTCGGATTTCACCTTAGCTGGGTCCTCCCCCGCGTCAAGCCGCTTCAAGATCTCGGTCAGATGGTCTATCTTACTAGCAACCAATCAGTACAAACACTCCTACCAATTCTTTACGAATGTATGCAAGTTAAGTCTAACCCGAACATGTTAGGGGTTTAATTGAAGATTGTTTGTTCGACGCACTGAGCTAAGGTGCCGAGGGTTGTCTCTTTACATTCCTTCTGCTAAATACGAATACAGCTAGTACGAGCAATGCTACGCCTGCTATGGCGGCTATAGTGATAGGTGAGCTGAACGGATCCTGAGATGCGCCGCTCTCGCTACCCGTAACTGTTATCGTCTGCGGCTCGCTGTTGACATTGCCGTAGGAGGCCATTATTTCAAATATTCCTTTGGCTGTGGGTGTCCATTCAACCTCGTATTTGCCGCCACTATCCGTCTTTACGACTCCAACATCCTCCCACTCAGAATCTAGAGCTCTGCTCTTGATAGTGATGTCTGCTTTCGCTTCCGCCGGCACCAAGTAACCTTTGATCGACATTGACGATGAGAGTGGAAACGATAATGTAGATGGGACGATCAAGACCATTGGAGACTGCAAAGCTGTAGTATTCGCAGTCTTAGTCAGGGTGCTAACTGTAGTACTATTGGTCGTTACTGTCGTGTTCAACGTTGTTGTTGATTGATTCGTTACAGTGCTGATAATGGTCGTCATAGTGGTTGAGTTGCTACGCGCAGCGGTATTGGCTACTGTTGTGGTTGTGGTCGTGTTTGTGGTGGTAGTGGTATTAGCTTCTGTTGTAGTTGTAAAGGTTTTTTGTGTGCTTCTGCCTCCAAAGTGACAGTTGAGGCAGAGCTGCATTGAATCGTTGAAGGCATAGTAGCTGGTTTTTTCGTCTATTGTTTCGATCCGCAGGTAGTTGTTGTTGTGTGGGGAGTGGCAGGTTAGACAATAGTTGGTTGTGTAGTTCACGTTGTATCGTCTGATTGATCCTTCATTCAACAGTGCCGAGTGTGGACTGTTGTTGGTCAAAGTCTCCCATTGGTCAGCGTGGCAGCTTCTGCATATTGTAACGTTCTTTTTGGCGGTGTGCCACACGCCGTCACCGTGGCATGAATTGCAGGGAATAGTCGCATGAGATCCAGACATCTCCTTTGGGGGTTTAACCTCCTCCGCGAAAGCAATGTCAGTCACCAATGAGCCGATTAATATTAATGCGCTGCATATTATGAAAGAATTACGGTAGACTACCCACAAATCTGATCTTAATTTTCATTCGCTTAACGTACGTTTATGTCTTAAGTACTAAAAACACCGTGGCCGGTAAAAACCCATTATGTGTTTGTACGCATCACTTTTTGTACGTGTTTATCCTTACCAATACTTGTTATCTGAATGCATTTGTATGCATGTGCATGATACTATCACGTCCCTTACAAATTAAATTAATACGTTACCCTTGTCAGCATTATGTATTGGAATGTTATATTTAGACATCAAATTTATGTGATATCTGTCAGGATATAAAAGACGTGACCTACGTGGATCACAGAAAAATAGTGTTGGCCGCCCTATTTGCAACCATACTCGCAATCGGCGCGTACGGTGCATTGGGGCAAGAAGTCAACGGCACACACGCAATTACGGGCAGAGGAGAAACATCATGTCTCAAATGTCACTACGGCAAATATGAAGAAATGGTCGGATCAGGACACGGACAGAAACTTGTTGAAGACATTGCTAAACAAAGCACAGCTCTAGCCGCACAACCAGAAACCTACGCATGCATCTCATGCCACGGAAAACGAGACCGATGGGAATCATTCGGAATGGCCGACTGGTACCCATTCTATGAAAACACATCAGCTAACGCATATGCTGGTGAATGGTGGTCTCTAGGCTACAAGCAAGTCCAATTCCCATACGGCAAAGGCTTCACCGGAACAACATGGACCGACTCAGCACTCAGTAATTCGTCTACCATTACATTAACAGTCGTAGCCGCAGCCGGAAACACTCTCACAGCGAACTTTAAGTTCTTAGACGTCAACGGAGATAACACTGATACAGGCGATGTAGTTCTCACCGGAAATGGCACGTACACAACAACCGTCACTGGTCTATATCCTGACTACTTCAGCGTCACGCTCAAAGGAGCAAGCGCAGTAACCTCATCTAACATAACTTTAGCATCAGACGGTACAACAACTACCATCGCAACTAGCACCAAGCCCTTCAGCATCACTACCACAGCTAAATACTTGGCATCACTCAACACTGCAGGAACTGGTTACTCGAACTTCGCAGGCAGCTACTACTGGAACTTCCACACTGGAAAGTACGCCACAGTAACCAAGATGAGCGCAGTCTGGGATGATGTAAGGACAATCGATGAAGTAGAATTCCCCAATAGAGGCATACCAATCGAATACATGGGTACCGTCGCTGAGAAGAACAGCTGTTCCTCCAGTAAAGGACTCTGTCACGCAACATTACAGATGATAGACCTAGCTGCTAGCGGCCAGATAAAGGAACAACGAGCTGGACCTAGCGGAAACCAGCCTTACTACAGCCACGGCATGAACCTATCAACCGACGCGGAGCAGATATGTGGCACATGCCACGCACTGCTTTTCGCAGAGGGTACGACAGCGCACTTTGGTGTCCAATGCTACGACTGCCATGCATCTCACCCAATGCCCGCGGGTGCCGAATAAACCGAACGAGGAGGGAGATACACGTCTCAAAGAATGGCCATCTGGGTCATTCCCCTCTTCTTTTTTATCTTCACTATTTTCGTGATCACTTCCACAAATGTAACCTATGGGCTAACTCCGCCTGCTACCTGTTTCAAATGTCATTATACAGATGTGAAACCCACGAACATACCGAATACTCAGGACTGCTGGGTATCTTGTCATCAGGAAAAACCTGATGTCGAGCAAGTTCACTCAGGACACACGATAGACGTCTCTCCAGTCGAAACTAAAATTCCTAGCTGCGCCACATGCCACCTCAAATACACCTGTAGCAACTGTCACCAACTTCACCCCGCCCCTGTAAGCACCGACTGCAAAAGTTGTCACGGAAAGGACCCCTCTAATTCACCGCACAATCCTAAGAATGGATTACATCCCCCCGAAGGAGTTGAATGCGCAGTCTGCCATGATACACACAAAGCGTCCTTCCGGCCTTTAATTAGCAATATCACCAACGCCCCATCTGAGCGCGTTCCAGCTGAACAGATACCTACAGAAGAACTGCAAGACACCCCTGTTGAACAACCTCCTAACACTGAGCGGGAAAACCCGCCGTCTCCGCCTGAGGAAATACCTCTTCCGCCAGATGCGGGTGATGAGCCGCTACAAACACCGGGCTACGAAGGCTCACCTCACTCAGATCATCAATTGCCCCGCTCATCAAAACCCGCTGAGCCGCCTATTAGATCTAATCAGACTCTTGGGCCAAACGGTGAGTCACCAGAAGAGCCGGTAAGTGATAATTCTACTAGTGAGTCCTCCGTAAAGACTCCGCCATTTATGCTAGCAGCTTTAGAGTCTACTATCGTTCAGACCCACTTGCAGGTGCTTCAACCTGTGACATCAATGTTCGGTTCCAGCGTGCTTGCTGTAAACGTAATATTCATAATTATGGCGATGGTAGTAATAGGCGGATTGATTTTCAGAAGTTTCAGTAGCGAGGAGGCCACATATTAATGATAAAAAAGAAAGGTTTACTTCAAAAATTATCCGTGAGAACAATAAGTATCCTAGTAGTAGCCTTGACGATAGCCAGCTTCTCTCTCCCACTCACCTCGACGCAGATAAACGAACCCGTCGCTGGGATGATCATGGAGAAAAGAGAATGGTATCTCTGGGGTGAACGTGTGTATGTCAGGCCGAACAACCCTGCGGCAGGCGCCGGAGGCGTACCGCTGTCTACGGACGTACCCTTCTCGCCCTTCGATGCGTCATCATCGATGTTCGCTATCACCGTCTCCGCCGCGCTAGCAATACCGTTCTTTATAATCGCCGGATTCTACTTCCAGAACCTAAATATCCCAAGAACAAGAATCAATATTCAGAACCCCTTCAAACACCACATCTACGTCGCACTAGGACTGACATTGCTTTACTTTGCGCTTGTCGACTACATGGTCTTCATTTACCGGGCCTTTGGCGAGATCAGGATAGAGGGCGGGCTCCTCTCAATGATAGGTGGTGTAATGCTGGGAAGCCTGCTGTTGGCTTCGATTATGCCGCGTCGCCGCAAGAAGATAATGAAACCTGTCATAGAATAGTATAAATGAAGAGTAACTACCTTAAAGATAGAGCTTGGAGACTGTTAAGACCCTGCTTATACCAGCTGCAATACCGAAGGAGCAGCGGTGGGCGTTGCTAGTCATCCGGCTCTTCGCCCTCCTAATCTACATTCCAATAGGGCTCATCTCCAGCTACCTCACAATATTCTACATAGTTGTGATTACTCCACCCCAACACGTATCGCTGCAAGTTCCGGAAACTTGGACACTGATATTCCCCGCCACTGCGGCTTTCTGCTTTCTAGCAGGCCTTGGGCTTTGGCGTCTCAAAAACTGGGCTCGAAGAATGACCATCGGAGCATTCGCAATAGGTATCCTACTTGGCATACTGTTCATCTATACAAACACAAACCTGCTGCAAGGCGCTGTTGAACTGATTGTAAGCGGAGTTGGACTCTTGGGCTTTATGAAGGGCCCCGTGAAAACCTTGTTCACTAGATCAGTCATCACTGAAGCAGCATATGTGGCTCAACCTGCAGCGGATCAAGATAAATCACTCACCGATTGTCCTCACTGCAGAAAACGCACCGCTTCCGAGATCAAATACTGCGTTGAATGCGGTTCAGATCTAACTACTCCTGGGCTTCGAGATGATCTACAGAACCTACTTCAGAAGCTGGAGCGAGGATATGCTCTGAAGACAAAGGCTCTCTCAAAGATAGCTGCAAACGATTTAGACGGCAAAGTATTCAGGAGGGTCTATACAGATTATGCAGCTAACATCTCCGCTTTAGAGAAAAACCTCCGCGACTCGGTTAACGGGATTCTGAACGAGGCCGGAGCGCACAGGAAGGAGATTAAGAGAATCACAGATCACGTCAGGGAGCTAAGGCTACGCACCGACATAGGGGAGATTAGAGAAGCAGATATGGTGAAGAATCTCCCATCCTTAAACAAGCAATTAACTGGCATACACAAACGGCTGCAGTTCCTCTCCTCACTTCTAGGAGCAGTGCAAGAAGCCTACTCGGAAAACCCTGACACCGGCAAAGCATGCGCGTTCATCACCAACGCCTCAAGCTGCCTAGGCGCGCTCAACGCTGACAAAGCCTCTAACAGCTCACTCACCCTAGTCGAACAGGACATCCAGAACAGCAACAACTCCATAACGTACTTCAACTCTAAAGCACAGAAAAAACTAGTTGACGCGAGCCCGATAAAGCTCTGCATCACCTGCGGCAACGAGTTATCACCTGACGAGCCCTGCCCCGCCTGCAACAATCTCAAGTAACCACAACCCAAGGCCAATCAATCAACCAACTAAGCGTCATTACTCGAAAACCGTTGTTATTTGTTAATAAACTCCAGATTGATATCCGCTATCAGGGTTACATAGGTGTCGGAAGGCCCGGGGTACAGTCCGTACAGCATATCGATTGAGATAGTGAATGAGCGATGCAAGGTTTTGGCGTTGCTCAAAGACCTAGGGATCAACGAGTTTCGAATGATGGATGTCAGAGGTTCTGAGAAAGGGGTAACCCGCCACCTAGTAAAAATGTCTTCAAAACAGATTGAAAAGATCCCTAAAGACACCTTCACCAAGACACACAGCGATTATCCAGACGAAGAGCTAGCGTGGTTCGATACAGACGGCTGCGACGTCTGCAACACAATTGTCTCCCACGGCTCTTTCCTCGTCTCAGGAAGAGATATCCACGACCAAACCTTCGTCTATACTTTCATCGCACCTAACTTTGAGGCCTACCGAGCAATTATCTTCGGACTAGAGTCGAAAGGCTTGAAGCCGAAGGTGTTGAAGATAGAGCGGTATGAGGCTAAAGGAAGAGTCTTAACCGAGAAACAGGAGCGGGTACTTTGGCTCGCGTTAAAAATGGGCTTCTTTGACTATCCGCGAAAAATCAACTCAATCGAATTCGCAAACAAAGTAGGAGTCGAGCCGTCCACACTCTCCGAAATCACCAGACGTGGAATGCGGCGGTTGCTCGAACATTACTTCGAATCTCAGTAAACAAACATACTGTTACCGACTAATCCTTACTTGCGGCGTCTAAGACCGTGTACCCTGCTTTCAAGCACTAATGCCACTAGAGCCAGAATAGCTGTTACTCCAACGATTACATAGGCGGTTCCGACTGAAACTCCGCTGCTAACCGTAGTGGTAGTCGTTGATACTAAGGTGGTGGTGACTGTTGTAGTAGTGGTGCTTGTCGCAGTACTGGTTACAAACGAGGTCGTAGCTCCTCCCTGAGACGGTGCCGCTTTAGACCCGGTGACATTGATATCCATCGCGACTACGCTGTTAGTCACTTTTTGCGATATCTCCTCTGCCCCCTCACCTCTCACCGTCAATAAGATATGCTGAGTAGGCACATCCTGAGCTACAACCGCTGTCATCGTAACATTGGCTGTATCAGTTAGGTTTACGGGATTAGGTTCGAAGGTAGCGGATACACCATTAGGAGGCTGAAGCAGTTCAAGTTTAACGCTGCCTCTAACCCACTCTCCACCTGAAGCGATAGATATTTGGAACTTCGCGGAGCCTCCTGCAGACACATTCTGCGTCTCAGGCGTAGCTGTCAAAAAGATGGCGAGGACTCCTGGCGCCAAAGCATAGGACATGGGAGCAACCAAAATAGCTATCAGAAGGACAGTTGCAATTCGGCTTTCCATCTACGCACACACCCAAGTAGAATTGATGTGTCTAGTCGCTAAAAAACATATTCAGCGCTGAACTTGTTTTTCCAGCACGAAAGTAGCCTCTACTGGTCAGATTTGAATTTAGAACCGTTCTATACAAGCAGAATACGTCGTTTTATCGTGGATTAACCTGCTGTTATCTGTGCCGCTAGTTAGTTTCGCATATGCTTGCCCGTTATTTGTTCAGGCTTTAGACGCTTATGCATATTTCTAGCCTTTCTTTCAGCTGTTTGAATTGGGCTCCTTCTTCTCTCTTGACTTTCCGGTAGAATCCGCAGTTTACGCAGGAAATCTGTCTCTTAACAAGGAGTCCCTGCGTCTGGCCGACGCAGCAGGCGTCAGTTACCTCCCAGCAGCTTCTGCCGGCTCTTTTCCCATGGTTTAAGCCGTTACGTTGAGTGTCGGTCGCCGCTGGACATACCCCTATCTTCCCAGTTTTTACTCCATCAGGTTCTCTACCGCACTTCATGTACTCCCAGCAGTTTAACGCCAACGTCATTTACCGCACCGGGCTTAGAAAGACGGCAATCAGCATTTATCGTCATGCATGCGGCAACTTTCCTTTGCATACAGCAACCCACCCCTCTCTGTTTTGAGGAGGAAGTAGGCTTGCTCGAACAGCTGGCTGATGCTGGTCTACGGGATTGATCGGCCGCAGGGTGTGAGTGACCAGCGGATCGTCTTGACGCGCCTGATTTTTCTCGCTTCTTCGATTAACTGCTTGATCTTATCCGCTTCACCTTGAACCGCTATAACCTCCATAGTGTCGTCTTTAGATACAGCTAAGCTGAGCGATGAGCGTATTAGATGTCTCATCTCTCCTCGGAGACGGTTAATCTGCTGCATCACCTTAGGCTGATGATGGTTGTACTGCAACATTATGACGCCGACTCGCCAACCCTCATCTTCACTCCACCTATTCTCTGCAATATAGTCGCGTGCTGCAGCTCGAAGCGTCTCTGAGCGGCTTCGATGTCCCAGATTACGGCTGATTTCATCAAGAGTCGATAAAAGATCCGTAGTTAGCGAGATGGTGATGCGCTCGATTCCCTTTTCTCCGCTCATAATCTGTTCAGTAGACAACTGGTGATAATAAGTCCTCCTGATTAGATGATGTTTAATCAGCCACTATCTTGTCACGGCTGTGCAGGTTGTGTCTGCACTTCAAAGGTTAAGGTATGTTCGTCACCTACTACTTTTGGTTGTACTCCAGTAGTTTTTCTCAGCGTCTCGCCAATGTACCCCTTGAGGAAGGCGGACCAGTTCGGGCCAAGCTCATGCGTAACAATGAGACGCTGCCGATCCCTTTCTGGTAGATGTTTGAAGGAGAACCATCCGCATATTTTGCCGTAAACTTCTCCCAGTGCGTATATGTAGGACTGTAGATTGGCTTCGACTTGATGCAGCGCGAACAGCTGCACAGGTACGATGTCCGCCATTATTCTGCCGGCCTCCTCAAAATCGCTGGTGTTCGTTGATTTCAGTATCGCGATAAGTGTTTCTCGACTTATCGTCAAGGCGTCTATTTCTCTGAACAGAGCCTCAAGAAACAGCTCCCTATACAGCATCTGATTAACAAGCTGATTTGCGGTCATGAACCTTCCCGACGCTCTTCTATCAAGCTCATCCAGCACGTCCTTCCTGATGCGAAATGTTCTAGGAGCAGTTGGGAGCGGCATGTGATCTTTACTTTCCAAGTCGCGTACTATATATATGTAAATACAGCAATGGTACATATAAAATATTTATTCTAGAATATACGTAGTCGTTAATATAGACAAATGTTACGTGTACAGGTGTACACGTTACAGATATATCCTACATTGGCTCCATACAAACTATGGTCGCCCTTAAACTGGATTCTCAGGAGTCGGAAGGGCAGTCTACGCTCCACCTCACCGGAGAAGACGTGCACCTGCGACCCACCAAAAATGGGATACTAATCGTCATGTCGAAACCAGAAATCAACTCTCGCACCGAACTAAAAACATACGTTGAACGAGCTAACAGCAGACGCGCCGGCATCCAAGAAGGAGAGGTTCTGGCAGCAATCACAGTCAGACGGCCTATCACGATCTCCAGAACAGCAGAGCTTGAGAAACGTTATTCATTCAGCATTATCAGCGTTAAGATGACACTAGGCAACGGAAGCACCATAATGAGTCCATTCCCACCGGATGAGCAGTGGACTAGTGCACTGCAACGCCTCAACGTCAACGTGGAGGTCTGCGCGATGTACATCCTCGTCAACGTGCGCAATTTGGAACAGCTTCAGAGCGAACACGACATTTACCTAGTCGACATTGGCCCAACAGACATAGCGGACAAGTATGCGAACGGACGGCAAACCCGAGTCGTCCCTAAGGACATCTTCAACTACGTTATCAGCGATCTACCACGCTTCGCCTCAAAATCTAGGCGAAAAACGCAGCGCAGTTTACAGAGAATCGGCTGGAAGTAACCGGTCAACTAAACTGTTGATTGATTGGTCTTCGCCGCACAGCGTAGGCTCTAACCCTAGATTTAACCGGTAAAAAACATCCGTCTATCAGTTGTGATTACTTGGCCGTAAGAGACATATTCGCCCTGCGTTAACTCATATTGTAATGGTTCCTTCTGAATCCTCCAAGGACGGCTTCAAAAGATCCGTCGTGGAGTTAATCCTCTTCATCCTACTCTACACTGTACTTATAGTGTTCGTATCCTACCTGCTCAACACCGTTTTCCCATTAGTCGGCATCACGCCTCTGCCGCAATACGTGATCTACGTCAATATCCTTGTTACGCTGGCAATGGGTTACCTGATCGCGTCAACCTTCTCAGACATAGTCTACTGGAGCATACGACGAAGATACGATTACCCGACCGCAATATCTGTAAAGAACCTGATCAGGCTCCTAGCGATCGGAGCAATGGTCTCAGCGATTGCTGGAGGAGTCGCTGGAGGCGCAGCCGGGGTATCACTAGCCGGTTTCCTAGCTCTAGTGGTGGGCTTCGCTTCTCAACAAGTATTCGGGCAGATAATCGCTGGCTTCTTTCTTCTGCTGGTAAGACCCTTCAGAGTAGGAGACCCCGTGAAGGTAGTCGATGAAGAAGGAGTAGTTTCAGAGATAGGGATACTGTTCACAACCATTGAGAAGCCGGATGGTGTCAGGACACTTGTCCCCAACGGCATGCTTGTAAACGCGAAAATACACCTGAGACCCAAAGCAAAAACCTAGAAATGGATTGTCATCTGAGGTAAACAGATATATGGGTGAGACTTGACTCTTCATAACATTATGAAAAAAGTTCATAACAATGCTGCGGGGACTCTCCTCCAGGAGTTATCGATCAGCAAAACTAGGCTAATCGCCCTGATAGCGCTGCTATCGGCGCTCTCAAACGCGCTGATGCCTCTCTCCATCCCGATCACCCTGCTCGGTGTAACCACACGCGTCCACATCATTCAGATCCCAATACTAACCGCAGCACTAGGAATCGGCCCTATTGCCGGAGCACTCGTAGGTCTAATCGGAGCCACAAGCATGGTTTACTCGGTGACCCCGCCAAACCCCTTCATAATCTTCTACAACGGGCTCCTCGGCTTCTCAGCAGGTCTGTTTTACCTGTTGCTTAGACGTAGACCGCATCATATGCTTGTAAGCCAACTGGTGGCAGTAATAGGCGCATACCTTGTTCAGACACCTTTCATCTGGCTCCTCAACACAACAGTGGTAGGAATTCCAGTGATTGTCGCACAGATAATTCTGGCTACGCTCTTCCTAGAAGACATCGCCTCCACTCTAGCCGTACATCCTATCCTATACAGGATCAACCTCATAGAGCGAGCTAAAAACACTCCGGCTACACAAAACCAACCCAAGGTTGCTACAGCAAAAGAAAACAAGTGAACAGATAAGGGCAGACGCCGTCAGGTTTAAAATCTCGATCCAGAGCCGTAGAGGGCGATATAAAATGCCGAAGCAAATCAGCAGCGCCGATGAATTCAAGAAGTTAACCAACTCCGCCGAGCTCTGCAAAGTAGTAAAGCGAGGCGACAAAGTAAAGCTCAAGCTAAAAACACCCAAGATGCTCTACACATACATCACCAACGCCGCTGAGGCAGAAGAGCTCCTCAAGGGTCTCAAGATCGAAACCGAAGAATTCTAATCAGCTAACTAGCTGACTATCTCGCCACCTACGGCTGAAGCAGTATCAGCAAAAGCCCGAAGGTTCCTAGAAGAACCGGGATTGGGAGACCTGGGAAACTCCGCCTATTCTGAAGCATCCTGAGTGTTGCCATCAACCCAATATTAGTAACCACCAAGATTAGGAGCGCTCCAACCCAACCTGCCATGATAAACCCTGACGCAGGTAGAAGCGAGTAAAACGCAATATCCCCTAAACCGATCTCCAAGTCGCCTATCTTCGCAACCAAGGGCCCAAGCATAGGCAGATCCCCAGTGGATATCAAGGCCTTCAAAGGACCCTTGAACACCGCGTACAAATCATACAGTGCAAACGCAACTGGAAGAATAATGATTGTAGGCGGCCTGATGAATATAGCCATGTACGCCGCAACCTCAACAGCTAAGAGAAGCGAAGCCAAAGCGCCGCGCAACGCTGACCCCGGCTTCACCGAGGAGTAGCCTACGAACACAGCCGCTGCTACCGCTGACCCGATCGGAACAAACGTTTGGAAATTCGGATCACCGAGACTGGGAAGCAAAATATCTGTGAGAAGCAGTGTGAGCGTGAACGTGTTGAACGAGACGAACCCTGTAAGGAACTTTCTAATCAGGCTAGCCTTGTTCATCTTTATCAGCCAAACCATGATAACAGTGACTAGGAACACTGAGACAACAAGCATCAGCGAGTTTCCAACAGAGCCCTCCACCGAGCTCCCGAACGGCTCGTACGCAGGAACCGCAACCTGCGCCGAAACATATCTCAAGGCGACAAGCATCGTCAAAACCTGTGCAAGGATAGTAAACCCTACCACAGGTAGCACAAGCTTCAACGAAATTTGTCTCGGAAGCTTCTTCGACTCCTTACTGGGTTCTTGACGAGATGTTTCACCTGAGCTGTCCGTCTTTCGATCGCTCTGATCAGTTCCAGTATCCACGACACCGAGAATAACAGAAAACTCGTATTTAGACTATCACAAATCGAGCAAGTCCATCAATCAATGCGATACCATCCGCTAGCGTAGAGAATACTCCTGCTGGTAAATGGGGCGGGAGGGAGCAGCGCGCTGGTGGTGATTAGGCTGTGTAGGTTGATCCGGCTTCAGGTGCGTAGCTCTCTAGGCCGAGCTGCTTCAAGTCCTCTGCGAACTTTATGCAGGATTCGGCTTCACCGTGCACTGTAAGCACCTTTGGGCTGCCTTTGACCTTCTTGAAGATGTCGAGCATTGCGCTTCGGCCGCTGTGTGAAGAGAAGTCGAACCGCTTCACCTGAGCTTTGACCTTCCGCGGCTTGCCGTTGATCAACGTTATTCCTTTCTCAAGAAGCGTTCGACCTGGGGTTCCAGGGACTTGGAATGACACTATGCATATCGCGTTCTTAGGTCCGCGAGCAATCTCATTGTTGTAGAAGACAGCTGAGCCGCCTACAAGCATTCCCGCAGGAGCAATTATCACCCCTGGCTGCTTCACTACGCGTCTACGTTGGCCCCAGCTGGTCATTATCTCCAAGCTTCCGAGGCTCTTCTTGAATAAGTCTGGGTCTTTCAGAAACTCTTGGTGTCTCATCAGCACATCGTTTGTCTTAAGGGCCATCCCATCCATCGCAACAGGGTAGGGAAAGTTATTCTTTCTGAGAACACACGCCATTTCCTGCGCTCTCCCCACCGCGAAGGCGGGGACAAGCGCGGTTCCACCCTGCTCAACAATCTCCTTCAAGAAGGCAACAAACTCATTTTCAACCTTTTCACGCGGCGGATGATCAGCAGTAGCATAGGTGCTCTCGGTGATAATGATGTCCGTTTCCTCCCAATCAGTATCCGCTCCGTTCTGCAAATTGCTTTCATCAGTCTTGAAATCACCTGTGTAAAGCACACTCTTCTTGCCGTTGTCGAGTCGAACAATCGAGGACCCAGGTATATGACCTGCATTTAGATATTTGACGGTGAACTCACCCATCTGAGACTCGTCACCTTGCTTGAATCCCTGCGCCCTCTTCATCATGTTCATTAAATCAAGATACTCGAAGGGGAGGTAGAACCCTGATAGCTGAATGAAATCCTCGATTAACAGGCGACTTAGCTCAAGAGTTAGACTGGTTGAGTGCATCTCCACTCCGTCGCCGAGGAAGAAGAGCGGTGTAGCACCTGAGTGATCAAGGTGCGAGTGTGTAAGAACTATTCCGTCTACATCCTTCGGTTTCACATGAATTGGAAACGCAGGTTCTCTTCCAACGAGCACCCCGAAGTCCAAAAGTACACGCGTTTTTTCTCCTTTAACCAGAAATGCTGATCTGCCGACTTGCTGTGCGGCTCCTAAAACAGAAACTTCCATCCGTTTTTTACATCCTTATTTTATTAGACGACAACCTTTTGAAGAACCATTCTTAAAGCTTTGCTAGTGTAATGAATGGTTCTCAAGATAATTCCCGAGTCCGTGGGCTTTAAAGATTATTCCTTAATCACAGGGTTTCACGGAATAGGTGCAACAGGTTACTGGACCGTCAAATATCTTATCCAGAAGCTGAAGGCTGAACGCTACGCGTTCATCGACTCAAGCATCATCGCTCCCATCACCTCGACCGAGGAGGGGCGCATTACCACGCCCTACGAACTCTTCAGGAAAGACAACCTCATCCTCTTCAAGGTTGAAGCGCCGCCGTACAAACCTGAGGATATGGTGTTCTTCAAGGAGTTCGCTGACTTTGTCATCTCAGCAGGCTTTAAGGAGGCTGCGTTAATCGGAGGATTAGACTCCCGGTTGAGACGAGATGGCAGCACATTTCGCCTCGTCAAAACTTCTGCATACAAAGCAGAGAAAGACTTGGTCAACGCCCCCATCCTCGAAGAAGGACAGATCATCGTCGGGCCCGTCTCAGTCCTACTCAACCAGTTCGAATCATACAGCTTCCCAGCCTACTCACTCCTCTCATACGCCTCAGCTGAACGAGTAGATCCACGAGCTTCCGCAGCAGCAATAACCATCCTGTCGAAGCACTACGGCTTCGAAATCGATCTCCAACCCCTGTTAAAGGGCGCCGAGGTGCTTGAGGCTGAAATAGAGAAGCATGAAGCGCATCTGCGAAGACAGGGCGAAAACATGTACACTTAACCGGTGTTGCCGTCGCGAAGCGTTGAAACCACCGTCTCAGCCGCATCCGCAGGATCTTCCACCGTAGTGACTACACGAACATCCGTAGTGCCTCTTAACCCCTCAGCCACTCCTCTAGAGTACGCACCGTCAACCAGAACAACCACCCGCGAAAACCTGCCTTGCCCAACAACAACTCTCTTAATCTCCTCGACGACTTCAGGCGAAGGCGTTGCAGCGTCAGGCCGAATAGCGCTTTCATACTGCGCCAACGGATAGATATCTGAAATCTCAACCGGAACCAAGCCGTACGGATGAATTAGGAAGCAGACCTGAACCTCCCGCGACGCTTCACCCAACACCTTTACGATGGAGTTGTACAACTGCGATTTGACGGAGGGTCGGACATCGGGCTCCGGGAGTAGAATAAGCATCGGCTTATGAAACTCGACATCGTTGACTATCCGGCGGCGGTGACGTCTAACCTGCGGCCGATTCTCGTCGGTTGCATCTATGAAGAATACTCCTTTGGACTGGTAGAGCGCTGTCCCCTCTTCAAGCAGATCGTTGTACTGCGTTAAGGTCTGGAACGCCTCCCACAGTCTAGGGTGACACCGTGCCTTTGAGCCTAGATGCTCCCACAACCTGCCCTCTCTAATCGCCTCCTTGCACTCATCAACCGACTTCTTCAGCAGGTAGAGGTTGTGAACCGCTATGCTGTCGCACCGCTCGTGATCCGGCAGCCTCCTCAACTCATCCAGCGAAGTTGACGTGCAGACTGGGCAGGAGCAGCTCAGATAGGAAAGATCCTTCAACTTAACCGTCCCAGTATCCGTAAGATACCTGTCTTCACGAGCGTAAAGTATGTATGAAGCGGAGTCAAAGAGGTCGCAGCCAAGCGCAACCGCCAACGGTATAGTAAGCGGGTGACCGGCACCAAAGAGGTGGAACGGCTGCTCCATAGGCAGATTCCTCTTAGCTGCAACAATCATAGCGGCCAGCAACCTAAACTTGTAGGCCTCCATCACTACAGTTGGGCTACCCAGCGCATACACATCGAAACCCAGTTTACCTGTCTCCCTAGCGGACTGCTCAACCAAGTCCAAGTGTATCCCGCCTTGAACTGGCCCAGTCCAGAGCATATCACGGCGACTCTTCACCGCTAGGGTCCTCTCATCCCGCCGCAGCGTCTCCTGAACCGTCTCCTCAGCGTACCACCGAGATGTCTGCGACCCCGTAGGCTTGTCAAGCACCACCGCAATATCTGATCCTATCTCCTCCTCGAAGCGAGCCATAGACTCAGGAGAAACATCAACATCACCATACTCCAAGACCTGATAGCCGCCGGAATCGGTCATCACAGTGCCGTCGAAGCCTATTGTGCGGTGAATACCGTTTTTCCTTACAGCCTCACCTCCGCTCTTCATCGCAATGTAGGCGTTAGTCATAACGGCTGAGAAACCGATTTTACGAATAAAATCAGGTGACACAGTCTGATAAAGAGGGTGAATAACCGGTAGTAGAGCCGGAGTCTCGACTACGCCGCTCTTGGTTCTGAGCCGCCCAATCCTCCCCGCTAAATCGGTAGCCTTGACCTCAAACACGCTACTATACTCACCTTTAGACATCTAGCCTTCTTCTCTTACTTACTTGCTCGCTGCGAGACCTTCGCAGCCTGCTCCTATATTTGCCTGTGATGCTGTATGGTTACGTTTACTACTTTGCTTTGACGAATTCGTTGTAGACTGCTTTAACTCGGTCAGCCGCGAGCCCGCCTCCTTCGACGACGCCGTTCTCGGTGACCTTGATTTTATCCATGACGATGATTGCTCCGATATCCTCTCTTACCTTGACTAGGCCTGGGAATACTCGGCTTAACCGTTCAGCAAGAGCCCTCAGGTCAAAGGGTTGCTCAACCAGCCGGATCTCTTTAACGAATGTTCCGTTGATCACTATCTTGAACACCTTGTCGCCTGCGCCGAAGATGTCGTCAAGAATTAAATCCATTTTTTCATCGATGCCTTTTAGGTTCCCCTGATACTTCTTACCTTCAGAGGTCTCAACCTCGACTCGCCTACCTACAATAGAGACCATTTCATCGCTAAATTTTCTAAAGACAGCTGAAGACAACCATGATCCACCTTTTACACCTATCTCTCCCAAGAATAGGGTTAAAAAGTATGTCCCACCCCCGCCGAGAACCTGCAGAACTTTGCTCGGCTACCCGGTTACCGGCAATTAATCTGCCGAAGGATACTCGGATAGAAATGTCTGATCGCTCTTCAACGGTCGAGCATTATACCCAAGCGTTCTCAGGTGAGCCGCAAACTCATCGGCAAAGCCGTGAACCGTGTATATCTTGTGTGGATCGCACTGCCGAACCATCTCGATAAGATCATTAAAGTCGCAGTGATCACTCAGCGTGAAGGCGTGGTCAACTCCCCGCATATACTTGTAACGCGGCTCGACGCTCCACCCTGAGAAGGCAACCGAAACAGCACCGTATTTCTGCTTCAATCCAGCCATTATCTGCCGGCTTCCACCATTCGTCGGCGCAATCAAGATCCACGGCTTTCTCTCCAGCTGCCTCTTCTTCGCAGCCTCATCAAAGGACTGCAGATCGCTTCGCAACTTGATTCCTAGGTCAATATATGCTTGATTTATCTCAAAGATGGATTTGTGGAGATAGATAGGGTCCCAGCTCGAGAAAAGATCTGAGAGGATCTGCGCCTTGCCGAGCGTGTAACCCATCAGAACCACAGGTATCCCTCTTGAGAATAGGTCTGCTATTAGCTCGTTTACCCGTCGCATCGTTTCTTCAACCGGTGGGAAAACGTAGTTACGTTTCCCGAAGGTGCTCTCCATAATCAGGGTGCCGCATTTAACTGGTTGACATCCATGCATGAAACTGCGTGACTTTAAGGCAAAGTCGCCTGTGTAATACACGTCGTCGCCTATTAGGAGGCCGCGTGAGCCGAGAATGTGACCTGACTCTATCATCTTGAGGTCGTCAGGCGTCTGCTCTGCGAGGTTGATTGTGACGCCTCGCCTGGCAGCTAGGAGCGCTGTCTCCTTGGTCGCAAGGATGTTTCCGGTGGAGCCTACGCCCTTCATATGGTCGATATGCGCGTGAGATATGAAGGTGTAATCGGACTTCCCCGCCCTATCCGGGTCTAAGCTGATCTTCCGGTCGTCGTAATCAATGGTGATGCCGTTGCTTGAAGTAATAGTTATCGGAGCCTTCAAAACTTTCTCGGGCCTAGCCGGCAGGCCATTTCGCACCGATTTAAGACTTTGTGGTTCTCGGCGCCACTAACTCTTTAGATTCTTCATATAGCGGCACCCTGATCCGCAGTTCAACCCTGAAATCATCAATCTTTGTCTTCACCAAAGACGCCCCTACACCAGTGAAAATCGCCGCTACAAACTCGCTGATGAAGATGGACCACTTCCTGCTTATTCCGTGGTGAAGCGTGATATCCCAGATATTTGTCCTCTTCTCTATCTTGGCTTCGAACAGGTTCGCTTTTTTCCCGAAAATTTCTTGAACCAGCTTCACAGCGTTCTCCAAAGTGTAGTTCATTTCGAAGTTCGCAAGAGTCTTCTCAGGCTGCTCTCGTCCCAGCGTGCGACCAATTTTCCTCACCGTTTGGTCAGGAATCTGGCTGAAAACTAAATCAATGAAAGGCGAACGAACTATCATAGCTTTTGACCGCTTTGTATAACGGTAAAACGACAGATGATCCTCAAGCACATTACTCACAAGATCATCCAGTGAAAGGCCGCTCATCCTCGCCTCAACAGCGAGCTTACGTAGAACCTTTTCTTCAACACTAACAGTCCCATTAGTCATACCCGCTAGCGCCTACTACGCTAAAGCAATTGTGACCCTATAACCCCGCGTATGATCAAGATGAACACCCAATGCGTCTCTATGCGAAAGTTAGGTAAGGTGGAAGAGAATAAGGGTGGCGTTTCTCTTCTCACCTGATACCTGTGTCTATATCTATCTGGATATAGGCGGCCTCATTCGCTTTAACGGTTACAGTCTTAGGTAGAACTCTTGAACACCCCATAAAGGTGCAGTCAGTCAGATCAACCTTGTAGGTGCCGGGTCTCACCTGTGCTTCAAAGCCTCCATCGGAGCTCAGCTTAACCCGAGTAGGCTCACCTCCTTCAGGCTGCAGAACAACGTATCGCGATGAGTAAACATCAGGTACGGGACCAGGGCAAGGCTCAACAGGGCACAGAGGGCCAATGCTAACCTTCCCAGACACAATACCAGTCTGCTCGCCAGTCGTAACCGGTTTCTGTCTCAGCTCATCCCACCTGCTGTCCAGAACCGCCGAAGTTACTTCGTCGCCTACAACGTTGATGACCGCAGTATGCGGGGTTATGGTCTCTGCCAAGGCTTGTCCTGAACGATTTCCATAGCCAGCATGCTTAGATTCAAAGGTTATTGTGACAACTGCGTGAATTGGTGCGTCCATCGGGACAGTCGCCTCTGCAATATACGTCACGTTAACTGTCTGTCTGATACCGTCGAACTTGAAGGTGGGTGCGTTCATAATAAACTCCTTGGCTGTTCTAGCTGCCGGGTGGGTTTCTAAGCTGCCGCAATCAAAGTATCGACAGATATCCTTCGACGGAACTACGTAACCCTGATTCACGACCTTCTGTGAAGTATTCTTGATGTCAGCGAGAATCCGCTGTAGATTCGGCGGTAGGTAATCCGCGACATTCGGGTTGATTACACTCTTCTTCACCATACCATCAATGCTAACCGTAATATTTGCTATC
The DNA here is from genome assembly GCA_016190055.1 of Nitrososphaerota archaeon. GTDB lineage: Archaea > Thermoproteota > Nitrososphaeria > Nitrososphaerales > JACPRH01 > JACPRH01. The sequence continues at coordinate 15,962 of JACPRH010000025.1, read as the reverse complement.
CCCGCATCAGCAACTTGGACACCAGCTGGGGTTGTGTAACTTTCGCTGAGTTCGTAGACCTTATTGGCGACCAACCGCCTCGTCATGTCCTCAATGTCGCTTCTTGAAAGATTCTGGATGTATGCCTTAGTTATTCCTCCATAGATGCTCCGCCACACTACAGTAACGGTGCCGTTAGTGAAGATGTGAGTATCCTGCCTAGCCATATCCATAGGCATAAGCCCCCCATATTGAGTTAGAGAAATCTCGACAGATGTTATGTTCGAGACTTCCACACCTGCATCATGCGAAAAAGTAGGGTAGAGGAGCATCGCAACTGCTGCAATTGCTACCGCCGCTACAAGAGCTACTACTACGACGGCAACTACATTCCGAACCATGCTTCCACAACTATAGTGACAGACTGGCTCAGTATTAGTCTACAGGTTAGAACAGCCACATAGCTAGTTTGCCGCCTTACTCTAGAATGTAGAACAGCGTCCAAAGGTTGGTGAATTAATGCTGACGGTTACTCTAGCTAACTGTTCTGGATTAATATTATATAGTTAGAACATCCATTCAGATACGTTATGACCATCAGGATTGGGTTAATCGGTAAAACGAACACCGGTAAGACGACCTTCTTCAACTCAGCCACGTTGAAAACGGCTGAGGTGTCCAACTACCCGTTCACCACTAAAAGCCCCAACGTGGGAGTCGCCCAAACCGCAACTCTCTGCGTCCACAAGGAACTAAACGTCAAAGACAACCCCGTGAACTCTCAATGCATAGACGGCTGGAGAGCCATCCCCGTTGAAATCATCGACCTACCAGGGCTGATCAAAGGCGCATGGACGGGGAAAGGCCTAGGAAACCAGTTCCTCTCAGTTGCAGCTCAATCAGACGCCCTCCTACACATCGTTGACGCATCAGGCGGCATAGACGCCGAAGGCCGAATAACCGAGCCTGGCGCCGGAGACCCTGTGGCAGACCTCGGAGACATCGAGGAGGAGATGGTCATGTGGTACGTCAAACTCATCGAAGGAAACCGAGACCGAATCATACGCGGACTACACGCCGACCACACCATAACTAGCGGGATGATGGAGGTCTTAGCAGGCATCGGAGTGAACCAGAATCACATCCAGCTGGCCTTAGCTGAAAGTAAGCTCAACGAAGCGGACTTTGCTAATTGGAGCCCCGACTCGCTGAAGCAGTTCGCCTGGATCCTTCGTGACATCTCGAAACCAACGTTAATCGTAGCGAACAAAATGGATCTCGAAGGCTCAGCTGAGAACTTCAAACGCATCAGAGAGCATTACCACGACATGATCGTAGTACCCTCAAGCGCAGAAGCAGAGCTAACCCTCAGACTCGCCGAGCAGAAACACCTAATCCGATACCTACCCGGCCAAGAACGCTTCGACGTCCTAGACGCAGCGAACCTAAGCGAAAAACAACGCTGGGCACTATCATACATCCGCCAAGCAGTACTAGGAGAATACATGCGAACAGGAGTACAATTCGCAATAAACGTCGCAGTCTTCAAACTCCTAAAAATGAACACCGTCTACCCCGTCCAAAACCCCGAGAAATTCTCAGACAAACGAGGAAACATACTCCCCGACGTCTACCTACTACCCGCCGGCTCAACCGTAACAGACCTAGCCAAAGAAGTACACAGCGACCTAGCCCGAGGACTACTCTACGCCATCGACGCAAGAACCGGACTACAACTACCAAACGACTACCAACTCAAAGACCGAGACGTACTCTCAATAATATCAGCCGCACGAAAGAAAAGCCAACCAACACGACAAACATCCCATAAACAACCCTAACGGCGCCACCTAGATATCTCTACACGCCCACTTAGTCACATCCAATCAACCACGCCGACCTATCTAGCCTTGCATAACCCCAATCAACCCAATACAAGAAACAGTACTCCATCTAACAGCACAAGCAACTCTGACATAAAACTAGAAGAAAACATTGGGGGCTAATCTTGCAACCGGAATCAACGCTTTCAACAAGCATTGCAAACACGAAGATTCCATCCAAGCAGATCGCTTAGAACCGTAATTGTATTCTTATGCCTATTTCAATAGTATTTAGATCCTCCACCCTAGGTCGGCAGCAGGCGTGCGTGCATCTCGAAGCATTGCAAATCTGTCTAGCACAACCGAGTAGCGTAACGCTACTTGTATTGTAACATTGTCTTGCATCCAAATATTTAGAGCAGGCTCAAGAGTTCAAGATAGAGCTGCATAGGAGGGTGTGCATCTAATAACTAATCAAATAGCATCTAACTGGTTCTAACTTGTTCTATCTGTGTCAACAAACCATTCAGAGATGTTAGCTACAATGGCTTGCGAAATGTTTTAAAGCAGTTTCATATGCCCTAGCTAAACGCCTTATCTTAAAATTGAGCACGAAAAAACATCCGCAAAAGAAAAAGGAAGAAAACGCCGCTCGAACCCCTGACACATCTGGCAACGATCTTCTTACAACACCTGTGAGACACTATAACCACCGTCAGGTCTCCAACATCGCAGACCTAATCGAATCATTTCAAGGAACAGCCTTCCAGAGCCGAAACCTCGCACGCTGCCTAGAAGTAATGCTGGACATGCTGCGAGACAAAGATCGCCCAACAGTATTCCTAGCCCTCGCAGGCGCAATGGTTCCCGGCGGGCTACGCCAAACTATACGCGACATGATAGATCTCAACATCGTGGATGTCTTAGTCTCCACCGGAGCAAACCTCTACCACGACCTGCACGAAGCAATGGGTTTCCACCACTACCTCGCCCAAACAGAAGTACCTGACGTCGAGCTGGCGAAGCTGCGTATCGACAGAATCTTCGATGTCTACGCCTCTGACAGAGAGTTTAACCACTCAGACCTCTTCATCAAGAAATTCGCGGATGCACTACCCCCTAGACGCTACTCCAGCCGCGAATTCCTTCAGCTACTCGGCTCCAAGCTGAGCGACGAGAACTCAGTGCTCTACACCGCTGCAAAGAAGAACGTGCCAGTTTTCTGCCCAGCAATAGCTGACTCATCAATAGGTATGTCCCTCACTTGGCACACCCAAGAAAAACGTGATGCGGGGCGTGAACCAATAGTAATAGACACCATTCAGGACAACCTTGAGATCCTGAAGGTAAAACTCGCAGCGACAAAAACAGCAGCAATCCACATCGGAGGCGGAGTACCCAAGAACTACATTCAACAGATCACCCCAATGGCCGGCATCATGGGCTTAGAAACACCGCCGCACGCCTACGGCATCGCGATCACTACAGATGATCCGAAGTGGGGTGGACTTTCAGGCTGCACCTTCAAAGAGAGCCAATCATGGGGCAAATACACAGGTGACGCTCACTTCTCCACAGTCTACATGGACGCCACAATCGGTCTACCTCTGCTCCTCAAAGCCGTAGTCGAAAGGAAGGCAACTTGGCACAACCGTGAACCGCTGCAAATAAACTGGTTAAGAGCAGGTAAATAAAGCGCCTCATTGGCGGTCTAGCGAATGGAATACATTCTGCTCTCGGTCCTCACCATCGTAGGACTATCACTATTCGAGCTTGTTAGCAGTATCGACAACGCAGTGATAAACGCAGATGTCTTAGCAACCGTGTCAAAGAAGGCGAGACGATGGTTTCTAACTTGGGGAATTCTATCAGCAGTCTTCCTCATGAGAGGCGGTCTCCCTTTTCTCATCATATACTCATTGGATCCCAGCCTAAGCCTCCAAGAAACGTTTGCACGCGCATTCAGCTCAGATCCTGAAGTAATAGCAGCTATTGAGGAGTCCGCACCACCCCTGCTAATGGCTGGAGGAATATTTCTTGTCTTCCTCTTCCTACACTGGCTCTTCCTAGAGTCAAAGCACTATGGGATAATTGGTGAAGCTTACATTCAAAAGAAAGGCGTCTGGTTCTATGCCATAGTCTCAATACTTCTAACTTCTATAGTTTGGTTCTCTCTACAGATAAGCCCACTTGTCGCCTTTGGCGCAACAGTGGGCTCTAGCATCTTCTTCATCACCCACGGCTTCAGGCAGAACGCAGAGCAGAAAGAGAAGGAGATGCTGGGAAGCAAGAGCATGAGTGATGTGAGCAAAATACTGTATCTGGAGGTGATTGATGCATCCTTCTCTATAGACGGCGTTATTGGTGCATTCGCTTTCACCTTCTCAATCCTATTCATATTAATCGGCAACGGAATAGGCGCAATCGCAGTTAGACAGATCACTGTAAGGAACATTGAAAACGTCAAAAAATACAAGTATCTAAAGAACGGAGCAATGTACTCAATTGCCGTCCTCGGCGCCATCATGGTTGCAAACTCATTTAGGCTACACATACCTGAATGGCTATCACCTATCGCCACAATCACAATCCTAGGATACTTCTTCATGAAATCCCGAAATGCACTAAAGAAACAAGTCTCAGACTCAGATACGCCGGTTTCGACGCACTAATCAACCGGCAGCCTAGGCAATTAGTGCTTCTGCTATGCCTGATCCGCACCGATTTCAAACGAATCTACAGTAGGCATATCTTAGTCAGTCACGTCTTACTGACTGTCCTGATAATGTATTCTATCCGCTAGACCGACTGCTTTTTGATAATCTTCCACGTGGCACCCTCAGGCGTATCCTCTAGCACAACGCCTTGTGCCAGAAGCTCCGCCCGAATCTTATCCGCCCTCGCCCAGTCACGTCTCTTCCTAGCCTCCTCCCTCTCCTCAATCAGCCTGCGCAGATCCTCAGGCAGCTCCTCCGCCTCAGTCTCCAGCACACCGAGCACCGTGTCAAGCCTGAGCATCACATCTCGAATCTCCTGTAAATCCTTCTCAGAAGCCCCCATACTATCGATCAGCCTGTTGGTTTCGCGGATAAAGTCGAAGACCGCTGCTAAGGCTTCAGGGATGCCTAGATCGTTATCCATAGCCTCCTCGAACCTTCTCAGAACCTCCGCGCACCTGCCGTGAACATCAGGGTTAGAAGATGCGGCGGGCTCAACTGTCTTCAGCCTGTGCAGAAAGTCGTCTAGCCGCTTCAGCGATGCTTCAGCCTGCTTCAGCCCAGCCTCTGTGAAGTTGAGCTGCGTCCGGTAGTGCGCCGTCAAGAGAAGATACCGTATGGTTCTGCCGCTGTATCCCTTGCTCAAGATGTCGCGGACTGTTAGAATGTTTCCGAGGGACTTTGACATCTTCTGCCCCTCAATCATCAGATGCTCGACGTGAATCCAGTGGTTGACAAACTTCTTCCCAGTAGCGGCTTCAGTCTGAGCAATCTCATTCTCATGGTGAGGGAAGATTAGATCTATCCCGCCTGAATGAATATCAAAGGTTTCTCCAAGATACCTTATTGACATAGCTGAGCACTCAATATGCCAGCCTGGACGCCCCTTCCCAATCTCAGTCTCCCAGAACACATCACCATCATCCTCCTCATCCCACGCCTTCCAGAGAGCAAAGTCACGAGCCTCCTCCTTATACTCGTCAGCCTCAACCCTAGCCTGACTCTGAATCTTCTTCGCCTTAATACCGGAAAGCTCGCCGTAATCCTTGAACTTCGAAATATCAAAGTAAACTGAGCCGCCGCGCTGATACGCATACCCCTTCTCAAGAAGCACCTTCACAAGCCTAACCATTTCACCGATATGCGTCGTCGCCCTCGGATACTGCTCAGCCCGCTCAATCCGCAACGTATCCAAATCCTTGAAAAACGCCTCAGCATACCGATCAGTGTACTCCTGCAAGCCGACACCTTCACGCCGAGCACCCCGAATCGTCTTATCATCCACATCAGTCAAATTCATAACCTGCGTCACGCGATACCCCTTAAACTTCAGATACCTCCTCAAAAGATCCTGCGCCATAAAGGTGCGAAAATTCCCGATATGCCCATAATCATACACAGTCGGCCCACAAGTATAGATTCCGACATGACCCTCATCAATAGGCACAAACTCCTCCACCCTTCGACCAAGTGTATTGTAAAGCATCAGAACCATACCGCTACCTCCCTTCACCACTACTATACAGCTCACCTCCACACCGCACAGTGAAGTTAAGAGTTTCCCTCCTTTCCTCCGAAGCAAAAAAGCAAGTGAGCGAGTAGAAGCGCTTTAATGCGAGGCTGAACCAACACTGGATTATGACTTCAATACCCGGACAACCCCCTATGGGGCGATTTGTAAATCACAAGACGCTTAAAGAAGGCTGGACATACATCTCAACAAGCGACGGCAACGTCATCGGCTTAAAAATCTCAGTGACAAAGGTGGTTAAGATGCAGAACCCCGACGGCTCACCACTGATAAATCCTGACGGCACCCCCGCCTACTATGTCATGTCATCAAACATCCTCAGAGTTTTAACCCGACAAGAATGGGATGAAGTTAAACGAGACGAACTACCAGAATAGGCCGATAGACAGGTAGAGTAACCACTAAACAAGTAAAAATAATAAAAAATGATTCTGAGACTAGCTGCCCGCGAGGCTACTAATCCTCATCTTCGGCTTCTTCTTCGGACTCGAAGTCTTGTTCTTCCATGTCATCTTCTGATGAATACTCTGACATCCTTCTCACCTTGAGAGCCGTCTCCCTTCCTGTCGTTGATTTAACCTTTCTGAACGCCTTCGGCCACTCGTTAGTTCGTTCAGGTTAAGGTCAGTAGATGGGATATCTCTCTAGACCATTAATACAAATGGTATAATTTATAGTTTGAAAACACGATACTAATAACTCTGGATACCTGAAGAGTATCAGGTATCCCCCACCTTTTTTCTAAATTCTTCCTGTCAGTATAATGTCAAAGCTACCTCTATCGCCGCTTGAAGTATCTGATGCCGGCACAGTAATCAATTAATCTTTAAACAGTTATTAAACTTCGGAAAATGCCCGTTTAATAGCGGTTGGGTGTCTGAACAAGGCGCCCTCCCCCTCTTTTTATTTGTGAGACGAGACTGCTTCTTGGATTCGCGATGCTATCTCGATGCGCGTGTCACTTGGCTTCAGTGGGACTTGAAGTTCGGCTGTTGTAGCCCATGGCAACTCTTCTACGTCGAATCCTCTGCGGCGGCACCATTCAAGCTGTTCTTCAGCCTCTTTGTTGCGTTTGTCTGGGTCAAGTCCGAGCGATAGATGAACACTCAGGGGCTTCAGGTCTTCTCCGACTTCAACGTAGGCCTCCAAGTTAACATCGAGCTTCTTTAGCTCGTCCTTGGCAATTTTTGTGAGAATGCGTTCTTGGTCCCGTTTCGCGTTGTTATGACTGATGCGAATGGCCTCCTCTTCGTTTTCCGGTAGCGTGTAATTATTCGTCGAGCTCTTGTAGGTTAGAATCTTATTTTCGGGCAGGCCGTGTCTCCTGAGAATGTCTCTGATCTGTTCCTCCTTTACTATGTTCTTATGAGAATTTATCAGCGCGAACTGCGTGATCCATTCCTCGATCCTGTACCTTGAGAGATAGGTCTTTGTTTCGTACCGCCCAGCCTTCCAGATCAAGACACCGTTGAGTAACGCCTTCACAACCTCGATTTCCATATGTGCCTGTTTCAACGCGGCTCGCTTTTGTTCTGCGGCTTCCTGAAGAGTTTTGATATCGTTCTGAAGATACTGTTTTCCAGCATCAGCGTTCTTCTGCTCGGCCGGCTTTCGGTTCATCGACATGCCTGTCAATATGTACTTGAGCAGGTCGTGATCAGCGCCGGGAAAGATCTCATCGGCCCTTGAAACCAGCCATTCTCCGCGCTCCCGATAATCATTCTCCGGCGGGTATTTCTCAGACGGAATGGTGATTAGAAACCTGTACATGTCGGTTCTGACCTTCAGCTCAAACTGTACTTCTGAGAGTTGCCTGTCAAATCCCTCCAACTCGGTGACAAGGTTCTTTCTCAGCTCTTCTCCGCTTAGAGCGCTTGCGATATTCGACCTCACATCCTGCTTGCTTCTGCTCCAGACTAGCATTACTGCCTCGGTGACGAGGCCGAATTCTCCGCCAACAGTTCTCAATTCTGCTATGTTAACTCGTGGCAAGCCCTCGGTCAGGACACGTTTCGTTATGGTATCCCAACCATATGCCATACCGGGGAAGTATTGCTGGTCAATCATGCTCCACGTCAAGTAAGCTGCCCACTTTGAGTAAACCTTCCACAGTTCCATCCCATTAGAGGTGTCTTGAAGAACTGCAAGGAGAGCATCTGCGGGTTGAGGGAAATCGGCGCGCTTGTTCCAAGCCATGTGAAGGGCCTCGCTTATTTTTTCTTCGTAGATCTTCCAAAGGTCTTTGTTATCGTCAACAAACTTGATTGCAAGATCGAGGTCTCTAGGTCTTTCCTTGAGCCTAAAGAAGCTCCCGAAACCCCAGACCTCTTCAATTCTGACCGGTAAGATCTCGGCAGCAGAACGCTGGCACAGGGTTTCAAGTCGACCTATCAGCTCGATCTGTCTTTTGGAGAATTCCATAGAGGACAAATTTTTAAACAATCTTTAGGATTAGCGGTCTGATTTAATCTTATATCCTAACTTGTTAACCATTTACCATCGCAGCCTATCGACTCATCCTTTTTTCGCGAGACAAGACACCCTTCACCTCTTTTTCTCACTACAATAATTCAAGGACATAGGGTTTCTTTCATAGGTCCGCCGTTGCTCAGTAGAGTCTACCACTTCTTCTACCGTATACACCTCTTCCCCTACTTGGCCTGGGGACAATGGCCACTCGTTCTTTTTAGCAGGGGAAGTTATCGCTACTCAGTTGACGCTGGAATATAATGAATTTATGACCGTTCTGCGATACTTAGACCAAATGCTTGGTCTATCCAGCGGACGAATTCCACGGATAGCTTAAAAGCGAATTCGGCTTCATCGCTTGTTGGGTTATATTCTCCGATTATAGGGCGCGAGTAACCTATCCCCGGTTCGTCTTGATCAAGATTCCAAAACACTGCGCGGGATATTGATTTGAGCCTTGATAGCTCGGTAGCATATCTGGAAAACAGAGCGAAGTCTAACACTTCATCTATTTTTTCATTGAGTTCCCCTATCTTTCCGTCTTTATATGTGAAACTCAATCCATTATAGGTAATTGCTCCAAGATTCTCTAAATTATGCATAACAATCCATTTTGCTTTATCGATGGCGCAATGAGATTTGTGCAAACTAAGCATGTAATCTTTCTTCACGAGCGCAGCCTGGGCTTCAGTTAAAAGATGCCTGATGGATTTGTTACTTAATAGTTGAACCAAACTTAATGTGTCATAATCTGCATGAAAGTATTTCTGAAAGAACTCCTTGAGAAATTCTATCCCATTTGTTGTTATGCGATACACGTGTCGAGACTCAAAAGTCGCTTCAGAGTGTTGACTTTGATTTCTAGCGGCATTTAGCTCTTGAATGTCATTTTCTCGCGGTATATCGAGTTTTCCTTGATTTTTCAGGTTTTTTATGAGGCTCGGCATATCGTTTGCAGTAATGTTGAGTTCCTTTGCTTTCCTCCTGAGAGTCAATTCTATCGCGTTATGCACATGATGTATTGCCAAACGTTTGTCAAGACTGCTTAAGTTACTATGGTCGGCATGAAACCGTCCATGCTCAGCCAAAGCTTTGACATCGATAAGGAACTCGATATCTGACGACAACTTAATGTGCCGACATTAATTATCACCCTAAATTACTTATCGATTTAATATACAGAATGTCCCTAAGTCTGGACGCATTCTCTAGATGTCATCGATTTTTCATTATCGAATTCTTCAGGTTCACTTAACGAAGTCAGTTCGCTGTCTGTTCCATGAACTCGATAACCGTATTGCAAACAGGCGCCCATTTTTCCCTGTATATGGACCGATGTTTGTCATTGAGTTTTCTCCAAACTTTGTACTTATGTGCTATTCGATTTCTTTCCTGTAGAAGACTGTCCAAAGCCTGCCGGTGTTCACTAGGAATGATATCCAATATATTGCCAATCGCTATTAGTGACCCAAGCTGTAATCGCTCGTCTAAGAATTGTCTGACTTTTTTCCTATTCTCCCCCGCGTTAAGCTGGTTCGCTAAGATTGTTAGAAGCCTTCTCTCTAGGAAAGTTGCTGCTACAAGAACAGCGATTCTTGGATCGTAATCCATAAGATCTTGAGTAATCTCTTTTGCATCATTTGTCATCTTTCGTCTAGTAACCATTACAAGGTCACATTTCGTTATGTTAGGTAATTTATAAGTCCTGATCTTATCAGGTTCTTGTTTCTCTAAATATTCGATAGGGTCTAGCAAAGACTATTGCTAAAGTCTATTTCAACGCGCCTTCGAGCCCTAGGATTATCTCTGAAGACGAGGCTTCAGCGGTTGAGTTCTGGGACGTATTCAGTCAGCGGTTTGTGGTAACGTTGTTTCCCCGCCGTCTAGTCGCGCTTTCTTAGCAGCTTTTTCTCAAGCGGTGTTAGTTGCATCAAATGGATGAGCTCTTGTATCCAACGCCAAAGCCCCTAACACCCTTTCTGGAGTGGACAAGTCGAATGAAAGTAACCTATCGCTGATCCGCTTGAAAAGAGCCGCTATGTAACTAGCCCTAAACAGCATGTTAACTAGGAGTGAACGCTCGTAGGTTCCACTATGCGACGCGATTACACCGTCAAAGTCATCGTAGAGCCAGAATTGTTCATGGCCTGATTCTATTTTTTCATTATACCCCTTTCTAAAGTGGTTACGGGAGGAATTAGGAAGGCTTGACAAGAACAGTCTCATAACAATTGGATACCGCCGCAGAATGTCAACTGCAGTCATCCCTTTTCGCAGCGGGGTCTCTACCTGTGACAGCCAGGAACGAACAGTCAGAAGGTATGCTTCATCGTTTCCTAGATTACCAACAATTCTTGTGGCTTCTTTCTTTGATAACATTTCGGTCGTGTGCATGGACGGGTTAGTGTGTTGTGAGCGTCGGTGTTATGGTGGGTGGGTGGATATATTGCTTCCAGATGGTTTCGTATGATTGTGTGTCGGTGTAGCGTGTTAGTAGGATCCAGAGCATGTTTTCGAGTCCTTTGGTGCTCCAGTGTGCCCATTTGTGTTTGCATCGCTTAGCTATTTCGCCCATCATTCGCTCTATGATGTTTGATGTATAGGGAATATCGAGTCCTATGGTTGCGAGCTTGGCGAAGGTCACCATGAGCTTTGCGTTGTGTGTTATGAAGAGGGATGCTTTCCTGTAACCTCCTCTCCAGAGGCTTGTGGATAGTTTTCTGAGTTCGTTGAGGGTGGATTCTACTCTGGTCTCGATGGCCTTGATATTGTTGTCTTCTCTATGTTTCTTGACGGAGTTCACGAGTGTGAAGAGGATGCGCTTCATGTCTCTTGATACTTCATTCCGCTCCTGTTTTGACATGCCTTCTCCCCAGAGTTTGAATGAATAATGCTTCCTTCACCGCATGTACGAGGTCTAGCTGGATGTCGTCAGGGTTGTCTGCTAGGCTGCTCCTTATGCTTCTTTCAGCGTCTGAGACCAGAACATGTGGGCCTGTGAGTCTGGGTATTGGTTCCCACCCCTTATTCACAGTGAGTCCGAGGAGGCTCTTCTTTCCCTGCGGGCCGCCGATGGATAGGGCTACACGTACTTCGTTGTCGGTGCTGTAAGTAGACGCTGTGCGTCTTGGTACCGTCAGCCATGAGGACGATGTCTTTGCTTGTCTTCTTTCTTGGTTGTGAAGCTATCAATGCGCCTATCTCTTGGACGAATGAGTGTATGGTTCTCTTCGGTATCATGATTCCGGTGGTCTTCTCAAACTCGAGTTTTGAGTCGTTGTAGGAGAGTCTTGCCGCCATATCCGTACATACGATTCTTACCTCTCTGGAGTACCTTCGTCTCCTTACAGCCAGCATATCCAGTATCGGCGAGGATACTCTGCCAGTAGCCGTATTCCTAACCTTAACTATCTTCAGATCCAGTACTCCAAGCATAGTGACAAGAGTCCTTGTGTAGGTGGCAGCCCTCCTCCAGCCCTTCTTCTCCACCAGATCGTCTATCGCCTTCTCCTGGAGTGCTTCTATCCTAGCCTTCAAGCTACCCGCCGTCTTGATACGTTCCTCTGCTACCAGATGTGCAAGGTCTATATGCCCAGTCTGCTCAATGCTATTCGAGGCTTACTTTCACCTCCTTTGATGCTGTTGTTACTCACAACACCTTAGAAGGCAAGTAGGCCTCCCTAAACTAACCCATCACTGCACGCAACCAACATTTTCGAAATACATGAAGACTGAATAGAATCTATACAACATCCTAGAGAATAACATAAACTAATATGTTATATTCCTTACTGATTTAAATAAACCGCAAGGATAACAAAACAGGAAGCGCGTGAAGCTAATACCTGTTTCAGCAATATTAATCATCGCGCTGCTGTTAACCAGCACAATTGTAAGTATACTAGTAGCAGCAGCACCAGCTGCACAGGCCGCCACAACTAGTGGTACATACACCCTCTCATTCCAAGGCTACGACTACGACAACAAGGAAGAGGCAACCATACTGGTTAACAATCAGGTAGTAACCGCGTTGCCCACGAGCTACTCTCCCCAGAACGATAATGCGTTTGCCAGCTATACAGTTGATATCTCCGAATACGTGGTATCAGGCAGCAGCAACACGCTCACCTTCAAGCAGAACCTGTACTCCTCAGGTGTAAAGAACCTCGCCGTCAAAAGATCAGACACAACAACTACGACGATTATCTACAGCAACACCACCCAATACGATATATGGGCGGGTGGTGGTAGCAGAGAGTCTGTAACATATAGATTCAGCACCTCTTCGTCCACTACTACTAGCACCTCGACCTCAACCACAACAACCACTACCACTACCACCACAACTACTACTTCTTCGACAACTACCCCGCCCAGTGGCCAATACACTTTGTCGTTTCAAGGATACGACTACGATAATAAGGGTGAAGCATCTATCTTTGTCAATAATCAGCTTGTATCTTCGCTTCCTGCAAGCGAGTCTTATGCGAACAATAATATGTTCAAGAGCTTCTCACTGGATATCTCGAAGTACGTTGTAGCTGGCAGCAGTAGTAGCAACACCATAGTCTTCAAGCAGAATTTATATTCGTCAGGAGTGCAGGATGTCAAAGTAACTGGGCCTAGTGGAGGTGTGCTTTTGAGCGACAGCTCGTATCACAGCCTATGGACAGGCGGCACCAACTCAGTCACTTACACGTTCAGCACTTCCTCCTCCACCACAACAACAACGACCACTACAACTACGACTACCACTACCACTACTACGACAACCTCTACCAGCAGCTCGTACTCGCTTAGCTTCCAAGGTTACGACTATGACAACAAAGGCGAAGTTTCAGTACTGGTCAATAACCAAGCGGTGGCCACTCTTCCCACAGTTGAGTCCTCTCATAACAATAACGTTTTCAAGAGTTTCTCGCTGGACATATCTAAATACGTGGTGTCTGGAAGTAACACAATTACCTTCAAGCAGAACCTGTACTCTTCAGGAGTCAAGGATGTGCAGGTAACAAAGTCTGGAAGCGTAATCTACAGCAACAGCACCTATTATGACATATGGGTGGGAGGCGGCAGTAGGTCATCAGTAACATACAAGTTCAACGCCGCAACTAACCCGTCGTCAGGCATCTACACTGTTTATTATGGCAATTTACATAACCACGCCTCATATTCGGATGGTTTAGACACGCCGGCCGATGCCTATAATGCGATGAAGAATCTTGGACTGGATTTTTTCGGCATTTCTGACCATGATTATGCTTTGGATCAAGCCGAGTGGGAGGCGACAAAAATTCAGGCTGATGATGCTACTACCGCTGATTTCGTTGCTTTCAGGGGATTTGAATGGTCACCTGATATGGGCGGTGGTAAACCATATGGTCATGTTACAGTAGTAAGTATAGATGATAATGCTACCATTTGTGATTCTAGCGATTCAAGATGTGATACCTTTCCAAAGTTTATGAGTTGGCTTAATTCGCAAAACCCAAGCACCACTATTGCCTTTTTCAACCACCCGGGAGTGGCTGACCAGTGGTGGGGTGTTCCGGCCGACCAAAACAGGGAGTTCGAACACTTTGACCCAGCCATAATAGCGCCTTCTGATATGGTTGTCGGCATGGAACTCTGGACTCACGACGATACTGACTTTAATACACATTATTATAATAACGATGGTTACTATTCTAACGACGGCAATAAATCTCCTTATGATGAAGCGTTAGTGCGTGGATGGCGTATTGGCGCTGGGGGTGGCGGGGACCAGGAATCCGCGTGGATTGGAAGCAACGCAGAAAACTTGGCCGGTGATAAGCGTATAGGCGTGTTGGCTACGGCATTGACTAAAGAAGCTATTTTTGAGGCTTTTCGGGCACGAAGATTTTATTCAACTTTAGATAAGAACTTGGAACTTTCCTTTAAGATTGACGGGCAACAAATGGGTTCAATAATTTCAGCCGGCAACTATGATGTTGTTGTCAACACTAGCGATGGTGATGGTGAAAGCTTTACTTGGATTAAGTTAATACATGGCAGCACTAACGACGTATCGGGTAATCTATCCACTACCGTTCTTTGGACAGGAACTAGCTCTAATCCGCAAGTCACCCAAAATATTACTACTGAGAGTGGCCAATACTATTATGTCGTTGTGCATCAGAGCGACGGCAGCGAAGCTATTTCTTCCCCGATTTTCATTAACTGAGATCTCAATAACAGATTGGAGGCTCCACCCTGAAGGGATCTGTAAAGTTGTTGGTTGCTGATAGGTGATATGCAGGCGTTGGCCACCGAAGACTTGACAGTGCCTACTCCTTGACTGAGTTGACAGGGTTGACTATGATCTAGTTCACCTTTCTGGTGTGGCTGTAGCGTCGCTATGCGGTAAGAAGCCTCGGGAGGGCTATTAACTTCAAGTAGAAAGACATTCACATGCAGCTTTTAGCGAAGAGAACTTCGTCTGATCCGTATTTGACGACTACAGCTGCTACATGACCCCATTTGCCCTGTGAAGACTCCTTGTTCTCCCAGTTCAGTGCGATTATCCAAGCGTCTACGCCGTTGTATTTTACCTTCTCAATCAGATAGGGTATCTGAACTGTTGTATTGCTTATTCTGAACGATATTTCAAAAATTTTTCCATCGTTATCTGTAAAGGTGTTCTTGTCGGTGAAGTTCAGTTCATCTATGTGGAACATTAGCTTAGTCAATATATCCCGAAGATTTGTTTCATCTAAACCAAGTGTCTCAGCTCGCTTTACTGCAGTCTCGATATATCTCTGTCTGTTTGAGGTAGATAGACCGACCACTTGATTTGCTAATGAATAATTCTCAGCACTCCTGTCGAAGACAGGGAGATCGGTTCGAAGATAGTTCCTATCAGATACACGGACAATTGTGGGCGCACCCGACTCGATTATCTGGGTAAAGGGCGGAAAGACTCCTACGCCCAACACAAATAGAGATGATGCTACGATGATACCGCCTACCACGGCAAGAAGAAGAACCAGCCTGATAGCCCTTGGCTTCATCGTCTTAGTTATTCCTCTACCTGCATAGCTGCCTTCAAGTGCGTCATGCATATATTAATGCTAACACGTCTGCCCGTTCTGTTCCATTATCGAGTGATCACGTAGGATAGATGAGTGTGCACACTACCAGAAGATGAAACACCGCACAAACTACAATGAGGGCTGTGAATAACTAGACTGAGGAGCACAGAATTTGGTAAGTAACGTCTTACTTTTCCTACGCTGATCATCGTCTCATTGATTAGCTCTAAAACAGTTATTCACAGCCCTCTACGGCGGTGTTACCTTAAGGTGATCACCTCCTTGACGGTGTTGATTGCCTGAAGATATTCCGGTTGCTTGTGTAGGTGGAAGAGCCTGATCCAGTTCCAGATGTGCTTCTGCCTGCATTCGGGGTTGCTGCAGGGGAAGT
>JACPRH010000026.1 GCA_016190055.1 Nitrososphaerota archaeon | reverse complement strand
GAGCAGATCCTTCGGCACGGTCAAGGCAGTGAAAAACCTCACGTTAACCGTCAAAGAAGGCGAAATCAAAGGACTTCTAGGCCCAAACGGCTCAGGCAAAAGCACCACCATGAAGATGATACTCGGCCTACTGAAACCCGACTCAGGAAACATCAAAATCTACGGTCTAGATGTCGCGGAGAAACCTGTGGCCGCACGACAACTAATCGGCTACGTTCCCGAATCACCATACCTATACGAGTATCTAACAGCAGCCGAGTACCTCGACTTTGTCGGAGTCGCCTACGGAATCGAACCTAAGATCCGGCAGCAACGAGTCGAAGAACTCATCAGAGCCCTTCAGATGGAGAAAAACGTGAACGTAGTTATGAGCGGCTTCTCCCAAGGAATGAAGCAGAAGATAGCCATAACCGCCTCCCTGCTGCATCGACCAAAAATCCTCATCCTCGACGAGCCTCTGAACGGGCTTGATCCACGATCAGCGAGAATAGTGAAGGATCTTCTCAACCGGTTAGCAAACGAAGGTGTCGCAATCCTGTTCAGCACACATGTGCTTGAAATCGCTGAGGCAATCTGCAGTAACGTAACGATTCTGAACGAAGGCACCGTATTAGCTGAGGGCTCAGTACAGGACCTCAGGTCACTAGCAGGCCTCTCCGGCTCAAACCTTGAAGACATCTTCCTCAAGTTAACAGGAGGCGAAGACGCCGCTAAGATCGTTGAGGCTCTCAAAATATGAGACTATCAGCCATCTCAGCCCTCTCCTCAATACTCTTCAAATCATACTTCCGAGCCGGCCGCCCCGGCGGATTAGGCCGCTTCATGCAGCCCAAAATCATGATACTTATTGATGTTATCGTCTTTGCAGCACCATTCGCACTTCTTCAATTTCTACTGCCGCTCTTCCCCAAAGATTTGCTGACCTTGGTTAAGCCTCTGGCTTGGCAGACGCTGGTCGGGCTACCATTACTGCTGACATCAGGCATCATCGTAGCCGGCATCCTTTTCGAGCTAGGTCAAGGCTCAGGCGTATCATCAAGCGAAGCCGTCAACTGGCTCCCAATCTCACCCCGCGAATATGTCGCCGCCTCAACATTGTCAGTCGTCGCAGCCTACTCCTTCCTCCTAGCATTCGGCGCCGGCATCGCTCTGCCCTTAGCGTTGCAGTTCGATTTAATCCGCATCTGGCCGATTACGGTGCTCTTCTCGCTGCTTGCCCTTATACTGGGCGCCTTAATCGTAGAGATTCTTAGAGCCGCAGTGAACAGAGTCTCATCAACAGTCTACCGGAGAAGCGGCAAGTTCGCGATCATAACGAGGCTGGTGCTGGTGGTCATCCTCTTCGTGGTAATCCAGATGGCCTTCAGCCCCTACATACTATTCTACGTGCTAGGCATCCTAGTAGGCGGCGTGGAGCTAGCGTGGTTTGTTCCGATGGTCTGGCCTTCAGTTGCGATAACAAACCTAATCCAACTCAACCTCCCAGCCGTAGCAACCTTCTCAGCCCTATCCTTCATCTTCGTCTTCACAATCTTTTTCTCAGCCTCCTACCTTCGCCAAAGGTACTGGTCCCCATCTCCTGTCTCAATTGTAATCGAGTCGTCAACAAAATACGCAGCGCATACACCGTCTGTCCTTGGATTAGGCTTCACTCCTCTAGAGGCCGCGATTGCACTGAAGGAGTTCCGAGCGCTCCTGAGACGTCGAGACTTAGCTAGGTTCATCGCCATACCCATACTCTTCGTGATATCGCTCACCGCACCCACCCTGTTCTCACCGTCAGACTATTCTGGCAGTTCACCCGGCTTCTTCCTAATGGTGATGATACCCTACATGACCACGCTGATGCTCTCATCAATAACAATCGGGCAGGAAGGTAAGGCAGTAGTCAACCTCCGCATGCTACCTATCAAAGCAAACTCACTCATTAAAGGCAAACTTCTCCCAACATGGATAATATCAATCGCAGCCACTCTGGCCGTAACCGTCATCTTCCAAACCATCGCACCGATGCCCTTCCCAACCGTCGTCGCAGCAATCATAGCCGGCATATTGGTTGTCGAAATTGAAAGCTTCATCGGACTCGGAGTAGGTGTCAGATATCCTGATTTCACCATCAGCACAAGAAGCAGATACATCACCTTCACAGGCTTCATAATAGGCTTCATCATCGGCGGAGTAGCCGCATTAGCAACCTTCGCACCAATCATGTTCAGCATAATCTCCACCGGAGGCATCAGAGGACCAGCACCAATCTCCGCATTCGACCTAACAATTGCGCTACCAGTAACTATCATAATCGGATCCATACTATCATACATAGCCTACCGATACTGCAAACGCGGCGTCGAAAAGTTCCTAACAAACCTAGAAGCCTAAACCATCCAACTCAACAACGCAGCGCACTAATGACGAGGCAGCTGGTTACACGTACCTGTTATTTGGCCGTGCAGGTTAAGCTGAGCTAAAGCCTTGTGACTATCGCTAAGATTAAGATGAACGCAATCATGTTACCGGTCTGCTGAAAACCAACTCTCTTAATCATCTTCACCCGGTTGCTCTTCTCCTCCACCCTGCGTCGACTCAAGTAGATCCACATAACGAGCAGCGGCGTGAGCGAAAGAATAACTGCAGGATGCATAATCCCTGCTGAAGCGAGCAACACACCTTCTCCAGCAAGCACAGCTAGACCCGGCACAACAATACGTTTCGACGACACCTCTTTCCCTTTAAGGAAGCCTTGAACCT
This sequence comes from Nitrososphaerota archaeon, assembly GCA_016190055.1. Classification (GTDB taxonomy): domain Archaea; phylum Thermoproteota; class Nitrososphaeria; order Nitrososphaerales; family JACPRH01; genus JACPRH01. The sequence goes on along the minus strand of JACPRH010000026.1, from coordinate 42,708 downwards.
TCAACTGTATCAGCGAGACACTGACAACAGTATAGGTGAATAGGAGTAGCCAAGCGGCAAAGACTCTCGCAGACAGGCCCCCGAACATGATAAACTCCCCGAGAGGCATAATGAGCGTCAAACTGCTCGAAAGAATCGGCAGAAAAAACCGGTTACGCTGAATACGGACTAACGTGCGAGAATGACTCGTGAGCTGTCCAGCCGACAGCAAAACCGCGATTGACACTGCAAGAAAAAGGATTAGAAACGCAGGCGATGGAAGAGCGGTAATAACCAGTATAGAGGCAAGCACCGACACAAACCAGATAACTGTCGCCCCATGTTCTCTCGGCAGAATCTTCATGTTGCAATATCGAGGACATTAACTAACAATTTAAAGTTCACTAACAACCATCTATTTAGCTGGCTGGCTGCCTACCTACCTATTGTTGCAGCCTGAGGTTTTCTCTGCTGGTTAGTCTCTTGCTTGGGTCTAGTCTAGATGTCCACTGGTTCGCGCTGCTTCGGTATCGGTTTGTTGGCGATTTCTGGGAAGAGTTCTCTCATCCGCTCCTCCGCGAGGGATGAGGCTTCGTCCAGTATTCTATCAGCTTCTTCGCTGCTTGTGTTAGTGTTGATTTGTCTTTCGTCGCTGATGTTTCCAGCGTTGACTAGAATATCGCTGAGGATGTTGTTGATTTCACCTATCTCGCCCTGTGCATTAGGCATAATGTTGTTGAGGTCTGAACCGACGCTTCTAACCACCGACATAACCGGCGAGATGACCGTTACTGCATCACCTAGATCCTGAATGGTGTCTAGTCTCAAAACCACCTGTTCAAGCGCAAGCTTGGCTTGGGTGACGAGCTTCCCGAGCTTCCTAACCTCTGAAAGCTCATTCGCATAGAGCGCGGCATGCTGAATGTCTTTCTTCTGAAGCGATGAGACCACCTTTTGAAAAATAGCCGCATCTCTATTAGCGATTCTTGCAAGAGCTTGGTCGATGTGGCTCATCTGAACTTTGATAAGCCTTTCAGCCTCTATAATCTTGGGCTTCAAAGGATCGTTAGGTGAAACCCGATCCTTCACCCTAGACAATACAGGCTTGCCGTCGCTACGCCAATTCTTGGCAAAGTCGCCCATAGCAATTTAGCCCCTGTAAGAATCTTTTACGTATCGGGGCGAAGAAGAATAGACAAGACGCATAACGAAGCTTGTCAAACAATTTGTTACCATCTTATAACCCACACCGCTGCAAATAGTACTAACAGAGTCAACATGTGATGACCGCCGTAATCCTAGCTTTCACCGGCGACGTAATGCTGGGCCGCCTAGTGAACAGAGTCCTCACCTTCGACGGGTACCAATACGTTTGGGGCGACACCCTCGACACGCTCAGAGAAGCAGATCTACGACTCATTAACCTTGAATGCGTAATATCAGACAAAGGAAGTAAATGGACCACAACTCCTAAGGTCTTCTACTTCAGAGCTAACCCTGACGCCACCTTCACACTGCTAACAGCCGGCATCAACTTTGTGTCAAACGCTAACAACCACTCCCTCGACTTCCAAGAAGAAGCGCTACTCGACATGCTCAACCGGTTAGATCAAAATGGCATAGCACACACCGGCGCAGGACAAAACCTAGCCTATGCGTCGAAACCAGTTATCCTGCGGAAGCGAGACGTCAACATCGGTGTCGTGGCGTTTGCAGACTACCCGCCTGAGTGGGCCGCCACCGAAAACAGGGCAGGCATCAACTACCTGCCTGTAGATGCAGGTGAGCAGGCGTTAAAATCAGTGGAGCAGTCGGTAAAGTCGATGCGGGCTGCTGGCGCTGACTATGTGATTCTCTCGATGCACTGGGGTCCAAATATGAGAGAGTTCCCGACTGAAGAGTTTCAGATGTTCGCTCGAGCTGTGGCGGATCTAGGTGTTGATGTCTTCTTCGGCCACAGCGCGCACATCTTTCAATGTGTTGAGGTTCACAATGGTCGGCTGATTCTTTACGATACCGGCGACTTTGTAGACGATTACGCGGTTGATCTGGATCTTAGGAATGATCAATCTTTTCTCTACTTGGTCACCTTAGAAGATGGCCGTATCTCGGAGGTGCGGCTTGTGCCGGTTCTGATCTCCAACTTTCAGGTTAACCTTGCTACTGTGAGTCAAGCCGACGATATCTGCTCAAAGATGCTTCGCCGCTCCCGGGCCTTCAACGCTCAGTTCACTCGTGAAGGTGAGCGGTTGATCCTACGGGTGAGCAAATAATCTGCTACTGCTGTTTATAGCCGCTGCTTGGACTCAGTTTGTTTGCAGGTTTGCTCTGAGCCTCTTTCTTCTGATAGTGCGCTTCAGCTTCTCTGAACCCTGCTTCCAGCCACTCAATTCTTAGAATCGTCTTCTGATACCAGGCGTCGCCGATAGCTATCCCGTAATCTTCACGGAGCCGTTTAAGCGCCTTCTCCTGCATCTCGATCTCCTCGAAGGCCTTGGAGATGATGCGACTTCCAGAGGCGTCGGGGCTCTTCAACCGATGCTCAACATATGCGAGAGTCTTCTCTAATCTGTCTTTCTGCCTCGAGATGCGGATAAGCGTCTCAGTCCAGCAGACCTCAAGGTACTTTGCGCCGTAAATATTGATCTTGAAACGGACTCTTCCCATCGGGGTGGGTGACTGCTTTACAGCGAAGCCCTGCTTCACAAGGGATTCAAGCGCTTCTCTAACATCAAACTCAGTGTTAGTGGTGTTAGTCACAATCTTCTCGAAATCTATGTCCTCAATGTAGAACTCCTTGTCTTCTGAGAACCGTCTCGTAACGAACGCGAACGCGTAAACAAGCCCAATGATAGTGGTCTTCTCCGGCGTAAGAACAGTGAAGGCGAAGAGCGCTGATAGAATAGAGATGCTGGCGTAGATCGTCGAGACTGTAACCGGCACAGAAAGAGCGCTGGAGAAGTAGGGGAGAACAACCGACAGGACACCTGAAGCAATCCCGATTACCGCAGCGAAGATTGAGATATACAGAAACCACTCCTTCACAACATCGCTTGGAAGCCATAAGCCCCGCAGATTCAAGTGCGATATCAACCTGCTTCCAATCACACTGTAGTAAAGCGCAGAAGCCAAAATAACGATTCCAGTGGCTTCAGCAACTAGCAACGCAGTGCTCTCGTAGAAAGAGAGAGCCACACCTATCACAAGAGAAAGAAGAAGAACACACTTAGCGGCACGCGCATATCTCCGTTTACGACTCGATGAAGTAACATCACTAAGCACACGTACACAAATGATCGCTGCCACAGCGACCATGGTCAACATTACAGTGTCAAAGGGATTATCGAGCAAAGGAAGATAACCAATGAACAGGCATCTGGAAATTGTATAAGACCTCAGGTAAATATTAATGGAGCAAAGGGAATGATTTTTCGAACTCCAACCACTCCCGCAGAGTTTTTCGCTACCCAAAGATAGTTACATCGGCTCGTCAACACAAATAAATTTAATAAAGGTCGGGCAGTTACTGCGAATTACATGTCAGACTTTCTTATCGTCACTACTCCAACTGTCCCAGGCTATAGGATCACAAAAGTTTTCGGCATCGTCAGTGCCCTGACTCCCAGAACTAGAGGTGTTGGAGGAAAAATAATCGCAGGCTTCCAGAGCGCCTTTGGCGGAGAGGTCACCGCATTCACATCTGAGCTGGAGAAGGCTAGATTAGAAACGATAAGCCGAGTGCAGGAAAGAGCGGAGAAGATGGGCGCCAACGCCGTGATAGGTCTCGACATTGAGACATCAGATCTCGGACTCCAGATGGGCGTCGTAATGATATCCGCCACAGGCACCGCGGTAATTATTGAGCCTGAATAGAGTCTACCGCACTTCTCAAGTTACGCAGCTTACCGATAGCCGCCGCGTACGCAACTCCATACGGATTCCCTTCCGGATCCAGCCCGCGGAAGCCGCAGTCAGGCTTCACCATCAGAATATTCTGCTCGCCGAACACCTCAATGCCACGTTTCAGCATCGACACCATCTCCTCGACAGGCTCAACCCGGAGAACCCGTGACGACGAGGCTGCCAGGCCAATCTTCTTGCTATGCTGCTCAAAATCCTCTCTGCGATAAGTCTCAAAGTTCCGCTCACTATCCTTGAACTCGTGGTCGAGCACATCAACATGAGTCTCAAGAAGTATCTCAGCGAGCTTCCGAGAAATGCTGCCGCACACATGAATACCTTTCAGGCAGTCCACTCGACTAAACGCATTGTCAACTGTCTCAACAATTCCCGCCTCAGTATGCTCGCCAAGCAGCAGTTTACGGCCTACAATAACTGAGAGAATCGGTTCGTCAAGCGTAATGTAATCCACGCCAATCCTTCGGTAGCTAGCCGCAATCTCCGCCACGATATCTGATAACCTTTCAACAACCCCAGGATCAGTTAGCGCTGTCTCCCCGAAGAGACCCAGCTTCGGCTCATCGAGAAGAATCCGGCTTGCCAAAGTAAAGGGACCTGTGATACACGCCTTAACTCCCCGCGCCTTACCTTTGAAACGACTGGATCTGCTGAACTCAAGAAGAATATCAAGCGCCTCATTCGCAACTGGCCCAGATGGCTTCTGCAGCTCCCCAGTCAACCGATACCCATCCTTCTCACGCGCAAGCCCAAGGCCAGCGTCCGCTAAAGGCTGAAGAAACTGATAACCCATATCTTCAAGCTGAGCATAGTTAGGATAATCAACCGGAATTGAGAGCACATCCTCAGTGCACCTCACAATATTCTCCCGCGTCTTCCTCAGCGGAAAACTACCTACAAACGTCAGATTAAAGCCCATACCAAGCACCTGCCTACTTACTTTAACAAGCCTACATTTACAGCGCTCTTAAATGAATTGTTTCCACACTGGTTTTCAACAGCCTTTTCACCCGTTTACATCCCCGACTGAAGCAGCTTTCCGTATATGCGCACTACTTTGACAGCAACGTAACCCTACTCTCAGCTGACTCCGCCTTCAACCTGTAACCAGCCGCGTCGCCGAGCTCCTCCGAAAACTCCTTCACATCGCTGAACAGCGGCATATTACGATCGGTGAGCCGTGTCGTCGAGAAGCCCACATGCATATACCCTTTCACCTCAACTTCTCGGCAGCCTGAGCGCGTAAGCAGCTCCGCGAATTGAGCAACATCCTTAGAGCCCATGTTTACATCTTCCAGAGCAGTTATCCTGATCACGCTGGAGCACTTGAACTTCCCAAGTAGGTCAAGACTCTTCAGCAGCGACGACCAGAGATCAGGCTGAATCGGCCGGTTCAGTTTTAGATAAGCCTCCTTGTTAGGCGCAGTTAGAGACACGTAGAGACGAGTCGGCTCAGCACTCAAGTCGCTCAACGCCTCAAGAGCCTTAGGAAGCACCCCGCTGGTAACTAGAAAGACTGTGCAATCCCGTTCCCGAAACATCCTAATCAAATCCGCAAGCTTAGGGTAAAGCGTCGGTTCGCCTGAAAGGCTTACAGCAACCTGATTCGGGTTCAGCGCCTCACGGTACTTTGCCTCATCAACCTTGCCTGCTAAAACCTGTGCTTTGTAGCCAGATAGGATTCTGCGGTGCTCATGGACGAGGCCGTCGACAATCTTCTCAGGCTCGTCCCATCCGCCGTGAAATATATTCTCCCAACTCAACCCAATATCTTCAGGCATCGCCCGCCAGCAGTGGATGCAGTAGGTCATGCAGTTGAGGACAGCAGGCGACATTTGGAGACAGCGATGTGACCGGATGCCGTAGAACTTCTCCTTGTAGCACGATCTGTTATGGACAAGGCTTTCGTGAAGCCACTTGCACTTCTTGGTAGCTGAGTGTCGACCGACCCAGTGGTATCCCTGCTTCTTCAGAAGCCGATAAAGCTCGGCCGGATACGTCTGCAGCTCCCCAGTTACGGTCATTCTTCTCTGATAGCTAGTAAAGTACGTTAAAACTTGATGGTTTCCTCTCGGATCCCGCTTTGAGTAACGATCATGATGTCGATACCGTCGCCGCTGGCTGCATCACGCTGGATTGAAGATTTGATTGATTTTATCGCGAGATTCTTCGCTGCATCCTCACTCATGTTATCGGTATACTCGTTCTCAATGACGCCTATCGCCATCTCCGCTCCTGAGCCGACTGAGGCATACTTGTCGGGGATGATTGAGCCCAACGGGTCAAGAACGTAGACTAGCGGCTTATCGTCAACTCCGCCTATTACGATTTGCGTGATGAAAGGTGCAAACCGCCGCTCAAACATAATAACTGAGAGCAGCTTTGCAACCGAGTTTGGAGGAAGCTCCCTCCTCATCTCAAGCTCACGAATCTTAACATAGGCTGAGATTTCACGCATCAAAACCTGCATGTCACCTATAAGTCCTGCGCAGGCTGCTCCGACCTTATCTGATATCTTGAATACCTTTCTACCCGTCTTGCTGACCACATACGTGCCGTATGTGACTCTCTTCTCAGCCGCAACTACCACACCGCCCTTAAAGGCAATTCCGACGGCAGTTGCTCCAGGCATATAACTCATCCAACAAACCTCCTAAACAGGGGTAATTCCACTCCACGAAGGAATCCCATCGCTTAATAACCTTACTGCCTACAGGTAGATTGTAGCATAATGTTTTCTTGGTTGATTCTGTGCGTGTATTTATGCGCCAAAACAAGAACAATTCGGACTCAAAGGGAATTATGCTACAAACTAGCCTACAGGAATAACTTCATCACCTTAACCAGCAAACGAACAAGCAAGAAATTGAATGCTGGGAAAGAATCTGCGTGTAGTCAACAACCTTTTTCTATCCGATTAAGACGCGCCAGATATGAACCTTGACGGGTAAACTCCTCCTCGTCTCATCCAACCGCGACCCCGCTAGCCGAAACATGGCTCAACACCTAATTGAGAACTACGGTTTCAAAGAAACTTCAGAGCAGTTCGAGGACAGCCCAATCTACCAGAAAGACGGAACCCGGCTGATACGTACAGAGAAGGAGCTTCTGCACCTGAATGACCCAGAGTTAAAACCTGAAGCCTACATCTTCCTATCCCGCCACAGATCTGAAAGCCAGATACCTACCCTCACAGCGCATTTCCCAGGCAACTTCTCAGACGACGCCTCGTATGGGGGAAACCCGCGGGAGCTAGGCTACACGTACCCCAGCCTACACCGCACCTACCTGAAAAACCTCGAACAGCTACGAGACCGTGTTCCAGAATACAAAATCGTGACCGAACCGACGCACCACGGCCCCACATCCCTCCCGACACCTGTGCTCTTCGTAGAAATAGGCTCCTCTGAGGAACGGTGGAACGACCCGGTAGCTGTCGAGACGGTCTGCGAAGCCGTGGTCAAAACTATCCGCAACCACTCTCCTGCTGAGAAGATTGCAGTAGGGTTCGGAGGAACCCACTACTCCGAGAAGTTCACTCAACTAGTCGTAGAATCTAGCTATGCGCTAGGCGCCATCGCACCTAAATACGCACTGCAACACATTAATCACCCAATTATTAACCAGATGAAATCAAGATCCAGTGAGCAGATAACCTGTGCAGTCATCGACTGGAAAGGCGTTAACGACCGGCATCGAATAATCTCGCTCGCAGAAGAAGCTGGGCTAGAAATAATCAAAGTATGATAATAAAGAGTAAAAGGAATGATGAGGCTGATGAGCCAGAAACGGATACCGGTAGATAGAAAGCGGGTCTACGAGGTCACATCTCAGATCCCGAAGGGCAGAGTCTCCACCTACGGAGCCATCGCTGCCGCAGCTGGGAGACCTAACGTCGCTAGAGCAGTGGGGCGACTGATGCATGTGAACCCGAACCCAATAATCGTGCCTTGTCACAGAGTCGTGAGCTCAGATGGAACGGTAGGCGGCTACGGTCGCGGACGAGAAGCTAAGGTGGAGAAGCTTGCCGCAGAGGGCGTATCGGTTATTGACGACCGTATAGTTGATTTTGAGAAGAAAATGTTCAGAAACTTTCACTGAGTAAAAAGAAGAACTGCTGACTGACTAAATCCGGAGTGCAGTGTCTTCTGCTAGAAGCAGGCTGAGCATCGCTTTCTGGCTGTGCAGCCGATTCTCCGCTTCGTCCCAGACAACTGAGTGTGCGCCATCGATAACGTCAGCAGTCACCTCTTCACCTCGATGAGCGGGAAGACAGTGCATGAAGATCGCGTCCGGTTTAGCCAGACTCATCAGTTTGCTGTTCACCTGGTATATTGGGAGAAAGACTTTGAGCCGCTCTTCACGAGACGCGTCGTCACCCATAGAGACAAAGGTGTCGGTCACCACGATATCGGCGTCTCGAACAGCCTCCTCAGGATCCTCGACCAATTTAACCTCTCCACCCGTCTTCTTAGACACCCGTTTAGCAATGTCATACGCCGCCTTGTTGGGTCGATACTTAGCTGGAGTAGCAGCCATCATGCTGATGCCGGTTTTGCTGCAGCCTACCAGAAGAGTGTTGCACATATTGTTTCCATCCCCCACCCAAGCTAGCCTCAACCCTTCAAGCCGCCCCTTCTTCTCCCGTATCGTTTGAAGATCAGCCAGAACCTGAGACGGATGATACAGGTCAGAGAGACCGTTAATCACAGGAACAGTAGCATGCTCAGCTAGCTCGACGATGTCGCTGTGCCTGTTGGTTCGCGCCATAATCGCGTCAACATATCTGGAGAGGGTGCGAGCTGTGTCTTCAACTGTCTCGCCGCGAATTATCTGGATCTCTCCGCCGCTAAGCGTAACTGTTCCGCCGCCGAGATCGGTCATCGCTACCTCAAAGCTGACTCTGGTGCGTGTGGAGGGCTTCTGGAATATCAGGGCAAGGGTTTTGTGAACCAGTGGCTGCCTGAACCTGCCTTGCTTCCGCTCCGATTTCAGAAAAGTCGCTACGTCAAGAATACGGGTGATCTCTTCGCTTGAGAGCTCAGTTAAGGAGAGAATGTCACGGCCTTTCAGAGACATTTCTTGTCCACTCACTCAACTCTACTGGAAAATCGTGGAGATAAAGCGATCCACATCAAACGGAACAAGGCTATCGTAATCCTGCCCTACTCCTAGGAAGATAATCGGTTTATGCGACACATGCACTATTGAGAGAGCTGAACCGCCCTTCGCATCCGCATCAGCCTTAGTCAGAATTGCGGCGTCGAACCCTGTGTACTGCGAGAACTCCTTAGCCTGAGACACCGCGTCATTCCCAGCTAAAGCATCACCCACGAATATCTTGATATCCGGCTTCACTACACGCACAATCTTACCCATCTCCTCCATCAGGTTCTTACTGGTCTGCATACGACCAGCCGTATCTATCAGAACCACATCTATACGGTGGCTCTGCGCGTAGAGCACCGCGTCACGTGCAACCGCCGCTGGATCAGCCCCATAGCGCTGCGTTATAGCTTTGATGGAGAGCCGGTTAGCGTGCTCTGTGAGCTGCTCGATAGCGCCGGCGCGGTAGGTATCAGCGCAGGCGATTACAACTGAGAAGCCTTTGTCCTTGAGGAGCTTTGCGACCTTTGCTATGGTGGTGGTCTTACCGGTCCCGTTGATACCGAGGAAAACAATTGTGAAGATGCCGCCTGCAGATTTTCTCTCCTTAATCATCTGAATGATGTCGACTTGAGGCGCTTCACTCATAGCCTGTTTAATCGAATCCTTCAGAATACCCTTAACGTAGTCACCGGCGTCGTTGGAACGAGGTATCTTCTGGCCGACAACTGCATCCTTAACCTTCTTGGTGAGATCTTCAGCCACCTCCTGAGCCACATCACTCTCAAGGAGACCCATCTCGAACTCAAGCAGAAACTCATCCACATCTCCAACATCAAGCGTCCGGTGACTTACAGCGGTGGTGACTGAACTGATGGCTGAGCGGAGACGATCGAACACGACTGGTCTAACCCTACTGCTGAGGCTGTCGCTGTGGTTGCTGCCGTTGCTGTTGCTGTTGACTTTGATTCTCGACTATCGCGTTAATAGCCATTCGCTGCGCGTTGATTCGGTTAGCGATCTCATTCCGCCGCGCCTCTAGACCTGATAGGGCATTCTCCATCTCCTTCAACCGTTCCTCAACGAAGCTCAACGCCTCCTCTCTACTCCTCTCAACCACAACATCCGCACCGATGCCGAGAAGAACCTGGCTAGGAGGTGGTGTAGTACCCTTGACGAAGACTCCTCCACCAAGAGGAATCAAAATCTCTGTAGACGCCGTTTCACTCAATCCTCGAAGAGCATCACGGCTAGCGCTCACTTCAGCGAAGGCCCGTACGAGAAAGCTCTGCTGCTGGTTCAGCTCGTTATACTGACCCTCTAGGAGCCTCGACTCGTAGACCATCGACTGCAGCTTCTCTTCATCACTCATAAGGAGGGCTATCACTCGACCTGAATTTAAATCCATACACCTAAAATAGAGTAAATCTCGCCATCTTAGTTTAGAGATTGAATACTCGGCTGAGCATAACTAGCTCCGGCCCACTTGTCAAGCTCCCCACCACTGCCCGACCGTTTGTAACCAAGATGCCTGAAGCCACGAACGGCACACCGCCGTTAACTGTCGCAGGCTCCACATCCACCTTCAAGACATCCGCCACCTTAGCAATCTCCTCCTCAGTCGTATACGGATGCACCGCTGCGCCCGTGTTATTCGCAACAGACGTAGATCCAACCTGATCGTACGAAGCTATCGTGAGAAACTCAACAGGGACATCCAAAACATCTCTGATGCTGTCCTCAAACTCCCGAAGGAACCTTGAGACGATCGCACCTTTATCATTGGCTGTGATAAGGTTCCCTACCGCAGTGAACTTTGAGTCAAGCCGCTCAACCCGCAGCCCCGTGGCTGACTTTAGAACCCTGATCTCCTCGTCTTCAGCAAATCTGGAGAGAAGCATACCTTTACCGTTCATCGCAACAAGGGGGCCGAGAAGCCGGGAGCCTCCAACCGAAATCTCAATCGGCTCAGCAGCAAGGAACTCAGAGAGCTTAGCAATCTTGGTCTTAGCCAGCCCCCGAGGAACCAGAAGAAACCGCTCATTACAATTAAGAAAGACGCCGATATTCGAGCTCCGATAAATATCCAAAAGATGAATAGACACGTCAGTTCCTCCAACAAAATATGGCGTCGTAACTGCTGGCTTCTATAATCTCAACCCTACGTCTAAACAAAGACCCCTAATACCCCGCTTTAAATCTGTATCTTGGATTCACCTACTAACCTAAAACAGTAAGCAAGCAGACCATCGCCTTAACAACTTAACTTAACCGAATCCAACCAACCGAGCGAAGTAAGTGTTATATCGTCATCTGATTGCATCCTCCCAGCGTTGACGGGTCTATCAGGCAGACGTAGAGTCAGCAAGCCCACTGCCAGCAGACATGAAATGGATCTTCCAAAGAGTGTCCTAGTAGGAGACGGTGTGATCAAGGAACTAGGCGAATTCCTGAAGAACCTAGGATGCCGAGGAACAGTCCACATCATCTCAGGGCCGCATGTAATGCTGATGGCTAGAGAGGTTGTAGAGGAGGCTCTGAGGAACGAGGGCTTTGCCTTCAGATGGTCAAACATAGGTTCAGTCGAGATTGAGCCGTCAAAGGTAACAGGCGGCTGCGCCTCTGAGCAGGACGGCATCATACTTGGATTAGGCGGCGGAAGAACCGTTGATATTGCTAAGATCGTTGCCTTCAGTTCGGGGCACCCCTTCATCAGCATCCCCACCAGCGCCTCTCACGACGGGATCTCCAGCCCCTTCGCTTCGATCAAAGGCTCAGGAAAACCATACTCAATTGTCACACGCTCCCCACTCGGAATTATCGCAGACATAGACATCATCAGCAATGCTCCTTTCCGCCTACTCGCCAGCGGCTGCGGCGACCTCATCGGAAAAGTCACTGCGATAAAGGATTGGGAACTCGCCAGAGATGATATAGGCGAATACTTCGGAAAATACTCAGCTAGCTTGGCCCGTCTAAGCGCTGACATTGTGATTAAAGGGGCTGAAGACATAGGTCGCCGTAAGAAAGAGAGTTACCGTGACGTCGTCGAAGCCCTCATCAGCGCCGGTGTCGCAGCTGGAATCGCCGGAACCAGCCGCCCGTGCAGCGGCTCGGAGCATCTCTTCGCTCACGCGCTTGACGTCATCGGGGCTAACAAGGGGCTGCATGGTGAAAAGGTGGGGCTGGGCACAATTCTAATGGCTGAGCTTCACGGAGTAGGTTGGGAAAACATTGTTAAAGCTCTTGAATGTATTGGATCTCCAACTAGGGCGAAAGACATAGGTCTCAGTGATGAAGATACAGTGAAAGCATTTGTTCATGCAGGAGAAATCAGGCCTGACCGGTACACCATCCTCAACAAGGTGAAGGTGGACGAGTCTAAAGCGAGAAGCATAGCGAGGATGACAAACGTAATTTGACCCCAAGCATCTACACCCTCATCAACCCAACCGTCGCAAAACCCGGATACTCATTCGAGTTTCTAGGCGTCGCAGAGCCCTGCACAAGCTGTCGAAACCTTAAGGTCTGCCTTGGTAAACTCCAGAACGGCGAGTTTTACTCAGTCACAGAGGTAGGAAAAAACAAGCTGGACTGCCCCTTAATCGAAGGGAAGGCCGTTGTGGTACAGGTTAAACCGTCCCCGCGGCTGCTGGCTGTAAGCAGAGGCCAGGCGGTAGAAGGTATGACGGTAACCGTGACTGCGAACACAGGTGATGGTCTACCTTGCGGAGAAGAGTGCCGCTGCCTCCCTCGTTACGTGAAGGCTGGACAGCGGTACGTGGTTAAGCGGATCGTAAAGAAGAGCTTCGACTGCCCCTATAGCTCTTCCCGATCTCTGGTTGAGGTTACTCCGGCTTAGCGGCCGTCGACGCGGCCTTCTTTCTAGCCAGCGCCTTCTTAGCGGTCTCCTTTGCAGGAGCTTTTTCCGCCTCTGGCGCAGCCTTCTTCTCTTCCACCTCTTTCTTCGCCTTAGCTGGCTTTTCAGCGGCTGGTTTCTCGGTCTCCTTCGGCTTCGGTGACTCGTAGGTTTCGATGAAGTTGACCTTGCTTATTTCTCCGACATGTTTGAAGATGTCTGTTGAAGCGGCTCGCTTTATGATCTGTAGACCTTCAGCTAGATATGCCTCCTGAGGCAGCTTGACTGTAACCTCTCCGTCCTTGACGTCAAGCGAAATCTTCTCAGCCTCAACCGGTAGCCTTCTTCGGATAAGCGCAACGATCTTCTCGTTTGAGGTTGTTAGCTCCTTCTCCGGCTTCAGGTCGTAGACGAGAACCTTGCCAGCGTACCGGTGATTGAAGTCAACCTGAGCCCGGCCGGAACCGATGAATCGAACCAAGCCGATCCTATTATCAACGTCAACTTCGTCACCGACTGCCATCTCATCCGCTTTATCTCCAAACTTCCTAAGCGGTATGCGCCTAACTTTCTCAGGATCTCGAGCGCCGAACGCCTTCTCAGGCGGAACCTCGACGGTAATTTTCTTTCCAATTTCTGCCTTAGCTAAGGCCTCATCTACGCCTTTCAGAACCCAGTTTTCGCCGACAGCGACAAGTCTAGGCTCATACTTTCTGGACTCATCGTAGACACCAAGCTTCTTAGCATCTTCCACAATAGTTGTCTCAATAACCTCGCCAGTATCCTTTACTCGCGCAGTCATAGCGACAAGAACAAGTGAACCCTTATCCAACAATTAATCACTCTGCAGCTGGGACTTATATGAAGTCCGTAAAAACATTACGCTACCCAAAACGATTCTATCGCCTAAAACCAACTTAACGTCACTACCATGCTATACTATTCCGCCGGTTACATATTAGCTAGCATTATGATCACTACTGCGAACCTACTCTAAGCTACTGCAGCAAGCGATTTGGTTACTGCCCGAGAACTACAGTTTAAGCCGAATCGGTCGCTCTGAGATTTGTTTCAGGTCGGCTGGTTGGTTGACTAACTGACTAGAGTCCGGCTAGCTTCGCCTTAGCAACCTCAGTGGGGTTCTTGCTGTTAACCTGCCCTGTTAGCTCTTTCAAGGTTTGGTTCACCGCTGCGATGGTTGTTAAGACGTGGTAGCGGCTCACTTCACCCATTGAACCGACTCTGAAAACCTTCCCCTTGTATTCGCCGAAGCCGCCTGCAACGATTACCCTGTGATCACGGTCAAGTGTTCCACGGAACTGCTTGTCATCTATACCTTTAGGATAGTTTACTGCGATAACCGTGTTAGATCGAGCCCGCTCCTTCGCGAAAAGCTCAAGCCCCATTGCTTTGAAGCCGGAGTAGAAAGCATCAGCGCACATAGTGTGCCGCTTGATTCTCTGCTGCAACCCTTCCTCAAACACCATGTTCAACGCCTCGTCCAACGCGTGGTAAAGAGGCAACGCAGGAGTGAAAGGTGTCTGCAGCTCCTTCGCATACTTCAGATATCTAGGAATATTGTAGTAAAGTAAAGACGGAGGGTTCTCGGTGATGTACTTCTTCGCTTTCTCGCTGATCGCGACCATAGCTAACCCGGGTGGTGCGGCTAAACACTTTTGGCTTCCAGTTGCAACCACGTCTGCACCGATCTTGTCGAAAGGAACATCCTCACCTGCAAGGTTTGAAACCGCGTCGATAATGAAGTAGGCACCGTACTTCGCTGCTAGGTCTCCAGCCTGCTTGAGCTGTTTGAAACTGCATCCGGTTGAGGTTTCATTAGCAACAATAACGAGCGCCTTAGCCTTAGGATTCTTCTCAAAGGCCTCCTCTAACTGATCAATCTTCGGGATATCACCGAAGTGTGACTCAATCTTTACGGCCTCAGCGCCACAGCCCTTCACGAGGTCCGCTGCTCTTTCCCCGAACTCGCCGTAGACCGTGACAACAGCCTTGTCCCCCGGCTTCACAATGTTGGTGATGGCTGCCTCAACACCTCCGGTTCCAGATGCTGTCAGCACTATTACATCGCCTGAGGTTTGGAAAACCTGCTTTGACTTGTCGAGAATCCCCTTCATCAGGACACTGAACTCCGGAGTCCTGTGACCCATAACTGGGTTCAGCATCGCAACCATAACTCGATCAGGCACATTCGTCGGGCCCGGAAGCATAATCAGTTTTCGGAGGTTCATCCCGTTTCGTCAATAGAAGGAGTTTTGTAAACTTTGCTGTATCTAAGAGGTTTGCAACTACTTATGCCGGTTCAGCAAAACATTTCAAGCCGCGCCGCCTGCAACAATCGGCAGGAAGAATAGCTAGTTGAAGAGGAAGACTACGAGCCGCGGTTTGTTCGTGGGAAGGTTTCAACCGTTCCACAACGGCCACCTTGAAGCGATAAGGTATATTCTCGAAAAGGTGGACGAGCTAATTATCGTCGTTGGAAGCGCGCAGCACAGCCATACAGACACGAATCCCTTCACGGCGGGAGAGCGAATCACGATGATCAGGCTAGCTCTGAACGAGGCAAAGATTGAGTCATCAAAATACTACGTGATCCCTGTGCCTGACGTCACTATGCACTCAACATGGCTAGCTGAACTCAAATCCTACGTTCCGAGCTTCGATGTTGTCTACTCTAACGAGCCACTTACACGCCGCCTAGTTAAGGAGGCGAACGGCCGCATCGAGTCTGTGCCTATGATTAAACGTGAAATCTACTGGGCAACCGAGATACGGCGACGAATGCTCCTAGGTGAAGACTGGTCGGACCTAGTTCCTAAAGATGTAGCCGATTTCATCGAGCAGATAAGCGGAGTTGAAAGGATAAAAGATCTGTTGAAGAAGGATTTCACCGCAAGTGGCCTCTAAATCCCCCCGCCTGCCGCATATTGATTTAATAATGCAAAGAACCTTCAAAGTGTGAGCAGGCTTGATTGAAACTCCGCTCATCGAAATCGACGGCTCCTTCGGAGAAGGAGGTGGACAGATACTGCGAACCACCGTAGCCCTATCATCAATTCTGAAGAAACCTGTCAAGGTTATCAACATTCGAGCGAAGCGGAACAACCCCGGTCTGAGACCTCAACACGTCGCGGCGGTCAAAGCTGTCGCGCAGATGTGCGGTGCTGAGGTTGAGAACCTTAACCTCGGCGCCAGCTGGATCAGCTTCAAACCCAGCGATAGAGCAGAATCCTCGTTGAAGTTTGATGTCGGAACCGCGGGAAGCGTCACCCTGATCATGATGGTGGCTATCCCAGCTGCCAGCATGAACGGGGGCTGCGAGTTGGAGCTCATCGGCGGGACAGACGTGAAATGGAGTCCTACACTGGACTATTTTCGATATGTTGTCCTGCCAATCTATAAGCTAATTGGGCTTGATGTCGAGATAGAGGTGGTTAGACGAGGCTTCTACCCTAAGGGGGGAGGTATCGTGAAAATACATGCGAAACCCGCTACAAGGTTGGCTACGGTGAACATCGTTTCAAAGGAGGCTCAGAAGCCGTCAGCCATCAGCATCTGCGCGAAGCTTCCCAGAAACGTGGCGGAGCGACAGATGAGCTCTGCTTTGAACCATCTTTTCGAGTCCAGCGTCGGCTGGAACGACATGAAGATAGCTGTTGAAGACGCGGTGTCACCGGGCTCATCCATCGTCCTGTACTCAGTGGGTGCAGATGGGCCGTTCATCGGAGCGGATTCTATCGGTGAGTGGGGTAAGCCGGCTGAAAAGGTTGGGAAACAGGTTGCGAACCTCTTCTTAACGGAATACCGTTCAGGCGCACCGATCGACCAGCATCTAGGAGATATTATTGTAATGCCGCTGTTCCTAGCTAAAGGAGAGTCCAAGTTCAGAGTCTCATCAGTTACGCAGCACATGTTAACTGATCTACAAGTAGCTAGCCTACTCACGGATCGAAGCTACGCGATGGAGCGTCTAAAAGACGGGACAACAACCGTAACCATCAAAGCGAAAGTGTAACGGCTAGACTATTCAGATACGTCTGTATGTTAATATGCGTCCCCGTGCATGGGAAAAACTATATACTGTGCATCATGCCCCGAATGCTTGGAGCGGTTAAAGAATGGGTTTAGGTAACTTTGCTAGATCCGCGGTAAACACTTTGAAGCTGGCACGCAAGTCCGACTGGACAGAGTTCTCCCTCTATCTGAAACTCGTCCTTCTGGGCGTCGGTGTAGTGGGCACCATCGGTTTCATAATACAGTCGATTGGAGCCTTCTTCCAGCTGGGAATCGGATAGATGACCGCAGCGGTTACCGGCAGGATATTCGCTGTTAAGACCACTGGCGGCCAAGAGAAGAGCGTCGCCAACTTTATAGCGAATCGTGCACAGATGCGCAGCACAAAGGTTTACTCCATACTTGTCTTCGAAGGCATGAAGGGTTACGTTTTCGTCGAGGCGCCCAACGCCCAGATAGTGGGTGAAAGCATCTCAGGCGTCAAACACGTGAAAAGCCAGATCCCGGGTATCATCCAGTTCCAAGACATCGAGAAGTTCCTAGTCACCAAATCAATCATCACTGAGCTAAACGTGAATGACAAAGTCGAAGTTATCGCAGGGCCGTTCAAGGGAATGCAGGCGAGGATCACAAGAATTGAGCCGGTTCGAAAGGAGGTAACCGTGATCCTGCTAGACGCACCGTATCAGCTACCAGTCACAGTTGACGCTGACTACCTTAAAATCATCCAGAAAGGCGGCAGCTAAACCAGTTCATTCAGTTACTCACCCTTCTTGTTCTTAACTTGGCAGTGAGCTTCTTATTGATGTTCGAAGATTTATTAACCCGATTTCGATGCACCTCGCTCAACGACTGGCAGATGATGTAGAGTGGGAGATAGACAAACTGTTGCTTCACTAGTAGTCGGCGGCGAAGCTAACGCCGGCCCTCCGCTGGGTCCAGCCTTGGGTCCTCTCGGAGTGAACGTAATGATGATTGTGAAGGAGATTAATGAGAAGACTAAAGATTATACTGGAATGCGAGTACCTGTAAAGGTTCACGTCGACACCGAGACAAAGGAGTTCGAGGTGGAGGTAGGTGTACCCACAACATCAGCACTGGTCGTGAAGGCCACCGGCATCCCTAAAGGCTCAGGAACACCGAATACCGCTTTGGTCGGAGACCTGAAGATCGACGATCTTCTAAAGATCGCGCGGGCCAAGAAGGAGCAGTCATACGGCAAAACAGTAAAATCAGTTGCACGGGAGATAGTCGGCTCCTGCGTAAGCATGGGTGTAAAGGTCGAAGGAAAGGATCCGAGAGAGTTCCAGAAGGAGCTCGGCGAAGGCAAGTGGGACGACAAGATATCCAACGCCTAGCCATATCCACAGGAAACCTTTCCAACAAATATATTGGTAACAACTGCTTCGCTAATCTCCTCAACCACTTATCTGATTATCCGAATCTGGCTTGTTAGGGTAATAAATGCGGAAAAAGCGCAGAACGGATTGAAATCACCCTAAATCTTAAATTCAATAGCTTTGCTCCAGTACCGATCGTATTGGCCTATCCACCTCCGGCTGACCAGTGGTGGGGACTTTTCTACTACTTTTCGACTTTAGGCGCAATCATCGGTGGCATCGTCATAGCTTTTCTTGTATTGGCCGCGATCAAGTATAGGTATAAGCCTGGTAAACCGGAGCCTGAGGATGCTCCGAAGCCCGGTACTTTTCCGAAAGATAGGGGGCATCTGAAGTATCTTTTTGTGCTCTCCTTTGTCACTTTAAGCATTATTTCCACCTTAGTGGTCGGGTCGTTCAGCGCCTTTCACGTTCTCACTACGCCCCCGGATAAGGGTCTTGACATTGAGGTGACCGGTTTCCAGTGGGCTTGGGGTTTCAAGTACCCTAACGGTGTTCAAACGGTGAGCAACCTAGTTATTCCTGTGAACCAAACTATTGTTTTTCACGTTACTAGCAGCGATGTTAAGCATAAATTCGGTGTTCCTTATTTCAAAACGTCCATAGACGCTATACCCGGTCAAGTGGGTGAAATCTGGATCAAAGCCACTTCTACGGGTGATTACGACATTTTGTGCTATGAGCTCTGCGGGGTTGGGCATGCAGGTATGATTGGCAAAATTACCGCAGTAAGCCAATCGCAGTTCAACCAGTGGCTTGAAAACGCGACTAAACAGAAGTGATTGATGATTTGAGCGAAACCTTCTCCTTGAGACGCTGGCTGACCACTACAAATCACAAAGACGTAGGTATTCTCTACCTTGTAACCTCATTTTACTTCATGTTCTTCGCAGGTTTCCTTGCAATGAACTTCAGGGTTCAGCTGTTCTCACCTAATCAATCCCTCTTCACTGCGTCCGCCTACAATCAAGTTGTCACTACCCACGGGCTGATGATGATTCTCTGGGTTCTTTCCCCAATGGGCTTCGCCTTCGCGAACTACATAGTGCCAATACAGATAGGCGCAAAAGACATGGCTTTTCCGCGGCTCAATGCGCTAAGCTACTGGTTCTACCTCTTTAGCGGGCTGCTCTTGGTATCATCGTTCTTTCTGCCTGGTGGAGGTGCTGATGTTGGATGGACAGCTTATGCTCCTCTCAGCACAACTAAGTATACACCTCAGGTTGGAATGACAGTTGCAGCGATGGCGCTCATCATGCTGGTTGCATCCATCACTGTTAGTACTGTCAACTTCATAACGACGATAGCTCGTGAACGGGCTCGGGGAATGACGTGGTCAAAGATGCCTTTGTTCACATGGGGCATCCTATATACAGTCATTATGATGCTCTTCGCCTTCCCTCCACTGGGAGCTGGACTCCTAATCCTTCTTTCTGATCGAATCCTCGGTACCATGTTCTTCACCTCCAATGCAGGTGGAGCTCTCCTATGGGAAAACTTCTTCTGGTTCTTCGGCCATCCTGAAGTTTACATTCTCTTAGCTCCTGCTCTCGGAATCCTCTTCGAGATTATTCCAGCCTTCTCAAGAAGGCCGATCTACGGGCGAAAGTTCATCTTAGGTGCGTTCGCCTTAGCCTCAATAATCAGTTTTCTAGTCTGGGGTCACCACATGTTCGCGACCACTGAGACTGCTCTAGTGAAGAAAATCTTCAGCGCCACCAGCGTAGCAATTTCTCTACCATTCGAGATTGTTACAATATACCTCATTGCCACTCTACTAAGAGGATCGATAAGGCTCAGCACCCCGATGCTGTTCGGGTTGGGCGCCATCTACATGTTCATCATAGGAGGCATTACCGGTGTCTTCAACGCTTCAATAGCCCTTGACTACCAGTTCCGTGGAAGCTACTGGGTTGTAGGTCACTTCCACTTCGTCATGGGCGGCACAGTAATCTTTGCTCTCTTAGGCGCGCTTTACTACTGGTTCCCGAAGATGACTGGTAGAATGTATAACGAAAAGCTAGGCAAGATTCACTTCTTCATTTCAGCAATAGGCTTCACAATGATATATTTCCCGATGTTCTTTCTGTTCGATATGCCTCGACGCATCTTCACATATCCAGCTACAGCCGGGTGGGACTTCATGAATCATATTGCGACGATAGGAGGATTCATCTTTGGAAGCATTCAGCTCCTACTGCTTGCGAATATTTTGCTAAGCTTGAGGCGTGGACCACCAGCTGGATTCAATCCTTGGGGCGGGTGGACGCTTGAATGGTTGATTCCGTCTCCGCCTCCTGCGCAGGATTTCGAGGTTTCGCCTAAAATTGAGCGCGAGGAGATTGTCTTCCCAAAGGGTGGCTCAACGGAGTGGGAAGATGTTGAGGAAAGTTATACTCCGTGGCCCTTGACTATAACCATCGGTACTACGCTGGGGTTGTTAGGTGTGGCTATGTTTCTTCCGCTTGCAATACTGGGTCTCGCTGTGGTACTAGCCTCTTTGGTAGGCTGGTTCAGAGATGATTTTAGAGGCAAATTCGCTGCGAAGGCTGAAGGAATGGGGATGTGGCCGTTTGAGAAGATTTCTCACGAGAAACTTGGGATGTGGGTCTTCATAACCGCGGAGATGATGCTTTTCAGCATGGTGGTCTCTGGGTACATCTACGTCAGATCAAACAGCGCTGTCTGGCCTTCACCTCTACTGGTGACGAATATACTGGCGCATCTCCAAGGCGGCATCATCAACGTTCCAGGCGTCGGGGAGATAGCTATTCACAATATCGTGCTTGGCACAGTCAATACACTTGTCCTTGTCACTAGTAGTCTTACAATGGCACTCGCCCTGAATGCTATAAAGAACGGGAACGTACGAGGCTTGAAAATCTGGCTATTGGCAACCTTAGCGCTCGGCGTTACCTTCATGGTGATCAAGGGATACGAATGGGCTGGACTGTACTCTGAAGGTTTCACGATAACAAGCGGTCTGCCAGCTGCCAGCTACTATCTTACGGTTGGTCTGCACGGGGCTCACGTTATAGCCGGACTAATCGCAATAGCCTTCCTCATAACTAAAGCGTACAAGAACGGGTTCACAAAAGAATCCTATACAGGGATTGAGAACACCGGGTTATATTGGCACATGGTAGATGTCATTTGGCTCTTCCTGTTCCCCCTGTTCTATCTGCTATAGGTGATGTATGACATGGATAGAACAAAGCTCTATGTGTATGTTTGGGGCATCCTCGTAGCCTTCACCATAATCGAAGTCATCACTCTACTGGCGCCTTTGACCCATACTGTCATTATCGCAGCCGTAATCACAGTAGCATCCGTCAAAGCCATCGCAGTCGTCTCAATCTATCAACACCTCAAAGACGAACCTAACTCAGTAAAGATGTTCCCCTTAACACTGCTCATCCTCCTAATAGTGTTCCTTCTATTAGCATTATTGATCGCGATGCCCAACATGATGGTGCAGTAGTATTCGCACTCGCTGCAACAGCAGCTGAGCTGCTGCAAACTTACAACGGTCCAGTCACTACAAACATCTCACGTGGAATTGTTAAGCACATTCCACGGGTTCGACTAACTAACTATTTGCTTATCACTATATCCCCGTACATGCCAATCTCGCTATGCCCCGTTACAGTGCAGATATACTTGAAGCTGCCTGCATCCGTCACCTTGAAGACCCCGCTTTTGGTTCCACCCGGCTGTATAGGGTCATTAAGAGTCGCAACCTGAGAGTTAAACAACACTTTTGGGTTATCGAGGCCTGAGACTATAGCGAACGCATGCGGCACCTTGCCTTCGTTATGCACCGTCATGCCTACTACGTCGCCGACCTTGAATCTTAGAGTCGGACCAGGTGAGGTCACATTGTCACTGCTAAGACCCCACCCGAACTTAGTGGGCAGCTCGTTCGCATACATCGTGATGTTCACTGTCGGTTTAAGATTCTCAGCGCCGCCAAACGACTGCATCGGGGGCTGAAGACCAAGAAGCAGTATAGCCGGTACACTGATAATTAACGCCGCGCCTGCAACCATCAAGACACCTATGACAAGTTTAGCGTTCGCCATGATTAATTCACCTAGCTGTAGCAACGTAACAGCACAGCAGTACGTTCTCCGAATTCTTCAATAGTTCGAGCGTGGACCACGGCGATTGAAAAGTGCTTCCGAATATTAATGCTTTAACTGATAATTTAAGCGGACCAAGCGACACCTTGCATCAACAGTTGAGTTAGTCATCGCAACAACTGTTCCCGCAAAAGAATCCACAAGCACACAGATGATTTAAGTCTGCTAACTAAGTAACTGCTACTTCTACGCGGCTTGATTTGCTCTCAGATTTTCGGCTTAATCGTTTTAATTCACAGGTTCGCTTGATCCAGGTTAAACTGTCTCTTGATCCTGCTGAGGTTGTTGCTTGAATCGGGATTTATCGGGGATTTCTGAAGGGTGGATTGCTTCCAGTATTTTTTTCTGCCCATCTTCCCAGCCTAGTGCTCTGACGATTTCATACTTTAGAAATAGAGGCATCACTGACATCTTCTCGCCGACGATGTACGCAAACTCGGGGTCAAACTCCAATACATCGCCCACATCCCACTCTCCAACCTTGTACTGAAGATCCCCTTGTATCTTCACATTAACGTCACCTATGTGAAACTCAAAGTAATGACTTCTAGCATAAACAGGATACTCTTCTCCGTTTATTACAGCATCTCTCGGAAGCCGCTGCTCCAAATACTTGATTCCAGTCGGGTTGTATTCACTCATTGCATCAAATATTCTTCTAGCTCCATCTTCATCTGTAAGTATCTCAATCGAATTAGCTTCAACCTTAACTCCTCTAAGCGTCTCCCCTAAATCTCCGCCAATAGCCCAGTTTACCCCTGAGCCTCTAAGTTTCTCATGTATCTGCAGCAAGCCCCGTACAAGGGCTGGATCAATAAGCGTAAACGGCTCTTTTCTTCTGACCTCCAATTCTTACGCGCCTTTAGAACTTCACCGAGCTTCTCAGCATGTTCAAGCAAGCTCTACCTCTTAGTTGCCGCGCCGACTTATAAGTTAACCCGCAGCTTCGCCTCTGTTGAGTGGTTGGCTGCGAATGGGTGGGCTACTGAATGGAATGTTTTTAACGACCTAATACTTCAGCAATACTAACTTTAATATCGAAATTTATAGAGTTGCGGGGTCAAGGCTGCCTAGATGGGTTACAAAATAAAGGATGTATTGAGGGCGAAGCTTGCGCTGGACGATGGAACCGTCATAGAAGGCTACGGCTTCGGCTTCCCTACCCGCACCACCGGTGAAGTGGTTTTCAACACCGGCATGGTAGGTTACACCGAGTCGCTTACAGACCCCTCTTACCGAGGTCAAATTCTCTGCTTCACTTACCCGTTGATAGGGAATTACGGTGTCTCGGATTACGCTGTTCGCGATGAGCATGGTCTGCCTGTAGGCTTCGAGTCTGAATCGCTGCAGGTTTCCGGGGTCGTTGTGCAGGAGGTATGTGCGACGCCTAATCACTGGGCCTCTAAGATGAGTTTAGACGAATGGTTGAGGTTAGGCAAAGTTCCCGGTATCTACGGAATCGACACTAGGGAGTTAACGAAGAGAATCAGGGTTCACGGAGTAATGATGGGCACCTTAGAGGTCGCTGAGAACCCATCAAGCGATGACGCGCTCCTTGAGTCGCTGCGTTCAAGTCAACAGTACGGCGAAATCAACTTCGTCAAGGAGGTATCGGTGAAACAGCCGATAGAGTATGGTGCTGGAGACAAGGTTGTAGTCCTAATTGACTGCGGCGTCAAGCTCAGCATAATACGTGAACTCATTCAACGAGGAATGAAGGTAATCAGAGCCCCCTACAACATCTCGACTGACGAGGTTCTCAAGTACCACCCAGACGGAGTGCTGATTAGCAACGGGCCTGGAGACCCAAAGCGCTGCACCGAGACTATCAAAACTGTGCAGGATCTCTTCAGAAAAGATGTTCCGATGCTCGGAATCTGTCTTGGCACCCAGATTCTTGCGTTGGCGCTAGGCGGAGATACCTTCAAGCTAAAGTATGGTCACCGAGGCCAGAACAAACCCTGTGTAGTGGCGGAGGGCAGGCGCGGCTATGTTACAAGCCAGAATCACGGCTACGCGATTGATCCAAAGTCTCTATCAGGCACAGGTCTTCGACCATGGTTCGTCAACGCCGACGATAAAACCGGTGAAGGATTGCGGCATGAGAACGGCCGCTGCATCTCGGTTCAGTTCCACCCTGAAGCTTCACCCGGACCGTATGATACTCGCTACATTTTTGATGAGTTCGACCGGATCTTGAAGGAGGGTTCACTTTGAGCCGACCAGATGGTGTTCGGAAGGTTATCGTGATCGGCAGCGGAGCCATCAAGATAGGTGAGGCTGGTGAGTTCGATTACAGCGGTTCTCAGGCTCTCAAAGCCCTTCGGGAAGAAGGAATCGAGTCGGTTCTGGTTAACCCCAACGTCGCCACTATCCAAACAGACAGCCGAATGGCTGATAAGGTCTACTTCTTACCGGTTACGCTTCAATACGTCTCTGAAGTTATTGAGAAGGAGAGGCCGGACGGTATCTTCCTGAGCTTCGGAGGCCAAACCGCGTTGAACTGCGGTGTCGAGCTTGCGAAGGAAGGGGTGCTTGAGAAGTATAGTGTTAAGGTACTGGGAACGCCTGTCGCCGGAATCAACGCGACTGAGGATAGGGATCTGTTCAGAAAGACTATGACTGCCGCCGGGATACCGGTACCAAAGAGCCGGGCCGCCTATTCAGTTAAGGAGGCTCGTGAAGCCGCTAAGGAAATCGGTTACCCTGTGATGGTTAGGGTCGCCTACACGCTAGGCGGCAGAGCCGCAGGTGTTGCGTACAACGAATATGAGCTTGACGAGGTTGCGCAACGAGGTCTCTCCAACAGCATAGCTCATCAGGTTCTGGTCGAGGAGTATCTGGGATCGTGGAAGCAGGTTGAGTACGAGGTGATGCGTGATAGGGACGACAACTGCATCACCGTCTGCAATATGGAGAATATGCTGTCGATGCGGGTTCACACCGGCGATAATATTGTCGTCGCACCCTCTCAAACCCTGACCAACCGGGAGTACCATATGCTTAGGGAGGCTGCTATACGTGCAACCCGAGTCTGCGGCATCGTGGGTGAATGCAATATCCAATTCGCGCTCGACATGAAGTCTGAGCTGTTCTACGCTATTGAGATTAACGCGCGGCTTTCACGGTCATCAGCCTTAGCGTCTAAGGCGACTGGGTATCCTCTCGCCTATGTAGCAGCCAAGCTTGCGTTAGGTTATGCTCTTCCAGAGTTAAGCAACAAGGTCACCGGTGTAACGACTGCCTGTTTTGAGCCGTCTCTAGACTATCTTGTGGTGAAGATGCCGCGGTGGGATCTGCAGAAGTTTGAGCGGGTCAACCGACGTCTAGGCGCCCAGATGAAGTCGGTGGGCGAGGTGATGGCGATAGGCAGATGCTTCGAGGAGGCTATTCAGAAGGCTATCCGAATGCTGGAGATAGGTCGAGTGGGGTTGGTTGGGAACCCCGGTGAAGAAGATGAGTCGATGGATATGGTGGAAACTGGGTTAAACCGACCTACCGATGAAATCCTGTTTACGCTTATACAGGCGATTAAGGGCGGCGTACCTCTTGAGCAGATACAGAAGCTCTCGTTCGTCGATCGGTGGTTCCTTGAGAAGCTTAGAAACGTTGTTGAGATTGAGAAGCAGGTCAAGGCCGCTGGGAAAGATGCGCCTAAACCGCAGCTTACAGATATTATTCGCAGCGCGAAGCGTCTAGGCTTTTCAGATCGGCAGATAGCGCTCTGTCTGGGTGTCTCGGAGGACGATGCGCGGAGCCTCAGGAAACGGTTAGGCATCACTCCTGTTGTGAAGCAGATTGACACGTTAGCCGGTGAGTGGCCGGCGCAGACCAACTACCTCTACATGACTTACAGCGGTGATGTAGATGACGTAGAGTTCAGCGGCGGTAAAGAGAAGGCCGTGGTTCTAGGTGCCGGAACATACAGGATCGGGAGCTCAGTGGAGTTCGACTGGTGCACCATGAACATGGTGTGGGGGCTGAAGCGAAACGGCATGAAAGAGGTCATCGTAGTAAACTGCAACCCAGAGACGGTATCAACCGACTACGATATGAGTGATCGTCTCTACTTCGAGGAGCTCACATTAGAACGCGTCCTAGATATTTACGAGAAGGAGAATCCGAAGGGCGTAGTTACCTGTGTAGGCGGACAGACAGCTAACAACCTCACCCCTAAACTGGCTAAGCGCGGTGTCGCTATCCTCGGAACAAGCAGCCGAGACGTGGACATGGCAGAGGACCGCTCGAAGTTCAGCAAGCTACTCGACGATCTAGGCATGGCTCAGCCGCAGTGGAGCCTGTTCGCCTCCATCGAAGAGGCGCGAAGCTTCGCCAAAGAAGTCGGCTTCCCGGTGATGGTTAGGCCTTCCTACGTGTTAAGCGGAGCAGCTATGAGGGTGATTTGGACTACTGAGCATCTTGAAAAGTTCCTCAAGGCGGCTGCGCGTGTCAGTCCAGAACATCCTGTAGTAATAAGCAAGTTCATCCAGAACGCGATGGAGGTGGAGCTCGACGCAGTCTCAGACGGGAAAGATGTGCTGATAGGCTCGGTTATTGAGCATGTTGAGAAGGCTGGTATACACTCCGGTGACGCTATTATGGTTGCTCCACCGAAAGGGGTTGCTCCACAGGTGCTTGAGACTCTTGAAGATTATGCGGGAAGAATCGCTCGAGCTCTACACGTGAAGGGGCCGTTCAATATCCAGTTTATCGTTAAAGACGACACCGTTTACGTGATTGAGTGTAACCTCAGAGCCTCTCGCTCGATGCCATTCATATCCAAGCTGACCGGGATTAATCTGATGGATGCAGCTGCGCTCGCAGTCTTAGGGAGGAGTCTTCAGCCGATGCTTTCCCTGTCGAGGAAGAAGGGGCTGTTCGGGGTGAAGGTTCCGCAGTTCTCGTTCACTCAGCTAGAGGGAGCTGACCTGTTCCTCGGAGTAGAGATGCAGTCAACTGGAGAGGTCGCCTGCTTCGGAAGCAGCTTCTTCGACGCGTTGAGTAAAGCAATGGCCTCCGCAGGCTACAAGACCCCTAGACCAGGCGGCAACATCCTGATCACGGTAGGTGGCACAGGAATGAAGAAACGTATTCTCCCGCTTGTTGAGACGCTGCAACAGCTAGGCTACCACATCCTCGCGACTGAGCATACCTCTGAGTTCTTCACGCAGAATGGTGTTCCAGACGTTACAACAGTCTTCAAGCTAGATGAGCCTGAAAGGAAGCCGAACATTGTTGACTATCTTGTCGGTGGAACACTTGACCTTATCATCAATATTCCACAGTCCTCAGCAATGGAAAAGTACGCCGATATGCTTGAAGACGAATATGTAATTCGTCGTCGTGCAGTCGAACTCGGTATTCCAGTACTCACCAACCCAGAGACCGCGACTGTCTTCGTTAAGAGCTTGGAGTGGATGCAGAAGAACAAGCCTACCGTAGATATCCTAGCCTGAATTTATCTGGCACCCAAAAGTATACATTTGAAGCATTTGTGATATATGTTCGGATGCGATTACAATCAGTATGAATAAAGATGAAGAATTGAGTTACGCGGAAACGCTGAAGGATATCGAGATAACCCTTGGGGCGGTGCCTAGCTTCTTGAGAACTCTGCCTGTAGGCATGCTAGTTCAGGAGTGGCCGCTCTTCAAGCAGCATCAGCTAAGAACATCGAGCAGTATTTCGCTAATACCCGGCAGATCAATCGGTTCATCTATATCTCCCAACGTTAAGTGCTCCTATTGTCAACGCTTCCATCTAGGAGTAGCGAAGACAACAATGATGCGGGCCGCCGAAAGTGAACCAAGTAAAGCTGCGCTCTTCGCAAACCTACTCTCAAGACGAAGCTTCCTGCAACTGTAAATCAATCAATTAATCAAATAATCAATCATAACATTAGAGCGCAAGACTAGGCTCATAAATCAGTTAAGAGACGGGAATGTATCTTTTTTCTAGCCGTCACAGCAGGCTGCTAGATCAGATATTATTCCAGTTTAAACGCCAGCAAGCTGTATTAGGTTCCTGTTTCTTAGTTTAATAGGATCGAGCAGGATAAGGAAACTGTTATTAGAGCCATTTTTGAGAGGCAGGATCGATCGACGATTCGGTCTTTCAAGATGATATCTTAATAAGGTCTTCATCGCGGAGAGGCCGAGCCGGAGACGTGGTGACTACCATTGGTGAACGCTAAAGACTTTGTTAAAATGGCCAAGGAGGCCCGGGAGAAGTCCAGTAAGCGGGGCTTCGACCAATCATTTGAATTGATCATTACTCTACGTGATATCGATATCAAGAAGGTTGATTTGAACGTTAACGAGTTAATTTATCTACCTCACCCGTTTACTAAGAAACCAACCGTCTGCGTCTTCGCAGGTGGCGATTTAGCTACACGTGCGAGGAAGGGCGGCGCCGACCGCGTCATCGAGGTTGAAGAGCTCGACAAGGCCGCCTCGCAAAAACGGCAGATGAAGACGATTGCTAAAAACTACTCATTTTTCCTAGCTGAGACAGCTTACATGCCGAAGATTGGAAAGGCTCTCGGTCAGTATCTTGGTCCAAGAGGGAAGATGCCTATGCCTCTACCGCCTAATGCTCCTGTTGAAGGAATGATTCAGCGGTTCAGAACAGCTGTTAGGATCAGAAGTAGAAAGCAGCTCGCAGTCACCGGCAAGGTAGGCGACGAGAAGATGACTGATGAGCAGATCGCTGAGAATGCTCTAGCGGTTCTGGGCAACATTGAGCGAAAGATGCCGTCTGGTGCAAATAACTTCGGCCGCGTTATGCTGAAGCTAACAATGTCAAAACCAGTCGCGACTGCAGCGGTGAGCTAAGAGATGAGGACTGGACACCAAACTTATTCACCTAAGAAGACCGAGATGCTTCAGAAGATCAAAGAATACTCTGAAGGAAGTCAGGTCATCGCAGCCTCTAGGATCCGTAAGGTTCGAGCACGTCAGATGATGGCGCTTCGAAAGGACTTCCGAGGAGAGCTCAACATCCTCGTAGCTAAAAACAAGCTCGTAACCATGGCGTTAAAGGACAGTCGAACGAATATCGATCAATTTCTTACCTCAATTACAGATCAGAATGCATTGATCTTCACCAGCATGAACCCGTTCAAGCTTCAACTAATGCTTGACAAAAACAAGGTTGATCTACCCGCGAGAGCCGGAGACATCGCGACTAACGACGTCATCCTGCCTGCTGGTAACACAGGGATGCCGCCTGGCCCAGTTCTCAGCGAATTCAAAGAACTGAAGGTTCCAACAAAGATCGACGCAGGCAACATCGTCGTAACGCAGGATACCACGGTCGTTAAAACCGGTGAGAAAATTTCACCGAAGCTATCCGGACTTCTCGCTAAACTCAACCTGAAACCGATCAAGGCTGGATTATCACTCAACGCAGCCTACATGGACGGCCTAGTCTTCCATAGAACCGACCTATCCCTAAACCTAGACGAGTATCAACGCAACATCCAAGCAGCATTCAACTCAGCAATGGCGCTGGCAGTCAACTCGGCATTCCTCACAAAAGAAACTACCCCACTCATCCTAGCGCAGGCAGCTAGACATGCAAGGGCACTTGCTGTCGAAGCGGCTATTCCTACACGTGAATCCCTACCTGACATACTCTCAACGGCTCAGCTAAGAGCCCAAACTATCCTGAGCTTAGCTCAGAAGAAAGGGTTCAGCGGCTAACCTGATTGGTTTAGCTTTCCAACACAGTGCAGCCTAACAACATCGCATTTTGTATCTAAGCTAGATTAGGCTACTCTCTGCAAGACGCGCAAGAAAGAAGCAGGTGAGGTCTGGGCCCGCGAACTCTACAGTCTCAATTAATCTGTTGAGCGTAGGTGGGCTGAGTGTCGCAGTCGGTTATTCATCCAGTCAGTCTACACGCTCGGTTTAGTTTAGACAAATAAACGAAAATTACGGGATAAAGCTATTGCTAGCGTTGAAGAAGATAATGGAGAAGGGAAGTGTAGTTGAGGGTAGCGGGAAGCGCCTAGATGTTCTCTTTCGAAGCCTATTCTAGCCGAATAGACTTGAGAGTCCTGCGAGCGCTTCTTCTTCCTTCTTCTCTTCCTTCTTTTCTTCCTTCTTAGCTTCTGCTTTCGGCGCGGCTTCAGTTGATGCCGGTGCGGGTGCTACGACTGCGCTCTTCAATGCCTCATCGATGTTTACTTCGCTGAGGGCTGCAACAAGGGCCTTAGTTTTGACTTCGTCGGGCTGTGCTCCAGCGGCTTGTAGAACCTTCTTTACGTTCTCTTCGTTTACCTCTTTGTTGAGCTTGTGAAGCAGCAGTGCGGCATATACAGACTCCATTTTATTTCGACTCGCAACAGGCAGACTTTGCGGAGGCTATTTAAAATTTTTCAACTTAAGGTAGAGCCTAACTGGAGAGCAAAAGAAATATCCGGTCAACCCCCATTTTTACCTAGTGACCTTTGCCGGATATCCAGCTGCTCCCAATACGCTGCAAGGATCGGCAGATTCTGCGTAAAATACAGCAGGAGGTTTCCCAAACCTTCCCCCGCTTCTCATGTAGCGTCGGGCCGGAATCTGGGTCTCTTCTCAACGGTTGCTTCGACTCTAACCGGAACCAGTACAACGCTTCGATTCTTCTCCAAAACATCGCTAACACGGTAGCATCGTCTCTCTCACCAGATTATTTTCTCGGAGTCACTGACGCTGATCTTTACGTTCCTGAGTTAAACTACGTCTTCGGATTAGCTAGCCCGTCGATTCGAGCCGGGGTTATCTCTCTGAATCGTCTGAAGCCTGAGTATTTCGGCGGACGGCCTGATGCTGCGCTTTACGTGGATCGGGCGGTGAAGGAGGCGATTCACGAGCTGGGTCACGTCTTCGGGCTTTCTCATGATAGGAATTCTGACTGTGTGATGTTCTTCTCTAACAGTATAGCTGATACTGATAGAAAGAGCCGGGAGTTCTGCTCCTTGTGTCGAGCCAGCCTCGAGAACACATTGCACCTGTGAATGTTATCGGTGCGTGCTCGAGTAGGTTAGTTGGAGATCTTTTTATTAATCTAGAACAATAAACGGTTTCATGCTCCAAAGCAAGACTGTAGCAGTTGCGATGGTGATCACCATCACAGGCGTATTGATACTGGCTCTTTACCTAGTATCTGTTAGGCGGCCTGTCCCTTCCGAAAGGGAGCTACCAAATGAAGCGGTTATCGAAAGAGCAAACCGGTTGGAGGAAACCAAAATCTTACTGACGAGATACCCTAACGCCAGTATTGAAGTTGATCGGAGCGGTAGATTGGCTGTAGATTACCGGATCACTGAGCCAGCTCAGGCAAACGATTCAAATGTTCTACCATACCTTCGACTGAGAATTCTAATGAGCTCCGACGGTGAACCGCAGGAGCTATTTGCCGAGTGCTGGAATAACAGTACAAACAGGCATATAGAACAGGAGGATGTTATTAGTTATTTACGCACCGAAACTTGCCTAGAACAATGATAAGCAACGCTACCAGATCATCCCTGCAGAGTTAACAGAACTACTCACCACAAATAACTTAACAGCACCGTTAGAGAGACATCGTTATTAACCCCTCATCAGGAGACGGGTCTGTAAATGATGAAGGCGGCTCTTAAGTCCAAGTTTTCCTCCGACTTTAAACGGTACTATGAGGTCGAGCTGTTCCGGCAGAAAGGCTTCATTAGAAAGCAGTGTGTTAAGTGTGGACGCTACTTTTGGACGCTGGATGCTGATAGAGTGGTTTGTCCTGAGCCTCCTTGTCAGCACTACGAGTTTCTAGGTGATCCTCCGACTAATCGGCGGTTCGACTATATTGATGCTTGGCGTCAGGTTGAGAGCTTCTTTGTTAAGAATGGGCATACCAGCGTTAAACGCTACCCTGTGGTGTGTCGGTGGCGGCCTGATCTCTTCTTTACAGTCGCTTCGATAATTGATTTTCAACGTATTGAGGGCGGCGAAGTTGTCTTCGATATGCCTGCGAACCCGCTTATTGTGCCGCAGATGTGTCTGCGCTTCAATGATATTCAGAATGTAGGGGTATCCGGTAAACACTACTCCTCCTTCTGCATGATTGGGCAGCACAGCATTTCGGATCAGGGGAAGGGTTACTGGAAGGATCGCTGCGTCGACTTGGACTTTGAGCTTCTCACCGGTCCCTTCGGCATTCCTCCTGAAGAGGTGGTTTTCACCGAGGATGTTTGGCTTGGATACGGTGCCTTCGGCTACAGCCTCGAGTACAACGTGCGGGGTCTTGAGCTGGGGAACGCTGTTTTCACCGAGTTCAAGGGAACCCCTGAAGATTATCGGGTGATGAGGGAGAAGGTCATCGACATGGGCGCCGGGTTAGAGCGTTTCAGCTGGATCACCCAAGGTACCCCGACCAGTTACGACGCGGTCTTCGGCCCCGCTTTGAAGCAGATGATGGCTCGCTGCAACATCGAGTATGATCCAGAATTCTACTTACGGTATGCGCGGCTTGCAGGCGTCCTTAACCTTGACGAGATCTCTGATTTGAAGGAGGAGAAGGCTAAGATCGCGAAGGAGCTAGGTATCTCCGAGAAGGATCTGCAGCGGCAGACCGCTGGCCTTGAGGCGCTGTACGCTGTGGCGGATCACACGCGAAGCTTGGTCTTCGCGATTTCGGATGGGGGGTTACCGAGCAACGTCGGCGGCGGCTACAATCTCAGGGTAGTGTTGAGGCGTGCGCTGGGCTTTCTCGACGAGTTCGGCTGGAATCTGACGCTTGAAGAGGTTGCTAACTGGCATATCGATTATCTCATGGCGATGTATCCTGAGCTCGATGAGCGTAGAGGCGAGATCGCGAAGATTCTTGAGGTTGAGGAGCAAAGGTATCGAAATACGGTGGAGCGAATAGACAAACACGTAGGCAGCATGGCTAAGACCCGCAGAAACCCAAGTGAAGACGAACTGATACAGCTGTACGACTCGGAGGGGATTACTCCTGACATGCTGAAGAAACACGGTCTCCCAATAGAGGTGCCTCAGGACTTCTACGCGAAGGTCACCGAGCGCCACATGATGGAGCGTGAAGAGAAGACGCCTCAGAAGTTCGATGTTGAACGAGTACCCCCTACACGACTTCTCTTCTACGAGGATCAGGATCTCTTCGAGTTCACCGCGAAGGTTCTGAAGATATTTGACAACCAGTACATTGTTCTAGACGCAACCGCCTTCTACCCACGCTCCGGTGGACAGGAACCTGATCTGGGATTCATCGGCGGCTTCGAGGTTGAAGATGTCGAGAAGTACGGTAATGTGGTGCTTCACCGGCTTAAGAAGCCTCAGCTCAATGAGGGGCAGACCATCCGATGCAAAGTTGACGCGCATAGACGCAGTCTCCTCACCCGACACCACACCGCCACCCACCTAGTCAACGGCGCCGCCCAGAAGACCTTGGGATCATGGGTCTGGCAGCACTCCGCCTTCAAAGGCGTCGATAAGGCGAGGCTGGACATCACTCACTACGCTCACCTCACGCGTGAAGAACTAGACAAAATAGAGTCGGTTGCTAACAGCGCCATCCTGATGAATCTGCCGGTGATTAAGGAAATACTTCCGAGAAGTCAGGCTGAGCAGAAGTACGGCTTCAGACTCTACCAAGGAGGTGTTGTGCCGATGAGGGAGCTCAGAATCCTGAACATCTCAGGATGGGATGTTGAGGCCTGCGGCGGAACCCACACCTCTAGAACCGGCGACATAGGTTTCATCAAGATTCTTCGAAGCGAACGTGTTCAGGACGGTGTCGAACGAATAGAGTTCGTTGCCGGTGAACCTGCCCTTTCATACGTTCAGGCAAGAGAGAGCACCCTGAGCGAGATCTCCGACATACTTGAAGCTCCTCAAGACAAGGCGGTCAAGGCTACGTATGAGCTAAAGAAGACTGCTGATGACTTGAAGAAACGGCAGAGGCAGCTAATCAAACGGCTCTCTACCTATGAGGTTGAAGACATCTCTAAACGCGCCACCGAAGTCGACGGGTTGAAGCTATACATGTCTGCAGATGAAGGGCTCGACGAAGAGTATCACGTAACGGTCGGTGAAGCAGCTATCAAAGTGGATCCCAGCCTGATATACTGCGGCTTCGCGGCGGTGAACGGAAGCGTCAGGCTGTTCGTCTTCTGCGGTGAAGCAGCTATAAAGAAAGGGTTGAAGGCCGGTGAGATCGTTCGAGAGATTGCGAAGGTTCTAGGCGGCTCAGGCGGCGGTGACCCTAGGTTTGGGCAGGGTGGCGGCCGCAGCGCTGAGAAGATTGGAGAAGCAATGGAGGCCGCTAAACACGCAGTATCATCCTCAGTAGCGGGAAGCAAAGAATCTAAGACGTAGGCAGGCAGGCAGGGCTGGTCATTGTGTTGGATTTAGGAGCGATTGAGGATAAGTGGCGTCAACGGTGGAGCGAAGCCAAGCTGTTCGAGGCTAATCCGGATCCGGCTCGCCCCAAGTTCTATCTAACCGTAGCCTACCCCTATCCTAACTCGCCTCAGCATATTGGGCACGGCCGCACCTACACTCTGACTGATGTCTACGCCCGGTATAAGCGGATGCAGGGCTATCAGGTTCTGTTCCCTATGGCCTTCCACTACACTGGAACCCCGATACTAGCGATGTCTGAGCGTCTTGAGTCAGGTGATAAGGAGCTAATCGAGACTTTCATCAACCTCTACAAGGTTCCTAAAGACATTATTCCACTTATGGCTAAGCCGATTGAGATTGCACGGTACTTCCATCAAGAGATCAAGGCCGGTATGAAGGAAATCGG
This sequence comes from Nitrososphaerota archaeon, assembly GCA_016190055.1. GTDB lineage: Archaea > Thermoproteota > Nitrososphaeria > Nitrososphaerales > JACPRH01 > JACPRH01. The sequence goes on along the minus strand of JACPRH010000026.1, from coordinate 7,483 downwards.
CTACTCGATCGATTGGCGTAGAGAGTTCACCACAGTGGATCCGCAGTACAGTGCCTTCATCAGATGGCAGTTCGAGAAGATCTATCAGAAAGGGTTGATCACCCGCGGAAGCCACCCTGTCGGATGGTGCCCCAAAGACCAGAGCCCAGTAGGTCAACACGATACTTTAGGAGATGTTGAACCTGAAATCGGGGAGTATACGCTGATCAAGTTCCGGCTTGACGACCAAGTTCTCCCAACGGCTACCTTAAGACCGGAGACGGTTTTCGGAGTAACAAACATCTGGATTCGCCCTGACGCAACCTATGTACGGGCTGATGTCGATGGTGAAAAATGGGTCGTCAGCCACGATGTGGTTGAAAAACTCCGATACCTCTCAATGAAAGTCACAATTAACGAAGAGATACTAGGCTCAGCGCTTATAGGCGCAGAGGCTGAGAACCCGGTTACCAAGACTAAGATACCGCTTCTCCCAGCTTCATTCGTAGATCCTAAAGGTGGGACAGGTGTAGTTATGTCGGTCCCCGCTCATGCACCGTATGATTATCAGGCGCTGAAGGATCTAGAGGTGAAGCCGGATTTGTTGAAGCAGTACGGTTTGTCACCTGAGGCAGTACGCTCCATCCGGATCCCTGTTATCGTGGCCTCGGCGGGGTACGAAGGGGGTGTTCCTTCTGAGCAGATTATTCGGAAGATGGGCATCCAAAGCCAAGACGATCCTAAGCTTGAGGAGGCAACTGCCGATCTGTACCGGCATGAGTTCCATGTGGGCAGTATGGCTGATGGAACCGGTGTCTATCTGGGGCTGTCGGTTCCAGAGGCTCGGGATAAGGTGAAGGCCGATATGTTGAGCTCCGGCGGCGGCAAAATCAGCTACGAGATCATGAATAAGCCGGTGGTCTGCCGCTGCGGAACCGAGTGTGTTGTTAAGATCTTTGAGAACCAGTGGTTCATCGATTATAGTAATCGTGAGTGGAAGGATCTGGCTCACCGCTGCCTAGATCAGATGAGTCTTCTGCCCGAAGATATTCGTAATGAGTTTGAGTACACGATTAACTGGTTGAAGCAGAAGGCCTGTGCCCGAAAATCTGGGCTCGGTACCCGCTTGCCTTGGGACCCGGAGTGGATTATCGAGAGTCTCTCAGACTCGGTGATTTACATGTCGTATTACCTTGTCTCGAAGTATGTGAATGAGCTCGGCGTCAAGGCTGATCAGCTGGGTCTAGATGTTTTCGACTACATCTTTCTAGGGGAAGGTGATGAGAAGACGGTCGCTGAGAAGAACCGTCTAGACTTGGATGTTCTGAAGCAGATGAGGGGAGAGTTCGAGTACTTCTATCCGCTGGACAGCCGGCACTCTGGGCGAGACTTGGTGCCGAACCATCTGACCTTCTTCATCTTCAACCACGCCGCTATCTTTCCTGAGCAGAGTTGGCCTCGCCAGATTGTTGTTAACGGAAGCGTCCTGATGGAGGGGAAGAAGATGTCAAAGTCCTTCGGCAACATCATCCCTCTCAGATCTGCTGTGCATCAATACGGTGCCGATCCGCTGAGAATGGCGATTCTTGCAACAGCAGAGCTTCTGCAGGACGCTGATATGAGTCTCGGGCTTATACGAACCTTCAGGGAGCGTCTTGAACGGCTCTATGACTCAGTTATCTGGGCGGCTGAGAAGCACAGCTTAGGCACGAAGATGAGTGATCTCAGAGTTGAGGATAGGTGGATGCTCAGCCGGGTTCAGGGGCTGGTTGAAGAGGCTACCAAGTCTATTGAGAAGCTGCGGGTCCGGGAGGCTATTCAAACTGTGGTGTACACAGCGGATCAGGATGTTCAGTGGTATTTGCGTCGAAGCCGATCAGGATCGGATGACAGTAGAGAGCGGGTTAGAGCGGATGTAATGTATCAGGTGGCGCAGGTGCGGGTTAGACTTGTTGCACCCTTCGCTCCATTCGTATCTGAAGAAATGTGGGAGCTGCTGGGAAACAGCGAGTTCGTGTACTCAGCTTCTTGGCCGAGACCGAATCCTATGTTGATAGATGTGAATGCTGAGGAGGGTGAAGAGCTGATCAGAAGCCTGCTGGACGACACTTTGAACATTATTCGGGTAACTAAGATAAAGCCAGCACGAGTAGTTTACTATACTGCTGCAGGCTGGAAGCTAAGTGTATACTTGGCGGCTATGCGGATGGCCGAGACCGGCTCGCTCAACGTTGGTCAGCTGATGAAGCAGCTAATGGAGGATGAAGAGCTAAAGAAACAGGCTAAAGAGGTCTCTTCATTCGCTAAAAAGACCGTTGAAGACATCTTAACTGTTCCACCGGAGATACGGAGCAGACGGCTCGCAATAGCCACTACGCTCGGAGAGCAGGGTCTTCTTGAGGAGGCGAAGGACTTTTTCAAACGTGAGCTCGGCGCCGAGGTCTCGGTTTACAACGAAGAAGACCAAAATAGATATGATCCGAAGGGACGGGCTAGCCTATCAAAGCCTTACCGACCCGCCATCTACGTTGAGTAGAGCTGCATAGAACAGTTTTGCTGCACTGAGACTCATGATGCCACCTTAGAATGATCGGTACGCAATCTTACTGTTAGAACTAGCTAGATTTCTTCTATCTAGATCATCTCGTTCTGCACCCTATCTTGCAACTTTAGCTTGGGGGCATTGGCATGCTCTGAATATTTGGACGCTGAAACAAGTTGCAATACAAGTAGCGTTACGTTGCTCTGTTGTGCTAGACAGATTTGCAGTGCTTCACAAAGTATACTATTACGCGGGCTTGCCTCGGCCTAGGGGGAGGTTATAAAGCAATGAAAAGAGCATAAGAATCCAATTACGGTTCTAATGGATCTGCTTGGATTGAAGCTCTGGGTTTGCAGTGCTTGTTGAAAGCATTGGTTCTGCTTGCAAGATTATCCCCTGAGTTTTTGGTTGGAAATTATGTTGGAATTGCTTGTAGTGTTGGCTTGGGGACTGTTTGTTGTATTGGGTTGATTGGGTTTATGCAGGGCTGGACAGGGTGATGGGCTTCTTGTTTTGGAGTTGTTAGTGGTGATGGCTGCGGCTTTTTGGTTCAAATCATTGATTCTGTTGAGGTGGTGTGATCATTTAATTTCGGATAATCTTTATATACGTAGTTAGGCTCTCCTAATTAGGAGCGCCTAATTAAAGGAGCGGAATAGTATAATGATATCAGTTGAAACCCTAGTAAACTCATCGGCTCCGCTGCTGATAACCTTCAGAGAAGCGTTAGAAGCGGCCCTGATTGTCGGAATTCTCGCCGCCTACCTGAAAAAAATAGGTAGAGCAGATCTTAACCGATATCTCCTCATAGGTGTCGTTGGGGCGGTTGCTACAAGTATTGTAGTCGGTGGAGTTGCTGCCTACGTCTACGGCGGGCTTGGGGGAGTTTCTGCGGAACTCTTCGAGGGCTTCGCCTCTATTTCGGCGACAGCCGTCCTCACCTACATGATTTTCTGGATGACACGTAATTCACGGTTAATTCGAGGTGAGCTTGAGGAGAAGATTCACACAACCGTCACCAAGGGCTATGTGTACGGCGTCGCGGTGCTTGCTTTCGTAGCGGTGGCTCGGGAGGGTCTGGAGACTGTCCTGTTCTTAACCGCCTTCGCCGTCCAAGATTTCGCTGCGACCCTCGTTGGGATGGTTGTAGGGGTTGGGATAGTTATGGGACTTTCGTTTCTGATGATGCGTGGCATCTACCGGCTAGATATAAGGCGTTTCTTCAAGTATACTAGTGTACTTCTGCTCATCTTCTCAGCTGGGCTCTTCGGCTATGGGGTTCACGAGCTGATGGAGGCTGCTGAGCATTCAGGGGTCGAGATTGGACCATTAGCAGCGCATGCTTACGATGTTAATCCAGCGGATAGTGCGAGTATCTTTCATGAGAAGGGTGTGGTTGGCTCCATCTTGAAGGCGCTCGTGGGGTATGATGGTAATCCTGAGTGGCTCCGTGTTATCGTTTACCTTGGGTACTGGGCTGTAGTAGGCGGTTACTTGGTTCGCTCATACCGTTCAATGGAGACGTTACCTGTGTCTGTGAAGGATAGTTCAAAGGTCGTTAGTGGAGCAGCATCTCCACGGAAAAGCCCTTTATAGACCCCACTTGAATTGAATGATAGGTTAAGATATGGAGCTTTCAGGCTGCAGGGTTCTGTACATAATGCCGGTTGAATCAGAGCATACTGAGGAGTATCTTGAAGCGGTCTGGCTGTTTGAGGAGCTAGGTGAGTCTCCCGTCAAGATTTCCACGATATCGCAGAACCTGGCGATTGCGCCGCCTAGCGCGGTTCAGATGCTGAAGAAGCTGGAGAAATCCGGTTACGTCAAGTATTTGGCTCGCGAAGGAGTGACTTTAACCCGAAAGGGACGCGTAGTCGGAGAGCGGATGGTGCGAAACGGCAGGTTAATCGAGAAGATGATGGCTGACTCCCTCGGCATCGAGGTGGATCCGAAGGTGGCCTGCGGAATTGAGCATCACATGTCTCAAGAGTTCGCGGATGCCCTCTGCACCCTGATGAAGCATCCTCGTAAATGTCCACACGGCCAACCTATCCCTAAAGGCAAGTGCTGCCCCAAAGACAAGTAACCGCTCTTTTTTCATACTGACCGATAAATCTTGAGGCTACAGGGCTGGTGCTTTGGCCGCCCAACGTATGATTATGGTTACTATGAATACAGCGACGCCTGAAAGAACTATTAACGGTCCGGGCTGGAGGTTAAAGTAGTCTGACAGTAGGATTCCTGAGACTGCGCTGATCACGCCGAATGCGGAGCTTAATACTCCGTATTTGTAGAGGTTAGAGCTTAGGTTCTTTGCGCTTGCAGCAGGCACTACTACTAGGAAGCCTACCAGCAGGGTTCCAACGACCTGTAGACCTGCGGCCACTGTGAGGGATACGAGGAAGAGGTATAGGAGGTTTGTTCTAGCCACCTGGACGCCGGCTGAGGTTGCGAGCTCCTCAGAGATCATGCCTAATATCATATTCTTGTAGATAATTCTGGTCATTAGGGCCGCGACAACTGATGCGGCTACTGCTATTACTGTACTCTCTAAGGTCACTTTACTGATATCTCCGAAGAGGGCTTCGAGTAGTTCAAATTCAGGTATTATCAGTATGCCAGCCGCTAAGGAGAGCGTGAAAAGCGCGCCTATTATGGTTTCAACCGAGAGTTTAGTGACCCTTTCTATCCGCCAAATTAATGCGGCTGCTACGAAAAGGAAGACGAAGCCTCCGAAGAAGGGGTTGAAGCCGTAAAGAATACCTAGACCTAGCCCTGGCAAAGCTACGTGGGATAGAGCATCACCTACTAGCGCCATTTTCTTCAGAACCATAAGTGATCCTAGGTAGCCCGCTGACAGTCCCACTGCGATTGCTGTAATCAAGCCAAAAGCTAACGCGTCAGTCACAGGGATCCATTACTCCTGTTCCTTGGGCTTTTTTCTTAGCAGTAATCTACTGCCATAGATTGCTTCTAGTAGAGATGGATTAGATATTTCTTCAGAGTCCCCGAAGAAAATCGTTTTTCGATTCAAGGCCAGCATATAATCCGAGTAGTGTCGAACAACATGCATATCATGAGTAATTATCAGTATAGTTATTTCATGCTCTTGCTGCAACCTGTTTAACAGCTCGTAAATGGTCTCTTGGCTGTCAACATCAACGGCGCTAGTAGGTTCATCAAACAAAAGCACATCCGGGTTATCCGCTATAGCCCACGCGATTAGCACACGTTGCAGCTGTCCTCCTGAAAGGACTCCTAACTCCTTATCCAGCATCCGTCCGGTGCCTAGCTCTACTGAAGTGATGCACTTCTCCACATGCGGTCCCGAACCGCATTTGTATAGCATGAACTCTCTAACCGAAATCGGTATATCGCTCACAGAGAGCTTCTGCGGCACATAGCCTATCTTGACCGCGCCGCGCCACTCAATCGTACCTGTGTACGGCATGAGACCCAAAAGCGCTCTGAACAGCACCGTCTTTCCTGCACCATTAGGCCCGACTATCGCCAAGGTGGTGCCCTTTTTGAGACCGAAGCTTATGTTGTCCAGAATCACTTGATCCTTGACTTTCACGCTGACATTCGACACAGTCAAAATATCATTATCGCTGTTAGCGGCCAAAACTTTCAATAACCGATCGGTAGCGTCTTACAGATAAAGACTTACTTTTCACCTGTCCATGGGACGTGCTCTTCTAACACTGATAACTCGTCCAGCGCTATCTGTGATTTCGCTTGAAGATCTGCGGATGATTCTTACGTTTGAAGCGCCTTATCTGGGTTGACGAGATATGGCTTTAATCTCATCGAACAGGCTAAATCTTAAGGAGGCTTGTTGTTGTTACTGTCGTCACTATCTAAAATATATGGTAGAGAAGTGAGAAAGAGGGAGTTCTCGGGACTTTGGACTCTTTCCTATTCTCCTGTCACTGTTTATGGAACGTTGAATGTGTAGGTTGTTGAGGGGTTGCCGACCTTTGATATTGAGCGTTCCGTTGTGTCGTTGAATAATACTTGATTATCCTTGCCGACTACAAGGTTTCGTATTTTTGCCGTGTCTGTGTTTTCAGTGAAGGTAAGGTTGTTCGTGCCGGTGACGACGAATGGGACTCTCAAATTTGCGTATATCCATCCATCGCGGTATGGTTGGCTGCAGCCTGGCTGGACGTCAACTACTTGCCCGTTCAGTGTAATAGTTACCTCATCTATGGTCATGAAGTCATAATTCTGATACTCAATATAGTAATAGTTTGTTCCGCTCTCCGAGAAGTAGAAGTTGTAAGTCCATGATGTGCGATCTGGCTTCCACAGGCACTTCTGATCGTCATTACCGTAAACGTGCCAAATAGCGAGGTCGCCTTGGAACGAAGACCCCTTTTCCTGCTTGAATGTAAGATTATTAGTGCCTTCTACCAGAAAATCTGTTAAATCAATTTCGGAGATCCATTCCTGCTGGTTGTCTTGCTGCGGAGACTTTACTGGTGGTAAAGAAGCCACAGTCTCACCATTCATTAGTATGGTGACCTCACGCTTGTTATCGTAGTCAAACGCGTCGAAGCTAAGGATGTAAGGACCACCCGCGCTAGCCTTAGGCATAAGTGGCGCCAAGAACGCAAACTCGATCAGGAGTAGAGTCATCAAAACTAAGACTGTTATAATCACTGCTTTTGCCGTCAGCTTTGTTTTTTTGTTATTTGCACTCGATGATTGTAACGCTGGGGCTGCTGTATAACCTTCACGATTAACCTGCTTTTTCCTAATTCTTGCGTTCATGTCGCGTCTAATTATTAGAGCAACTAATTTCTTAATTAAGATTATGGAAAATATATCAATACTAATGGAAATCTAAGAACATCAAATATATACAGATGAAAAATAATATTGGGCACTGTCCTAATTTAGATGGTTTAATATACTGCTTCGTACCTGTTATGGCGTCATGGCACGTCCAAGGAGTTT